>CAIVMQ010000077.1 GCA_903907075.1 uncultured Bacteroidia bacterium
ATTGAGATCAAACCCTTTTCAGGGTTATTTTGAATATGTTTGTTGTTACGTAGGCTGCACCCACGGTTATTGAGATCAAACCCTTTTCAGGGTTATTTTGAATATGTTTGTTGTTACGTAGGCTGCACCCACGGTTATTGAGATCAAACCCTTTTAGGGTACAAGATGCGTAATCTTTTGCCGTGGTTTGTTGCCTCGATTAATAATCCGTCCACTAACGGTAAACCCTTTTCAGGGTAGTTTAAAAGTCCGAAGGAATCTAATTTCAATAACCCTCGGTGCAAACAGTAATTAAAAATAAACCACTTTCAGGGTTAAAGATTTATTTTCTTTTACCGTGGGTTGTTGCCCCGGTTAATAATCCGTCCACTGACGAAAACCTTTTTCAATGAAGTGAAAAAGTCCGAAGGACTCTAATTTCGATAACCTCCGGTGTAAACCGGGGGTGTGAAATAGACATAAAGTAGGAACCCCGAAGCGGGTTCAACACTGATAAATCTATAAGTAGATACTCTTCGAATCAAATCATCTTAAAACTCCGGCATATCTGGTCCGTCATACGGTTTTGCACCATGAGGACCATCATTTGCTTTAGGAACTGTTAGCAATCCAGGATCCGTTGTTGTGGGCGCTTGAATAAAGCCATGATAACGGCCCATCCAGTAATCTCTCAAAAATCCTGTCGGCTCCTTGATCACATTGCCGTTGTTACCGCCATCAAGATCTATTGCTCTGCGACTGCCGGACTTTACGGATGTTTCGCGAGGCGACATCGCTTTTAATCCACCCTCATAGGAGGTGTAGCCAGGCTCAACAAATAAATCGTCACGAAGAGAATTACGGTAATTATATTCCCCGCAGTCGAGGGTCCATTCGCGTAAATGCTTTATCGATTGTTCCACTTCGCAATCGTTGCCTGAGAGCGCGCCGTAGGAGAAATTAAACCATGGAATATGCTCCATTTTTTTAACCTCCCATGACCGTTCTAAGCTACGTAAATAGATTGAGCGCAGCTGCGGATCGGTGGTATATCGGAGCAAGGTATTGTAACTTTCGAAGGCCAGGTTATCGTCCCAAGGTGCGAGTGTCGATGGAGGGAAGGTATTCTTTTGGCGGATGGTATTTTCGGCATAACCATAGCCAACTAATTGTTTTAGACCCTTTTCAAATTTCTGATCGCCGGTAACAGCAAAGGCAGACTGCATATAAGCCAACACCTCGAGACCATTTACTCCCCGGTCGTTGTAGCCATATGGGCGTAAGAGGTACTCCGGATTCCAGCGGCCCCAGCGTGTTGGTTTACCATCTAAATCATTAAAGACATACCCATTTTTTAAGATATATCCCGCAATACGATTCATGTGTTCACGAGCCATCTCCTTTTCAGTACCTTGAGCCACAAGATCATAGAATAGAGAAACGGCATAAAAATGCGAGGTCACCTCATCGCTGGAGGTATCGCCTTTCCAGAACCATTTACCATCTTTGGTAGGATACCAGCGAGCCGGCAAGCCACCTGATCCTTGAGTAGCTCTTTCACATTGATCTCCCGTTGGCGACCAGATAGCCCGGGCAAAAAACCCGCGTACGGTAGAGATTCGTTCAAGCCATACCAACGCTTTAAAAGCTTCGACAGCCTCTTTGCGAGCCGAAGGATCACCCGTCACGACATATTTATAACACATTGCAGCCAAGTAGGTTGCAGTATTACCACCGTCATTATCGCTAACTTCCCGAATCCATTCACCATCTTTCTTATACAACGTATGGACAAATCCCAATCTCTTATGGCCCCAGTCGAGGATATGCTGCTCGTAAAAAGCAGCTTTTTTCTGAAGGGTATATGGCTCATAATTTATGATACCAACACCTTTATCAGTAGCCACATAAACAGCACGAGTACCAACGGCAATATCACTAACCTGCAAACCTGGTAGCCACTGATCAGACCCAAAATAGTGCCATTCATTCTTCACCTTTCTCACCGCACCACGAGCCGTTCCAATCCAGATATCCTCATCAAAACCTTTGGTCACGCATGTAGTATTTTCAATCGGCAGTCCATCTTTACCTTGTAGGGACGTCATTGCACCACCGTGGAATACGCCCAGTCCTTTATTCGTGCTTACATAAAGCTTGCTCCCATCAGAAAGCAAACCGGTTGTTATTTTTGACGGGAGCCTGCCCCAGTCGATAAAATCTTCATTCACAACCAGCCCATCGAAAAGGATTAATTTCCCCGGTTGCAGCACATATAACGTTCCGCTATACGAAGCAATACGCATGATCGGTCCAATCCGCACAGGATCGGCATGAATCTGCGATCCATCTTCCATTAACATGGTAATATCACTTGAGTTATAGCCCCCAATAGGTTTTGTTGAAATAAAATGGTCATTTTCAAAACGGAAAATCTCCTCTTTTGTGGCTCCATGAAGCTTCCCCTGATGGATGCACAGATCGACATACTCTTGGCTATCCATCTTCTCCCATGACCTATTTTTATACCGATAAAGTCCATCTAATGCCAGCGCCCAAAGATCACCTCCCATAGTGATAACTCTTTTAACTCCTTCAGGCGAGGAGGAATCTACCACAAAGGCATCCTTTTGAAGCAGGTTTATTTTCCCTTCTATAACAGCAAAACAAACGTCGTTAAAGAGTGCAATGCTCTGTACCGGATGGGCAGTTACGATCCGCTTAGCCACTTCTTGAAGGTAAACCTCATCAGGCAGACCCTTTACTGAATTCTGAGTCTTTACAGCCTGAGCACTTAGAAGTCCTAAAGTAAGACACAAAAAGATAAGTGTCAGCGAAAGTTTTTGAAAAGAAGATTTCATAGTGAGTAATTTATATTTTTTAAAAGTTATTAATTAAAATTCAGATCTATTAATTCATCATCCACGGCTTGAGAAAGATTCGGGGACTTAAAATAAGTACATCGTATATTCGGATTTGTAAATTCAGAAAATAGAAGATCAAGATTTCCAGGGTTATCCATTGCCCATATTTTCGATCCTGCCTTTAAGTTGCAACCGATACCATTGGAACGAGCAGAATTTGAACTGACAGGCAACGAAGTTACCATTTTGGGGGTAATAATTAATCGTCCTAAGTCGGCAGCAGAGCTATGCTCAAGTGATTTTTCCTGAGTCGGATCGAGGCCAAAGAGTAACGGGCCACGCATGATAGCAACCCGTCCTGCTTGACGCTCGCGTCCTTTAACGAAGCGCCACTCCATAGGCAAATCAAGCGTTATCAGATCCCCTGGTTTCCAAACCCGGTCAAGCACAGCAAATGTTCCAGGAATACAGTTAATTGTTGATGTCTCGCCATTGATTGAAATAGAGCCTTTCTTGCACCACAGCGGAATCCGAAGTTTAACCGAGAATAATACTGGCGATAATGGATCAATATGAAGCATAACTTTACCGGAATTGGGATAATCAGTCTGCTGACTTATTCCAATTTCAGGCTTATCACGAAGCTGAATATTCGCCTTTGATTCTGAGTAGAGGTTTACCACAATACCATTACCCGATTTATAATAAATCATAGCAGGGAGCTCGGCGACTATTCGTCGAAAATTATTCGGACAGCAATAGGTATCTGCATCGTGATAAAAACGATCACCTTCCAACGGAGTGAAATAGCGAACCTTACGACCATCAGTCGATTGTGCACCAAACAAGGCATTATAGATTGTGCGTTCCATGATATCGCCATATCGAGAGTCCTCCTTTAACCGAAGAAGATTCTCGTAGACTCTTAACTGGTAAGCTGTTGCACAGGTCTCGCCGAGGTCTCTTCCACCATCCTGATCGTTAGTCCAGACCTCCACCTGACCAGCACCACCACTTATCGCGACCCCATTTTGATTAAACAAAAAATCGATAGCTTTCATTGTTGGAGTTAGCAAATTCGTATCGCGGTCAATACGGTAGAGCTCTAATTGCGCCAATGAAGCAGCCATGTAACTATAGATATGTCCTTCGACTAATTTACGCCGACCAAGTACGATCCCAGGATTCCATGCTTTGAGATGAAGTTCATTCAGACAGAAGTCGAGATAACGGGGATCATGGGTAACCTGATACAAGGCAATCATTGTACGATCAATGCCAATTCCGGCTATATGCAGTCCAACACCAGTGCTATCCTGCCATCCGGCTGGCATTGACGACCAATTTCGGAGTAAATAATCAGCCCCCTTTTGTGCCGCAACCAGTGATGATTTAGTTCCAAAAAGAATATAGTCTGTTGTTAGTCCGTAAATGATATAACCCACTTCATGCACATCCCAAAGCTTCCACATTCGATTCGAAGGTGACATATCACCCAGATAACCATCAGCCTCTTGTGCGTTGATAATCTCAGAAGTAAGATGATTCTTTAACGCGATAACCTTCGGATCTCCAGTATACGCAGCAAATTTAGAAGTTGCATCGATTAGTTTACCCAGACCAATGTAATTCGCCGTGTTCTTCTCCTTTAATTGAAATGGGGCTAAAAAGTCTTTGTCAACATCAAGTTCAAGCAAATTAGATTTCACTGTTAAAGCTATTCTACGACCTATTTCACCTTCGACCTTTACGTTATCTAACGACAACGGAATTAATGCATCACCAGAAGGCTGAGCAAAAATAGGTGTCCAGCAGAGTATAAATATAAGGGTCAAAAATTTGATCTTCATAAGAAAGCAACGTTTTACACAAGCCAAATTGAGCTCGCTATTCGGCCTAAGGAGTTTTGAATACAATTTAAAAAAAACAGCACATTATTTTTTAATGGTATAAGTATCAATAACCTTATTTTCAGAATTAACCGAGACATAGGTTAGCTTATTCCCATTTATATTCACATTTTGAAACAGCGGTCCTTCATTATTACGGACAGCCGCATACGGTTCATCAGACATCTTACGGGCATTGGCCTCAATTCCAATTGAGATAATGTAGGCCGTTCCATCGTTGTATGACGATACAACCTTGCCCCCCTTCATTGGATTGGAACGCATATAATAATGTATATGCCCCCCAAGAACCATGTCGACATGATACTTGTCAAAAATTGGAACCCACGCTTTTTGAATATTGAGATAGGGCTCCTCCCAGTTATACGGAGGAAAGTGAAACATTGCAATTTTCCATGTCGCGTCTGTATTTGCAAGCTGCTGCTCGATCCATGAGTTTTGAATCTCAATAGGCGCAGTACAATCGATCATTAGAAATAATGTGTTTTTGTACTTGAATGAATAGGTATGTTCTTTTTCAACCTGAGCCGGGCCATTTTTAGGATAGCTCACCAGTTCACGGTACATGAGTGCACCCAGGCCACTACGGTTATCGTGATTCCCGAGGACCGACATCATGGGTTTACGTGAGAGTGTGGGCTTCGATAACATAAACAGGTCGTCCCACTGATCGCGTTGCAGCCCATCGCTCACCATATCACCAACAATAGAAAAGAATGCAGCATCAGGATAATTTTTCTCTGCGACTTTCATGATCTCTCCATATTTAACCGAATGATGTGTATCTCCAAACCAGTTAAAAGAGAACTGATTATCCTTTGCTGCCGTTGAGAACTTATAATCTTCAGCCCAGACGGACTGAGGTGCTACCTGATATTCGTAGGTAGTTCCAGGTTTTAAATCTCTAAGTTCTGCTGTGAATCGGTTGATATAACGATCGTTCATGAGCGCGCGGTCCTCCATGCGGTAGCTGAAAGCTTTGGATGAAAATTCCTGTATAGTTCCTTTTTCGCGGTATTTAACGACTCCGTCACTAACTGTGGTATCGGTGCGCCACTGGATATCCATTCCTGTTGAAGGGTCTGAGCTCCAGGTAAGCATTACCTGATCCGGGGTTGACGATGAAGGATATGCCGTTGACCGAAATGCTCCAATCAGGTGTGTCTCCTCCCCACGTCCACGAATTGTTGTGAGAAGTTTCTCCCCTTTCATTGACTCCGGAACATTTTTGAGCACCAATTCATCCCAATCGTGGTAGGTGAAGGCGCCATCATCCAAAATGCCGACATATTGATTAATTGGGAAGAAGCGGGAAAGTTCCAGCTTCTCACCTTTGTTTTTCGGGGCAACTGAGACAAAGTAATGGAGCATAAAATTCTCAAATCCATTAACTCCAAGACCTACCTGACCGGCAGGAAACTCCTTCTGCCACACTTCATAGGTAGTATTTTCATTTTTCATGGATTTGTCCGTTTTCACAAAACCACTTTTTGTTAACCAGAAAGGGATAATTTTCTGTTCATTGCTGCGCATTACCGAAACGACAACCGGAATATTTACCGTAAACATCCAGTGGCGTGAAGATAACACCTCCTTTTCATCGTCAGAAAAGAGCGCCATAACCTGTTCTTCATTCAATGAGTTCAGCCCTTTGGCATCCTTTGTTTTATAAAGATTGGTAATGGTTTTGTCCATCACCTGCTTTACGGTTTGTTCACTATTTGGATGAGTGCATGAAAGTATCCCGGAAACGGAAATTAGAACCAATAAACAGAGGATAAACCTTGATATATGAATTTGTCTCATAGAAATATTAATAAATAATAATTCAACTAAATCAAAAAAACTGCCACTATCCGTCAACCGACGGACTAAAACACCAAAAAAGACGGTAATCAATTCCCCTTTACCGGTGGGCTAATAACATTCAGATAGCGACCGATCCAATAAGGCAACAGCCAGATATCGCCTGCGCTTTGTTCTGAGCTGCCATTATCA
>CAIVMQ010000078.1 GCA_903907075.1 uncultured Bacteroidia bacterium
AACCATCTTCCTAACTGATTATCATACATTCTTGCTCCGAAGTCGAGCCACTCCAATCCGCTTCCATCACTAAACTCCCCATTCTGTAATTCCTTACCATTGTATTTGTACTTATTAATTATACCACCCGCTGCTTTTGAACTCAATCCCGCCATTACCATCCCGAACGGATAATAATGATTCTCCTCTAAAATGGCTTCCCTTGTATGCACTACTTGTATATTATCAAAGAACACATTAACGGGCGATTCGTTGCTACAATAAATATATGCATATCAATTATTTCACAACTTCTTTACCAAATGCCAGTTTAATTTATAACCTTACTTTACTATAGCTAGCCGCTAAAAAGAGATTTGTTTAAAAAAATGAAATATTATCCAAGAATTATTTCATTTTGATTTTAAAATATATTTTACCAATCATTAGATAATGAACATTCACCAGTATTAATAAAGTTAACACTAAACCATTCCGGTATTCTTATTAGTTTTGAAATAATACCGAATTCAACACCATCAAAGCCTTGAAACAATATTTCATTATTATTTCTCAATTCAATATGTTGAAAATATTGAATTATATCGCGAACATTAATAAGCTTAATAATGTTGTTTTTATTCAGCTTATTAACCTTGATAAGTTTATAATAAGGATACTCTGTTTCGCTCATCATATTTAAAATGATATCGTCTTCAAGACTTGGAGCTTGAATATAAAAATCGATTTCTTCAGGTAAAATCTTAAAGACACTAATTAATAAGGAATCTTTATCAATGCACATTATTCTAAAATTTTATGCCCACTATTTGGTAATACTTTTTTATCGGGATATAAATCAACATTCATATGCCTTTGAGGTGTCACTCCATTGCCCCCGAATTTTGTTGGTACAACATGTGTTTCAATACGAAAATCCATCATTTCAATATTCTTTATTGTGAGGTTAAGCTCTTGATTAGGCTTTAGGGGATTGGGAGTTATGGTTCCCCCATTTGCTTTTAACTCACTCATTAAATTGACAATTTTTTGAACATTTGGCGAAAGTTGTGATGCTTCAATTGCACTTTCCTTCACTACAGTGTTTATTCCTCCTGTATAGGATAAACCTACTGTACTCTTTAAACCCATATTTGATGCAGTCAGTAATCCAGGCGAAGGATGGGTTTCTAATCCAACGGCAATACCAGCTACATAGCTTGCTGCCTCCAGCCCAGGTTTTACCATTTGCGCTACGCCAGCATTAATTTGTAAATCTGCATTAACTGATTTAATATCTCGAATAGGTACTGGGAGATTATCATTTGCTCCCGATTGCAAATTAGCTTTATTTATTGCACCTTGCTTCAAATTATCTGCACCCTGCTTTAAATCCTGTCCCCATCCTGCAAACAAGTTATAAATACCTATTGCCGCATTTCCCGTTGGATTTGGCAATACAGCCTCTAATCCTTCTAGTTCAACATGTCGTGTTACTTTGTTTTCAGAAAAAGCATAGGTTGAGTTGTAAACATATTTTTCGGCAAGTGGATCTATCTCAACAAACCTTCCAATTTGTGGATCATGATTTCGCCATTTGAATTGAACCCAGTTTAAATCTAGGTCATCATCAAATCTTTGCCCCTGAAAGGTTTTTTCTTTATTTTTTAGTGTACCCGCCGCTTTTGAACTCACCCCCGCCATTACCATCCCGAACGGATAATAATGATTCTCCTCTAAAATTGCTCCCCTGGTATGCACCACTTGTATATTATCAAAG
>CAIVMQ010000079.1 GCA_903907075.1 uncultured Bacteroidia bacterium
ACGTACCATTACAGTGATACTAGTTTTGATTTTATAGTTTTAAAATGTATATTCAACATAGTCTTTTACTTTGATGAGGTTCTTCCTGTATTTATTTTTTTAAAATGAATCATATGATAGGAAATAATGATCGGATCAATGAGCTAATTGGTAAACTTAATCTCTTGCTGAAACGGCAAGAACTTTTTTCACAGGATATAGATGCATTGCAGAAGGAGATTTCCCACCTTAAGAAGGAATCTCATTCTCTTTCAAGCATTGAGGAAACGGAAAGGGAATCTTCGGTTATGGAGATTAAAATGACTGTTAGTTCACAAAGTGCAGATTCATTATCCCAATCAAGAGAAACTCAGAGCCATTTGGTTTCTGCCCCTCTACAATCAAAGCACCTAATTAAACCAGATTCAAATCTTGAGAAATTTATCGGAGAAAATCTGATGAATAAAATAGGTATTGCAATAACCATTCTAGGTGTTGCCATTGGGGTTAAATACGCTATTGACCATAATTTAATCAGTCCTCTTGCCCGAATAATACTCGGTTATTTAGTGGGTTTTGGCTTATTTAGTATTGGAATTAAACTCAAGAAAAATTATGAAAACTATAGTGCGGTCTTAGTAAGTGGTGCAATTGCGATCATGTATTTCATAACTCTATTTGGTTATAGTATTTATATGCTTTTTCCCCAGAATATAGCATTTCTTTTAATGGTTTTTTTTACCATTTTCACCGTAGTGTTGGCTATTTTTTACGATACGCAGATTATCGCCCATATCGGCCTGCTAGGTGCCTATGCGGTCCCTTTTCTGTTAAGTGATGATTCGGATAACATTCTTATTTTGTTTAGTTATGTCGCGATTATCAATGTTGGGATTCTTGCCATTTCAGTTAAAAAATATTGGAAACCCCTTTATTATGGCTCATTTATAATCACGTGGCTTATCTATTTCTCCTGGTTTTTGGAGAAGTTTCATTCAGCAGAACATTTTATATTAGCCTTCTTTTTCGTGTCTTTATTCTTTATTCTGTTTTATGCTATTTTATTGACATATAAGATATTTAAAAGCGATAAGTTTAATATTGATGATGTTCTTCTGTTGCTTGCAAACTCATTTATCTTTTTTGGAATTGGGTTTTCAATCTTAAAGAGCAATGTTACAGGAGTTGAGTTACTAGGTGTTTTTGCAGTTTGTAATGCGTTGGTTCATTCGTTAGTATGTCTATTAGTTTATAATCAAAGAGGTTCTGATTTCAATTTACTCTATTTAGTAGGTGGATTGGCACTTGTTTTTATAACTATCGCCATCCCGGTTCAATTAAATGGAAATTGGGTTACTCTCTTATGGGGATGTGAAGCAGCGTTGTTATTCTGGATTGGAAGAACTAAGGGTATTCTTTTTTATGAATCAATAGCAAATGTTGTATTTATTCTCACCTTTCTTAGTCTAATTCAGGATTGGTCACTCTATGATGCATACATATTAGGGAAACCTGAAACCCGTATTGTTACACTGCTAAATATAAATTTTCTATCCTCAGTTTTTATTATGGCATCGTTTGCCTTTATTAACTGGATGAATTATAATCCTAAATATCCAATTCAGTTATCGGTAAGAGGTGAATGGAATAAGCTTTTTGCGATAGTTATACCAGCATTGTTTTTAACTGTTTCCTACTTCGCTTTTCGAATTGAAATCGAAACATACTGGAATCAGTTATATGTTGATTCTACTAAAGTTGTTAACGCTGCTGATAGGCTCTATACTGAGACCATTCAGGATGCAAGCCTTATTAGTTTTAAGAAAATATGGATCGTAAATTATTCCTTGCTTTTCTTTTCTCTCCTCACTTTTATCAATATAAAAAAGCTTCAAAATCGCACCTTAGGCATTGTATCGCTTGTAATAAGCACGTTGATTATTTTGGAATTTTTATTGGAGATAGTACACATTCTGGAAATTCTAAGGGGTAATTATTTGAATAATACCTCTCCGGTCCATTATCCTCAGAATTGGTTTTATATTGGAATACGTTATGTTTCGTTTGTTTTTGTGGGGATGCTACTACTTGCTGTCTATCGCTCTTTGAAACAGGATTTTATTAAAATTCCATCAGCTATGGCAACACTATATTTTGACACAGTTTTTTACCTCTCTCTTTTGTGGATCATCAGTAGCGAGTTGGTTAATGTATTCGATATTTTTAAATTAGCACAGGCGATTCCGATTGGATTAAGTATTCTTTGGGGTGTGTTTGCTTTGGTTGTAGTTGCAATGGGTCTTTGGAAGAAGAAAAAGCACCTTCGTATCGGAGCAATAGCTCTATTAGGAATAACCCTTTGCAAGCTATTCTTTTACGATATTTCGGATTTTAATTCTTTAGCACGCACAATCGTATTTTTATCACTGGGGCTGCTACTGTTGATTATCTCGTTTTTATATACTAAGTATAAATCAATTATAGATGGTAATACTTCTGGTTAGTTTAAACTAATCTTAGTAAGCTACTGATTCGGAATCCAGGATAGTTTAGTTTATTTCTTTTCAATTGTAATCCGAACATCTGCGGCTACTATTTGATCTTTATTTCCTATTAATGGGTTAATGTCCATCTCCTTAATTTCTGTTGCGTATCGGAGCATCGTAGATAGCCGAACGATTATTTCTGCAAATTTTTGTCGGCTCACACCTGGTTTACCTCTGTATCCTTTTATGAGTGGATAGGCTTTGAGGTTCCGAATCATTGAATTAGCTTCGTCGAACGAGAGTGGAGCGAGCCCTGATGTTACATCCTTAAGTAACTCAACAAAGATTCCACCTATACCGCAAAGGATTACATGCCCGAACTTCGGCTCATACTTGGCACCTAGAAAAAGCTCTGTTCCATCGTATTGTGTCGCAATTACCAAGGCTGTCGTATCTGGAATACAGATCATCCTGTTGAATTCGTTCCGAACATGTTCTTCCGAACGGATATTCATCGTTACTCCATTTACCTCTGTTTTGTGAAGCGGACCGACCACTTTCATTACGACCGGGAACCCAATTTCGCGCACTGCAGCGAGCGCTTCTTCGATCGTATTGATGATCAACTCTTTTGCAATTGGGATTGAAGCTGCATTGAGTAGTTCGTGTACCTTTTCTGGAGGGAGTTGACCTGATACGCAACTCTCGATTAGTTGTCTGATTTTAGGCACATCAACCCCTTCAAGAATGATCTGATCATCTGAAGGGATGGGCGTTTGATAGACACGTGTCAAAGCCCTGCCCAGCAATACTTCATCCGGAAAGTTTATGTTGCCGTGTGACAGGAAATAGGCCAGGTCTTTTTTTACCGAAATAACAGAAGGTAATATTGGATAAATAGGTTTACGGCATGTTTTCATCTTTTGATCCAGTACCTGATAAACCTCTTTAACCGAAGTGAGACCGGAACTTCCATAAATGACTGCCATGCCATCGATCTGATCAAAATCATGCTCACATGCATCGATAATTTCGCCTAGCTGTTCTGCCGTTCCAGTTGGGAGAAAATCAATTGGATTTTCAATCGATGATCCAGCAAATAATTTTTTCTTTAACGAATCTTTTGCACTTATATCTCTAAGTTGAGGGATCTTTAATCCTCCCGATTCGAGGGCGTCTGTGAGCATCACTGCTGGCCCTCCGGCATGAGTTATAATGGCAATATTTCTCCCTTTTAAGGTGTTTGATTTTAATATTCCTGCTACAGTTGTTAATTCTTCCCTTCCATAGCACCTTACAATTCCAGCTTTGCGGAAAAGTGCTTCAACTGCGGAATCGGAGTTTGCCATTGCTCCGGTATGCGATTTTGCCGCTCTACTGCCTGCCTTGGTGCTTCCTGCCTTAATTGCAGCTAACCGAAATCCCTTGTTTACCAAAGAGCGGGAATGGAATAGAAATTTATCCGGATCACGAATCGATTCGATATAAAGCAGTTTAACCCTCATTTCAGACTCCCTCTCACTGTTCTGATCCCAGTATTCCAAGACCTCCTCAATACCGATCTGAGCTGAGTTCCCAACTGAGATAACCCGCGAGAAATGGATTCCTTTAGGAATGGCAGATTCCATAATGAAAATGGCGGTCCCCCCCGAGCCTGATACAAAATCACATCCATTGGTTACCAGAAGAGGGATTGGCGTAGTGAAAACGCCTGCATAATGTGGTGTTAATACTCCAATACAATTGGGTCCGATGAGGCAACCTCCAGTCTTATTGACACTATTCCTCATGCGGTCCTCCAGTTCTTTACCCGCTGATCCCATCTCTCCGAACCCGCCTGAAATAACAATAAATGCGCGAACATTCTTCTGAATGGCTAAGAATTCAATCACTTCAGGGCAGCTAATGGCGGGAATTGCAATTATCGCCAGATCGATTTCTGGAATTTCTTCTAGAATGTTAAACGTAGTTACTCCTTGAATCGTTGTATTATGATGATTATAAACATACAATGCGCCAGAATATTGATGTTCCAAAATATTTTTGAGAATTTTTCCTCCTGGTTTCGTTAGGTCATTCGAACCACCAACAACCAAAATGCTATTGGGCGCCAACAATTGTCTGTTTAACATAGTCGTTAACCAATTTAGGTTTGTTAGGCCAAACATACACGAATAGTTGAACTATAAAAATGAATTCTATCATACATTTGGGATTTTTACCTAAAATATAATGCTAGGTTAAATTTTATACCAGAGACGTTAAAACGGATATTAATTTTAGATAGCTTAATTGAGGTGTTATATTTTCTTAATTTTGGGGATGGAAAATGGAGAGCAAAAAATATTTGTTTGGTGTAATTTTGCGCAAGGTATGGATGATGCTATTTTACATGGGATCATTATTGCCTCCATTCTTCAAAAAGAACTTTGTCTGTTTCATGTCTTAGATCCCAAGCAGCATGAACGTATTGAGATCGCCGAGGCACGTCTTCGGAGTTCTGTTTCAAAAATTTCGGATAACCTCTCAACCGTTAAAGTTAAGTTTTTAGTTACAGAACAAGAGCTTATTAAGAGCTTGGATGATCTCGCCGAACGCTACGAATGTCTAGTTCTAGTTGCTCATAAAACATCGGCCTTTCATTTGTTGTCTGTTTTACACTATGCAGCATTCCCTTTTTTGTTTGTTTCGGCTCAAAGTAATCTGAATCAGATCTATAAGCAGATAATTATCCCGGTTGGGTATATGAAAAAGAGTAAAGATCTGGCCCTGTGGGCAAGCTACTTGGGGCGTCACAATAGTTCTCAGATCGATCTTTTTGAAGCTCTTGAAGGGTGGGAACAGGATCAAAAATTGGTCAAAAATAACCTCTTTTCAATACAACGCTTTTACAGTAAATTTAATTTTCCGGTTCACGTTATCGAGAGTCATACTCCGACATGGAAGTTGCAGAAAGCTTCATTAGCCCATGCGTTAACCTTTAAATTTGCGATGCTAATTGTGGCTTCAAGTTATAAAACAACACTTCTTGATTCATGGCTTGGCCTTACAGAAGCGAAGGTAATTTTAAAATCCGAAGATATTTCTGTAATGTGTGTAAACTCCCGCCGCGACTTCTATACGCTTTGCAATTAGATTTAAAGTGATATTTGTCAAACGTTATGTATGCTTCTGATCTATAATTACAAGCATCCATAACGGCCTCTTTTTTAAATTTATATTCAATATAAATAGATCCTTCAAGCTATAATTTATTAGAAAAAAGGGAAAGCTAATTATTTTATATTATACTTTTGGCTATTCATTTCCAGTATATAAACGTTTTTTTTGTTTAGAAATTAATACTTATAATATGGAAAGCAGCTCGTTGGTACTCTTTTTTCTTGCCGCTATTACCTTGGTAGGATTAGCTATGGTTTTCTCCAGCTATGTACCCCCAACATCATCTAATTCTGTAAAATTTGAGCCTTATGAATGTGGCATCGAAACCATCGGTGATGCCTGGCTTCAATATACGGTTGGCTATTATCTTTTTGCTATTCTGTTTCTCATTTTTGATGTGGAGACTATTTTTCTTTTCCCTTGGGCCATTGTAATGAGAAGTGCGGGATTAACCGGATTTATTGAGATTCTTATATTCTTTGCGATTTTAGGATTAGGTCTGTTGTATGGATGGAAAAAACATGCTTTAAGATGGGAATAACTACAAAGAGTGATTTCGGAAAAAATGATTATCCGATTATAGCTCAGTATGAAGGAGGCGGGATTATTCTTGCCCGGTTAGATGATTTGGTTAACTGGGCACGTGCTAATTCATTATGGCCACTAACCTTTGGCACCCGATGTTGTGCGATTGAGATGATGGCTGCCGGGGCTTCGCGTCACGATTTTGCGCGATTCGGAACTGAAGTGGCCAGAGCAACACCGCGCCAAGCCGATATGATTATTATCTCCGGTTCTATAAATTATAAGATGGCGCCTGTATTACGCCGTCTCTATGATCAAATGGCTGATCCAAAGTATGTGATTGCGATGGGTGCTTGTGCGATTTCAGGAGGGCCGTTTTATTATAATTCATATGCAATCGTAAAAGGGGCAGATCATGTTATCCCCGTAGATGTTTATATTCCAGGCTGTCCTCCTCGACCCGAAGCATTACTTTTTGGGATTATGCAACTTCAAAAGAAGATAAAAAGGGAGAAAAATTTTGGCAAGGTGAAATACCTTGAAGCAAAACCGATAAGCAAATAAACCTTCTCTTTAAAATTTTGGGTTATGACTAATGAAGAATTAATCGCTTACCTCACAACTAGTTTTCCTCAGACGGAAGTTATTTTAGGTTCTCAATATGTCGAGATGACTGTTAGTGAAGCTCAATATCACAGTGTTGCATTGCAGTTAAAAGAATCAAAAGATAGCTCTTTCGACTATTTGTTTTGTCTTTCGGGCGTTGATTATGCCGAAAATATGGGTGTTATCTGTCACCTGGAATCGATAAAACACCGCCATGCGATGGTCTTAAAGGTTAGAACAGCCGATAGGATTAATCCTTCTCTGGATACCATTAGCGACATTTGGATTACTGCTAAGTATCATGAGCGTGAGATATTCGATTTACTTGGAATAAAATTTAATAACCATACCGATTTGCGCCGTCTATTTCTTGAAGATGGCTGGGGTTTTCCCCTTAGAAAAGATTATGTGGACGAAATACGAATTGTAGAACGATAGAATTATGTCCGAAATAAGAGAAATCATACTAAACAGCGACAGGCTCGCAACAGATGAATATCTGGTCAACATGGGTCCCCAACACCCTTCCACGCATGGCGTACTAAGGATGCTTGTGCGACTTGAAGGGGAAAAGGTATTAAATATTGAACCCCATATCGGTTATATTCATAGTGGAATTGAGAAGATGTGTGAGGCTATCAGCTATCCACAGATTATCCATCTCACCGATCGTATGGACTATCTGTCGGCTCATATGAACAATGAAGCAGTCGCTTTATGCGTGGAGAAGGCTCTTCAGGTTGAAGTTCCCGATCGGGTGAACTATATCCGAACCATAATGGATGAACTAAGCCGTTTAGCCTCTCATCAATTATGGTGGTGTGTAATGGGCATGGATCTGGGTGCACTTACGACCTTCTTTTATGGGCTTCGAGACAGGGAAAAGATTCTTGATATTTTCGAGGAGACCTGTGGTGCACGTTTAACTGTTAATTATAATCTTCCCGGGGGAGTGATGTTTGACATCCATCCGAATTTTCAAAAACGGGTTAAGGATTTTGTCAAATACTTTAGAACTAAGCTTCCCGAATACGATCAATTGCTTTCCGGAAATGTGATCTTCAGAGAGCGTACATCTGGCATTGGTTATCTCTCACCTGCCGATGCTATAGAATATGGTGTTACCGGACCTTCCGGGAGAGCTTCCGGATTCTCTTGTGATTTGCGTAAGCATCAACCATACAGTGCCTATCCATTGGTTAAATTCAATGAGATCCTGGATCATCGTTGCGACACCCTTGCACGTTACGAAGTGCGCATCAAGGAGATGTATGAATCGTTATCAATCATTGACCAATTGATAGATAATATCCCAGAAGGGGAGTACGCGGTAAAAATGAAGGGAGTTATTAAACTTCCGGAGGGTGAATTTTTTCAACGTGTAGAGACAGCCAGAGGCGAATTTGGGGTGTTTGTAATCAGTGATGGAAAGAAAAATCCCTATCGTGTAAAATTCAGATCACCCGGTTTCTCAAATCTTTTTGCGCTAAATAAAATGGCTAAGGGTCATAAGATCGCCGACCTAGTTGCCATCATGTCAACTCTGGATCTTGTAATTCCCGATATTGACAGATAATAAAATTGGAAATCTAAACTGACCCTTAAGATATATTCTTTATGGCTTTCAATATTTACGATTTTTCAAACCTGACCCATACTATTCATGTGGGACTTCAGGAGAGTTTCTCCCCATTTATGGCTACTACTCTGGAATGGGTAATTGTAGGGACTGCCTATCTTTTATTTGTGGCCCTTTTTGGACTGTTACTGGTCTATGCTGAACGTAAAGTTTGTGCTGCATTTCAACAGCGGCTAGGGCCAATGCGAGTCGGATATTGGGGTCTTCTTCAGACGATAGCAGATTTTATTAAACTGCTAATGAAGGAGCTGATAATGCCCCGTAAGGCAGACCGGTTTCTCTATAATCTAGCTCCGTTTATAGTTATAATTGCCTCATTTTTAGCTATCGCAGTTATCCCTTTTGCACCTGGTCTTCAATCGCTCGACTTTGATATCGGTATCTTTTACCTCACCGCAGTTTCTTCTGTGGGTGTAATCGGAATCCTTCTTGCCGGATGGTCAAGTAATAATAAATATTCATTAATCGGAGCGATGCGTAGCGGTGCACAGATCTTGTCGTATGAACTCTCCGTCTCATTATCGTTATTGACAATGATCGTGTTTGCCGGATCAATGCAATTCTCAACGATTGTAGAGCAACAACGTGGAGCCTGGTTTATATTCTCGGGCCATGTTCCTGCGATCATCGCGTTTATCGTATTTCTTATTGCCGGTACCGCAGAGACAAACCGGGGCCCTTTTGACCTCGCAGAGGCCGAATCAGAACTTACCGCAGGTTTTCATACTGAATATTCGGGAATTAAATTTGCATTCTTCTTCCTGGCTGAATACATAAACCTATTTATTATTTCGGCAGTGGCAACAACGGTATTTTTGGGAGGTTGGATGCCATTACATTTCGGAAACTTAGAATCATTTAATCATGCGATGGACTTTATCCCTCCGATTGTATGGTTTTTTATGAAAGTATGGGTAGTGATATTTATTATTATGTGGTTTAAATGGACATTCCCCCGTTTACGCGTTGATCAGATTCTAACACTCGAATGGAAATATCTCTTACCAATTAATCTGGTAAATATTTTACTAATGGCTCTTGTGGTCTTGACAAAATTTCATTTTTAACCGATTTATAAGTAGCTATGAAATCTTTTATTGAATATATTGGTTCAATCTTCAAAGGGATCTGGACACTGCTGATCGGAATGAAAGTTACAGGTAAGTATTTTTTCACCCCCTGGAAAAATGTGACGCAGCAGTATCCCGAGAATCGCGATCAGCTGGTCATGTTTGAGCGCTTTCGCGGCGAAGTGATTATGACACATAACGAGAACAACGAACATTTATGCACGGGCTGTGGAATCTGCGAAATCAATTGCCCCAATGGTTCAATCGAAATAATCTCAAAATCGATTCTTACCCCTGATGGGAAAAAGAAACGAATTATCGACCAGCATATTTACCATCTGGGAATGTGTACCTTTTGTAATTTGTGCGTAAAGGCTTGTCCGACTGGGGCTATTGTGATGGGGCAGAAATTCGAACATGCTGTATGGGACCGTTCCCTACTTACAAAAGTGCTCAATCAGCCCGGCTCCAAGATTGAAGAGGGGGTTAAAGAGTAAAAAAATAGCTCTTGCATTGCAGCTTAAGGCAATCGGAAGATTTAAAAATAAATTAGTGCAGATTAATTTGATTCAATAACTTAAGAATACGAATTATGCTTAATGAAGTAATGTTTTACCTGTTTGCCTTGGTCATACTGGTCTTTTCGGTCATGACCGTTATAACCAGAAGGATTCTCAGGGCAGCAGTTTATCTCTTGTTTGTGTTGGTCTCAACCGCTGGATTATATTTCATGCTAAGTTATAACTTCCTTGCTGCTGTTCAGTTAACCGTTTATGCCGGTGGGATTGTAGTACTGGTTATATTCTCAATCCTGCTGACCAGTCACCTGAGTGAACGTGCTGCGATGGCTTCAATGAAGGAGAGTCTCCTCTCGGCCTTGGCAACAGTGGCAGGTGCTGCACTAACATTAATGACCATATTACGTTACGGATTTACTCCTAATCAAGGTGCCGATCCCCATTATACTATTACCGATGTCGGTACTGCCTTGGTCTCATACAAGAGAGATGGCTATGCATTGCCATTTGAGGTTGTCTCCATTCTGCTTCTCGCTGCTATGATTGGAGCTATTGTAGTAGCAAAAAAAGAGCGGACTTTAAAAAAATAATTTTCAGATAATTCTTACCTCTTATGATACAGAATATTCCTCTTAGCTATTTTCTGACAATCAGTACTCTCATGTTTTTTCTCGGAATCTATGGTTTTCTTACCCGTAGAAATCTGATTACCATGCTTATGTCAGTAGAATTAATCCTTAATTCAGTGAATATAAATTTTGTGGCCTTTAATAAATATCTCTATCCTCAGCAGCTGCAGGGCCATTTTTTTATCCTTATTATCATTGCCGTGGCAGCGGCTGAAGCAGCGGTCGCAATTGCGATTATAATCAATATATACCGGAATTTTAAATCGATCGATGTGGAAAATGTCGATGAGATGAAATATTAACTAGTTAATAACCGAATAGAGAAATATAAGTTATGGCTGATTTTACCTACACATTACTCATTCCTCTGATCCCATTTTTCACCTTTCTTTTGCTTGGTCTTGCCGGGCATAAGATGAAGCCGATTATGGCAGGACTTATTGGCACTTCTGGTCTCGGGGCATCAGCAATTCTTGCCTATTCTGCCGCGATTAGTTATTTCTGGACTGGACATTCTGCAGGCACACCTTATACTTCAATAAAGGCTTTTGAAATCCCATGGCTTCACCTTACTGATAAGCTTACGATTCATTTGGGCGTATTGATAGACCCAATATCTGTTATGATGTTGGTGGTGATTACTACCGTTTCGCTGATGGTCCATATTTATAGCATCGGATATATGAAAGGAGATACCGGTTTTAGCCGCTTCTTCTCTTTTCTTTCGCTCTTTAGCTTCTCGATGCTTGGATTGGTGCTCGCTACCAATATCTTTCAGATGTATATTTTTTGGGAGCTTGTTGGCGTATCATCCTTCTTGCTCATTGGTTATTATTATTATGAAAAGCCAAGTGCAGTGGCAGCTTCAAAAAAGGCGTTTATTGTTACCCGGTTTGCTGATCTGGGATTTCTGATCGGAATTCTGATGCTCTCGTTCAATACCGGCACCTTCGATTTTCAGACACTCACAGATCCTCATGGTCCAGCAATCGCTCAAGCCGGAGGAGCAGCATTTATGGGCCTATCATTGTTGACCTGGTCACTGATATTTATTTTTGTGGGTGGGGCAGGAAAATCTGCGATGTTCCCATTTCATATTTGGCTTCCCGATGCAATGGAGGGTCCAACACCCGTATCGGCTTTAATACATGCTGCAACGATGGTTGTTGCTGGGGTGTATCTCGTGGCACGTCTTTTCCCTGTATTTGCCCTTGGTGCTCCTGATGCCCTCTATGTTGTCGCCTGGATCGGCGGGTTCTCCTCTCTATTTGCTGCGGTAATAGCTTGCACTCAAACCGATATTAAGCGAGTGCTTGCTTTCTCTACGATGTCGCAGATCGGGTATATGATGCTCGCACTTGGCGTCTCAGGATATGGAGGCGAAGAGGGATTAGGATTTATGGCTTCCAACTTTCACCTCTTTACCCATGCTATGTTTAAGGCATTGCTATTCCTTGGTGCCGGTGCTGTGATCCATGCTGTTCATAGTAATGAAATCGGTGACATGGGTAACCTGCGCAAATTCCTCCCTGTTACCCATATTACCTTCTTAATAGCTTGCCTCACCATTGCCGGTATTCCCCCTTTCTCCGGATTTTTTAGTAAAGACGAGATTCTCGTTGCTGCTTTCCATAGTAATAAATTACTCTTTGCGATTGAATATCTGGTTGCCGGGTTAACAGCCTTTTATATGTTCCGGTTGTATTATGGCATTTTCTGGGGTAAGAATACCCATTATCACCATACACCGCATGAAGCACCTAAAGTAATGACCATCCCGCTGATGATTCTCGCCTTTGGTTCAGTATTTGCAGGTTTCCTTCCTTTTCATGATCTGGTAACATCCGATGGAAAAGGATTTGAATCAGCAATAGACTGGTTTGTAGCGATTCCTTCGGTATTGATAGGTGTTGTGGGTATAGTTATCGCCACAATCCTTTATAAAAAAGAGAGCGCTATGCCCGATAGAATAGCCGGATCATTGAAATACCTCCATCGATGGGCTCACCGAAAATTCTATATCGACGAGGTTTACCTGTTCGTAACCCGTAAAATCATATTCCGTTATATCTCTGTCCCGATTGCCTGGTTTGACCGCCATATCGTCGATGGAACAATGAATGGAATAGCCGGAATGACTGTATATGCAGCCTATGCAGTAAAGGGATTACAGTCGGGAAAACTTCATCAATACGCCTTTGTATTTGTTAGCGGGGCTGTGATCTTAGTCCTAATTTTTGTTTATCTCGTATAAGAAATCGTATTCGCTATGAGTATACTTAATCTGTTCATTATTATCCCGATCCTTACCGTTGGCGCCATCTTGCTAACCCGGGATCTCAAACATTCACGTCTGGTCTCTGCCATCGGAATGGGAGTTCAAATGATCTTGTCGTTTGTCCTTGTTTACCTCTACCTTACAGAAAGGGCTGCCGGCAATACGGCAACGATGCTCTTTACCTATGACGCGCTCTGGTTTCCGACATTAAATATCCATTATGCCTTAGGAGTAGATGGGATTTCTGTGGCGATGATAGCCCTGACAGGTATAGTGGTGTTCGCAGGGATATTTGCCTCCTGGAAGATGACCCATCTGCCACGCGAATTCTTTATTTCACTTATTATTCTGGCTTCCGGTGTTTTTGGATTCTTTATCTCGATCGATCTCTTTACGATGTTCCTCTTTTATGAGCTGGCCGTGATCCCAATGTATCTTTTAATTGGGATCTGGGGAAGTGGACCTAAAGAATATTCGGCGATGAAGCTTACGCTGATGCTGATGGCGGGTTCTGCCCTTTTATTGGTAGGTTTACTAGGGATTTACTTCTTCTCTTCACCAGATCCACATGCGCTTACATTTAATCTGATGGAGATCTCTAAAGTGAGGATCCCCATTCATATGCAACGATTTCTATTTCCGTTCACCTTCGTGGGATTTGGAATCCTTGGTGCCCTCTTTCCTTTTCACACCTGGTCGCCTGATGGTCATGCATCGGCTCCAACAGCTGTATCGATGCTTCACGCAGGGGTGTTGATGAAACTGGGTGGGTATGGCGCATTTCGTGTTGCAATCTTTCTGATGCCTGAAGCGGCACATGAACAAGCCTGGATATTCCTTATCCTAACAGCTATTAGTGTAGTCTATGGCGCATTCTCTGCAATCGTACAAACAGACCTCAAATATATTAATGCCTACTCTTCGGTAAGCCATTGCGGATTGGTATTATTTGCCGTGTTGATGATGAATCAGACGGCTATGAACGGCGCTATCGTACAAATGATCTCGCATGGTTTAATGACCGCACTTTTCTTCGCCTTGATAGGGATGATCTATGGCCGCACACATACACGGCTTATCAATGAGATGGGTGGATTAATGAAAGTGATCCCATTCCTGGGGGTGGTTTATGTTATTGCCGGTCTTGCCTCTCTGGGCCTTCCGGGATTTAGTGGATTCGTAGCCGAGATGATCATCTTCATCGGCGCATTTCAGCATGTCGATGTATTTCACCGCGTGATAACTATTGTTGCAGCTTCATCAATTGTAATTACAGCTGTTTATATTCTTCGTGTTGTGGGTATATTACTTATGGGACCAATTAAAAACGACCATTTTCTCCATCTGGATGATGCAAAATGGTACGAACGGATTTCAACAATATCTTTGGTACTGGCAATAACAGCTATCGGACTGGCCCCTTACTGGCTTACCAATATGATCGATTATAGTCTGGCCCCAATTGTGGAAAAATTAGCTGCAATACAGTTAACGAGTTTATTTTAAATGAATTATTCAGGTTATTAAAAAATTGGTTATGAACTTTAGCGATATTCTCACCATGCGGCACGAACTAATGCTTACACTTTTGGCATTGGTAATCTTGATCATCGATCTAAATCTGCACAACAGAAATAAGCACCTGATTATTTCAATAACTCTTGGGCTGTTTTTTATCCATACCCTGGTGGGATTTCTTCCAGCCGAAAACAGTACCTTATTTGGCGGTATGTACCGCACTAATCCTTTGTTGGTAATGATGAAGAATATCCTTAATGTCGGGGTTTTAATCGTCCTTCTACAGTCCGTAACATGGCTTAAAAAAGAGGAAAACCGTGAGAAGATTAGTGAGTATTTTATCCTTCTCTTCTCAACACTGATCGGGATGTATTTTATGATCTCGTCAGGAGATTTTTTAATGTTTTATCTCGGGTTGGAATTAGCAACAATTCCTATTGCAGCTTTAGCAGCGTATACACACCACCAGACAAAATCGGCTGAAGCCGGGATTAAATTACTCCTTATATCGGCCCTCTCATCAGGAATTCTCCTCTTCGGACTTTCCCTGATCTATGGTTCTACAGGATCTATCTATTTTGATACCATCACTCAGCTTTACAAGAACACACCCATGCAGGTGCTGGCATTTATTTTCTTCTTTACCGGCATGGGATTTAAAATTTCGCTGGTTCCATTTCACCTGTGGACCGCTGATGTATATGAAGGGGCACCAATTAATGTCACCTCCTATTTATCGGTGATCTCTAAAGGGGCCGCTGCATTTATCCTTATTATTGTCATGTTTACGGTATTTAATACCATAGCTCCGGTTTACAACAATATCCTCTATCTGATTAGTGTCTTAACCATGACTATTGGTAATCTGTTTGCACTGCGTCAAAAAAATATGAAACGGTTTCTTGCTTTCTCCTCTATTGCCCAGGCAGGATTCATACTCCTTGGAATCATAGGAGGCAATATCATGGGGATGACTTCGGTGATCTATTTTGTACTGGTTTATATCTTCTCTAATCTTGGAGCTTTCGGCGTCGTATCAGCGATTTCAACCGTCACTGGTAAGGATTCCATGGATGATTATGATGGCCTTTATGCGACCAATCCGAAGTTGAGCCTGTTAATGATGCTTGCCTTGTTTTCATTGGCGGGGATCCCTCCCGTAGCCGGTTTCTTTGGTAAGTTCTTCCTTTTTGCTTCCGCCGCATCGGCGGGATATTACTGGTTGGTATTTATTGCGGTGTTAAATGCGACGATATCGCTCTATTATTATTTATTGGTTGTGAAGGCGATGTTTATCAATAAGAGTGAAGAGCCACTCGCTTATTTTAAGAGCGACCTGGCAACACGAACTGGTCTGGTATTAAGTGGTCTGGGGATATTTATTCTTGGATTCTGGAGCCAGATCTATGAATTGATAAATAGCTTAAGTTTTGGAATTATACATTAACAGTTGAAATATTGATCGGCTTATGGGGTCAGAAGATCTAACTGAAAGCCTAAAACGAAAATAGTATGGCATTTAAAGCAAAACATATCGTAGAAGAGATTGAGGGTACGCGGTGCACGATAGTTGAAAAAGGGGCTACGGCCGAACGGGTCGATTTCTTAAAATCACTTTTGCAACTCAATAATTTCGAAGTGCGTATTGCCGAAGAACCACTCATCGAAGGGTCACCCACGCTATTTACTATTGGGGTAACAGATCTGATATTTAATCCTGTTATTGCGGTTTTTGAACGCTCCTTAAAGACTCCTCTCGGAGAAAAGGTGTCGGCGATATACTGGAATCAATATTCCACAGAATCTATTGGTGAATACTGGGAATTTGTAAAGTAGATTCAATCTTTTTCCTGATTTTCTCCATTAACAGAAATACTACCGTTTCATCGTTGAGGTTAAATCGGGGATTGTTTTTCCCTTTAATATTAGTCACAAAGGCTGCAATCTGCTCTTGCAGAGGATTTAAAGTTGTCTCCTCCTTATGTTGGTTCGTTTTATTGGATGGCTGATAGCTTATCTTATTTTGATGGAAATCATAGATCTCAATTTCACCTCCTGCTTGAATCGATAAATGGTGAGTTTCCTGCTGATCAATAAATTTCAAGGTTAGGGTAGCGAGTGATCCGTTTTTTAAGTTCATATGGATATTGACAACATCTGGCTCCCCTGATGGGAGAGTACCACAAAAGACATCGACTTTGTACACCAGTGAGTTTGTGGCACGAATGATCATCAGCAGGTTGTTATATAAAAACTCATTCATGCGATCCTTCCTGCCTGAAGAGGTTTGCACAGCTTCAATAAATAAGAGATGCCCCGAATGGATTTGAATCTTTTTATGAAACGGATGGTACAGAAAATCATTCTGAACCTGAATATAAGTGCCTCCCTCATTTGCCAAATGGACTAATTGATTCCGTTCCTCTTTGGATAATGTAAGTTTTTCGGATAGAAAAAGATGGCATCCATTGCGGATTGCGAACGATAAATAATCGCACGTACAGTGATCAGGATCTAGAACAATTAGCAGATCACATATCAATGGGATAATCTCCGGAGAAGAAAAAATTACTGATCTGTCGAGAGAGGGATGCTTCCGGTTTCCGGAATAAAAAATCCCATCCCACTCTACTCCTGATAAATCACGAATTGAATGAAATGGAAACATCTCTGCCTCGCCCGGAAGTATGATCGCTGTGCTTAACATCATTAAGCAAATATACCTTTATACTTAATTCCTTTGTCATCGGACTTCGGTATTTATCAACCGCCTAATGTTGACAAACCCTGAATTAATGGTAGATTTGTAATGTCCTCTTTTAGGATAAAAATTTGTCGTATAGTATCTTTGGAAATAAAGCATGTCAGGTGTGATTTCTATGCTTATTCCCGGGGATGGGAAGTTGTAAAATTCCAGCTTCTAATTCTTAATTGTCTTAAATTAGCTATTTTAATATGGCTCAGAT
Source organism: uncultured Bacteroidia bacterium (assembly GCA_903907075.1). Lineage (GTDB taxonomy): Bacteria > Bacteroidota > Bacteroidia > Bacteroidales > Prolixibacteraceae > JAAFHB01. The sequence continues at coordinate 17,377 of CAIVMQ010000079.1, forward strand.
AGAAGATTCATTCATGCATAAAGGGATGCGGCGCAAGCTCGTAGAGGAGATTCGTTCGAAAGGGATCTCCGATGAGCAGGTTCTTGATGCGATAGGTGCTATTCCGCGCCATCTCTTTATGGATAACACTTTTGTGCAGTTTGCTTATGTGGATAAGGCATTTCCAATTGCTGTCGGGCAAACAATTTCACAACCATATACTGTTGCCTTTCAAACCCAGGCCTTAGAGCTTAAGAAATATGACAAGGTACTTGAAGTGGGCACCGGATCGGGATACCAGGCAGCTGTGCTTTGCCGCATGGGGGCTTCTGTTTATACCATAGAAAGGCAGAAGGCATTGTACGATTTTGCCCGAAACCTCCTTCCTGGCTTGGGGTATAGGCCCCATTTTTTTTATGGCGATGGTTACCTCGGACTACCTACCTATGGCCCATTTGATAAGATTATTGTTACCGCTGGAGCATCATTTATTCCCGAACCTCTCAAACAACAACTTAAGATCGGTGGTATTATGGTCATTCCTGTTGGCGAGCGCGATTTACAGATTATGAAAATTATTACTCGCCTTAGTGAGACCGAATATCGGGAAGAGGATAAAGGAGGCTTTATATTTGTCCCTTTGCTTACAGGTCTCTCTGACTAATTAAGTTCTTCATGCGCCAACTAAAGAGAGTTCATCCGAAGGAGAAAACTAGTCTCCATTTGCGAAATAAACATCGCGAGCGATATGATTTTAAACTCTTAATGGATTCGCTTCCTGATCTAAGCACCTTCGTTAAGGTAAATCCGTATGGCGATGAATCAATTGATTTCTTTAATCCGGTGGCTGTGCGAATGCTTAATACAGCACTACTTAAAAAATATTATTCAATTGATAATTGGAGTATCCCTCCCGGTTATTTATGCCCCCCTATCCCCGGAAGGGCCGATTATATTCATACTATTGCCGATTTATTAAGTGAATGTAACAATGGCCATGTTCCAATTGGAGATCATATTAAATGTCTTGATATTGGAGTTGGCGCCAGTTGTATTTACCCGATTATTGGGGTTTCAGAGTATCAATGGTCTTTTACCGGTATCGATATTGATGCTGTTGCACTAGAGTCTGCAATGGGTATTGTAGACTCCAATTCTCTACTGAAGAACCATGTGCTATTAAGGCTACAGCCTGATTCACGTAATATCTTTAAAGGAATTATTGCCAAGGACGAATATTACGATCTTACGATTTGTAACCCTCCTTTTCACGCATCGGCTGCGGAGGCTCAATCGGGAACACGGCGAAAACTTAAGAATCTCGGATCAAAAACATCGGGTGATCCGATTTTAAACTTTGGCGGACAACAGCACGAATTGTGGTGCGATGGGGGAGAGGCACGGTTTATTCGGGATATGGTGATTCAAAGTAAAGATTTTGCCCATCGTTGTTTGTGCTTTTCAACCTTGGTCTCTAAAGAATCAAACCTTAAGAGCATTTATGAGCTGATTGAAAATAGTGGTGCCTCTTTTATCAATACAATTCCAATGGGGCAGGGGAATAAACAAAGCCGAGTTGTTGCCTGGACTTTTCTCTCTAAATCGGCTCAGCAGGAATGGGTTGACTTACGCTGGAAGATGATTAAATAATTAGAATAAAATTCGGTCAATACTTTTTATGAGCTTACGTACAATTTTGATCTCTAAATAGGGATCATTTCTTTGTTCTTATAGATACATTTTTTAACTTCGTGATTCCTTTGTAAAACGCTTTTCCGACTCTCTGGATTGGAGGACATTCTTAGGTAATTAATTATTTTTCAGTCGCTTACTTGTAGTAATTCAAATCGTTTATGTTTGTCAAAAAATTCACATTTAATCCAGTCGAAGTCAATGCTATTGTGTTATGGGATGAAACATTGGATTGTGTGATTATTGATCCTGCATGTTTTTATCCACACGAGGAACAGGAACTACAATCATTTATCGAAATAAACCATTTGAATCCAGTAAGATTGCTAAATACCCACGGCCATTTTGACCATTTAATGGGTAATGCATTTGCCGAAAAAACCTGGGGACTGAAAAGTGAAATCCATAAGGCAGATCATTTTTTGGTTGAGCAAGCTGTGAACCAGGCTAAGATGTTTGGAATGCCAATGAATAATCCGCCGCTGCCAGGAAGCTACTTTGAAGATGGCGACCTTATTACCTTTGGAAACTCAGTTTTGAAAGTTATTTTCGTCCCCGGTCATGCTCCTGGTTGTGTAGCCTTTTATTCAGAAGCCGACCAGCTGCTTATCGGTGGCGATATCCTTTTCTATGGATCTGTTGGACGAACAGATCTTCCCAATGGAAACCATGATCAACTTATTGCCGGAATTAAAGAGAAATTAATGGTGCTTGATCCAGCAGTTAAAGTTTACTGTGGTCATGGTCCGGAAACAACAATTGGGGCAGAAAAAAAGAGTAATCCGTTTTTAATTTAAGCTTCAATAAAATAATTCAAGAGTTGAAAACTATTGGTTTTTCCTCTTAATACCTTTAAAAAAAGCAGAATAATTTTAATTATAGATAGAGCATGGCAATAGATAAATTTGTGAGTCGACATATCGGACCGCGTGAAGCGGATATTGTAGAGATGTTAAAAGTGATTGGTGTTAAATCGCTTGATGAATTAATCGACCAGACGATCCCTTCAAATATACGGCTGGATAAACCTTTAAATCTCCCTAATGGATTAACTGAACGGGAGTATTTTCGAAAGATTCTTAAACTTGCAAAAAAGAATAAGGTCTTTAATACCTATATTGGAATGGGTTGGTACGACACCATTACCCCATCGGTGATCTTACGTAATATTCTTGAAAATCCGGGATGGTACACCTCGTATACCCCTTATCAGGCGGAGATTTCGCAAGGTCGGCTCGAGGCATTATTGAATTTTCAGACTATGGTTTGCGAGATGACCGCAATGCCGCTGGCAAATGCTTCCCTGCTTGATGAGGCCACTGCCGCAGCTGAGGCGTTGCATATGATGTTTGCATTGCGATCGCGTGCTCAGGAGAAGGCTGGTGCCAATGTCTGCTTTATCGATGAATTGATCTGGCCACATACGCTCGATGTGCTTATTACTCGTGCTGAACCTCTGGGTATTGAACTGAGAATAGGGAATTTTAAAGAGGCTCAGGCAGATGAAAACTGGTTTGGAGCTATCATCCAATATCCAAATTCCAATGGGGAGATTGAAGATTACGCCGGATTTACGCGGTCAGTTCAAGAGAAGGGGGGTAAAGTGGCTGTAGGAACTGATTTACTAGCTCTTGCGTTGCTTACTCCTCCGGGAGAATGGGGTGCAGATATTGTTTTTGGCTCCTCTCAGCGATTCGGTGTTTCAATGGGCTATGGAGGTCCTATCGCTGCATTTTTCGCCACACGTGATGATTTTAAAAGGGATCTTCCTGGACGAATAATTGGTGTTTCGAAAGATGTAAATGGAAAAATTGCATTGCGTATGGCATTGCAGACTCGCGAACAACATATCAAACGAGAAAAAGCAACATCTAATATTTGCACGGCTCAGGCTCTTTTGGCTACAATGGCCGGAATGTACGCAACTTACCATGGTCCCGAAGGAATTAAAGCAATCGCCGACAGGGTACATGGCATTGCAACACTACTCGCTGATGAGATCACAAAATTGGGGTATAAACAGGAGAATGCGAATTTCTTCGATACCATCCGAATCGATCTACCTCGTCATGTGAAACGTGAAGATATCGAATGGCTCTCAATTGATCTGGAGATGAACTTCCGCTATTTCCCCAATGGACAAGTGGGATTAAGTATTGATGAAACAACTAATATTGAGGATGTTAACTGGATAACAGAGGTCTTTGCAAAGGCGGCCAATAAACCTGTTCCGCTTTTTACTGCATTGACAGAAAATAACTCCATCGATCGTGCGTTTATCCGAACCACAAAATATTTAAAGCAGCAAGTTTTTAGTAAATATCGGTCTGAAACAGAGATGGCCCGCTATATTAAACGGCTCGAGAAAAAAGATATCTCGCTAGTCCATTCGATGATTTCGCTGGGATCGTGTACTATGAAACTAAATTCTGCAACAGAGATGCTTCCTCTTAGTTGGATCGAATTTAATGGCATTCACCCATTTGTGCCTAAAAATCAGGCAATGGGATATCAAGAGATGATAGAGGAGCTGCGACGTGATTTATCCGAAATAACTGGTTTTGCCGATATCTCTCTGCAGCCTAATTCTGGTGCTGCCGGAGAATATACCGGTTTATTGGTTATTCGTGAATATCATAAAACTAGAGGCGAGGGGCATCGTAATGTTGTTCTAATCCCTTCGTCGGCCCACGGAACAAATCCGGCAAGTGCCGTAATGGCTGGAATGAAAGTGGTGGTTGTGCCATGCGATGACTTTGGAAATATTGACGTTGAGGCATTACGCACAAAGGCTGAAGAGTATAAAAATGATCTCTCATGCTTTATGGTTACCTATCCCTCTACACACGGAGTTTTTGAATCTTCAATAACTGAAATGTGTAGTATCATTCATCAATACGGTGGACAAGTATATATGGATGGAGCCAATATGAATGCCCAGGTAGGGCTTACCAATCCAAGCCGTATTGGTGCTGATGTGTGCCATCTGAACCTGCATAAGACATTTGCAATTCCGCATGGCGGCGGCGGCCCTGGCGTGGGTCCTGTATGTGTGGCAAAACATCTTGTTGAGTTCTTACCCACTCACTCAGTGATGAATAACGGCCATGTTGGTATTCATGCTGTTGCGGGTGCCCCATGGGGAAGTGCCTCTGTATTGACTGTTACTTATGGTTATATTAAGATGCTCGGTACTGACGGCCTTACCGATGCTACTAGAATTGCAATCCTGAATGCCAATTATATCGCTTCTCGTCTTAAAGACAATTATGGAATTCTTTATACCGGAGAACAGGGACGTGTCGGCCATGAGATGATACTCGAATGCCGTCACCTGAAGATTTCTGCCGGAATATCTGAAACTGATATCTCAAAACGTCTCATGGATTATGGGTTTCATGCACCAACACTCTCCTTTCCGGTGCATGGTACACTGATGGTCGAACCAACCGAGAGCGAATCCAAAGTAGAACTCGATCGCTTTGTCGATACAATGAATGCAATTTTCGACGAGATCAAAGAGGTGGAGAGTGGCATTGCGGATCCAACGGATAATGTCTTAATGAATGCTCCACATACCGCTGAGATGCTTACCACCAATGAATGGACTCATGCTTACTCACGCGAAAAAGCTGCATTTCCTCTCGATTGGTTACGTGAAAATAAATTCTGGGTCCCCGTGGGGCGTGTCGATAACGCCTATGGTGACCGAAATCTTTTCTGTACCTGTGAGCCATTAGAGAGCTATAGCTAAGGTTATTTCAACTAGCCCTGACAAGGATTCAATCTTTGTCAGGGCTTAACTAATATCCAATTTATGGTATTATTTCCCAATGCCAAAATTAACATCGGACTGAATATCATCCGCAAACGAGATGATGGTTATCACGACCTTGAGACCGTATATTATCCCATTGGATTAAGAGATGGCCTTGAGTTTATTGAAAACCGCGTAAAGAAAATCAATCTCTCGAGCTCCGGAATTCAGCTTGAACTTGATTTAGAGCAGAATATAGTCGTTAAGGCTTATCGATTACTGGCTGCCGATTATCCGTTGCCGGGTCTTGACATTCATATCCATAAGGCTATTCCTTTTGGCGCTGGTCTTGGCGGCGGCTCCTCGGATGCCGCATTTATGTTGAAAGGGATTAACACCTATTTCGATCTTGGGCTTACAGTTATTCAGTTAACAGATTATGCCTTGCAGCTGGGCGCCGATTGTCCGTTTTTTATCGAAAATAAACCCGCCTTTGCAAGTGGCGCTGGCGAGATTCTTCGTAATATTGATTTATCGTTAAAAGGGTATTGGTTAATCTTACTAAAGCCACCTCGAAGCGTAGCCACGAAAGAGGCATTTGCTCGAATAACACCCTCTACTCCTATATTTCATTTATCTGATTCTATTCAGAAACCAGTAGAAAATTGGATGGAGCTCATTCAAAATGATTTTGAGCCTTCCGTTTTTTCTGCATTCCCGGAGATTGCCCAACTAAAATCCCTGTTTATTAGCCGTGGTGCTATCTATTCAGCAATGTCAGGTAGTGGATCATCGGTATTGGGATTGTTTAACCACGATCCCGGCTTTGAAAGCTCAGATTTTCCTTTCGGTTATTTTATTTGGAAAGAGACGATTTAAATCTAACCTCCTTGCCAGCCTAATAGATAATCACCTCATCAGTAAATAGAAATCCGTGCTGCCCATTTTTACCAAAAACCCGAACATATCTCGCTTTCTCACCCGTTAAATCAGCTTCGAAATTCTTTAGCGTAAGTTTTGATTGGGTTAATGGGATATCATTTGTGATTGTTTTTACTTTCCGAAAATCCTTTCCGTTATCAGAAACCGAGATATCAACGAAATCAGGCATATAAACACCTGGCCCTGTCTGCTGCATAAATGAGATTGTGATACTTTTTAATGCATCGCTCTTCTCAAGGTCTATAGTCACATCCATGTCATTGGTGTCGAATCCCTGCCACTCCCCATCGCCATACGTGAGTCCGCCACCGCGGTAACCATTAACCAAAGAGGCCTCTTTATGCGCGGAATAACCCTTGCTATATGGGAGGTTGTAGGTCACTTTTTTGCCAATCGCCTTGTGGAAATCAACTGTTAGTTTTGCCGATTTTTCCTTAAGTTCACCATCCTCAATGATCGCTGCACAAATCTTCGAAGATCCTGATAACTCAAGACTTCCCTGGTAAAGGTTTGAGGTCTTGGTCGGTTCTGTACCGTCGAGCGTATAGTATATCGATGGATTTAATAGCTCACTTTTAAAACTTATCAGTGCCTTTTTAGCCTCTGTATTGATTTTTGATTCGATCTCTAATCCATAGGATGGACGGCAGTAATTCACATCAAGCCTTTGCAGTAAGCGATAGTGAGCTTGTAATCTAGATTTAAAGTTCGTAAAATCACGTTTTCCCTTCTCAGACCATGTAACCTCTGCCATAGCCAGAAGACGCGGATAGGTCATATATTCGAGGTGCTCTATGGAGGAGATATATTCGGTCCAGATATTTGCCTGAGCTCCTAACACATATTTCGCCTTATCGGAATCAAGTTCTGCCGGGATAGGTTCATATTGATAGACATTTTCCAAGGTTAGGTATCCACCAATGGCTAACGGTTGGGTTAAGGGATCAGCCTGGTAGTGATCGAAATAGCAGGTATTCCCAGGCGTCATAATCACATTGTGCCCCATCTTTGCAGCTGTAATGCCCCCTTCTTCACCACGCCACGACATTACTGTGGCAGCGGGTGCTAGGCCACCTTCAAGGATCTCATCCCAACCCAGTAGCTTTCTCCCTTTGGAGGCTAGAAATTGTTCGATCCGACGCACCCCATAACTTTGTAACTCCGATTCATTGTTTAGTTTTTCATCTTTAATTCTCTTCTGACACTTTGGACATTTTTTCCATGCCGCCTGATCAGCTTCGTCACCACCAACATGGATATACTGAGATGGAAAGATTGCCATAACTTCGGTTAGTACATTTTTCAGAAAAACAAATGTCGAATCATTGCCAAGGCAAAGTTCTCCGTTGGTAAACGGTTTGCCTGAGCAAGCAAGATTTGGATAAACAGCAAGAACTTCATCCGAGTGACCAGGCATCTCTATCTCGGGAATAACAGTAATTCCTAGTTGTTTTGCATAAGCAACGATCTCACGAGCCTGCTTCTGAGTATAGTAACCACCATAACCATTGGGGCTCCCCTCGTCGGAATAATGACGCGGTGTACCCCACCAATCCTTCCATATCTTATGTGTCCTGTATGCTGTCTTGGCTGTTAACTCAGGATATTTCTTAATCTCAAGCCTCCACCCCGGACCGTCGGTGAGATGCCAATGAAAAACATTCATCTTGTAAAGTGCCATCAGATCAAGATAGCGTTTGATATAGTCGGCTGGAAAGAAATGACGCGAAACATCCAACATCACTCCGCGGTAACCAAAGCGGGGATGATCGTCAATTTCAGCACATGGAATTTCTCCTTGATTGGGCTGAAGAAGAATTAATTGCATCAATGAATGCATCCCGTTTAAAGCTCCCGCATTAGTTGCTGCTGAAAGGGTAATCTCTTCGGGTGTAATCACCAGCCGATATCCCATGCTATCGGAAACAGTTTCGCGACCAACCTTAACAAGTTTTATCTTTGGACCATTAACCTTTTCCAAAACAGAGAATTGGCGAATACTTGCCCCTTTGGATAAAAGTGAGGCAACTCCGCTAAACGAAGGATCACACTGTATTCGCGTTGTCGGGACTAACATAAAAACACCTGTATGTTCAACGACTTTTGTAGGTTGAGGAATGATTTCAATTCGAGGTGTCGAAATCTTTACCTGCGCACTTAACTGAGTAATAAAAACTGCAATTAGCAGCATTAGAAGAAGATGCTTTGATGTTTGGCCTTTCATAGAATTTAATTTTTATCGTCAGTTTTGATTAGAAGATTACGAAGATAATAGATTTTACTTATCCACGTAAAGTCGCCTCTAAAAATTAATTGATTAGTTTTATCGTTGTTTAGGGTTTAAGTCTGCGTGTTTGGGGATTATTAAATGATTATCCATCGATACCTAGGGTTAGGCTATGCTAATTTATTGATTTTTTATATTATTTAGTATGATCAAATTTAAAACGGCTGTTCTTTTTTCTATATTCCTGATTTCGATAGTGGTTGGAACCAATTCATTTGGTCAGTCGAGTCCGGCAGATCGTAATCCATACCATCTTAAGTTAATCCAAACGGCTAATAGCTATCAAAGTCAAGTGTTTGAGAATCCTGAAATGGAGATGGTTGAACTGAAAAATAGTATTTCAGATATTAAATTGGATATCAGATATGCCACAGCAAATAATTTTACAGGTAAAGTGATCTACGGTTCACCAAGAGCTTTTGCCCGAAAACCTGTAGTAGAGGCACTTCGGAAAATACAAGATTCTTTGTCGATCTATCACCTTGGATTAAAGATTTATGACAGTTACCGTCCTTATTCTGCTACGCTGCGGTTCTTTGAGGTTTATCCCGATACTAACTTTGTGGCAAGTCCACGATCGGGTTCGCGCCATAACAGAGGATGTGCAGTAGACCTTACTCTTATTGACAAAAATACGGGAGAGGAGATACCTATGCCAACTGCATTCGATGATTTTAGTGAGCGGGCACATCCCGATTATCCAAATTTACCCGAGAAGGTTCTGGCCAACCGAAAATTTCTTTTTGGTCTATTTACCCATTTTGGTTTCAAACACTATCCATCAGAATGGTGGCATTTCGATTTTAACGGTTGGGATAAATATCCACTTATGGATTTATCGTTCGAAGAGTTATCCAAAAATAAGAATTTATAGTCCGCTAGAACTCGATAATAAATCCTATGCTGGGAAGTATGGAGCCACTAGTATTGGGAAGGATAACTGGAATTGCAGATTGTCTGTTGTTTAACGCTTCCGGATTTCCGTAAATGCCTGGATTATAGGGTTCGCTTGTTTTTGTAGCGATGGTATTATCGGGATTTCGTTTGAGGGTTAAACCAGGTTGTGTCGGGTTCTTACTATTGTAGAAATTTTGAATATCCAAAAACAGATCAAGTGTTGAGTTTTTGAAATTCCATTTCTTATCTAGACGCAGATCGGCTGCATTAAATGCGGTGAGTCGTTGCGAGTTAATTTGTTTATAATCAAGTATAGGCTGATTTGTAAAAGGGTAATTTTCTAAACTCTTATCTAAATCATAAGGTGTGGCAGGTGTTTTTCCTTGATAGCGAAAGCGAAGACCGAATTCCCAGTTTCTTGAAAATTTATAACCTCCTGTAAATGATATTAGTTGACGATTATCCCATGCTGATGGGATATACGTTTGAGGATCACTACCTGTAAATAGACTATAATAATAGGTATACGCTAATATGCCATAGATATGGCTCGTGAGTCGCTTCTGCAACATGAATTCAGCTCCATAGGTTTTGCCTCTACCATTACTTGAAATTCTTTCGTTTCCCAATACTCCAAAATCACCTCCCAAGTTAGCTAATGAGATTTTATTGTTAATCGATACCGGATAAGAGTTATATCTTTTGAAAAATCCTTCAAGGGTGATCCGTAGTGAATTACTGGGAAGCCATTCGAAACCTGTAACAATATGATCTGATTGGGTATATTCATTTTTTTTATTTACGTATTGGTTATCTTCCTGATAACCAAGTACGGTATAGGGGAGTAGTTTATAATAGCGACCCAGTGAAAAACTTGCATTAAATTCAGGGGTTATACTTAGGGTGGCTGCTAATCTTGGAGCAAAAGTATTTTGCAGCTTATTGCCATTTTCGGTAAAGTTATTCCCATCAATTCTGGCACCTGCTGTAAGAGATAATCTATTTCCGAAGGCTCTCCTGTTAATTTGTAGAAACCCTCCATAGCGCAACATCTCCAGGGCAGTTGTGTAATTTGCAATATACTCCATTCTACGCTGAAAGGTTAAATTCGTATAATTGGAATAAATAAGCACCCCTCCAGCACTCAATTGCCAAGGACCTGAGTTGTGATTCACCTCCATACGTAAACGGGTTTCATCTTCTATTGAGCTATAGCGCAGAATTTGATTACTCTCATTTTGGACGGCATTCGATTGATATTTGCTGGCAGTGTTTAAAAGCCTATTATTGCTTAGTGCCATTGATAAATAACCTTTCCCCAAGGCATGACGCCAAGAGCCACCCAAGGTATTTGAGCGTTGGCTGTTGAGCGGAATCTGATCAAGAATAGCCATCTTCTCTAGCGTGAGATTCTTTGGCTGTATAAACGTAAAATTATCTATTGCCCCTATTCCCAGGAAGTTAAATTCATTTTTAGTATTCGGCTTATGGGTGATTTTATACTCATAGTCCCAATAGTCGGGTACGAAGGGCAGGTCAATTATTTGGAAAATAAGTTTCAAATAGGAGCGTCTAACCGAGGCAATAAATGTTGTATTTCCCCCTTTCTTCCCTAATGGTCCTTCGGTAGTAAATGCTGCTTCACTGGCACTTAATCTGAAATTACTCTGCACTCGCTGTGGATTACCTGTGCGTTGTTTAAAGACTAAAACTCCCGAAAGGGGATTGTCATATTTAGCAGGAAATGCCGATGTGTGAAGTGTCACACTCTCAATAAACGAGACATTAAGAAGTCCGACTGGGCCACCTGAAGCCCCTTGAGTGGCAAAATGGTTTATGGACGGAATTTCAATACCATCAAGAAAGTAAACATTTTCATTGGGTGCACCACCTCGAATAATAATATCATTGCGAAATCCTACAGACCCGGATACTCCTGGAAGCGATTGCACAACTTTGGCCATATCAAAATTGGCACCCGGGTATTTTGATATTTCATTTATTCCGAGACTTTGAATCGAATTAACTGATCCTAAAGGTTTAAAAAAATTTGCTTTTACCTCAACTTGAGCCAACTCTTTTGATGATTCTTCCAGCTCAAAATTAACCTCTGAAGCGTTACCAGACGTTACCGAGATATCGAATTTCTGAATAGCTTTAAATCCTAGTGAAGAGGCTTCTATTGTCCAGGTTTTTGAGGGAACTTGCTTAATTCGGTAAAATCCGGTACTATCTGTTAATGCACTTACATCAGTTCCAAGGATCCGGATTGTAACATCCTCAATAGGAGCCTGCGTAATTAAATTCCGAACAAAACCATTAACCACTCCTCCATTTTGAGAAAAGGCTCCCTGGAATCCAATCCAACTAAAGGCAATCAAAAGAATAATTGATTTTGTCAAAACAATACTGATTTAAAACTATAATTGATCTGAATAAAAGAATAAGTTGAAATCATATCTAATAAACAATATGGCACAATGATTGTTTATTTATTTTATAATATTCGATATCTAAAGTTATGCTTTTCTCATTTATTTTTTCTATATTGATTAATCTGAGTAGCGCATATTATCCTCAGGTAGAAGGTATTCACGTAATTGTAAATGGGGTTAATAATCAAGCAGGAGAGATAATGGTGGCACTCTTCGATTCTCAGGAAGGATTCCCATTGAATGCTCATAGAGCCTTTAAACTTGCAAAGTGTCCTGCTCAAGACGGCACCGTTTTTTTGACAATTGAAAAGGTACCTCCTGGGAAATATGCCATTGCTCTATTTCATGATACGAATGGAGATGCAATTTTGAACACAAATGTGCTGGGAATTCCTAAGGAGGGTTATGGCGTTTCAAATAATATTAAAAACAAATTTTCTGCTCCTTCATTTCAACAAGCTCAATTTATACACCAAGATTCTACATCTTTGACAATATCGATACACTATTAATAATTGGCTATTATGTTTAAGAAACAGAAAATAGCAGTGGTTGGGAGTGGATTTGGCGGGTTGTCAGCAGCAATCAGACTCGCTGCATTAGGACATGATGTTACGATTTATGAAAAATTGGACCAACCCGGAGGCAGAGCATATCAATATCAGATTAATGGATTTAAATTCGATGGTGGACCCACAGTTATCACGGCACCTCATCAATATAAGGAATTGTTCGATCTGGTGGATAAAAAAATGGAGGATTATTTGACCCTGATTCCACTTGACCCTTTTTATCGTATTTTTAATGGCAATGGTGATGTGTTTAATTATTGGAGAGATCAGGATAAAACCGAAGCTGAAATCGCTCGATTCAGTCCCGGTGATATTAAAGGATATAGAATATTCTTGAGTAAAATGAATGCCATTTTTCAATGGTTTCATCCCTTTACCGAAAAGAGTTTCTCAACATTATATAGCTTCCTGCGTATTTTCCCTTTTGTATTCAAAACGGGTACCTGGCGAAGCATGTATAGTTTTGCAAAAAAGCATGTTAAAGATGACTTTATTCGAAAAGTGCTCTCCTTTCATCCATTGCTAATTGGAGGTAATCCATTTGACACTCCTTCGATATATGGCTTAATAATCCGTTTTGAGAAAGAGTGGGGTGTTCATTATTGTATTGGAGGAACTGGGGCAATTGTAAATGCTCTTTGTCAATTATTTGAAGATTGTGGCGGAAAAATTAAACTAAATACCGAAGTCTCCAGGTTTCTAATTGAAAATAAGCGAGTTTCGGGTATTTGCCTCTCAAACGGTTCAATAGAAAAAACAGATAGCGTAATCTGTAATGGAGATCTTGCTTTTTGTTATAAAAATCTTGTCCCCAAAGAGTATCTTCCTCCTCAACTTGAATTTTGGCTGAATAATATTCAGTATAGTAATTCGTTAGTCGTAATTTATTTTGGAACGAAGAGGAGATATCCAGACTCCAAACTTTCGCACCATAATCTAATCTTAGGTCATGACTATAACCAATTTATGAAGGATGTGTTTTCGAGGAAGAAAATTCCTAATGAACTTGGATTGTATTTACATATGCCCTCTGCCACAGATCCTTCAATTGCACCAGCAGGATGCGAATCATTTTATGTCCTTTCATTGGTCCCAAATTTAGACGGGAAAATAAATTGGGAAGAGATCTTACCGGAATATACCGATAAGGTTCTTACCTTTCTCGAAACGAATTACCTGCCTGATCTGAAAAACAATATTATTGCACAGCATACTGTTAGCCCTATCCATTTTGCTTCAACGCTAAATAGTTTTAGGGGGGCTGCCTTCTCGATTAAACCGACGATGGTTCAGTCGGGTTATTTCCGACCTCAGGTAAAATCAAAATGGTTTAAAGATCTCTATTTTGTTGGAGCGGGAGTTCATCCCGGGGCAGGGGTGCCGGCTGTTATGGCTTCTGGTAAGATAGCAGCTGCTGAAATTTCAAAAATAAATCAAATTTAGATTCTAGAAATTATGGAATTCAGGAATTCAATTCATTCAAACTTATTTTTCGAATTAGGGCTTAACCGTAATCAGAAGATTTATAGTTTAAATAATGTTCCTGTTCACGGTAAGATTCCGGATTGGTTAAATGGGACTTTTCTTCGCAACGGTCCTGGTATGCTCAATATCAAGAACCGTAGACTCAACCATTGGTTTGATGCAATGGGAGCCCTTCATAAATTTGATATCAGAGATGGGAAAGTCGATTATAGTTGCCGTTTTATTGAATGTGACTCTTATGACGGAGTAATAGAGTCTGGGGATTTAAAATTTTCGGAATTTGCTACCGATCCGTGTAAGTCAATTTTTAAAAAAGTGCAATCCTATGTTTTTCCATCGCTCCCTAACATGACGGATAATCCCAAAATTAATGTAGCCAGAATAGGGGAGAAGTGGATGGCTCTGGGTGAAACCCCAATGCAGGTTGAATTTGATCCCAAAACATTAAAGAAGATTGGCGTCAGTGAACCTGTACCAGGTGCATTTTCATATAAAACAACAGCGCATCCCCATTTTGATAAGGAACATGCGTATAATCTGGTTGTTAAATTTGGAATGATAAGCTACTATAAAATTTATGATGTGGCAAAGCCTGGTGGTAAGCCGTTAGCATCTATCCCAATCAAAAAACCGGCATATATTCATGGTTTTGGAATGACCAAGAAATATTTCATCATCACTGCTGGGCCGTTGGTGGTAGTCCCTATAGAATTGTTATTTTGGAAAAGACCCTATATTGAAAATCACAAATGGCGACCTCAGGATGGAGCGTCAATTTGGGTAATTGAGAAAGAGAGCGGTAAAGTAAAAGCTTACTTCGAAACGGATCCATTTTTCTGTTTTCATCATGTCAATGCATGGGAGGAAGGGAATGAGATCATAATGGACATCAATGCCTATGATGATGCTTCGATAATCCAAAAATATTACCTGCGTGAACTTGAACAACCTGATGTTGAGTTACCCTTTGGAACGATCCGCCGGTTTCGGTTAAACCTCTCTACAAAAAAGGCAGATATACAAATTATATCCAATGCCTGTATTGAACTTCCGCGAATTGACTACAACCGTTACAATACGGAGAGTAACTATAGATTCACCTATGGCGTTAGCCTCAATCCCAATGAAAGAAAGGGTTTCTATAATAGTGTGGTAAAGATAAATGTCCAGACTGGTGAAAATTCGTATTGGTTTGAAACGGGATGTTATCCGGGCGAACCGGTTTTTTACCCCTCACCAAAAAGTAAAAGTGATCAAGATGGCGTTTTGTTATCTATCGTATTAGACACCAAAACGCAAAACTCATTTTTGCTGATTCTTGACGCTACAACGATGAATGAAATCGCACGCGCTGGCCTTCCTGAACCTATCGTTTATGGCTTTCACGGAGATTTTTTTCCGGCTATTTAGTCCCGTAAATTTAGTCCTGGAAATTTTAGTCTGGATCGATCTCTTCTTGCCGAGTAGTATTTAAACCCTTACATACCCTTTTAAGGTTGCGCATCTTTGGTCTCCAGCAGAGCCGAATGGCCGAATGGTATATGCTCCGATAGCAGCAGGTACAATAAATACCTCCGCATAGTGGACGATAAATGGTTCGAAGATATTTCCGGGACTCTCTACAATCACCTCGTCACCTTCAACAAGACAAATTACGTGTACCCCTCCGTTGGTATGATGGTCAACTTTTTTGGTGAACCAATGACGTCGTGTTTCAATAAATTCAAGTTCATGAAGCCCCGTGCGCTCCTCAATCCAACCTTCTCCCTGACCCACAGTTTGGACTTGATTAATCAGATTATCTCTTGTCCATTGTGTGGTTCTGTCCCATTGAATAACTTTTTTGCCGTGTTCAATATTAATTGGGCGGGGTTTGCCATCCATCCCCAGTCGGCCCCAGTCCCACAACTTAAACGTGAAGATATAGGGTGTCGCGCTGATCTCAAGTACCATACTGTTTTTTCCTGAGCAGTGAATTGTTCCGGCGGGAATAAGTACATGATCGTGCTTTTTCATGGGCCAGGTTTGCACATGCTTTTCGGCATCAAACGATTTTGTATCTTTCTGTGCCGCTTCTAATTCAGCTATCATTAATTCAGGATTAACACCCTCCTTTAATCCCAGATAGACAATCGTATCATCGCCTGTCTCCATCATATAATAACTCTCATCCTGAGTATATTGCATACCAAATTTTTCCTGAATATATTCGGTAAGCGGGTGGACTTGAAGACTCAGGTGCCCTCCATTCATCGTGTCTAAAAAATCAAATCGAATTGGAAACTCATCACCGAAACGTTCGTAAACAAGCTCTCCAAGTAACTCCTTTGGGTGCATGAAGACAAGATTAATCGATGGTATTTCGATGATGTCATCTCCGAATTTTAAAAGTAGACTATTCTCTTCGGGGACACAATTAAAGCACCAGGCATAATTTGGGGCTGATGGATCGAGATTACAAACTTCTTTCATCCATTGTCCGCCCCACGGCCCTGGATCAAAAAACGGTACGACACTGAATGGCCGATTAATAGCTTGCTTCATCCCTGCACGTATCGCCGCCCCTTCAACAAGTTTTGGCTCACCGATTTTAGTGGTGTCAAGTAGAAAGTCAATCCTTTCAAATAAGGTTTTTTTCAACTTATCGCACACACGCCAGTCGACAAAATAACCTTGTTTATAGAGTAGCATCCAGTCCGTAGTATGCTTGTTTTTCAGCCCAAGGTTATCTACTAAATGTTTGCGCATGCGCAACTGAATTTCCCAGCGGGCCATATCGGCATAGACCAGTAAATCGGGTTTAGAATAGAGTAAAGAGGCACCAGACCCGTAAATCAAAATCACACCCTCCGTTATGGTCTCCAGTGCAGCCTTAATCTCTTTTACTTTATCCGAATCCAAATAATCCTCAATAGATAACCGTGTAAGAAACCCGAATATCCGGTCGTCGGTCACATCCGGAAATACAAGTTTCTTGATCTCCTCTTCCGAGTACATGTAATCGGAGGCGTTAATAAACCGGTCGTATTTCAGTCCAGTAGACAGATTTGCAATCAGCTCCTCGTGAATAACACCCTGGTAGGTCTCAACAAGAACTACCTTTTTTAAGCCAGGAAGAGCTTTAATAGAATCATTCAATCGTTCGGAAATCGCGGCCCATCCTGTGGATACCTGAAAACTAGCGCCTTTTACCTCCACCATAGGAAGGTTATTGAATTTGGAGGGTTTCTTTAAATAATTTAATGTCATCGAAGAAGTTTTAAACATAGAGACGCACCGCGGCACGTCTCTATGTTTCAAAAATAAATGTGGTTTTTCCGATTTTATAGATCCTAAAATCTAGATTCTATTTTATTAAGCACTCTCTAAATTTTAAAGACTCCATCCATTGCGGTATTCATAATGGAGGAATTTATCGGCCTCAGGAAGATTCGGAAAACTAAATTTCTCTGGATCCCAGTTTAGAACTTGAGTGCTCATTTTTTCTTTTAGCTCTTTACGCAGCGCAATATTTCCCAACAACACAGTTTCCGTTAGGGGTCCTGCCCATTCGAAGTCTGATCCCGCTTGGAGTCCCCCTTTGCATGCACTGATCCACTCCTCTTCATGTCCCGGAGAAGCTTGTAAGTAAGGGGCAGGAACTTGATACGAGTCGCGCAACGATTTAGGAAGTATTTTATCATCGAGAATTTTTCCTTTATCACCAATATAGAGTGTGCCTCCAGAACCCATCTGCATCCCTTCGTCGAGTTCAGGTATGCGCATTGGTCGCAGCCCTCCATCATACCAGGTTAATGTAACGGGGGCCATATTACCACGTGCAGGAAATTCATATTTTATCATAGAACCTGACGGGTAAGTCTCAAGGTTGACTAGTGTTGAAACAGCTTGTATTGAAGTGGGGTATTTAAGTTTTAAGGCTCTGAAAACAGGATCCAATGAGTGGCATCCGATATCTCCTAAAGAGCCTGTTCCAAAGTCCCACCAGCCTCTCCAGTTAAATGGGTGATAAGCAGGATTGTATGGGCGTATAGGTGCCGGACCGACAAACAGATCCCAGTCAAGATCCTGCGGAACAGGTGGCATCTCTGCAGGACGGGCTACCCCCTGTGGCCAGTAAGTATCCAGAAATCCTCGGTTTGGACGATCGGTCCATACATGAACCTGGTGGATCTGACCTATGACACCATCCCAAATCATCTCCCTGAGTCGGCGCGTTGGTTCTCCTGCCTGCCCTTGATTTCCCATCTGGGTCGCAACCTTATACTCTTTTGCTGCCTTGGCAAGGACTCTGGCCTCATGCACCGTATGTGTTAGCGGTTTTTGAGTAAAGGCATGTTTTCCGCGTCTCATCGCCTCCAGACTAATCATGGCATGCGTATGGTCAGGCGTTGCAATAATGACAGCGTCAATATCTTTCTGATTATCCAACATCAGTCGGTAATCTTTATATTTTTTTGCTCTCGGATAGGTATTAAATACATTGGTGGCTGGCTCTCTCCAGTCAATATCACATAAGGCAACGATATTTTCTGTTTTTGCAACCCGGGCAATATTACCTTTCCCCATACCTGCAATTCCAATCCCCGCAACGTTAAGTTTATCGCTCGGGGCAATATGACCCAAGCCTGAAACAGAATGGGAAGGGATAATCATAAATCCGGCAGATGCCAAGGTCGAATTACCTACGAATCCTCTGCGGCTCATTGGCTTAGAAGCGCTGTTTTCCATAACTGTGATTTTTATGTTTGAGGTGTAATTAGTGATCTAGTTTACAAATATATGAAATTGATTGATAGCAATTAATAATTATTTTATGAATCAATGGGTTTGATTTTTAAGGGTTTTTAATAACTCCTAACAGCTCCTTCTTCCATCAATATCTTTGAAGTCAATTTCGTATTTCTCCCCATTATTCAGTGTGATTATCGCCCCTAAAACAGAAAAAGAGGGCATATATTCTAAGATCTCAATATGCTTTATCGGCGACAATTCCTCTAAAGTCCATTCATGGTCATCCATTTTATGTAAAAACACTGAAATCAGTAATTCCATAGGGGGATTTTTTTCGGTTCTCTTTTTACGTGCATAGATTACCGTGCTCTCATCGGCTTCTGCATTGCAGTTAGAATGGGTCATCTTGCCCAGGTCGTCCCATCCATGATAAGTTAGCAATGCAACACTCCTTCCGGGAATAGTTGCTGTGATCACCCGCCTTATTGTATCTTGGGACTCTGTTACAACAGCCTTTTCTCCCTTGAGGTGAGGCAATCCAAAATGACCCAGCGTGACTTCATATTCAAAGGCAAGCCTCGTGCGGTCGATCCTGATGACCCCACCCGGTATGGTTATTTCAGCCAGATCAATGATATATCCTACTCCGTTATTGGGTGGCTTGCGCATGATTGCCTGGCGGTAAAGCACATCTTTGCGTACACCATTGTAAAGCATGCTTTGAGAGGTTGTAAATAATCTATTTTTCGCTGAATCATTTTTAATGGTCTTACCTGTGAGGTAAAAATTCACATCGTCGCCACGTAAATCCCTGGGATCGAGACTGCGAAAGCTATATTCCATCGAAGTTCCACCCTGTGGATTATGATCTTCCCACGGGAAATGGGTGTTGTAAACAAGTTTGGAATAATTTGGATCGTCGTAATAGACTTTACCCGGAATAATCTCGGATGTGCCGGTTTTTCCATGATTGACAAGAACTAGTCCCGGATTTTCAAGGATTACTTTATGTGATGTACTCCCTAGTGTTTCCCAGATTCCATCGTTCTCTTTGGCCGTCCAAAAAGGTGAATCATCGGGCAGAGCGAGGCAGATAAAGGGTAAAAACATCAAAAACGGACTCGCAGCACAGCTATAGTCTTGAATCATATACTCTTTTTGTCCGTAAAAGCCTAGGCTTGGAATATCGTTGTGATAAAACTCCTCACGGGTCACAAACTGAAGTAATGAGCCAGAACAAAGGCGGCGCGCCCAGCCGCCATCAAGCAGTGGCTTCTCCTTGAGCATAAAAGCAACAGGGAAGGCTCCGGAGACCCACGTCCTGTAACAGATACTTCGTGACCACATATTTATATACCCGTCTCGGGCAAAAAAACTCGTTATTGATTCCATTAATTTCCGAGCCGAATCCTCTATGATCTCTGCGATTTCAGGATAATATTGGTCACCAAAAGACCGATTCCAGATCGTGGTATAAACAATGAAAAGGCTTATGGAGTAATAATTATAAGTTTGTTCAAGATACCATCCATTGCCTGAGTGATAGGAGGCAACCCATAAAAGATGACTCTTTAATAACTCATCATCAATTGGATATCCCTGTTTTTTTAAGAATGAGAGTGTGACAATGTTGAATATTCGCCAGTTATTCTGTGTTGTTCGGTGGTGTGCCCATTTTGAGATGGTGATCACCATCTCATCCTTTTGTTGACTGGTATATTGGTTCCAGATTGTGTCGGGCATTAATAGCAGCGTCTTAAATAACCCCCCGAATTCGCACGTAAACTGGTAATTTGAATCGGGCAACTCTTCGGGCAAGGGGAGTGAATTTGGATGGCCAGGAGTGAAGGTATTGTATATCTGTAAACAATAATAATCCCTAAGATTTATATTATTTATTGTTGTTGTAGGGTCAATATGAATCAAAGGTCCTGCTAATGTAAATGTCCTTTCAAGCGCTTCGAACTCCAGTGAGCGAATGCGCCATTGCGGGCCATTGGGCTGAGGATAGCTTTTGCCTGCAACAGTGAGAAATGTGAGCGGCGTTTCTATTGAAGTAACATTTTTAAATGCCCGCTCGAGCAGATAAATTGCAAGGTCGATATAATGTTTTTTTGACATTCCCGTAAGTGGACTTAAATCAAAGTCGGGATCCTGAACCTTAAATGCTTTTTTCACACTTGAAATTATTATCAGTATTAATTGAATCTGCGGAATCTATAAATACGGCTATGTGGGTATTACACCAACTATAACCTTTGCTATTTAAAATTCGAATATACAATATTCTGCAGTTAGTCGATTTTAAATTTTAAAGATTATAGTTATGCTCTAATCCTTACTGTTGATGGAATTAGTATTGATCACCCTATTTATTTAAATATTTGGAAAGGCTATTTGGTAATATAAATCAGATTGCTTACTTTTGCACTCCAGTTCGAGTTGGCTCTTCAAGAGGAGACGTCGGTTTCCCGCCTGCAGGACCCCAAATAAAAAAATTGTATTTAATGTACGCAATTGTAGAAATCGCCGGACAACAGTTCAAGGTTGAGAAAGAGAGAAAACTTTATGTACACCGTCTTCCGCAGGATGAAGGTGCAGATGTAAGTTTTGAAAAAGTTTTGTTAGTTGACAATGAGGGTGTTATCAGTATTGGTGCCCCGGTAGTTGAAGGTGCTAAAGTTACCGCAACGGTGCTTAAACATCTTAAGGGTGATAAAGTTATCGTCTTCAAGAAAAAACGCCGTAAGGGTTACAAGAAGAAAAACGGTCACCGTCAATACCTGACACAGATTCAAATTACAGGAGTTTTAGCGTAAAT
>CAIVMQ010000080.1 GCA_903907075.1 uncultured Bacteroidia bacterium
AATATACGGTTGGATGATCCCAAAGAGGCAGTGCCTTATCTGGCACATCGCTCCAAGATGTTATCGATCCTCAACAATGCGGATGCCTACATTACAATCGATGGCGATCCAGGGGGTTACGAAGGAGCCAGGCCTGAAGAGTGGCTCAACGTATTTCTCTCCGACCGCGCTGCCATAAACCGTTACGGTGTAAATCCATCCAAACAGCGTCTCATCCCCTGGGTCTGGTGTGGCTGGGGGACTAAAAGTGTCTGGGGAGGCAATCCGAACAATCCACCTACACGGATTAAACCCTATTCCAGCAGTCCGATGAAGCTGTTTAAAACGGCGATGCCCGAGCCTTGGGAGATGCTACCAGGCAGGTCGCACCGCACCGACTGGGCGAATGGCCGGGTGAATGTTGAACTGGCCGATTCTTTGGGACTAATGAACCGATCGACTATTTTATGCTACGAAGCCATTGAGTTTGAGCCAACACCTCCGGCTGCGATAGTACAGTTCGATCATATCCGCCGCATTCTGAGGGAAGAGTCTAAATTTGCCGCAACTGCCAAAGGGGTATTTGGAAATGCCCAACAACCTGTTATGGTCTTGCCCAATATCTATTTCTTTGCACGGGGGGCGGCTGATCTGACATATCTCAACAAATCGAACGAAGAAATCTTAACCGACTTTGCTAATTTCCTTGGTGGCCCTTCGGAGTTGTTGATTCCAGCCTGGGATTGTCTGCAACGGGATCTTAAATCGCTTCCTGCTGATTTGCCTCAACGACTGCGGTCCATCAGACTGACCAGTGAAGCGGCACAGTTCATTCCAGGAGGGCCCGAACGTTATCTCGAAATCCTAGCCCAGCAGGCCGAAAGTCGTATTAAGTTATTGCAAGCTATCGCGAAACCGGCCCTTTCTGATGAGCAGGCAGCAAAAAATATGGCAGATGGAATTACCGCATTGGTAACTTGGTGGAATGTTCATCAGTATGTGGTCAGTGAAACGGATGTGGAATTCAAATGGAATTTTGTGCACAATTCACAAGTCTCGATCCTTGCAAAATGGTGCCGGCAAAACATCAAAGATAGCGCGCTTGCTTCAAAGCTAGCGTCTGATATTTTATCTAAAAATCATGTTTTAACTGAAGCACAAGCTCTGCAAAGGGTGAACGAATTGATGTCTAAATGAGCAATATATTAGGTTTTTAGTCCTCAACCGATTAGGCCGCTTCATAAGGTGCAATAAGGTGCAATTTCAGTGCTGAAACTTGTTCGTGACAACGTTAAAATTGTATTTCTATAACATATTCACATCAGTCCAGGAAAACCCGCCTCAATTTTTATTGCAATTAATTTGTGCGATTTAAGATCTTCTGAATCTCCTCAATCCCTTTGTCAACTTCGGTAAGCTTGCAAAGCTGCTTGGTGGCGATGGTATAAATCGCAAATTTCTTAATCTTATACTCCTCAGTCAAGTCCGACCGATCGGTATAGGTTATCATCAGCGCACTGTGGTTATTGATAAATTCAAACGCATCAACGTCGACCCCATTTGTGACTTGAGTTAACTCTTTCCCGCTTAGATTTGAAAGATACAAATCGTGAAGATCATCATCATCAATAATTCCATCTTCGGTATCATCGTTAAAGGCGATCTCATAGGCAATATTTTTTACCGAGGTATCCACCTTATATTGATCACTTCCGTAAGGTATTTCCAACGATTTTATCGACCCTTTTTTATCCAGCAGCCTTCCAATGACTTTGTAGTCTTTATCCAGGAATAGCACGTTAAAATCGTTTAGTGCATAATTGCTATTAGGAGCGCGAAAGTTCATGGATTTACTCGTTTGC
Source organism: uncultured Bacteroidia bacterium (assembly GCA_903907075.1). GTDB lineage: Bacteria > Bacteroidota > Bacteroidia > Bacteroidales > Prolixibacteraceae > JAAFHB01. Next base: position 1,842 of record CAIVMQ010000080.1, read on the forward strand.
ACCTTTTGAGGTTCATCAAAAGTCTTTGGTTTTATTTCGATTATAAAGTTTGTGGAGTTGTAGACTGCCACAGGAGCAGCATACGAAAGACCCTGGATGATAAGGGTATCTTCTTTTTCAACTATCGTATTTTCCGTTTTAACTCCGGGTGGCGCCACATGCCTATGCGATGAATTTTTGATCCAGTCAGCAAGTTGATAGATCATAAATGAAAGGATGATAAGGGGTAGCAATAACCCATTAATCACAGCAAGTGTTTTAATAAATTTAGTCATGGTAAACTATATTTAATTTGTTTATTACTTAATTATTCGGTCTCCTCTTCTAATAAAGTCAGCTTTCGTGCCCGAACAGACAACGCCACATAAGTTATGATTAGTGTTGCCAGCACCGATAAAAAGTCACCATTAAGGATCAATATCAGAACAACGAAAAAGGCAATAAGTATAAAGGCACTAAAGATTAGCTCGTTCACAATTCGGGTGAAGCTATTCAATCGAGTACTTTTTAGTAAAATAGCTTGTGTCTCAGGTACAATTGTTAACAAGGCTAATAGAATGTTTAAGGGGACAGCCCTCCAACAAATAAAAACTACTCCATGTGAAAGTGCCGACTGGATATCCACCTCCGCATAATCGCCTCGCCAAACCCGAAGATAATAGTATATAAATCCTGCTGGAATCAAGAAGAATCAAGCAAGGTTAGCGATAATAAAATTGTCCTTTTTACCAGAGGGTGTCTTAATAAGCAAGAAATCGGAATTTGGGGTAATCTTATTTTTCTTTACGACGTATAACAATGTTAAAGCAAATGATGTTAATCCCATTCTGATGTTTTTTATCCGAGCTAGAGCGTCAAATAGGAACATCACTATTCGTTTATCCCTAGCTAATAGCAGCGCATAACAAATTAGAGCAACACCAATAAGGATTAAAACATATAGCAGGGTGGCTGGTTTTTTCATGGGAAAGATAAGGTTAGAAAACAGGATATTAAAGTAACAAAAAATTTAGACCATTAAAAAGGGGGTTCAATAAGCTTACCTTTGTCGAGATGAAATGGTATTGAAACACCCAAGGACGCCTCTTCCTTGCGATGTTCGATTTGGTATCTTAAGGATTCTACATTAAGACCACATTGCTTCAAATTTTCATGTTTTCTTAGCATAAGAATCTCTTTATGTGTAAAAACCGCATATTTGTCAAACATAGGGTAGAAGTTATCCTCAAAAAACCGAAGAAAAGGTCTAACATTATGAATCTTAGGATCTTTTAAATATATAGTATCATCTAGTTCGAGTGAAAAATGGCCATACCTTTTTCGAAGACAATGCATCAAAGCAAATGAAGCCTTTTCTGCCATCTCTTCATATTTCATAAGCCATTCTACTAGTTCATCTTCTGTTTTAATCTGCTCAGATACTTTAGTAGCCTCAAGACAGGTCAGATGATACATTTCGACAAATGAACTAAGCTGATTGAGCTCCCGATATAATTTCAAGAAATTGGTCCAACGCATATCGGGGTCTTCAGACCTATACGGACCAATCTGTTGATATAGCTTTTCATTTTTTTTAATCCAGGCTATAAAGCCGCCAACATCAAATTGGCGTGGTGGATAAGTAAATACATCATAATAAGCAACCTTCGCTTGAGCAACATGCTCCCAATAATTAGGAGGTTCAACAAAGCTTGCCTCCTGATCCCGGCTAAAGACTGCTTCCATACTGGAATCCAAACCTTCAACCTCTTGTTCCGTTTTCAAGTATTTGCAGAAGAATATATCTTTGATGTCATCCTGATCTATAAAGAATATTAGATCGATGTATCTTTTTGATTTATTGCCCACGAATTGATAACCCTTTTTACCACAGTTTTCGCAAGTACGAGAGCCACAAACTCCAGGATATAAAATAAGATGGGTATCTCTACCTAACTTAAAAAAAGAAAATACAGAATTCAGACCGCTTAAAAATGTCTCTTTCGGAACATCTTGATAGGTATATTCCTCCTTTAGATTTAGGCGAAGGTTATCGATATCCATATTGGAAATATCTGCCAGAATAGTCTGAACATAGCCTTTTATATTCATTTTCTTAAGTCTAAGCTTTTAAAATTATTCCGGACAGACTTCTATAGATAAGATATCTTCGACAGGAAAAGTAAAGTCCTCGGTCCAGACCTCCAGCACTTTTTCATCTATCATATCTTCGAACAGGAATCCCCAGACAATTCCTTCGTACAGCGGAGTGTCAATGGAGGTGATGCGCACCTTCTGATTCGCAAATTGGGTGTAATCCATAAATAAATTAGGTGTTATTAGTTAAATATTAATACTGTAAATAGGCTCCCGATAAAAACTATTTCTCCAATCCGATCCATAGGATTACTATAATGTTTTAGCTTATATGGATCTCTTTTGTTTGTATAGGTCACTCCAACGTTCGCAAGTTCCAGGCATGGCAAGATCAATGTTGCATCCAATCCATAGATCGGCGGAGGCAT
>CAIVMQ010000081.1 GCA_903907075.1 uncultured Bacteroidia bacterium
AAAATGCAGCTCTTAAACTTATCAATAAATATTTTCCGAAATGAAAAGTAAAGCAAAAGAACTTGATGTTGATTTTATTGGCGGGCAAGACCCTATGTCTTCGGAAGAAGAGAAAGCAATCAGTGAATTTATTAAGAGTCAGAAACTGTCACATCAAAAACGCCAGGTGAGAGCGACCAAAACTCCACTACCAAAAAAAATAAACACATAATCAATCCATTTTTTGATTCCTATCGAACGCCAGCCACTAACAGCTCCTACCCGCAAGCAGGGTTTTGTTGCCCGCCTCAAAAGAAATCATAAATAGTAAAATCTTGCAGCAAACGAATTTCAGTACAAAAATCCCTGCCTGCGTGTAGGTGCCAAACCGTTACCAACAACCCAGGGAGCATTGTTCGATATTTTCAGCATAAAAAATAGTTTGTAAATGTTGACTTAATAGTTAACTTTGCGATATGGAATTTGTAGACAGAAAGATCATATTTCATGGCAGCAACTTTGCCGACTTTTATCTTGAACAATCGACAAAAGTTCAAGAGAAAATAGAGTTTGTACTCCGAATAATCAGACAGGTTGAGAGAGTTTCAAAGAAATTTCTCAGCCCAATGACAGATGGACTATATGAAATCAGAGTTGAGTATGGTTCTAATATTTATCGAATTTTCTGCTGTTTTGATGAAGGAAATATTGTTGTTTTATTCAACGGATTTCAAAAAAAGACACAGAAAACTCCTTTGAAAGAAATAGAGAAGGCACTCAGGTTGAAACGTGAGTATTTTGAATTAAAAAAAACTCAAGAAAATGAAAGAAGAAGAAATTAGAAATGCGAAAACATTTGATGAATTGTTGGACATCAAATATGGCAAAATAGGTTCCAAGACAAGAGACGAATATGAAGTTAAGGCAAATTACTTTGTCATTTCCGAAATGTTGAAAGAGGCTAGAAAAGAAGCACATATTACTCAAGAGCAGTTGGCCGACAAAATCGGTACAAAGAAAAGCTATATATCCAGACTGGAAAATGGGAAAGCCGACATTCAAGTTTCAACCTTGTATAAAATATTTGAGACAGGTCTGGGCAGAAAGATTCGCTTGACTCTTTTGTAAAAATCAAGGGCTGTTGGTAACTTCAGCTACCCGTCAAGTGCGGCCCCGAGTACTCGGGGTGGTTTTCGGTGGGCATCTTTAGCTTCGCTGATCTTCGATTCCGCTCGGGCTGCTTCGGGGCTTGATCCCGAGTACTCGGGACCCGCAATCCGCACCTGCGTGTAGCTTCCTACGTTAGGTGCAACCATATACAGAAATATGAAAAAATATAATTCAATCATAATTGGAGGTGGATTAGGTGGACTGATTGCAGGTGCAACTTTATCTAAAAGAGGACAAAAGGTTTTGCTTTTAGAACAGCATTACATTCCGGGTGGATGTGCCACATCTTTTAAGCGCAAGGATTTTGTAATGGAAGTCGGTTTGCATGAATTAGACGGGCTTCATGATTTAGATACTAAGGTGGAAATTTTTAACTATTTAGATGTATTTAAACACATTGAATTTCTTCAAGTTCCCGAGCTTTTCCAACTTAACAGACATGAATTCAATTTCACTTTTCCGCATGGTAATAAAGAAGCAATAAAGAAACTTACTGAGGCTTTTCCTGAAGAAGAAAAGGGAATACAGAAATATTTTGAATTAATTAATGGCGTTCTTAAAGAAATTCCAAAAATTCCCCAATCGAAATTTATTTCTACTCTCATTTACCCTATCATGCCTTTACTATTTCCAAACGTAGTAAAATCATCGGGTATCACCGTTGGCGACTGGCTTGATAGACACATAAAAAACGAAAAACTCAAGCTACTGCTTACAACTAACATTCTCTATTATAGTGACGACCCTTACAATATGTCGATGATGTACTATTCGGTAGCTCAAGGAAGTTACATTGGAGGAGGTGGTCATTTTATTAAAGGGGGTTCTCAAAAACTATCTGATTATTTGTCTCACTCCATTGAGCAAATGGGAGGTCAGGTTTTACTTGGTAAAATGGTTGAGGATATTCTTGTGGATAAGGGAGTTGCTGTTGGAGTGAAATATCGTGATGCTTTTAATAGCAAGTTAAATAAGGTTAGCATGTATGCGGATACAATTATTGTTAATGCCGCCATTCCAAATGTTTTAAAGATGTTGCCACTTCAATATCAACCGAGCGTTCAAAATAAGATTAAAGATTTAGAAGAATCTTGTTCTCTGATATCCATTTATATGGGTTTCAATGTGGATTTAAAAAAGTTTGGTGTCAAACATTATTCTTCATTTTTTCAGGGAGAAGATATTCAAACGCTGAAAGACCTTAAAAGTAATTTTAAAGGAGACTGGCAAAACAAGTCCTTTGTATTTGTGGATTATAGTCAGGTAGATTCAAATCTTTGCCCCGAAGGGAAAAGTGTAGGTGTAATATGTGCAGCAGATTATTTATCAGACTGGGAAAACCTTGATGCGATTGCTTACAAAAAGAAAAAGGAAGAAGTGGCACAGCTTTTCTTCAATAGATTGGAAAAGCACCACCCAGGTATTATGAGCCATCTGGAGTATTACGAAGTAGGTACAGCAAAAACCATAAAAAGATACACTTTAAACCCCAAAGGAACACCTTATGGCTATTCTCAAAAGTTGTCGCAATCTGCTCAAAAAAGAGATTTTTCAATCCCGAAGATTAAGAACTTACATTTTGCCTCTGCTTGGACATTTCCCGGTGGTGGATATACCGGCACTATAATTAGTGGCTTTCTAACAGCCAACAAAATAACAAAGTCATCTCGTTTGCTTAATTATGATAATTCAGAAATTGAAAATGAAAGACAGTTAAAACTTATTGATAAAAGAGAAGTAACTGAAAACACTTTAGAGTTGACTTTTGAAAAACCAAAGCTTTTTGAACACGTGGCAGGACAATATGTGGTTTTAAAAATCGATAACCCTCATTATGCTGAATTAGATTTACCATTCCGTTCACTCTCCATTGTTTCTCATCCCAAGGATGAAACACTAAAATTTTCGATGCGAAAAAGCAATAGTAGTTTTAAAAGAAGTATATCTGCTATGACACAAGGTGAGACCGCTACTATATTCGGGCCAATTGGGAATTTCCTACTTGATGGCAATGAGGCTAATATTGTTTTTTTGATATCAGGTATAGGCATTACACCAATCATTCCAATGTTAGAAGATTTAGTTGGTAATAAGCATAAAGGAAAAATTGTGCTTTTTTATACCAATAAGTCAATTGGAACTACAGCATATCATAATGAATTGCAATCCGTTCAATTAGAGAATTACAGCTACTTTCCTATTTACACATTAACTGGTAATCGCATAAATGAAACCTTGTTAAAAGAAAATTTAGGAAACTTAGACGATTTCAAATACTATCTGGTTGGGACAAAATCATTCATAAAAGCAATGCAAGAAATACTCATTCATAATAATGTCAATATTGACAAGATTAAAGTGGACGACTTTGGTTAAAGAAATGGCAGCACATAACATAGCACCTACCCGCAAGTGGCGGTTCAGTGGTTAAATCAAGCTTTGTGCATCTATCAAAGTTTGTGCTTGGTTGACAGTGAATCGCTTCTAAATCGCCACCTTCGGGTAGCTGCAACCGTTATGGGGCATAGTAAAAAAAGCTCACCGAAGAAGTTTCTATATAACGAAACTTTTGCTTACCTTTGAGACGAAAATTAATGTTTAGATGGATAAGAATTTTGAAATTGTATTCTTAGACGAAGCATTTGAATTTCTTAGTGGACTTGACAAAAAGCACTACGAAAAAATTATTTTTAATCTTCGTAAAGCTCAGATTGATCGTGACCCTGAACTTTTCAAAAAATTAAAGGATGAAATTTGGGAATTAAGAACACTATATCAAGGCATTCAGTATCGCCTACTTGCATTTTGGGACAAGACAGATTCTCAAAATACTTTGGTAATTTCCACACATGGATTTATAAAAAAGCGAAGCAAAGTACCGGACAATGAGATTCAAAAGGCGAACCAACTGATGATTAAGTATTTTGAAAACAAAGAAAAATGAAAACGAAAAAAAAATGAAAACATATACTTTAGATGAGGTTACAGATAAACTTATTGGGAAAATTGGGACGCCTGATCGGGATAAGTTTGAGTATGAGTTACAAATGGATTTAATCGGACAAGCAATTAGGCAGACAAGACAAGAACGTAATCTGACACAGGAAGAATTGGGGAAATTAATTGGCGTTCAAAAATCTCAAATCTCAAGAATTGAGAGTAATGCCAGTAATGTTACCATTGACACTTTAATGCGAGTTTTTAATGCTTTACAAGCAAAAGTGAAACTTCAAATTGAATTACCACATTTCAAAATTAGCCTCGGACAATAACTACGCCCCCATAAAAAGGAGTTATAGGCAAGCGTAAAAGAAAGTATGTCATTTACAAACTCATCGAAAACAATATACCCTACAAAAAAATAGCTTTAAAAATTTACAAATAAGTTCTATATGAAAAAAACAATTCGCTTCGTAATAATTCCCAAAGTAGCACATCCATGGTTTGAAGAGGTACATCAGGGGGCTAAGGCTCAAGCTAAAATTCTAGGCCGTGAACTTGATGTAAACATTGTGGTTGACTATATGCCTCCGTCCTTTGCCAACCCTGAGGCGCAAAAATCAATTCTTGAAAAAGCGCTTATTACTCGCCCCCAAGGTATTGCATTAGATCCGGTGGATTCAATTGGTAATATGGCAGTGATTAACAATATAAGAAAGCAAGGTGTTCCCCTGGTTCTCTTTGATTCTTTGTCCTATGACAATAGCATTACCAGCATCGGAACCAACTTTGCTCAGCAAGGAATATTAGCCGCAGAACGATTGCTTTCATTAATTAACCATACTGGAAAAGTGGCTATTATGCAGGGATATCCTTCTGCACCCAATCACAAAGAAAGATATGAATCGCAAATAAGTATTTTAAGAAAGTATCCGAATGTTACCATTATTGATGGAGGCATTGATAATGACGATATTGAAACAGCTTATGATCAAGCTGCTGCTGTTATAGCTTCCAATCCTGATCTAAACGGTTATTTATGCTGTGACGCTTCAGGTCCGATAGGAATAGCAGGGGCTATCAAAGCTGCAGGTAAAACAGGTAAAATGAAAATAGTTGCTATGGATGGAATAATGCCCATTCTTAATGCCATTAAAGAAGGGGTGATTGATTCATCTTCTGCAAGTAATCCTAAAATGCAAGGATCCATGTCAATTCTGATGCTTTGGCAGGCAACACTGGGCATTTCCACACCCCCCTTAATCGATACCGGTGTGGTATTAATAACACAGCAAAATATTGACAGCTATCCGGCTGAAACAGATTAATTAAATTATTGTAACATTCGAAAATTAGTATTAACAGGCAAATAATAAATAATACTGCCCCATTCCGAAAAAAAAACGCCTGCCTATAACAGCACCTACCCAAAAGGCGGGGTTTCGTTTTCCAAAGACAGTTTTGTAGTTTATGGAACATTAGTTTTTAAAATGAAGTTTTGTGGTAAAAGGCACGCCCTTCGGGTAGCTGCAAAACGTTAACAATAGTGTCTAAAAAGCATCCTGCACAAAATAAAGACCATCCATAATTACCAAACTGGTAACTTTTATTTATCTTTGTTTGATAAAGATTAAAAATGAGAGTAATTGCAAAAAAGATACTTCGTGATTTTTGGGAGAAATATACCGACTCAGAACAACAATTGAAGACTTGGTATAAAGAAGCTTCAAAAGCCGATTGGAAGACCCCAAAAGACATTAAAGATGAATATGCTAAATCAAGTATCTTAAAAAGCGGAAAAGTTGTTTTTGATATTTGTGGTAATAAATATCGATTGATAGTCGACCTAAATTATGAAAGACAATGGGTATTTATCCGATTTATTGGGACACATAATGAATATGACAAAGTAGACTCAGATAAAATTTAAGATTATGAATATTAAAGCTATAAAAACAGAAAAGGATTATAATCAAGTTCTTCAAAGACTTGATGAGATATTTCATGCACCTGCTGATACAATTGAGGGAGATGAAGCCGAAGTTCTATCCATACTGATTGAAAAATATGAAGATGAGAACTATCCTATTGAAGGACCAGATCCAATTGAAGCAATATTGTTTAGAATGGAGCAAATGGACATGACAAAAAAAGATTTAGCAGATGTGCTTGGTTATAAAAGCAGAGTTTCAGAGATTTTCAGTAAAAAAAGAAAACTAAATATAAATATGATTCGCAAACTTCATGACAAGATGAATATTCCATACGAGTCGCTGATTGCAAATTATTAAGGCACTATTGTTAATCGAGTAGCCCGCCCCACCAGTAAATACTGACAGGGAGAGCCTCTCACACCACTGTACGTACGGGTCTCGCATACAGCGATTTCCAACTCTTTTCGCTCGCCACCAATTGGTATTTCCCAAGTTCACCCTTCACATAGGCGGCGACGAATCCGTATCCCAGTATCGTGAAGTTTACAGGTTTGCGTATTCCGCTTTTCTCCCTGTTGATCGGTAGTTTCAACTTGTTCTTCAGGAACAAATAGATACTGTTTTCAATCTTTCGGGCGGCCGCGTTACTTTTTGTATAAATACTAAAGTCGTCGGCGTAGCGGACATAGCGAAGTCCTTGCTTTTCCAGCTCCTTATCTAACTCATTGAGCATGATAGTGGACAGTAGCGGACTAAGCGGACTTCCCTGCAGTACACCTTTGCGACGTTTGGTGAGTTTCCCCTTTATTAAGATAGGTGCTCTCAGCCATTTGCGGATAAGGCTTAGTGTGAGCGGGCATTTTACCTTACGATACAGCAATTGCAGCAGAATACAGTGGTCGACTTCATCGAAGAAGCTTTTCAGGTCTATATCAACAATATGCTGATAAGCTGAGTTGATGTATTCCTGTGCTTTCAGTACCGCTTGTTGGGCGTTGCGATTGGGTCGGAACCGAGCGAAGCGAGCTCATGAACACCTCTAAAATAAACAACTTGTGAATAAACCGTAGCTGTAATCCTCAAATTCCATCTCAAATTTGATCGCGATTACCTGTCCTACCGCTTGTTGCAATAGTCGGTCGACAACTGTGGGAATGCCCAGAAGGCGTGTTTCTCCGTTACTCTTGGGTATTTCTACCCCTAAGATGGCTTGTGTCAAATATTTCCCCTGACGCAATTCGGATTCAATACGTTCCCTGTTATTAGTCAGGTATTAGTACAACTCCTTTACTGGCATACCATCTACGCCTGCCGAACCTTTGTTCGACACCACCTGGCGGTACGCCCGCATTACATTTCTTCGGTTTAATACTTGTTCAATCATCTCATTTTATTTACTTCTTTTGCTCTGTTCCGATTATAACAGGGCTTCCGCCAGATGGCCGATCCCTGTTGCATTTGTCCAGATTCATCGGGATTAATGTTCAGCCCTTTCCGCTAGCTGGCGGATGAGACCTCTGCGGTTTCTATTCGCCGCTCCTATACTCCAACTACTATGGCTTCTGCTGACTTCTCATCTTTGCCAGCACGTGGACGGTGAAATCTCCCTTGGTAAGGTAAATGTCCTTCAGTCTAATCCTGCGGAATCTACATAACTACCCTTTTGGTATTCTTGGGGCTTTGCAATGATGTGGCTGCTTACCCAGATAATTATGCCTCATATCCTTCACATCGTTAAAACAATTCGATGAATTGTTTTTGCTTCGCAAAACTCGTTCACTTTTCGTCAGTTCAGACGTTTGCCGTTTGGCTTACTTCAGTGCATGGGTCGCCCTCCCGACGCGTCGGGACCACTTGCTAATGCTTCAAGGCGTTACCCTTACGCATAAGGGACTTTCACCCTCTGGACTTTCTTCAAAATTTAATTATTCAAAGAACTTGATTATATTTACCATACAAGGCACACACAAAGGCTATATTCAACAAGAGTTTCAGAGGTAATTCAAGCATTCGCCCCCGCTCAAACTTCGGAGTTGACGGACAGGATAGCAGCCCGCAATACCTTACTGCATATAGCCTCTAGCGTTCAAGACTCAACTCACCAACCAACTCACGAAGTCGTTTTATCTCTTGTTCCAACCGACGTTTCTCAGGATCAACCTTAGGGTATTTATTGGCCAAACCAACCACTCCTTCAGAACTGAACCGACTTTTCTACATATGGAATAACGACTGGGATAAATCATTCTTGCGAAGAAGCGGAACCAATCCGTTAACTTCGACTTCTTGAATAATCTGGAGCTTTTGCTGTTCGCTCCATTGACATCCTTCTTTTGTCATAACTTTACAAAGCTAAGTGTCAAACTGATTTGTATTTTTATTCCAGCTGTTTAGTGGGCTATGACAACTCCTTTGAAGAAAATGACCACAAGATAGATTATGATCCATTATTAAACACTTATTATCCGATATTACAACACATCGAACTCAATAAAATACGCGCAACCACCTCTCCTATGGATTCACCATTCTTCGGAACCTTTCGATATACCGGTCGCCATCTTTATGCATTTTTTTAAAGGATGAATCGATTTTCTGGTAGGTTTCTTTGGACATATCAGGAGAATATTTATCAAGTGAAGGCGAGAACTGACTAACATGTTTTGCCGAAGCTTCTATTTTCTGATCGATTACCGATGTGATATCCACCTGATAATTCGATGCAATGGTGTAGTAATAAAAGGCCAGTGGAACCCTGAAAGGTATCAACTTTTCGTCCAGGTAATGTTGAGGATAATACAAATGCCATTCTGAAGCAATAAAGGCATCCTGAGTAATAAAAGCTGCCATACGGTGATCGGTTTTGTGCCAGCGTTCATGATCTTCACCTGGATCGATACTGAAGATTGCATCGGGTCTGAACATTTTAATGAACCGGGAGGCCTCTCCACGCAGGCGTTGAGGATCAGCATATTCCAGATCACCATCCTCATAGCCCAGCCAGTGAATATTTTCCTTCAGAACGCCCAGCGATTTGCAGGCTTCCTCTTCCTCTACCCGACGAATCCGCGCCAAACGTTCGCTAGTCATGTCTAAGTCAAGTGATCCTTTGTTATCATTGGTATAGATTACCAAAACCACTTTATTTCCGTTTTTTGTCAAAATTGATATAATGCCACCGCACTCAAAGGTATCATCATCCGGATGTGGAGTAAAAATGAGCACAGTCTTTCCTTTCCAGTTTTCAATCCGGTCTTCAGGAGCTATTTTATCCGGATCATCTGCCCGGGCTATAAAAATGTTTGTGATGAACAACATTGCGATCACAAGTATGCGAAAACCAATGGAGGTAAATCTGCTTGCTCTTTTTTTATCCTCTTCAGGGGAGATTTGTTTTTTCATAGTTTGTTGCTTTGTATTTAATAATCTAAAATAGAAACTAGTAAAAATGACATTTATTGCTTATATTCAACCTGTTACAAACTAATTTTAATGCAAAAAACAATCACTTTCAGGATGAAAAATACGAAGAAAAAATTGAATAACCAATCAACTTACATTTTAATCAGTAAAATTGGCACAATTTAAGCGGATCAAGTAACTGTGACATCGAGTTACTAAAAGGTAAATTATTCAGAAAAAAATGGTGCGATTAGGTTTATCCTTAACAACCAATCATACCCCCTGACGCTCGATAAGTTTGTGGTTAAAGTTGATGAAATTGAGCGGCAAACAGGCATTGACTTCTTTTCAGGACTATATGATAACATTGAAAATCAGTTAAAGAGTACTGTGAATATTGGGAAATGGCATTTAAACTAAACAATGGTTCCGAATAAAAGGTATTTCATCATATTTTACATCATTAATTTCACGCCTATCAACAGATCAGTTAAGGACACCTTATCTTTTTTATCATTTAATTAAATCTTATTTTGACGCAGAGGATATAAATATTACTGATGGAACTATTTGGACAGACCTACAGCTTTTAATCCCTTTTGAAACATTTTTTTATGCGAAGGAGTTGTTGACGAAGAATCAAATAATTGGACAAACATTTTGGCTCATGTTATCTGGGGACTCAGTAAAGAGAATTTAATTTTCCATTTTAGTTATGGAAATGTAGAACATATTCAAAAGCAATTTAAGCAAGCTAAAGAACCTGGCATTTTGTTGAGTCCTACAAAAATAGGTACTGAACTTTTTATGTGGGCATATGGCCATGGTCAAATTGACACTAATGATTTTTTTAAAATACGTTGACATTTCCCAATGGAGAAAATATAAAACTAAGAAAAGCAATTTCGACAAGAAAGGTAAATGAAAAAGAGAAAAATGCCAAACAAGCTGAAAATAAGAACAAAAAACAACTACTAATAAATAGGACTCTGAGCGGTCTGCAAGACCCAGCGATGAGTCGGTGTTGAACTACACCCGCCGGAATCAGGGCTATGCACTTCGCGAAGGTTTTATTGATTTTTTAAGTTCTAAAACCGATAGGAGTTCTTTGACGTATTGCAGGTTTTTGTGCTTTTTCAGGTTTAAAACCCGATCAAGATATTGGTTGACAACCTGTTTTTATCCATTTTTGTTGGCATTGGGGCATAGTTCTCCCAGGGGCACCTTTAATGCCCCTGGGAGTTACTGGTTAATACTTTTGTAAGTTTCTTGTTAAAAGAAACAATGCTGGTGACCTTATTCGGGGCAGTTCCCTTATCACCAGCATCTTTCCGGTTTTGCATACCGGGCAAAGGCAAGGGTTTACCCCCGTCAGTCTTGTAAAGCGTTCCACTTTGGTTTCAGGTGGTTGCTTCTGTTTTATCAATTTTTCAATATAGGGTTTTTCTTCCGGGACAAACTGTAATTCAAGGTTTCTTTTGGTGGTGTGGTTATAAATACCGAACCGCCGGATTTTGACAAACCGCTGAGGCAGGATATGCATGGTAAACCGTCGCAGAAACTCCACTCCATCAAGAGTAACGGGCTTTTTGATGGCCCTGTCGCGGTAATCTTTTGCAACAAAAGTTACTTTACCATCGGCAATGTACAGGAAGCGCTGATTGGTGATGGCCACGCGGTGCGTGTATTGCCCCAGGTATTTGACTACATGTTCGGCACTGGCCATCGATGGTTCGCAGTGCACCACCCATTTGGTTTTATAGGCTTGTTGCACCTCATTGTAGAATAGGGTCAGTTCGTTTTCCTTGCGCAAAGCACGTTTGAGACTATCGAGGAACTTTGCTTTAAAGGAATCGCTCAACTGATGAACCGGATATAGGAACTGGCCTGAATGGCCGATATTTTTCCATCGGCCATCAAGGGTATAGCCGGCAGCCGGTACAAGGCAATGGATATGTGGGTGCAGCGAGAGGTTTTGACCCCAGGAGTGCAACACGGCCACAGCACCGGATTCAACGCCAAAATGCGAGTATCCAAATGACCGGAGCGTATTCCATACAGCAGCAAAGAGCAGGTCGTAATACATCCTCCCATTGTGCAGGCAAATGTTGTTCAACTGGTGCGGTACTGTAAACACAAGGTGGTAATGCTTTATGGGCAGGGTGTTTTGCATCAGGTCGTCGATCCAAAAAGCTTGTTTTGCCGCCTGGCATTTAGGGCAATGCCTGTC
>CAIVMQ010000082.1 GCA_903907075.1 uncultured Bacteroidia bacterium
ATTGCTGTGGGCTCATTGGCTTTAGCTTCAAAAGCTTCATTAAGCCAGGTTTCAAACTGCTCCATCGGATTGCGACTAATCTGATGTTCATCCATTGCCTTAAGACGGTAATCTTTGCGTATATCTGCTAAGTCCATGCTGAATAGTTTGTCATTTAAACGTCTCTATCACCTAAATTGTTGTAAAAATAAACGAATTTAGCCAAGAAGTCACCTCCAACCATGATTTACACAAACAGGTATAATCTATGCTTAAAAAGAACCTGCCGAATACCAATCAATACGGTTAAACGATTAACCCAAATTGGCAATTGTCTAAAACAGTGATCGGCAAAAATATTTCAAAATATTCTTTTGAGAAGTTTGTCCATAGGGTTCATGCCTTTAACCGGCTCATACTGTATTTGATAAATAACAAATTATCTCTACCTTTGGGCGCTATTAATGTGATATTTAAGGATAAACTGATATGGATAACCACGGACTATTTGGCTCGACCGATAAAAAGAACAATCTGATTGTTATTGTTTTATCCGTATTATTGGTGGCATTGGCCATCCTCTTTTTCTGGCAGCGCAGTTCCTATCAGACTGATGCTGCGTTGATAAAGGCCGATAAAGATTCTATTGCTGCTGAGCTTTCGAAGATGGTGACCAATTACAATTCGATCAAGTCTCAGAACGATTCATTAAATACCACAATTGGCTATGCGCAGACTAAGGTTAAGGATTTACTTACCGAGGTGGAGCAGGTGAAGAACGTAAGCTACAAGCAGATCACCCAATATCGCAAAGAGGTAACCACTTTGCGGGGCATCATGCGTGACTATATCATTCAAATTGACAGTCTTAATCAGAAGAATCAGCGGTTAATGGCTGAGAATTTAAATGTGAAGCAGCAGGTCACCGAGGTTAAGACGGTGAATCAGCAGTTGCAGGTTGAGAAGAAAAAGCTAGAGCAGACCGTTACGCTGGCGGCGCAGCTCGAGGCTTCAGGTCTTCGGGCATCTGGGATCTCTGCCAAGGGTAAGGAGATGGTAAAATCGGGAAGGATCGACAAGGTAAAGATTGATTTTATACTTAGTAAGAACCTCACGGCTAAGCGTGGTGCAAAAAATATCTATGTGCGGATTCAGCGTCCCGATCAGATACTGCTTATGAAGTCGGAGAAGGACCTATTTAAATTTGAAGATATGAAGATCCCCTATTCGGCGATGCGCGAAGTGGAGTATGAGGGAAACGAGCTTGCAGTAAGTATCTATTGGGACAACTCCAAATCTGCCCCATTAATTGCAGGACGATATGCTGTTGATGTGTTTGCCGATGGACGCAATATTGGCTCTACCTCCTTTGATGTGAAGTAGCTTAAAAGGGAATACAAAGAAAAAACACGTGTCGAGATCCCTTTTCGACTATTTAACATTTTTTTTCGATTATTTCACAATTCCTTAACCTAAGAAGTTTGGTGTATTGGTTGGGGAGCCTTACATTTGTATTACATTTTTTTTCATAAGTTTAGGTTTAGTTAGGTTAGTTAGTTTGGTTAGTTTTAGTAAAAGGATGGAGCCGCCAGGTTTCATCCTTTTCTAGTATACCCCTTTCTGTGCAGCTAAGATCCTTTGTAATTTAGCACTTCCAAGCAAAATATTCCCCTGCATATCAGAAATATTTACCGTGAAAAAGAATTGGAGTACGATTGAACAGTCAAGGAATACTTGACTGTTCAACAGGAAGGGACAAGAAAGATAAATCGGAAAGTTAGCAACGCTTCAGCACCGAAGGATAAAATTGCAAACCACGTTTACGACACAGAAAAATTTTATTATGATTCATCCTATTTTTTGCTTTTATCGAAAAATACGGCAATGGTAGAAAAAGTAGGTAATCCAAATTGAAATAGAAGATTTATAACAGCCAGAAAAGCGCTGAACAAAAAATAAGATAAGGGTAAGTTAGTTTTAGTAAAAGGATGGAGCCGCCCGGTTTCATCCTTTTCTAGTATACCCCTTTTTGTTCCACTCAGATCCTCCGCAAAATAGTTAATCATAACGATTCGGATTATCAAATAGGTTACGAACTGATTTCGGATCTAACCCTGCGTGCAAGAAAATTCAAAATTTTGGTTAAAGCCTACCACCTGGCGAGACTGAGATTAACATTGTGATTATAAGTAATTTAAAAAGTCGCAAGAAGTAATTATCCGTTTATATTCGAATATAAACGGAATTATCCGTTTAAAACTAACTCCTCAAAAAGTCCCTCCGTAACTTTAGTATATTCTTATTTTGTTTAATTCAACAGTAAGCATTAAAAAACGTTAAGGACTATTTATTCGTAGGATTCCCTAAAAGCATGAAAAACAACCCCCTCTTGCGTTTAATTCGGCAGTTCACCCGACTGGCTTGGAAAGGAGTATGTGGTCCAATTCAAGTTTTTTGGATGACCATCTGCAAGGATTGCAGGAGAGTGAATGAGGGATTGCGAACACTGGATAACAGAATTCGGTCATGTGTTGAATTTGCCGGTTTAAAAACCCGAATACCCCTGGGGTGCCTTTGGCTACAGCATACAGAAGTTACCCGATTCTTCGACAGTGAAAATAAGGAGGCGTTAGGGACAGTCTGCTCCATTATTCCAATAAGGCAAAAGGTACAAACCAAATACCATTTGAGGATGCCTTTAGGTAGGGTGTTTATTCTGACGCTAATCATGTGGATAGCGTTAACGGAACAGAAGGCTATGGCTGCTGTTTCACTTGTCAGTGGAAATGGATGGACACTTATCGGTACTAACACCACAGGCGGAAACCCGGCAACGCAGACCACAGCATACACAATTAATTCCGGTTCAAATAGATTGTTGGTCGTCGGGGTAGAGGTCTCAGTAATTGCCGCCAATACGGTGGCTTCAACCAAGACCGTTACATGGGGCGGTAAGACTCTTACTTTCTTATCGACTAACCCAGGCGCCGGGAACAGAGTATTTGCATATCTTTATTATTTAAAAGAATCGGGTATTGCCTCGGCCAGTGGGAATAGTCTAGTGGTTACAATGGGAGGATCCACCATCTATGGCTACGTCACTTTTGCGGCCGTCTATCAGGATGTGGATCAAACAACCATCGTAAGGAATGGAGCAAGCTTAGCCTCTACAGCAACGGCTTCCACTACAGCAACAGCGACCGCAAACTTTACGGCCGGCGACCAGGGCATCTTCCTCGCCGGATACGGATTAAATTTGGCAACGACTACAGCATACAGCAGTACTGTAAATGGTTGGACGGGAAGTTCAAGTCTGTTTGGGGGCGGCACCGGAAATAGTGGCGCATTCTATGGAGGCATCGGTACGAGAAATGCTACAACTGCTGCTACCAATGAAACCGTCTCGATGACGGTGACCGTTGCCGAACGTACCAGCATGAGCATTGTAAGTCTAATTCCCTCCCCCGCAACCACCTGGACAGGTGCAACAAATACGAATTGGAATGAGGCATCTAACTGGACGAATGGAATCCCCGGAAATACTAGTGATATTACGATTCCTGTAGGTCTTACTAATTATCCTGTTATTGCGAGTCCTGCAACAGGTACATGCCGGACTATTGCCGATATGGCGGGAGGCTCAATTTCCGGCACAGGAACGTTAACAATTGCAGGAAATTCGGGTGTTGCAATCACCAATATCTCTGGTACGGCAACTATATCTTGTCCGGTTGTCATGCCTGCCGCTGCTTCGGTTACGGTTGCGGGTAGCCTGGGAATATCAGGCAATATTAGCGGTGCTGGAACCAGTGTTACCAAAGCTGGAAGTGGAACATTAACCCTTTCAGGAACAAATACCTACGCAGGCGCTACTACTCTCACTTCAGGTACACTTAATATTAATAATGCAGGCTCATCGGGGACAAGTTCTGCAATTGGAACTGGTACTTTTAACATCAACGGTGGAACAATTAATAATACAACGGGAGGCTTGATCACCCTTTCA
>CAIVMQ010000083.1 GCA_903907075.1 uncultured Bacteroidia bacterium
AGATTTTTTTTTTAATTTTGACGAGTGAAATATTATAAAATCTTAAATTTTAATGCTTTAGCGTTTTTAAAAGATGACAATAAAAAATTCTGTTAAGGATTATTCAGATAAAGAGATCATCAGGCTTATTAAACAAGAGCATAATACGAACCTTTTTGAGGTCCTATATAAACGCTATTCAGAGAAAGTTTACGACAAATGTTACTCATTACTAAAAGATAAAACTCTCGCTCAGGAATTTGTCCAGGATATATTCTGCAAAGTATTTGAAAGACTTGCCGATTTTAGAGGGGAATCAAATTTCTCGACTTGGCTTTATGCAATTACCTACAATAATTGTATTGAGTATCTCCGCACCAAAAAGAAAATGAATTATCCGGAATGGAATTCTCAACATGAACTTCCAGATGTGATCGATGATTTAAATGAAAAGGAGATCAATAGTGAACGGGTAATGAAAATTCTTGAACTTATACATCCTGAAGAAAAAGCTTTACTTACTATGCATTATATCGACAATGTCCCAATTGCCTATATTCAAACTGCATTAAAAATCAGTGAGAGTGCTACCAAAATGAGACTTAAAAGGGCACGTGACCGGGTTGCATTCTTATATAAAGAACATTATAATTTCAGTTAGCCACATTGCCAAATGTGACTTTTGTTTAAAATTCCGTCTTAAGTGAAAATAATTCCATGAAAGATTTTATCCTAAAATATTTATTTCGGATTAATCCAAATACCCCAGGACAACCGTTGTTAAAGTCATTTAACCTCTTGTTTCCTGAGGCGACCAATGTAGATTGGTCAAAAGAAAAGGAGGGGCATTTTGAAGTTATTTTCAGAATAAATGGAAACGAACTGATTGCCTGGTTTGAATTATCCGGTAAATGGCTTAAAACTGAAACTAACTGCAAAATAGAGATGCTCGATAATTCCATACGAGAAAAACTGGAAACTTTCGGACAAATAATGAGCTCTATATTCATCGAAAAATCAGATTGCTTACCTAGCTATGAATTTATCATACGGGATCACTTTCAGGTCCGTCATATATTTATTACCGATTTAGAAGGCAATATCACTGAAAGACGTAACTTTGATGAAGGAGAATTACTTTAAACTTATCTCTTGCGAAACAGATTTAATAGTGTAACTTTTTTAAGTGTCATTAATTAAATATCTGTTAGCCATTTAACCACCTCCCAATTCCCGGTAGCGATGACAACCGTTTAAATGGTCGTTGACCATTCCGGTGGCTTGCATTAGCGAATAAATAATTGTAGGCCCAACAAAATTAAATCCTCTCTTTTTCAGTTGCTTCGAAATAATTATTGAGCGAGTACTCATTGCAGGAACTTCCTTAATAGATAGGTAATTGCCTTGAATCGTTTTACCTTCAAAAAATCCCCAGATATAGTTGGAAAAACTTCCGAATTCCTGCTGAATTGTCAGAAAAGCCCGGGCATTGTTAATCGCTGATTCAATTTTCAACCTATTGCGTATGATTCCGCTATTGCCCATCAATTGTTCAACCTTATCCTGATCGTATGAGGCGATTTTAATAGCGTCGAAATTATCAAAGGCTTTACGGTAATGCTCCCTTTTTCTAAGAATTGTTATCCAACTAAGTCCAGCCTGCGCCCCTTCAAGTATTAGAAATTCGAAAAGCTTTTGATCCTCGCGAACAGGAACTCCCCATTCATAATCGTGATAATGAATATATAGATCGTCCCCCAAGCACCACTCGCATCTATTTAACATGCGGTATACGTTATTACTAAAAAATTAAAAAAGCAATACCTTACCATCAAATACTATTTTGCTATTTTTGCAATCTTACAATTTGCCTAATTCAACCTGATGAAGAAAATTGTCACTATTCTATTTTTTACAGCCATTTCATGGACTACATTTGCGCAACTTAATATCGATCAGTATTTTTACGTTGGTCGTAGCCGTATCTATTTTGGAAATTATGTCAGTGCGATTGAGAATTTAAATATAGTTATTAAACTTAGGCCTACGCATCCTGAAGCATATTATTACAGGGGAATGGCAAAACATTACATTGATGATTTTCGTGGAGCAAAAAATGACTATGATAAAGCGTTAGATATTAAGCCATTTTATCCCGAAGCATATATGTATCGTGGAATGGCCAATTATGAGCTTAAGAACTACAAAGAGGCTTTAAATGATTATTCCAAAGCATTAGAGTATAAGAGTGATGATCAGGCTATTTATACTAACCGTGGGATTACCAAGGCTGCAATGGAAGATTTGGATGGAGCCATTGAAGACTATACCAAGGCGTTGGATATCGATCCCCTGATGGCAAATACCTTCCTTAACAGGAGTTCGGCCAAGCAAATGAAGAATGATCTCGAGGGAGCAATAAAAGACTGTGATGCTGCGATCAAAATTAGGCCTCACTTTTCGGGAGCTTATCTTATGCGTGGAATTGCAAAGTTTGAGAAGCAAGATTATGCCGGTGCACTAAAAGATTATGACCTATGTATTCGGCTTGATCCCAAAATGGCTCAAGCATTTGTTAATCGTGGTATTGTAAAACATAAGCTAGAAGACACAAGAGGGGCCATTCCTGATTATGATATGGCTATAAAGCTAAATCCGGAGATTGCCGTTGCATGGCTTAACCGCGGAATTGCCAAGGAATCACTTAAAATCCCAGGTTCTGAGTCTGATTTTGCTGTTGCTGAGCAACTCGACCCTCAATATGCAAAATTTAGAAAACGACTCGATGCAGAGGAAGAGAAAGAGAAACAGAGACGCATGTACGGTTTTGTCCTTCCCACAGCGAATCAAAATACCAAAACAAATCAGAATGGGCAGGCTAAATCAGCTAGTCAAACACCAAATCAGCAATCAGGACAAGGAAAACAAGGAGTGGGAACAAGTGCTGGAGTCAATCAATCTTCTGCCTTAGCACAAAATCAACCTTCAGCATCACCTCATGATTCCACGACAGTTTCTCAGGAGAATAACAAAGGACCCGCAACAAGAAAACGTGCTCGTAGAAATATTGTAGTTGGCAACGGTGGGGAGGTAAAAGAAACAGAGATCGACCGTGGTATGGTGCAAAATCGGAATGTAAAAATCGAACTGCAACCAGAATTTATCATCTCTATTTTCCATAAAGACTCGGCAGATTTTGAACGCCTACAGTATTATAGCATGGAAGTTGACGCTCTAAATCGGAAAAATAACAACGAACCGTTTATGCTTATTACCAATAAAGCGGTTAAAAATGAGGGGTGGCGAAGTGAAGAATACCATGAAAAAATTGATCTATTGGATAAATCAATTCAAAACAACAAAAAAAATCCGGATACCTATTTTAACAGGGCAATATATTATGAACTGCTAAAAAACTACAACCTGGCCCTTGAAGATTATAACAAAGCAATCAAAATCGATGGTCATAACATACTGGCATATTTTAATAGAGCCAATACCATGATGAAAAGGGTTGATTATATTCATATGCCTGGCCTCTTACCCGAACCTACCACATTAAGTATTAATGGTACAAAAGCGCTGGCACAAACACCTACAGATGAGAAGGTGCTCGACTACGAAGAGATTATTAAAGACTATGAATCAATACTATATATGAATCCGAGATTTATTTTTGCGTGGTTTAATATGGCAAATACAAAGGTTAAAAAGAAAGATTATCTTGAAGCAATAAACGATTACTCGAAAGCGATAGATTTAGAACCTGATTTCGCGGAGGCTTATTTCAATCGAGGTTTAACCCGGATCTTTTTGGATGATATGGAAGGTGGATCACTTGATTTAAGTAAAGCCGGGGAACTTGGGCTCAATGAAGCATATAATGTGATTAAAAGATATTGCAATTAAGATGTCAAATCAACCGCTGGCGGAAAGATTAAGACCTAAAAATTTAGAGGAATATATAGGTCAGAAACATCTTATTGGTGAAGGAGCAGTGCTGCGGAAAATGATCGATTCAGGTAATTTATCCTCTATAATCCTATGGGGACCACCTGGAGTAGGAAAGACTACCCTGGCAAAAATCATTGCAAATTCATTAAACCGTCCGTTCTATATCCTCAGCGCCATTAATTCAGGGGTAAAAGATATCCGTGAGATTATTGACAAAGCCCGGAACAATACTTTTTTCAATGCTCCCAATCCAATCCTGTTTATTGATGAAATTCACCGATTCAGTAAGTCGCAGCAAGATTCTCTCTTAGGTGCAGTAGAACAAGGACTTGTCACATTAATTGGAGCTACTACCGAGAATCCATCTTTTGAGGTAATCTCTCCACTCCTCTCCCGCTGTCAGGTTTATATTCTTAAATCTCTCGAAAAGGAGGACTTACTAACCTTACTAACTCATGCCTTAACAACTGATTTTGAACTCTCTCAGCGCAAAATAATTATGCAGGAGTCTGAGGCGCTGCTACGATTCTCAGGTGGTGACGCCCGCAAGCTTCTCAATGTACTTGAGATCGTACTCAATACAGAAAGCGGTCTGGAGCTAACCATAACCAATGATATGGTTACATCCAGCTTGCAAGCGAATCTTGCACTCTACGATAAAAATGGAGAGATGCATTACGATATTATCTCGGCATTTATAAAAAGTATCCGCGGAAGTGATCCCGATGGAGCCGTTTATTACCTGGCCCGGATGATCGAAGGTGGCGAAGATATAAAATTTATTGCCCGCAGATTGCTAATTCTCTCTTCAGAAGATATCGGATTAGCCAATCCAAATGCTTTCTTGATGGCCCAAAGTACGTTTGATGCGGTTCACAAAATCGGAATGCCTGAGTCACGGATTATCCTTTCAGAATGCACCATTTATCTGGCTACTTCCCCTAAGAGCAATTCTGCCTATGAGGCTATAGATCTTGCCCTTGCCGAGGTTAGACAGTCAGGCCATCTGCCCGTACCGCTTCATCTGAGAAATTCACCTACCAAGCTTATGAAGGAGATCGGCTACGGTGAAGCCTATAAGTATGCACACGCCTACAATGGAAATTTCATAGAACAGGAGTTTCTACCAAAAAAAATTAAAAATAAACGCTTCTATACCCCACAAAATAATTCGTCTGAATTAAAAATCCTTGAGCGGCTTCAGATGTGGTGGAAAAAAAGGTGGTAATTAAAATTAGGCTTTAACTTTCAATTGTATAAAGCCTAATTAATTATTTAATATCGTGTAAGTCGTAAGGGGTCTCCTGATATACATAATAATTGAGCCAATTCAGAACGAGCAAATTGGCGTGTGATCGCCAACTGAGTATTGGCTCTTTGGAAGGATCATTATCTTTATAATAATTCAGTGGAAGATCGATCGGCAATCCCTTTTCAATATCTCGTTTATATTCCCTGTTTAGAGTACCTCTCGAATATTCGGGATGGCCCGTTATAAATAGTTGCTTGCCGCTATTCCCCATAACCATATGAACACCGGCTTGTTTGGAATGAGATATAAGCTCGATGCCAGGTACTTTAGCAATATCTTTAGCAAGAATCTCGGTATGACGCGAATGTGGAGCTCTAAACATATCATCAAATCCTCGGAAAATAGGCAATTTTGCTTCTGAATGGAAATGATCGAAAATCCCAAATATCTTCTTCTTCAACGGATATTTCTCAATTCCATAAAAGTGATGCAATCCTGCCTGTGCAGCCCAGCAAATAAACATCGTAGAGGTTACATGATTTTTTGTCCAATCAAAAATAGCACAAATATTATCCCAATAATCAACCTCTTCAAAAGGAAGATGCTCCACCGGTGCTCCGGTAATAATCATTCCATCATATTTATTATCTTTAATCTCAGAGAAGGTGTGATAAAAGGTATTAAGATGGTCTAAAGAGGTATTCTTCGATAAATGACCTTCAATTTGAAGAAAATCGATCTCAATTTGAATCGGAGAATTAGACAACAATCGTAATAAATCTGTTTCTGTTGCAATCTTCAATGGCATAAGATTCAAAATAATGATCTTTAATGGCCTGATATCCTGGTGTGCAGCCTGAGTTTCATTCATTACAAAAATATTCTCCTTTAGCAGAAGATCAATGGCTGGAAGTCCGTCGGGAAGATTTAAAGGCATGATTACGATTTTTAGAAAGATTATTCAAAGATTCGTATAGAAAGAAACTTTGAATTAAATAGTATTTTTTTTAATGAAGACAAAGGTAAGCACACTTTTTGCATGCTATACCTTTGTCTTTTTAAATTTAATTAGATTTTTGACAATGCCTGATCAAAATCGGCAATGATATCTTCAATATGCTCGATTCCGACAGAGACGCGCAATCCAGCAGGCTCAACGCCAGCACTAAGTTGCTCTACTTCATTTAACTGAGAGTGTGTTGTTGCTGAAGGCTGAATAATCAAGGTTCGAACATCACCTACATTAGCAAGGTGACTAACCAACTGAAGATTATCAACAGTCTGCTTTGCTTTTTCTTTACCCCCTTTAACAATAAAAGTGAGTACAGATCCGGCTCCTTTCGGTAAGTATTTTTTAGCTAATTCGTAATTTTCGTTACCTTCAAGACCTGGGTAGTTTACAGATTCAACTTTAGGATGTTTCTGAAGCCATTTTGCTAGTGCGATGGTATTCTGAACGTGACGTTCAACACGAAGAGAAAGTGTTTCAATGCCTTGAATTAACTGAAACGAATTAAAAGGGCTAATTGCAGGACCAAAATCACGCAACCCTTCAACACGGGCACGAATAATAAAGGCGATATTTCCAAAAGGTCCATCAGTTCCAAAGACATCCCAAAATTTTAGACCGTGATAACCTTCTGAAGGCTCAGTAAATCCAGGATACTTGCCATTACCCCAGTTGAAATTACCTCCATCAACGATAACACCGCCGATAGATGATCCATGACCACCGATCCACTTTGTTGCAGATTCAACAACCACATGCGCTCCATGTTCAAGTGGACGGAAGAGTGCACCACCACAACCAAATGTATTGTCTACAATGATAGGCAGATCATATTTCTTTGCCAATGCACTGAATTTTTCAAAATCAGGGATAGAATAGCTAGGATTACCAATTGTTTCCAAATAGATCGCCTTAGTCTTATCGTCAATTAGTTTTTCAAAACTATCAATTGAAAGATTTTTCGCAAAACGCCCCTGGATTCCTAAGTTTTTAAACGAAACTTTAAACTGATTAAACGTACCTCCATATAGATAAGGTGAAGATACAATATTATCACCTGTTCCGGCAATATTGGTAATAGCGATAAACTGAGCCGCATGACCTGAGGCTACAGCTAACGCAGCAACACCGCCTTCCAAGGCTGCCATACGTTTTTCAAATACATCCGTAGTGGGATTCATAATACGGGTATAAATGTTACCAAACTCCTTTAATCCAAAAAGATTGGCCGCATGTTCTGCATTGTTAAAAACATAAGAGGTAGTTTGATAAATTGGAACTGCACGTGATAGCGTATCGCTATCAGGTGTGTGTCCGGCATGGACTTGTAAGGTTTCAAATTTTGGTGTACTTGTGCTCATAATTACTTGTTTTTAATTGTTTTTACTTATTTCTATTATTTCTAATTTTCAATTGATCTATAATACTACTAACTATCACAGGGGTTAAAATGTTTCGAAAAATTCATGATGAATAGACTTTACTGCTGCGATACAGTCGGTTGATTTAACTAAAAAGTAACTCACTATTGGTGAAGCGCCAGAGCAACTCATCAATACGTTAATACCATTTCTAGCTAGAGCGGTGAAGATTCGTGCTGCAACACCATAATTTTCAGCTATTCCGTTTCCAACGACCGCCACCACCGAAATATCATCAATGATTTGAACTTTTGCTACCACCGAAAGATCGATTGCACTCACTAAGGTATAAGCAATACTGAGATCTTTTTTTGCGATTAAAATATTGATTGAAATTTGCGAGGTCAATACGGAACTAATATTTATCCCAGCCCCATGGAGAGCTGTGGTGACTTTAGCCAGAATTCCTGGTTTTGCACCTACCCCTGACCCTTTTAATTTTAATATTCCAAAATCTTCACTGAAAGTTACACTTTTTAAAATCCCTTTAGAGACAACTTTCTCAGCGCAAATCACTGTGAGTGGCTTTGATACATCCGCATCGCCAGTTATATTAAAAATCCGAATGGGTATATGAGCGGCAGATAATGGTTCTACAGTTCGTGGGTGGAGTATCTTAGCGCCAAAATAGGCTAATTCAGCTGCTTCATTATATGTTAATTGCAAAATCGGAACTGGATTTTCAATAATTTTAGGATCAGCACTTAAGAATCCATTTACATCTTTCCATATATCTAGGGATTGGGCTCCTATACAACGTGCTATTGCAGCAGCTGCATAATCACTACCACCCCTGCCAAATAATGTTGTTTTTCCTTCTAGTGAAAGACCATAATATCCCGGGATAACCGAAATGTAGTCACCTGAAAGAGCCTCACGAACAGATGCCGTCGATTTCACAAAATCAACTGATGCTGAACCAAAATCACCATCTGTTACAAGACCTATCGACTCAGGCAGTGCCACTCTGGCTTCAATCCCTAGACTGGCAAGAATACCAGTAAGAAAAATCGCAGAGATACGCTCGCCATAAGACAATACATGATCCTCTAATGCCGCTGAGGCATCACCTGTTAGGGCAATTCCTTGAAGGAACCTTTCCAGCTCATTAAGCTGGATACCAATTTCAGCACTAATTTTTGTCAATTGATGCTGGTCCGCAAAATATAATTCAAGTGCTTCTCTCTTAAGTCTAAGTAAATAGGCTGTAGTTATTTTTGCTACCGACTCATCATGACGTGCCTTCTCCAACGCATCAATTAAATAGTTGGTAACCCCATAAAAGGCAGAAATAACGATAACAACAGGGTCCCGATAATTTTTAACAACTTGAATAATACGTCCGATATCCTCTTTACTCTTAAGATTGGATCCGCCGAATTTAACGACAGTCTTGGGCATGATAAACCGATTTTAAATAATGGATTAAGAAAGATGCTCGTAAAGAGCGGTTGGAAGGAGCCTTCATACAGATTTTTTTCTGCAAGAAGGCTATCGCATATTCATGGACATGGAACGCATAAAAAATAGCGGACAAAGAGAATCCGAAGAACATAGCTGCTCCCCTTGTGTAAAAATAACACGGTATATGTTTTCTCTTTTCATTCTAAATGCTAAACTAAATGAATTATATAGGCACAAACATAGCAACTGATAATTAGAATTCCTAATAATACGAAGAGAAATCTAAAAAAGAACAAAATAATGCAATTATAAAGGATGAATTATATAGAGCTGATTTTCGTAATCCTAAAATTTATATAGTTCAAAAAAGTAAATCAACCTTCCAATTTTTCATGCCAATTTAATTGTTGCTGGAAGTTGAAAATTAGAACCTTTTGAGTTTAATCGATATGTGAGTTCAAATCTTTATTAATTTTATATAAAAATGCATTTGCCATCATCATTCCCCTATATTTAGCTCTCTGGGCAACAATTCCCTCAAAATTGGCATCAATTATTTCGTTCCAAATCGAAAGCCATCGTTGGAAATTATTCTTGTCAATTTTCAATGTAAAATGTAATGGGACCGGATTACCTACGTAATCAGGGTTACGCAATAATACAGTATTCCAAAATCTATAAAGTTTCTGGTTGTGAAGCTCCCACCGACCAATAAGTCTTGAATTAAAGATAGGACCAAGCATGCTATCACGCTGAACCATTGCATAAAAGTGATCGACAAGAAATTTGATATCTTCAAAAGTGGTAATATCGTGCTTCATGACAGATTATTTTATTTCAAAATTCACCATTTTAACTGTACCAATCAAATTATGATCAACTATATTTGAAAAATAAATAAAAAATTGAGACTTTATCATCAAACTAAAGAAAAATAACTATAAAAATATGATAATAAGTGATTTAAATGGAACTGTACAATTATCCAATGGGGTTAAGATGCCATATTTTGGTTTGGGAGTTTTCAAAACACAGGATGGTATAGAGGTTGAGAACTCGGTAAAATGGGCCCTTGAAGCGGGTTATCGCCATATCGATACCGCATCATTCTACCAAAATGAGCGTGGGGTTGGCAATGCGATTTTAGCTAGCGGAATTCCCCGGGAAGAAATCTTTATTACAACAAAAATCTGGAATGACAAACAACGTAGCGAAAGTGTGATGAGCGGTTTTGAGGAGAGTCTTGAGTTACTCCAAACAGACTATGTAGACTTATATTTAGTTCATTGGCCTGTAAAAGAGAAAATTGCCTCGACATGGAAGGTACTTGAGGAGATATATCGCTCTGGGAGAGCACGGGCCATTGGAGTAAGTAATTATCTTGAGCACCACCTTGAGGAATTATTTTTAGCAGCAGAAGTTATGCCTATGGTCAATCAGGTTGAATGTCATCCCTATTTAGTGCAGCAATCACTGATTGATTTCTGCAAATCAAATAGTATCGTTTACCAGGCCTGGAGCCCAATTATGCGTGGTATGGTTAATGAAATTGCTCTTTTCAGAGAACTTTCAGAAAAATATCACAAATCACCAGTGCAGATTGTACTTAGATGGGATTTGCAGAAAGGAATTGTAACGATACCTAAATCAGTTCAAAAGGAGCGGATAAAACATAATGCCGATATATTTGATTTTGAAATCACTGCGCAGGATATGGCCCGAATTGATAAGTTGGATAGGGATCACCGTTTTGGAGCTCATCCCGACACCTTTGATTTTTAGTCGTTATAGTGTTAAGTAAATTAAATATCACCTTACCGACTCATACCCTCCGGGAACGCCATTTTTAGAGAGAACGATCTGCCAAAGCTGGCTTCGCCTTGACCTAAAGGTAGCCGCCGAGGAGAGGAGATAAAATTTCCACATTCTGAAAAACCGATCTGATAGTTGATCCTTTAATTTATCCCAGTTTAGTGTAAAATTATCGTACCATGCCATAAGGGTTTTATCATAATCAAGTCCAAAGTTATGCCAATCTTCCATCACAAATAAATTTTCAAACGCATCGCAGAGCTGAGTAGCAGATGGAACCATACCATTTGGAAAGATATATTTATGAGTCCAGGGGCTAAGAGTTTTTGCCGATTTCATATGACCAATTGTATGAAGAAGGAATAATCCATTATCAGTTAGGCATCTGCGTGCGACGTTAAAAAAAGTGTTGTAATTTTTGTAACCTACGTGCTCAACCATTCCTACGCTAACTATGCGATCAAATTTTTCATCCAAATCACGGTAATCCATTAAACGAAACTCTATAGGAAGACCCTCACATAATTTCTCGCCAAGTTGGATTTGTTCTTTAGATACGGTTATTCCAACTACATTTACCTGATATCTGGAGGCTGCATATTTACCAAATGGACCCCACCCACAACCGATATCCAAGACGCGCATACCGGGTTTAAGCTGAAGCTTTCGACAAATCAGATCAAGCTTATGCTCTTGTGCTTCATCTAAAGTATGGGCATCCTTCCAATAGGCACAACTATAATTCAACCGGCTGTCAAGCATATTTTGAAACAGATTATTCCCCAAATCATAATGCCTTTCTCCAATAATAAAAGACCTCCGTTTAGATTGCAGGTTTCTAACTTTAGAGAGAAAAAAATCTTGCACCAATGAGAACTTTCCCTGTACATGTTGATCAATATTAGCGCGCAGGATAAGGCTAATCAACTGATCTACTTTAGGGCAATCCCACCATCCATCCATATAAGACTCGCCAAAGCCCAATTCCCCATCTCGAATAACTCGGCGATAAAACTCTTGATTTAAAACCTGAATATCCCAAGGATTATCACCCCCCTCATAAACTCCGGCAACAGCCAGAATCTGTTTTATAAATTTCTCCTCCTGACTAATCATTATAAATCATATTATGATTAAATTAATTGCAAAAAGTTTAAGCAGAATAAAGCCCCAACAAACTAATTATTCACAATCGAGTAGCTCAATTGTGAATAGTACGGAAGCGCTATTCTACTTCAGTTAAAATCGCAACATAATTTTTTCCCTGTTTTATTGCACATTTCGGGCACGTGGTATACCAAATCAGTAGCTTATCAAACTTGAAGCCTTTGGATTTAGCAATTTGCTCAAACTCTTTGCACCATTTACCAGTTTTATTAAAAGAGCCTTCAAATACCTTACAAAAATACTTGCCACTAAATTTTTCAATTTTCAATCCATTAATATCCTTATTAACTGCAATATAAATAGATGTACTCCATTTAGAGGTATGGTCAGAGAGCATCATATAGTCAACTAATGTACCATTTCCCTTGGCAATATGCCCGGTTAATCGTCTAATTGTACCTCCATAATTTAAAGGCAAATAAAAAAAAGTGCACACACTTCCTTTGACAAATAGCTTATTGTCCCAAACAAGGATTTTATCATCCCATAAAGCGGGCTCAAATTCCGGACAGCAAATTGTATAATTTTCTGATTGCGTTTTCATTTCGACTTTATTTAAGATATTGATTTTGAATAATTTAAACGAATTATTGCTGTATGAAAGTCATTGAAATTTAACCGATAACGCCATGTGCTCTACCAAAGTTACGTTTTTATTTAGATTTTATGGTGAAAATTCTAAGTTGATAAATTGTATATTGCAGAAGCTTATAACTAACCTATATTTAGTTTTTTAAAAATTATTTTTAAAGCCGTATTTCTTATCAGAAATCAACTTTAAAAACAGAGCATGCGATATAATATATTTATTACTAAATAGTTACTTTTAATTATCTATTATGAAAAAACTTTTACTCCTAAATTTCCTGTTAGTAATTGTACTGCATGCCTTCGGACAGAGAGAGCGAAGTGAGATTGAAGATCAATACAAATGGAACTCTTCACACCTATTTGTAACAGATAATGATTGGGAGAAGGCAAAAACGAGTTTACTTGAAGAGATGCCTAAGATTGGACAGTTTAAAGGGAAGTTAACAAAATCGTCTCATGATTTACTAGCTTGTCTGGAATTCTCTACAAAGCTGGATAAAGAAGCCTCGCTACTCTATCTCTATGCGAGTATGAATAGTGATCAAGATACGCGCAACATGAAGTATATGGCTATGCAGCAGAGTTTAGAGCAGATACTTGCGGATTACAGCACCAAAACGGCTTATATCGAGCCTGAACTGTTAACCACAGACTGGAAAATTATTGAAAGTTATATTAATGAGCAAAAAGGACTAGCAGTTTATAAGAAGGATCTTACCGATCTGTTTAAGAAAAAGGAACACACCTTATCAGAACCTGAAGAGCGAATACTTGCGCGTTCATCAATGATTTCGAGTATATCTAATGATGTATATGGTACATTTAAAGATGCGGAGATGCCTTCATCGGAGGTCATCTTAAGCGATAATAGCGTTCTAAAACTTACAAGTAGTGCATTTAACAAGATTCGTACTTCACCAAATCGTAATGACCGCAAAATCTCGTTTGAGTCTTATTGGAAAAACTTTGCTAATTATAAGGGAACTTACGGTCAAATGCTTTATGGAAATGTTAAGGAGCATA
Source organism: uncultured Bacteroidia bacterium (assembly GCA_903907075.1). Classification (GTDB taxonomy): domain Bacteria; phylum Bacteroidota; class Bacteroidia; order Bacteroidales; family Prolixibacteraceae; genus JAAFHB01. Next base: position 13,613 of record CAIVMQ010000083.1, read on the forward strand.
TCTATCGTGCTCAATCCAGAAAATATGGTTCTGCTATCGAAGCATCCTTATCTCCAAATGATATTCCGGTTGCAGTTTACCAAAGTTTGATCGACAATGTAAACAAAAACTTACCTGCCTTTCACCGCTATCTGGCAATCAAGAAGCGAATGTTGGGAGTAGATACGCTAAGATATTATGATCTTTATGCACCTGTAGTAAAAAATGTAAATTTAAAATATAGTTATACTGAAGGACAAAATCTTGTATTAGAGGCGCTTAAACCTCTAGGGGTTGAATATGTTAAAACACTTAACAAGGCGATGGATGAGCGATGGATGGATATTTATCCTACGGTAGGAAAACGTTCCGGTGCCTATTCAAATGGTGCTGCCTACGATTTCCACCCCTATATTTTATTAAATTACAATGACTCGTATAACGATGTGAGTACTCTGGCACATGAATTAGGCCACACGATGCAAAGCTATTTCTCAAATAAGACCCAGCCCTACCCACTCTCCCATTATAAAATATTCGTTGCCGAAGTAGCATCCACATTCAATGAGGTTTTATTATTTAACTATATGATTAACAATGTAAAAGATGATGACATTAAGTTATCGCTTTTAATGACTTGGCTTGATGGTTTTAAGGGGACCTTATTTAGACAAACCCAGTTTGCGGAGTTTGAGAAGAAAATTCATGAAGAGGTTGAGAAGGGAAAACCGCTTACAGGCGATTATCTATCTGATATTTATGGTGATATCATCAAAAAATACTATGGGCACGATCAAAAAATCTGCTTAATAGATGATTATGTAACTATCGAATGGGCAAACATACCCCATTTCTATATGAATTTCTATGTTTTTCAGTATAGTACTTCCTTTACTGCCTCCATTTCACTGGCTGAAAAAGTCCTTGCTAAAGAGCCAAAAGCATTAGAGAACTACCTAAAATTTCTCGCTTCCGGAGGGTCCGATTATCCGATCAATCAATTAAAAGAGGCCGGAGTGGATATGACAACCTCACTCCCATTTGAGAAGGCTATTCAGGCAATGAATAAGGTGATGGATGAGATCGATAAGATACTGTCTAAAAAAGGGAAATAATCATTGGGTTCCAATCAATTTATAAAGCATAACTCAGAAGCAGATTGGGTTATATCTTTCCGTATGAGATTCGGTGTTCTTGGTTAAATTTCGATGTGTAAAATAAAGCGGCAAGGGTTTGTTACCTAACCCACATTATTGGCTAAACATTGAATCTAAAGTGCATGATATCACTATCCTGAACAACATATTCTTTTCCTTCGATTGCAATCTTCCCGGCATCACGACATGCAGATTCAGAACCAAGTCTTACATAATCATCAAATTTAATTACTTCAGCCCGTATAAATCCCTTTTCGAAGTCGCTATGAATTATACCTGCAGCTTTGGGAGCTTTAATCCCTTTTACGAAGGTCCAGGCACGGCATTCTTGCACACCGGTGGTAAAATAGGTTTGCAGATTAAGTAGTTTATAGGCCGAATGGATCAGTTTATTAACACCTGGTTCATCCAGACCCAGATCTTCAAGGAATAGCTGTTTCTCGTCATAATCTTCCAAACCAGCAATATCGGCCTCAGTGGCAGCTGCAATAATTAAGACCTCTGCATTTTCATCGACCACTGCGTTAGTGAGTTGTTGGGTGAATTTATTTCCTGAGGCCGCAGACGCTTCTTCTACATTACAAACATAAAGAACCGGCTTTTTTGTCAACAGGAAGAAATCATAAATTAGCGACTCTTCATCCTCCGTTAACTCAACTGTTCGGGCACTTTTTCCTGTCAGCAATACAGCTTTAATCCGTTCAGCAACTGCGACTGTTTTCTGTGCAATCTTATCGTTTCCAACCTTAGCTTGTTTTTGAAGTTTGGCAATTCGACCCTCAACAGTCTCAAGATCTTTTAATTGCAACTCAATATCAACAACTTCTTTATCTCTGACTGGATTAATTGAACCATCGACATGAATAATATTATCATTTTCAAAGCAGCGTACGACATGAATAATCGCATCAACCTCGCGAATATTAGCCAGAAACTGATTTCCAAGCCCCTCGCCTTTACTTGCACCTTTAACCAGTCCTGCGATATCGACAATTTCAACCGTTGTAGGGATAATCCGCTTGGGATTATCTATTTCAGCCAGTTTAATTAGTCTTTTATCAGGTACCGTAATAACCCCAACATTGGGTTCTATGGTACAAAAAGGGAAGTTTGCTGCCTGCGCCTTAGCGTTTGACAAGCAATTAAAAAGTGTCGATTTCCCAACATTAGGAAGTCCGACGATTCCGCACTGTAAAGCCATTTTACGATCTATATGTTTTGTCGCGCAAAAGTAGTAATTTAGATGAGAAATATAACCTGAATCGCTCTGATGGCTTTAACAACAAAAGTGTAACGCAATATTTATTGGATATATAAAACCAAAAACTTGCTAAAAATCATACACTAAGGAGTTGGCATATTTAAACTAAATTAATTCGAACAAAGTCTTTAAAGTTCAGAAAGGCTTTAAAATCAACTTTTAAAATCCTAAATTATACCCAATATGAAAAAATACTACCCTTTACTATTTATATTCACTATCCTCGCTCTAATGGCAAATGGTCAGGATCGTATTATTAAAATTTCGCAAGACACCATTAAATGTCAGATTAAAGAGATTGGTGACGACGAGGTAAAATATACCCAGAATAATTATACGGGTGATGTGATCTACGGTATTGATAAAAATAAAATAAGTAGGATCATCTTCAATGATGGCAAAGAGCTGAAAATTAACGATTCAATGTTTGATGCTGAGATCTATAACAAGCAACGCAAGAATGTTTTTAAAATCGGATTTTTATCTCCATTAGTAGGTGCGACAAGTTTCACATACGAAAAGAGCCTTAAACCAGGTAAGAGTATTGAGGCAACTATGGGTGTTATCGGACTTGGTATAACAGGAACCCGTGATCCGAAAGGGTTGTATTTTAAATTTGGTTATAAATTTATTAAAAGTCCCGATTTTTATCAGAAAGGGACCCGGTTTGACCATATTCTCAAAGGGGCTTATGTACGACCTGAGATTTCTATTTCCAGTTATACGATAAACTCAAAGAATTTAGATTTCATTGATAACGGACAATTGAATTCTGGAGGCGTAAGAGAAAGTAATACCATGTTTGCTTTTATGATAAATCTAGGTAAGCAATGGGTATTCGATAATCGGTTTGTATTGGATTGGTTTGCCGGTTTAGGATATGGGTTTGGACATTCGTATCAGAACAATGGGAATCACTATGCATTTATGGGAGGGGTACCCGATTTCCCACTCGCGGTAACTTCAGGAATTCGAATCGGAATTCTTTTCTAAGCCATTAAACCAAATCACGAAAATCGAGTCTTAAGAGAATGGAAATCGTATAATGGTGATCACAGTCAATGGAGTATAGCGAGCAGGAATTTATTGCCAATCTTAAAGCTGAAGAGAGTCGTGAAAAGGCCTTTAAAATTCTTGTGGAGACATATCAACAAAGGCTCTATTGGCATATACGAAAGATCGTCATTACCCATGATGATACGGACGATATTCTTCAAAATGTATATATGAAAGTTTGGAAAAATATCGATAATTTCAGGGAAGACTCTTCACTCTTTACCTGGCTATTTAGGATTGCAACCAATGAATCGCTGAGCCATTTACAGAGACAAAAAAAACATTCGATTATTTCGATGAACGAAGTGAACGAATTCCTTGTTGAATCAATCGAGACAGATGTCTATTTTGAAGGTGATGAGATAGAAAAAAAATTTCAACTTGCATTATTGCAACTGCCTAATAAACAAAGAATTGTATTTAATATGAAATATTTTGACGAAATGAAATACGAGGAAATATCTGCAATACTCTCTACCTCCGTTGGGGCGTTGAAGGCATCTTATCACTTTGCTGTAAAAAAAATTGAAGCGTTTTTAAAAGAAGATAAGTAATCAGATTAAACCATTTGAAAGGTTAATTGTCAAAGCAACGTAAGCGAAATGAATAAGAAAGACGAAAATAGCAAAAATCTGTTCGAAGGGATAAAAGATGGTAATCCATTTAGGGTTCCTGACAACTACTTCGAAACCTTTGAAGAACGGCTTAACGCCAGAATTAAGAAGGATGAAACTTATATAAATTACCAGCGAACTTTATTATTCTATCTTAAGCCAATTCTTGCTTCAGCTGCAGTGCTCATCCTAGGCTTATTGATTCTAAATATTCCATATTCAAAGTTTATCCCTATTGAGAAAGAGAGTATCGTTAAACTAAATTCGATTCGTGAAAAGGGAGATTATGAATTCGAGATTCCCCAAGTATTAATACTTGATTTTTCAGAACAGCAGTTCCTCTCTGATTTGGAAACAATTAGAAATTTAGATTTAAAATTCATTAAGCAAGAACACCTAGTTGACTATATTACAAATAGTTACAGTGAATACGAAATTCTTGCAACCAATTAAAATAGGTTATGACACAAAAAAATAAGTTAAGTTATTGCATTGATTCTCAGATCAAATCTTCATTACAATCAACTAACGGAATTAGCATGGGTGTAAAATTTAAATTTCTGGTATGTTTTTTGTTAATTATTTCGACTGTAGTGATGGGGCAACGAAAATTTGATCCTCAGACCTTGGAGTTAATTAAATCAAAAAAAATTGCCTTTCTCACAGAGCAGCTTGGACTCACCTCGCAGGAAGCAGAGAAGTTTTGGCCTGTTTATAATGACTTAGAGAAACAGCGGTTTCTTCTTATGGATCAGAAAAGAGAGTTGGAACATACTAGCGAAGAGCCGAAATCCGATATGAGAGAGGCTGATTATCGTAAGTTAGCTATTGATCTTGCTGCGTCACATGCTAAAGAGGGAAAGTTGATAGAAGAGTATAATCTAAAATTCTTAAATATTCTCCCCGCTGAAAAAGTCGTTAAACTCTATCTTGCTGAAGGTAAATTCAGGGCAACATTGATGAGAGAATTTCGCAAAAACCAACAGGATAAAAAAGAGAATGAAGTAACTAAATAAAGTGTGTTTTTTTGATTCTAGTAAAGTTTAAAGTAGTTTAGTTTAGTTTTGGTAAGGAGGCTGTCTTAAATCTTAGATTTATTGGCAGTCTCTTTTTTTAAGGAATATACTAAAACATTCGCGATAAAATTTACCATTGCTACTTAATTTGAACGAACTAAGCTAATTCGTTATCTCTTTAATAGTGTGATTAATTCCGCTTGGGTAACAAGTTGCTGTTCTCCCGTTTCCATATTCTTAAGATTAATCAACTGCTCTTGAATTTCGGCATCTCCAACCAGGGCAACAAATTTAATCCCTTTTCGGTTTGCATAATTCATCTGTTTTTTCATCTTATCTGAATCGGGATATATCTCACTGCTAATCCCCTCTTTTCGTAAAATGGATAATATGGGAAGACAATAAGTCTCCTCCTTAGGTCCAAAATTTACAAACATAACCTGTGCCGCAGAGATCGCATCAGCGGGAAAAAGAGCTAGATTTAACATGACATCATAAATACGGTCTGCCCCAAAAGATATTCCTACACCTGAGATTCCGGGAAGGCCAAATATACCTGTAAGATCATCATCATATCGACCGCCTCCAGTTATTGAACCAATCTCCATCTGCTTCGATTTAACCTCAAAAATGGCCCCCGTATAATAATTCAATCCACGAGCAAGGGTTAAGTCCAACTCAACCTCAGAATCTAGATTCATGGTTTTAAGGTAATTAAAGATTGTACGCATCTCTTGAATACCTTTGATCCCAATTTCTGATTTGGCAATAACCTTCTCGATCTGATTTAATTTTTCAGTATTATCTCCACTCAAATTTAAAATCGGCTGAAGTTTTTCAATTGACTTCTGAGAAACACCTTTTTGAATCAGTTCTTCATTGACTTTTGCAAGTCCCATCTTATCAAGCTTGTCAATGGCAACGGTAATATCTACAATACGATCAGCTTCCCCAATAGTTGAAGCTATACCGGCTAGAATCTTTCGGTTATTAATCTTTAGAATGACCTCTAATCCGAGGTTCCGATAAACATTATCCACAATCTGAATTAGCTCAACCTCATTGAGTAAAGAGTCAGAACCGATAATATCTACATCACATTGATAAAATTCACGATAGCGCCCCTTTTGGGGTCTGTCGGCCCTCCAAACGGGCTGGATCTGGTAACGACGAAATGGAAATACTAGCTCATTTTGATTTTGAACAACATATCTGGCAAATGGAACTGTAAGGTCATACCTAAGACCCTTCTCTGAAATCTTAGCCGTTAGTTTTGTACTCGTTGATTGGGCAAGTTCATTGGTATCTATTGCAGCGAGATAATCACCCGAGTTTAATATCTTAAACAATAATTTATCTCCTTCTTCTCCATATTTACCCATTAAAGTAGAGAGGTTTTCCATTGCCGGAGTTTCAATTTGTTGAAAACCGTATAATTGGAATACCCCTTTTATAGTATCAAAGATAAAATTCCTCCGGGCCATTTCATTGGGAGAAAAGTCCCTGGTTCCTTTGGGAATTGAAGGTTTCTGTGCCATATTCTTTAAAATTTTCAAGTGCAAAGTTAGGGATTATTCCTAAAGAAATAAGCCGTAAAGAATCTGGCAAGAATAGTTTATCAGATCGGCGATTAAAAACGCTTTAGTACCCTGGGTTCCTAAAGATCCAAAATTTCGTCTTGGGATTACCATGAATAGTAAACCTAATTCCCCGTTAACTTCAAAAAACAGACAAAAGCTCTCATCACAATGCATCAAATTAACCATCTAACCGAAAAAGTTTAATTTGAATTCGTATTTTTGTAGCTGTTGACACAATCCTATTTCAATGTTAGAAGAGAGCTACGATCAATTAATAAAATTACACGGCTACGTAAACAAGCCAATAGCACCTGCAATAGATCTTTACAGGGAAATCCAGAAATTAAAAGTGGAAAAAAATGCTGTTATCCTAGGGCATTACTATATAACTGCAGAGCTTCAGGATATCTCAGATTTTCTTGGAGATTCACTTGCTTTAGCCCAACAGGCACAAAAAACGGAAGCCGATATGATTCTCTTTGTCGGGGTACATTTTATGGGTGAGACAGCTAAAATTCTAAATCCAAACAAAAAGGTTATAGTGCCCGATATGAATGCCGGATGCTCGTTAGCGGAATCAGCCCCTGCAGATAAATTTCAAATCTTTAAGGATCAATATCCTGATCATAAGATTATTTCCTATATCAATTGCTCTGCAGAGATCAAAGCACTTTCAGATGTTATTGTCACCTCATCAAATGCGGTAAAGATTGTTGAATCGTTTCCAAAAGATCAACCGCTGATTTTTGCGCCCGATAAAAACTTAGGCAATTATATCAATTCAATCACAGGAAGGGAGATGGTACTCTGGGATGGTGCATGCATGGTGCACGAGAAATATTCGTTAGAAAAGATTGTGGCACTTATGGATGAGCACCCACAAGCCGTTTTTATAGCCCATCCGGAATGTGAACAACCGGTACTTTTAGTTGCCGATTTCATTGGATCAACAACTGCCCTACTGAATTACGTAGAGAAAAGTGATAAAAATAAGTTTATCGTTGCAACAGAAAGTGGAATCCTTCACCAGATGCAAAAAAATTGCCCATCCAAGATTTTTATTGCTGCACCGTCAATCGACTCAACATGTGGTTGTAACGATTGTAGTTTTATGAAGTTAAATACACTTCAGAAATTATACCTTGCTCTTAAATACGAACGACCGGAAATCTTACTTGAACCCGACATTCTCGAAAAAGCCAAAATTCCAATCCTTAGGATGCTCGAGCTTTCCTAGCAAAGGAGACATAGTTTATCATTGTAAATTTTAAAAAATTCAGATTAAAGTTAACCAATTCCCCCATCGAAAAAAGAATTTAATTAACTATTAACATATAAACTGCTTGATTTTACATTCCTAATCCCCGTAAATCTTTGCCAAGGGGAGACTTAAGAAATTTAGTTCACGTAAATTCTCTTTTTCTCAAGCTCTAATCAGAGATGTTTTAAAATAAGGAAAGATTGGGTAGGTAAGAAAGAATAAATCAGCAATTAAAAATCATTACTTCATGCTATTTGGGATATTATTTACTTTATATCTTACATAATTACAGAGAATTAGAGTTATCTTTACCTAAGATTAAAGGGAATTAAATCGCAAGGGAGTTTTCAATTAAATCCGTAGTACTCTATTTGAGATATTAGGAAACCATGTAAGGAGAGAATTTAATTTAAAATCGATTAATTATGAACTTCTTCAAAATTAAAACGAGCTGGTCGAATTCAGAATTTATTATTCTAAAACTTTGTATTGCATCGGCATACCTATTAATTGGAGGGTATTTTCATAATTTTATCTGCACATACGCCATTCCAATTCTTGGTATCTTTTCTATCACCGTTATTTGGGCTGTCTACTTGTGGTTACATAAGATGAGAACTAGAGCATAGAGTTTAATTTGCTGTAAACCATTATTCTTTATCGGGAACCAGAAATTTTACCTGCCTATTCGATAAGAGTTGTCCAGTTATAAGGATCTGGTTCAAGGCCATACTGGATACCTCTAAGCTTTTCGTAGAGATTCACACACACATTCCCAGGCTCTGTTCCATAGCAGTATTCTGAATCGTTATCTGCATCATAAATACGTTTTATTGGGGAGATAACTGCTGCCGTGCCACAAGCTCCAACCTCATCAAATTCAGATAGCTCTTCAACAGGAATTCTGCGTTCCTCTACCTTCATCCCCATATCTAAGGCCAATTGCCTAAGGCTCATATTGGTAATTGATTGAAGGATTGATTCCGATTTAGGTGTGATGTAAGAGTTTCCTTTGATGGCGAAGAAATTGGCCGGACCACATTCATCGATGTATTTTTTCTCCTTAGCATCCAGATACAATACAGCCGAGAACCCCTCCTGATGTGCACGATGACCTGGAACCATACTAGCGGCATAGTTACCGCCAACCTTATATTTGCCCATTCCCAAGGGAGCAGCACGATCGTATTCCCGATAAATAACAAGATCTGTAGGTTTAAAGCCCTCCTTAAAATAGGGTCCAACAGGCATCACAATGATTGCAAACAAATACTCGTCAGAAGGTCTAACGCCAATTTGGGCTCCGGTCCCAACAAGTAATGGTCGAATATAGAGTGAGGCACCAGACTCAAAAGGTGGAACAAAAGCCTCATTTAATTTAACAACTTTTTTAACCGCTTCAATGAATAATGGTGTTGGCACCTCTGCCATCATAGTCCCATGAGCTGAGTGCTGCATCCGTTTGGCATTCTCGTCCATTCTAAAAACACGGATCTTGCCATCTTTTCCTCTGTAAGCTTTTATCCCTTCGAAAGCCTCCTGGCCATAATGCAGCGCAGTTGCGCCAATATGTAAGGTTATATTCTCAGATTCAGAAATCTCTAATGCTCCCCACTGGCCATTACGATACCAACTTCGAACATTATAATCAGCCTTACTATATCCAAACCCAAGGTTTTCCCAGTCTATTGTCTTCATAACATCGTTTCTAATCATATTCTATCTGCAAAAATACAATTAATCCAACAACACTAATATTTCTTACACAAACAAAGTGGCGATTTAATGATAAACAGTATTATTTTATAAAAACGGCATCCTAATTTTAAGCCACTAAAAATAGAAGAAGTGTGATTTTATGTCAATCACAGAAACTAGTAAAGGAAACTTTGCTTAACTTTATCAAAGTTTAAGGGCCAATGAAAGAAAATAATTCAGATAAATTAAGTTCTAAATATTTTTTATGTTTGTATGAACTTATAGAATTATTGATTGACAAAAGAATTAGATTTAGAAATCTAATTTCCAATTAACAAATAAAAAATGAGACTAAAAGAGTGCTATACACTTAAGTTATTTATAGAAACTTTTGAAAGGTTCAGCACCGTAGAAAAATAGCCTGCGCAAAGTTTAGTAGTATTTATTAGATAGTATAGATCGTATAAAATCACCAATTTATTGAGGATGCAAAACGACATTCGACAGGAATTCAAGAACTTAGGATTTAGAAAAACTGTAGTCTCTACAGATGTAATGACTACAACGGATATCCTCAAATCAACCGGGTTTTTTAAACCGTTCGAAATTGAAGTGGCGATAGAACTGGTTCAAGATAGGTTAAAAGATGGGGAAGGTTGTGGTTATCAATTTTGTTTTCTTGAACTTGAAGGACGTACAATAGCCTATGGGTGTTATGGTGAAATTCCCAGCACGATTAAAAATTACCATCTTTATTGGTTTGTTGTAGATCATAATTATAGTGGTAAGGGGTTTGGCAAAATGCTACTTGAAAAAATCGAAACCGAAATTAAGAAGCAATCCGGGCGAGGTATCTATATTGAGACGTCTGATAAAGAGCAATTTACCGTAACTATGGAATTTTACAAGCGAAATGGATTTAGACAAACAGCTATATTAAAAGACTTTTTTGATCTTCGGAATAACAAAATTATCTACTATAAAAAACTTTAGGTTGTCTGTTATGAGATCTCTTCATAGGGGATATCCTGAACAGTTGTTTCGTGCTGTTTTTGATCTGAAGCTACCGATTTTCGTTTTCTAAACAGATCAGAAATTCCATTCAATATTAACAGTACGCCAAGGAAAGGGAGGATAGCCTCAGCACTTTTAAATGGATTAAACAATAACAAGAGACCACTTATCATTGTTACAATCCCAATAAGGAGAAATAGCCAAGCCCAAAAAGATCTGGCTAGCGCGCGCGTCGATGCAAGAACCTGGAATAATCCCATGATCAATAAAATAATCCCAATGACAATCATAAACAAGTTAATGATAAAATCGGGTGCAGCTATAAAAATTGTTCCGAAAAAAATATTTGCTACCCCCTGAGCCGGTCCAAATCTAGTACGATTACCAAAATTCCTGAGTGTTGAAAGCAAAAGTGTAATCAATCCACTGATCAAAAGCATTGATCCAATTATGGTCATGACCGTCTTCATGGTTAACCCGGGGATAAAAAAGAATACACATCCGGTACAAATGGTAAGTACACTTCGGATAAATGTACCTTTTGAAATCGAAACAAATAAATTTGCCATGGTAAGAGTCGTATATTAAAATAAATAAACCCCTTATGCATTGATAAATAGCATAAAATAAGCAACGCTATTAGTTGCTTCAGATTCTTATGTAACTTAAAAACGAAAGTAGTGCAAAAAGTGAGACGCTGTAATAATTGATTGATTAAAATCGGGGGATTTAAGGAAGTATACTGAAAATTTGACCATTTAGCTGTGCAAATTGCATTAAATCAAGTGCTGAACAATGAAACTAACGCACCTTAAAATACTGAATAGTTGATTTTTTAAGCAGTTCTCCCGATTTTTTTGAAAATTCAGTTTAAATTTGCGCACAGAAAACCTAAATAGTATATAATATATGGGACGGGCATTTGAATATAGAAAGGCGAGAAAGATGAAGCGTTGGGGCTCTATGGCTAGAACATTCACTAAAATCGGGAAAGAGATCGCAATAGCCATAAAGTCTGCAGGACCAGATCCGGCTGCAAACTCAAGACTACGTGTCTTAATGCAGAATGCGAAAGCTGCCAGTATGCCGAAGGAGAATATCGAGAGGGCAATAAAAAAGGCTACCTCAAAAGACCAAACTGATTATAAAGAGGTCGTATATGAAGGATATGCACCGTTTGGAATTGCAGTATTGGTTGAAACAGCAACAGATAATACCACAAGAACAGTAGCTAATGTCAGAAGTTATTTTAATAAATGTGGTGGTTCGCTTGGAACTTCGGGTTGCGTAGAATATCTTTTCGAACATAAATGCCTATTTAAAATTAAGACCAAGGAGGGCATCGATCTTGAAGAGCTTGAATTCGAAATGATTGACCTGGGAATACAGGAGGTCTTTGAGGAGGAGGATAATATCATTATCTACGGCGACTTCGAAGCTTTTGGACCAATACAAAAGTATATCGAGGAGAACAATTTTGAAATTGTCAATGCTGAATTTGAGAGAATCCCTTCTGAAACTAAGGAACTCACCGAGGAACAGGTTGCCGATGTCGAAAAATTACTTGAAAAATTAGAAGATGACGAGGACGTTACTAACGTTTTTCACAATATGAGATAGAATTTGTAAAAAAATAATTCAAAAGAGGTAAATTTATTTACATATTCAAATGTTAAGGTGTTAAATTTCTATTATATTTTAACACAATTAGATCATTATTTTTTTTGCAATTGAACTAAAATTGTGGAAGCAGTAAAAAAAATTCTCAAAAGATATTTAAGAGACCCTTTCACCAGTTGAAAGGTTATTTAGGTTAGGTAGAGGTTAGGTAGAGCAAGGGGCCAATAGGCTCCTTGCTTGTTTTTTGTAAAATAGGTAAACCTTATTCATCCAGCAGTAGTCGCTTTCCATTTTCAATATTCTCGAGTTGTTTTTTGGTCAATTTGGGATATTCAATCCCCAATGAATTTAATTTATCTCCGATTATCTGACAAACGACAAGCTGCATAAACCATTTATGGTCGGCAGGAATAATATACCATGGAGCAAGTGCAGTTGAAGTATGGAAAAATGCTTGCTCATAAGCCGAATGGTAATCATCCCAATAGTGGCGTTCTTCGACGTCACGCTCAGAAAATTTCCAGTTCTTTTCAGGATCTTCAATCCGTTTTAAAAATCTTCGTTTCTGCTCCTCCTTTGAGACATTAAGGAAGAACTTAAGCACCAAGGTTCCATTATTGGATAAATACTTCTCAAAATTATTAATATCGGTATAACGTTGCAACCATAGCGAATGGTCAGGTGTTACTTTGCTGTAATCGATGGGAAGTTTCTGACTTGCCAGAATCTCTGGATGAACTCGGGTAACTAAAACCTCTTCATAATAGGAGCGATTAAAGATGCCAATATCCCCCTTCGCAGGTGTAACTTTCATACAACGCCATAGATAAGCATGATCCAACTCTTCGGCAGATGGGGCCTTAAAACTAATTACGTTGCACCCCTGAGGATTTATTCCCGACATCACATGCTTTATTGTGCTGTCTTTGCCGGCAGCATCCATAGCCTGAAAAATAATTAGCAGCGAAAATTTATCTTGTGCATAGAGAACGTTCTGAAGTTTAGACAAGCGCTCTACGCCCTGTCTTAGAGCCTCCTCCGCACTATTTGGGCTGCCGTACGAGTTCTTGTCATCTGTGCGAAAATCGTTGAGCATTCGACTTCGATCCGAAGGGAAAATATAGTTAGTGTAGTCCATCGGTAAATAATTTAGTAACTAAAGATAAAGAGTTAGCCTAAGTAATAATGATTTAAAATTAACTAATTAATCCCAGACTTAAGGCACAATACCTTCTAAAAAAGTTAAGTTTCTCAGTGTGATTAAATCCTGCTTTAACAATAGGACCAACGAGATCAGACACTCAATTTTACGTATCTTTGCGCTGATTGATAATTGAAACTGAATGCTTGACCAAAAAACGATATGTGCTATTTCGACCCCTCCCGGTATTGGGGGCATTGCTGTTATAAGGCTCTCTGGTAGTGAGGCAATTTCCATTACTGATAAGCTATATAACTCTCCTATCACTGGAAAACTACTGGCTGATCAAAAACCAAATACTCTCCATTTCGGTGTTATTAAATCGGGAGATGAACTGATTGACGAAATTGTCATTTCATTATTTAAGTCTCCGCATTCCTTTACCGGAGAGGACATTGTGGAGATATCGTGTCACGGATCAGTATATATTCAACAGCAGATTCTTCAACTCTTAATTTTGAATGGTGCTCGTATGGCTAGGCCGGGTGAATTTACGCAACGAGCTTTCCTAAACGGAAAAATGGATCTATCCCAGGCAGAGGCGGTGGCAGATCTAATTGCATCAGCCAACAGTGCAGCCCATAAAATGGCCCTTAACCAGATGCGGGGAGGGTTTTCAAAAGAGATCAACCTGCTTAGGAATGAACTACTCCGATTTGCCGCATTGGTAGAGCTCGAGCTCGATTTTGCTGAAGAAGATGTTGAATTTGCAGATCGGGCATTACTTATCGACCTGTCAACACGCATTTCAAACCTATTGCACAGGCTCACCGAATCGTTTCGGCTCGGAAATGTGATTAAAAATGGTATCCCGGTGGCCATAATTGGGGAAACCAACGTTGGGAAATCGACGCTACTCAATGCGCTTCTTAACGAAGATAAAGCGATAGTTTCCGATATTCATGGTACCACTCGCGATGTGATAGAAGATATTGTAAATATTGGAGGGACTCTGTTTCGCTTCTCCGATACCGCAGGGATCCGCGAGACTGCCGATATTATCGAAACAATGGGTATCGAGCGTAGCTACCTTCAGCTCGGTAAAGCTGAAATTGTCTTGTTGGTAACCGATTTAAGCAGGGCTATAGACCCTATCTTTGAACGGATCATAAAAATTCGTGAAAAAATAGTCGATCAGCATCTGATTATTATCGCCAACAAGGTGGATATTGCCACAGAACAGGCCAAGTCTCTGTTGTTAGGTTTCCCGTTACTGCCCAACGAATCATTGGTATTTATTGCCGCGAAGAGTCGTACCAATGTCGAACAACTTATTGAGAGAATGACGAATTCCATTAACCTATCCCCCACCCTTTTTGAAGATACCATTGTCTCTAATGTACGTCATTATGAAGCACTTACCCTGGCTCTCAATGCAATTAAGCTGGTTATCGAAGGGTTGCATTCAGGTATCTCGGGTGATTTTTTAGCCCAAGACATTCGCGAATGCCTCCATTATCTCGGTGAAATAACAGGTGAAATAACTACAGATGAGACACTTGGGTATATCTTTAAGAATTTTTGTATTGGAAAATAGGTTCTACATTCAATGAAATTTAAAAAAAATGTTTATTAATAACTATTTATTAGTAGGCCCAAACGAAATCATACGAAGAAGATCATAACTTTGTTTTCAGAAATACATTATCCAATTCACTAGAAATAAAAGAGGTGATCCACTTACGGACCACCTCTTTACATTAATTAATTTCAAAAATCTATTGCTTTTCACTGAATTACATGGATAATAATCAGAATACTGCCGTTATTTTCCATATTTTTCAGGTTAACAGAAATCAAGCCAAGTCGAAGCGGTCAAGATTCATTACTTTATTCCATACGGCTACAAAATCATGAACAAACTGCTCTTGAGAATCCTCGCATCCATAAACTTCAGCAAGAGCTCTAAGCTCAGAATTAGAACCGAAGATTAGATCGACACGGGTGGCAGTCCACTTGAGCTCACCGGTTTTACGGTCACGTCCCTCAAACGCCTCCTGGGAATCTGCAGTTGCCTTCCAGGTTGTACTCATATCGAGTAGATTAAGGAAGAAGTCGTTGGTAAGTAACTCTGGACGACTGGTAAACACGCCATGTTTTGAATGATCAAAGTTTGCATTGAGCACGCGTAAACCACCAATAAGAGCAGTCATCTCTGGAGCGGTGAGCGTCATCAATTGTGCCTTGTCAACCAGCATTTCTTCTGCAGAAACAGTATAGCGTTTCTTCATGTAGTTACGGAATCCATCAGCAGCAGGCTCAAGAACAGCAAATGACTCTACATCAGTTTGTTCTTGTGATGCATCAGCTCTACCGGGTGTAAATGGAACATTTATCTTATGACCGGCATTCTTAGCTGCCTTCTCGATTCCTGCACATCCCCCTAAAACAATAAGATCAGCAAGAGAGACTTGTTTTCCATCAGATTGGGCACTGTTGAATCCTTTTTGGATCCCTTCGAGGATGTCGAGCACTTTGCCGAGCTGAGCCGGATTATTAACTTCCCAATACTTTTGAGGTGTCAGACGAATACGTGCACCATTTGCTCCACCGCGTTTATCAGAGCCACGGAATGTTGATGCTGAAGCCCAAGCGACAGATACCAATTGAGATACAGAAAGTCCCGAATTAGCTATTTTATCCTTCAGTGTAGCGATATCCTGATCATTAATTAGTTTATGGGTAATCGCAGGGATAGGATCTTGCCAGATTAGCTCTTCCTTAGGAACCTCTTTGCCTAGATAGCGTGCCACAGGACCCATATCACGGTGGGTAAGCTTAAACCACGAACGGGCAAATGCATCGGCGAACTGATCAGGATTTTCATAGAATCGTCTTGAGATTTTCTCATAAGCGGGATCAATTCTCAAGGCAATGTCTGTGGTGAGCATTGTTGGTGCATGACGCAGTGATGGATCGTGGGCATCTGGCACTGTACCGGCACCTGCGCCAGCTTTAGGTTTCCATTGCTGTGCTCCGGCCGGACTCTTAGTTAGCTCCCATTCGTAATCGAAAAGATTCTTAAAGAAGTTATTGCTCCATTTTGTAGGAGTGGTAGTCCAGGCCCCCTCAAGACCACTGGTGATCGTATTTATTCCATTGCCACTTCCGAAGGTATTTTTCCATCCAAGACCTTGCTCTTCGATACTAGCAGCTGCTGGTTCAGGACCAACATATTTACCTGGAAAGGCTGCACCATGAGTTTTACCAAATGTGTGTCCGCCGGCAATAAGAGCAACAGTCTCTTCGTCATTCATAGCCATACGTCCAAAAGTCTCACGGATATCGCGGGCTGCAGCAAGTGGATCAGGATTTCCGTTAGGACCTTCTGGATTAACGTAGATTAGACCCATCTGAACGGCCGCGAGCGGGTTTTCGAGATCACGGTCACCGGTATAGCGCTTATCTTCCAACCACTTCCCTTCAGAACCCCAATAGATATCCTCCTCAGGCTCCCACACATCTTCACGGCCACCCGCAAACCCAAAGGTCTCAAAGCCCATTGACTCGAGCGCACAGTTACCCGCAAGGATCATAAGGTCAGCCCAGGAAATTTTCTTCCCATATTTCTTTTTTAGTGGCCAAAGAAGCAAACGGGCTTTATCAAGGTTTCCATTGTCAGGCCAACTGTTAAGTGGTGCAAATCGTTGCGTGCCTGAGCCTCCACCCCCACGTCCGTCTGCGATACGGTAAGTCCCTGCACTATGCCAAGCCATTCGAATAAAGAAAGGGCCATAGTGACCATAATCAGCCGGCCACCATTCCTGCGACTTGGTCATAAGATCAAAGATATCCTTCTTTAAGGCATCCAAATCAAGGCTTTTGAACTCTTTCGCATAGTTGAATTTCTCACCCATCGGATTAGAGAGAGTAGAATGTTGACGGAGAATATTCAGCTTTAACTGATTTGGCCACCAGTCACGGTTTCTTGTACCCGCACCTGCGCTTTGCATTGAAGCTCCACCATGAAACGGGCATTTACCTCCTGATTCGCCATGAGATGTGTAATTTTCCATTTTAAAAAAATTAATAAATTATTGGTAATGATAGTTATATATAAATATTCTAATTGTTTAGTAGCTTAATCGGTATTTGCCCACAATATATATAGAATTATTGTAAATCTGATAGGTTATAAAGTATCTGTATGTAATCAAACAGGTAAAAATATTAAATTTATAAATCTTGAATTTATTTTGAGGTTATTAAAACTATTTGTCCCCTTATCTCACCTGAAGGATAAGCCTCGCTGTGCAAATTTATATAATATTTATTAGCCATCAGATCGTCGCGTTCGGAATTTGCTAATGAAGGAGATTTAAATGTGAGGGGTGATGAAATAGGGACCGTTCCTAAAAGAAAGGCAACCTGTCCAATCTCTCCTACTCCGCCATGATGGATATGAGCTCCTGAACAACTCATCCCCTGGAAGACAACACTTCCACTTAAAACAGAAGTGAGAGGATCATACGAAAACGTTCCTGATCCCGTCGCTGTTGAATAATTTGCCGGAATCTCATTTGTACCACTTAAGGTGACATGAAATACAATAGGATTAGCTATTGGGAGTTGATCATGATTGGCACATGAACCCAAAGCAAGAAAAATTACCGGCAAGATTAAATTTATACGATCTATTGTTTTCATATCTAAACTGTAATACAACTAAACGTTTAGAATGTTCATGAACCATCAAATAAAAATAGCCAAAAGAATAAGCTACCTTTGATTTTAAAGGGGCCGATTAGATGGAGATTGTCAATCAGAGGTATCGACTTTGAATAAATCACCTATTCCCGATTTAAAAACATATATTTATATTAGAAAATAGTTTAGCTCATAAAATGATTCGATTTCTATTCAGTTTATATCGCAACTATTTTGAAATTATTTTGTTTATAATACAAAAAAAAGATGGACAAAATTTTTATTCTATCCTGGTTTGATAAAGATACGATCAAACATCTCCGGTTGCCTTTTTCGTTTTTCCTGATGCCCGTATTTTTATTTGCCTTAAGTCAATCTACATCAATTAACTGGCAAACAACGAGTATAGCCTTTATCATTTTGCATCTTATTATATTTCCTTCCTGTAATGGATATAATAGTTATCAGGATAAGGATGAAACCAGTATCGGAGGTTTAAAAAATCCCCCTAAAGTTTCAGAAAATCTATTTTATGCAACGCTCTTTATGGATATCACCGGAATCCTCTGCGGTTTTTTTGTATCTCTCTATTTCCCCCTTTTTATTTTAATATTTGTATTGATGTCAAGGGCTTACAGTTACCGAAAGCTGAGATTAAAAAAATACCCCATTATTGGATTTTTCACGGTTTTCATCTTTCAGGGTGGATTTGTATATTTAATGTCCTCATCCGCAATTACAATCTTTACGCTCACTTCCTATTTTACAACGAGCAACATCATCTGCATGAGCGTTGCAAGTTTTTTTATTGGCAGCATCTATCCGCTTACCCAAATATATCAACATGAGGCTGATAAGAAAGATGGTGTAATCAGTATAAGTTATAAGCTTGGCTATACAGGAACCTTTATATTCTCCGCCCTTTTATTTGTGCTTGCAACTATTTTCTTATTTTATTATTTTAAGATCAAGCATCAGCAAATGGCTTTAATTCTGTTTTTAGTCATCCAGTTGCCTGTTATCGCCAAATTATCGGTTTGGTTTAAAAAGATCCGAATGGATAACACGAATGCAAATTTTGAGAACACCATGACGATGAATCTGCTGACATCTATCTGCATGAATTCCTATTTTGTAGTGCTGATAGCAAACAATTATTACAATTGGTTTTGATAATGAGCAGAATAATAGCTTTAGGAACTGCAGTTCCGCAATACAAAACAGGGCAGGCTAATATTTTAAAATTTATGCAGCACGCCTATGGAAACGAGAAAACGTCACGTAAGTTAAATGTATTGTTTCATCACAGTGGTATAGATACCCGATATTCCGTTCTGCCCGATTTTGGCACCCAAAGGCTCAATGGCAATTCTCTGTTTAACAATCAAAATAGGCCGGATATTGAAAAAAGGCTCAATGTTTTCAAGGAAAATGCCTATCATCTTGCTGCCTCTGCTATTGAGAACGCACAAGAGAAAATCCAAACAACCCTAAAAGAATTCGAAATCACACACCTGATCACAGTTTCATGCACTGGAATCTTTGCCCCAGGTATCGATACCGAAATCATTGAGAAGATGGGATTACGAAACGACATTTTTCATACCTCAATTAATTTCATGGGTTGCAATGCCGCCTTTCATGCCTTAAAAATTGGTGATATGATTGCCAGGGGAGATGAAAATGCAAAGGTATTGATCGTTTGTGTTGAAATGTGCACGCTCCATTTTCAGCCTAAAGACAACCATGACAACCTGTTATCAAACACAATCTTTGGGGATGGAGCTGCCGCAATTATAATCGTTTCAGATGTGGCTGCCAAACGGAATAATCAAAAGGGGATGACCATAAATGGGTTTTATTCACTCCTATTAACTAAAGGGAAGGAATTTATTTGCTGGGATATAACGTCACTCAACTTCGAAATGGTTTTGGATCCAGGAGTTCCTGAACTCATTGGCAATGAAGTAAATGATATTATTCAAAAAGCCGGGGAAAGATTAAAATTTTCGCCCTCAACAATTGCCAAATGGGCAATCCATCCCGGTGGAAAAAAAATACTCGATACGATAAAAAAGAAATTAGCTCTGAGTGAATCCGAAATGAGCTATTCGTATAAAACACTGGCAGAGTATGGTAATATGTCATCCCCAACCATTTTGTTTGTGCTAAATGAAATAATGAAGGCAACCAATGTACCGGAAGAGTCGATATTTTCAATAGGATTTGGACCAGGCTTAAGTATTGAATCTGCTCTTTTTACTTATGACGAATAAATTTACACATCGTTCAGACCAAAAGGAGTTGCTTGATGAACTCAATATTCCACAGAGGTTGTTGCATAAAAATCTCAGGGAACTTGATATACTAAACAGAGTTTCGGGTGGGCATACTATTACGTTGAAGGGAATAAAGCAATTAATTACTGATCGCGAAAAGGTTTACCATATTGTTGACTTGGGATGTGGAAGTGGAGATTCCCTAAGGGTTGTAGCCGATTGGGCACGAAGATATAATTTCAAGGTAAAACTTACCGGTGTCGATATGAACGCCGATGCGATTGATTTTTTAAACACCCATTGTGCCAATTATCCTGAAATTTCTGGTTTTATCGGTGATTACCGGGATTATCTGGAGGATACGAAATCGGTCGATATTCTCCTTTGCACGTTATTTTGCCATCATCTGAATGATAACGAACTGCTAAGCTTATTTAACTGGATTAGGATTAATGCATTAGTCGGATTTGTGATCAACGATTTAAAAAGAGACTGGTTGGCCTACTATTCAGCACGGATTTTTACACGAATGTTTAACGGTTCAATACTTGCGCGGAACGACGGCCCAATTTCTGTACTTCGGGGATTCAGAAAAAAAGAACTGTACAATTTGTTAATCAAATCATTGATCTCAAGCTATTCGATCAGGGAACAATGGATTTTCCGATTCTTAATTATTGGAAAAACAGATAACCATGCATCAATTCAACGATAATCCAACAGATGTATTGATTGTGGGTGCCGGTCCCGCAGGTCTAATGCTTGCCTGCCAGCTGGCCATCCACAAAATTCCGTTTCGTATTATTGATAAAAACAATTCCTCATCAAAAAATTCGGGAGCGCTAATTTTACAAGCCCGAACACTTGAAATTTTTGAACAGATGGGGATTGCCGATGAAGCCCTTTCTAAAGGGGTTATTGCCACTCGGATAAATATTATTTCTAACGGCAAAAAAATTAGCAGTACAAGGATTGGCAATTTAGGTGGAAACCTATCCAAGTTCCCTTTTTTACTGATGCTTGAACAATCCCAAACAGAGCGAATTTTACTTAAATTTATCGAAGACCGGGGGTATTCGGTTGAACGGGAGGTGCAGTTGCAATATTTTAGCCAGGAAGATGGCAGGGTAACATCAAAAGTTATCCTCTGCAACAACTCGGAGTTAATAATTTCATCAAAATATATTATCGCTGCCGACGGCGTAAACAGTACTGTTCGTAATTTGCTCAATATCCCATTCGAAGGGAAGAGCTATCCAAACTCTATTTTTATTGTTGATTGTAAAGCCGAATCTCAATTACTGCCTGATGAAATAAGTTTTGCTTTCTCCAATTTTTCGGTTACCGGTTTTTTCCCAATAAAAGGCTCCCGATGGAGAATTGACAGCAACCTTCCGCCAAAATATGATAAGCAACAGAAAATAACCTTTGATATAATTGAGAAGAATTTTCAAGAGTGGACTAAAATGAATATTCATTTACAAAATCAGGAATGGTTTTCGGTTACGCGGTCTCATCAAAAATATGCAGCATCTATTCAAAGCCAAAACTGTTTTTTAATCGGTGATGCGGCACATGTTCATACCCCGGTAGGGGCTCAGGGAATGAATACGGGTATACAAGACGCGTTTAACCTAGCTTGGAAAATGGCTTTTGTAATTCAAAACAGAGCGGCACCTGCACTTTTGGAGACATACTCTGCTGAGCGGCTTGGAATATCCAAAGGATTTGCAAGATATGCTGATCTTGTTTTTAGGGTACTCACAAGTAGCAATCGTGGAGTAAGGCTTTTTCGGTCTTCTGTTTTGCGATGGTTTTTCAGCCTCTTTTTTCCACTTATTTCAAAAAATAAAACCTTCCGACTGAATTTTTTCAGATCAATTTCGCAGATTAATATTAATTACAGAACGAGTATTTTATCGTATCATCAATTGGAATTTCCTGGCTTCCAAGACTTTCCAAAATCAGGAGACCGTTTTCCCTATTTTAAATTCGTTGATCCGCAGAAAAACGGTTCTATCTATAATAAGCTTAATCCGGCATCATTGAATCTGATCGTTTTATCACACTCATTGCCCTCAGAATTAGAAAAAATAGCAGACCAATTTAATATCAATGTTTTGCTAATTCCAAACATCCCTGAAACCGAATCCATATACACCCAATTAGGGATTAAAAAGACGGGCTATTATCTTATCCGGCCCGATATGTACATTGCTCTAAAATCGCTCTCTCCAGATATCATTCATTTAAAAAGGTTTATTAATCAGAATATGTTTATATCTAAAGATTAAATTAGATAACACGACTACATTCAATACTGATCATTTGAGATCACTGTAGTTGAGATAGGTTCGAATTAATTAGAAGTGTAGTCTGAACTCTCTCTGATTTTTATAATTAAATAGCCTGGATTAGTTAAGACTAAATCTAACAAGCAGGATTTACATTAAACAATTGTTTGAATAAATACAAAAACGAAGATCTACCGTCCCAGAACAAAAATATAAAAAGGGGTAAGCGATTAATCTACTTTTTAACAATCCCTTATGATCCTCTATTTAAATAAATAAAATAAACACGACTTCAAAAATAGTTTGTTGTTATTGACTTTTATTGTAAACAACACGCAAACTAAAGCGACCTATTATCCTTCGTTTATATAGCTTACTGAAGGGCTAATCGTGAAAGAATTCCATTAAAGTGGTGAAATATCTTTTATAAAGATAGTGGGATATCCCACTTTAAATCGGGGAGTAAAGTTGTTCAACTACCTAATTTATGGTATAGCAAATCCCCTTTATAAGGCATTTTATTAGATCATTATTATACCTATTTTCGCATCCAATAGTAAAACGAAAAATAATGAGCGCTATTTTGGTAAACGATAAGGTTCAGGAGATTGAAGCCCCTATCTCTTTAATCGATTTGATAAAGCTTAACAATGTGGAGCAACCTGAGATGGTTTCGATACAGGTTAACGGGGAATTCGTCGCTCGTGAGAATTTTGAAAGCACCCTAATCAATGCCGATGACGAGGTTGACTTTCTCTATTTTATGGGAGGGGGTTCACGATGATTAAACCCACCGGGTTTACAACCAGAATTATTCATACACCGTATGCTAAGGAGGATGCCAACCGGGCGTTGCATCAACCCATATACAGTAATGCTGCCTTTGATTTTGAATCGGCAGAGCAGATGGAGATGGCTTTTCAGGGTCGGTTACCGGTGCATACCTATTCCCGGATTTCAAATCCTACAGTCGAGAATTTAGAGCTTCGTATCAAACAAATAACGGGTGCACTGAACGTTACTGCCTTGAGTTCAGGGATGGCGGCTGTGTCAAACGTGATCTTTATGCTTGCCTCAACAGGGAGTAATATCATCGCTTCAAAGCATCTTTTTGGAAATACGTTAGTCTTTTTCGAATCGACGATAAAGGATTTTGGTATCGAGGCTCGATTCTGTGATCTCACGAATGAGGAGGAGATTAAATCAAATATTGATGCCAATACTGTTGCCATTTTTGTAGAGACAATAACCAATCCGCAGCTTGAGGTTGTGGATCTTAAGCATTTAGCACATACTGCTCATTCACAAAGTATTCCCCTCATTGCCGATACGACTCTCACGCCACCTAATGTTTTTACAGCCAAAGATTTTGGTATTGATCTGGAGGTGATTTCAAGCACTAAATCGATTTCCGGAGGTGGTACTAGTGTGGGAGGACTTATTATCGACTATGGCATCTTCGACTGGAGCAAATCAAAAAAACTGGCTCCATTGGCCAAACGTTTTGGACCCTATGCGTTTAATTATAAATTAAGACGCGAAGTATTTAGAAATTTAGGGGCCTGCCTCTCCCCTTTTGCAGCTTATTTACAGAGTCTGGGACTTGAGACACTTCAACTTCGTTTTGAGAAAGCGGCGAATAATTGTCGCGAACTGGCCGAATACCTCCTTTCATTGCCACAGGTAAAACAGGTTAATTATCCGGGCATCAAAGGTTCTGAATTTTATACTATTAGCAAACAGCAGTTTGGACGATTTCCGGGTGCTATGCTTACCTTCGATTTTTCGACCAAAGAGGAGTGTTTTACCTTTATGAATAATCTTGAACTGATTAGAAGGGCTACAAATGTATACGATAATAAAACGCTAATTCTTCATCCGGCCTCAACGATCTATTGTGATTTTGACCGTGATAAACGGGAAAGTCTCCATGTAAGAGAGACGATGCTAAGGCTCTCATTGGGTATTGAAGATCTTGAAGATCTCAAGAGTGATCTTGAGCAGGCGCTAAGTAAATTATAACAAACTATGGATTTTAATGAAGATCAGATTCAACGCTATAGCCGCCATATTTTACTTCAGGATGTTGGTGTTGAAGGGCAGGAAAAGATTAGTAATGGGAAGGTTCTCATCATTGGTGCGGGTGGTTTAGGTGCACCTGTTGCGCTCTATCTTGCAGCAGCCGGCGTGGGTACGATAGGGATCATCGATGGCGATGTTGTCGACCTCTCGAACCTACAACGTCAAGTGATTCATTTCACTCCAGATGTAAATAAAGCCAAGGTACTATCTGCCAAGGAGAAGATTAATCTAATAAATCCAGATGTCGAGGTGATCACCTATTACGATCTGCTTACTGCCAGTAATGCCTTTGAGATTATCAAAGATTATGATTTTGTGGTTGACGGGACCGATAATTTTCCGGTTAAGTTTCTGATCAATGATGCCTGTGTAATGGCCGGCAAGCCATTTTCGCATGGGGGAATATTGCGCTTCGATGGTCAGACCATAACCGTAGTTCCTGGAACAGCATGTTACCGTTGTGTTTTTCATGCTCCACCACCGGCAAATGCAGTTCCAACCTGTTCACAAGCTGGAGTATTAGGTGCCATAGCGGGAATGTTAGGTACGATACAGGCAGCAGAGGTTTTAAAATATCTTACGGGGGTGGGTAATCTTTTAACCAACAGACTACTCACGTTTAATGCAAAAACAATGGATTTTCGAACTATCAAAGTAAAACATAATTCTAAATGTCAGGTTTGTGGAGATCATCCTACGATAACCGAACTTATTGATTACGAACAAGCAACATGTGAACTAAAAACTAACAACTAAACAATGGACACTTCAGACATAATCGTTGCATTGCAGCCTAAAGAACAAAAAAAGCTTTCGATCATCAGTTTCAGTGGTGATTTTGATAAGCTGGTCGCGACATTCACCCTAGCTACAGGAGCAGCAGCAACCGGCTATGAGGTAAATATTTTCTTCACTTTTTGGGGATTAGATGCTATCAAGCAGAAACAAGGAAGGGCGTTTGTAGGGAAAGGATTTCTTAGCAAGGCATTTGGATTTTTAATGGGAGGTTTACGAAGTGCTCCTGTAAGCCGTCTAAATTTTTGTGGGATAAGCCCTAAGATATTCAGGTATCTGATGCGTAAGAAAAATGTTGCCACTCTCGAAGAGTTAGTTGAAGCAGCAAAAGCATTAGAAGTTAATATGTATGCGTGCGAGATGGCCATGCACATCCTTGGTCTACAAAAAAGTGATTTTATCCATGAGGTAAAAGATGTGCTTGGCGTAGCCACATTTTTGGATATCTCAGAGGGTGGAAGAACATTATTTATTTAAAAAAATATAGGCTGCAAGTTACTTGTCAGCTATTACTTGCATCTTTTGAAACAAAAAAACAAACAATATGTCTATCGTAAAATTAGATATTACCAAAGAGCATTGTCCAATGACCTTTGTGAAAACAAAAATCGCACTATCGAAACTTAATTCGGGTGATATTCTTGAAGTACTACTTCTAGAAGGGGAACCGCTTCAGAATGTCCCCAAGAGCTCTGCAGAACAAGGCTATAAGGTCCTTGAGGTGTCTCATGTAGAGGGTCAGGTACATAAAATACGTATAGAGAAATAACCCTTAAGATGCTTATAATTTCGCAACAAATAATAGATCAGCTATTTAATCATGCTAAGAAGGGATTACCCGAGGAGGTATGTGGGTACTTATCAGGAGTTGGCAGGGAAGTTACCAAACATTTTGAGTTAACTAACATTGACCATAGCTTTGAACATTTTTCGTTCGATCCCGCAGAGCAATTTCAAGTAGTGCGTGAAGTGCGCAAATCTGGTGAGATAATCCTGGCAAATTACCACAGTCACCCTGAGACGCCTGCCAGACCATCAATTGAAGATATCCGTCTGGCCTTTGATCCAGAAATAAGCTATGTAATTATCTCCCTGGCCGCTGAAATTCCGGATATTAAGTCATTCCGAATACGCCATGGAGAAGTCGAAAAGGAGGAGATTCAAATTATTGCTTAACTATGCCACGATTAACTCAGGAAGATTTCGTTGATCCGATATGTAGACGGCTAGCAATGCATAACAACTTAAAAGCAAAAGAGTTACTTGTTTAAAACTATCTGACTTTAGAACTAACGGTTAGTAGAACAATCGCAGGGAGACCCGAGGAGAGAATGGGACAGCCTGCGAATAAATATTTAGTGTAGTAGATTGATCAACAGGAACCCGCTCAAAATTTGAATACCTCACATTTTGCGTATTAAATAGGTTTAAGATAGAGACTCCCGTCTCGCAGGCCACCTTGCCTACATTAAAACGATAGTTAACTGCAATATCCATACGATTATAGATCGGGGAGATATAGGAAGGGTCGAGCAAAGATCCGGTAGCCAAAGGAAATCCTGAACCAAAGACATATACGGCTGAAAAATTAAATGGTTTGACATTAAACAGTGAGGCAAGTTTAACCTCGTGCCGCTGGTCTTGGGGTGCCGGAAGATATCTATTGGTTGGAAAATAGGAGAATTTCTCTTCCGTTTTGCTTAGAGTATAAGAGATCCAGGCAGAATGTTCTCCAAAGTCTTTCTTTACGAAAAAATCAACTCCATAACTCCTCCCTTTTCCT
Source organism: uncultured Bacteroidia bacterium (assembly GCA_903907075.1). Taxonomy (GTDB): domain Bacteria; phylum Bacteroidota; class Bacteroidia; order Bacteroidales; family Prolixibacteraceae; genus JAAFHB01. The sequence goes on from CAIVMQ010000083.1 coordinate 40,950, forward strand.
TTATATATAAACGCTTTATAATCCTGATTGGTATTCACATAACGTGTCAGTCCATCGGTATTTTTAAAATAACCTTCAACACTAACCGTTAAGCCATCGTGATGGTAACTACTTCCTAATACCCAATGGGTGGCCTGAAGAACAGGTATCTTAACATTATCACACGAAGACCAAATATAACGATAATTACCCTGATTATCAAGGACTGAGCTTTTTGAAATAAACTGATTATAGACTCCCCATGCTCCATTTAATCGGATATTTTCAGAGATTTTAATACTCGTTGAGAGGCGAGGCTGGATATACACTCGTTGAAGATTAAGGGGGAAATCGGCTCTAAGGCCAAATTTAACCTCAATCTGATCTGGTAAGGTAATATGATCCTGAGCATAACCATTGATACGAGAGGCTTCGGTATTAATATTAGTCTGATTAAAACCAGAAGAATCGGCTCTAAGACCAACTTCATTACGGTCGAATCCCAATCCTGTTTCGAGCATATGAGATTGAGAAAGTTTAATGAAATTATCTATACGCTCTGAATATTCAGCAATCTTATTATAAGTTTGATCATTGACTATCTTATCGAAAACATTTTTTCTCCGTTCGATACTCTGAATAATTGACAAGGAGGTCTCCAATAAAGACCAGGAAGTGGTTAGATTTGTAATGTTTCCATTCTTCCAGGTGCGGCCATAGAATGCAGAGGATCCAAACTGACCATTATTCTCAGCATCAATCTTAAAGAGGTTATTAGCTGTTGACAATGGTTTAATGTTATATCGAAATCTATCCTCACCGGCCAGTAAACTCAAGTAGAAGAGTTCTCCTTTATTAGTTCTTGTGGTGAATCGTATATTGGCATCACGATAATTATAATCTGGAAAGACGGTATAGTCAATCTTTGATTGGTTATCTGGCAAGGTGCCATTTTGATTATTAGATGGGATAATATCCTTCCCTTTATAGAGATTGTAATAGGTTTGTCGAAAAGATAGCACCACGGAGCTATTTCTCCACAGCGGCACTTCAGCCATTCCGTTCATCGTAACATTGTTAATATTCAAGCTAAAAGTTGGTTTTTTAAAGCTCCCGGTCTTCCCGGATATATTAACGATGCCGCCTACTCGACCACCGAAACTGGCATCATATCCCCCTTTAAAAACTTCTATATCTTTTGTTACCAACGGATTTACTACATTAATGTCGTCATTAAAACTTTTTAGTCCCCAAATAGTAAAACCATCTAAAAGGATTTGGCTATGCCCTTCATAGGAACCCCAAATGATCAATCCATTAGACTGTTCGCTGGAAGCCAGTATACCGGGCATTAATTTTAAGAGTGTAAACACAGAGTTATCTTCACTACCCGGCAGATATTTAGCAATCTGATGGTTAACCTTAATTACTCCTGCCCTATTGCCAATATGCGTCGATTTTTCCAAAGATCGATCTTTAATTACAATCTCACGAAGTCCTATTACTGAAGGGGTCAGATTAAACTGATGATTAATTCCTGCCACCACAACGGTATCCAAAATAAAGTATCCCAGATGGGAAACCCGGATATGAAAGAGACTATCACCTGCTCGCTGATAAGAGAAGCTCCCCTTAAGATCGGAAATCATTATCCGGTTATCGATATACACGTTTGAAAATGGAAGAGGCTCGTTTGATTTAGACTCAGATACTTGTCCTGAGATGAGAAAATTCTTTGAAGAAGAGAGAATTTTATAGGAGAGAATTAGAAAAACATCATCCTGTTTCTTGCATAATAGGGGGAAGCCGCTAATAATTGAACGGATTGCCTCTTCGGGTGAGCTCCAGCGATGGTTTAATGTAACTTTAAAGTGAGAAAGTAGTTGGTCGTCAAAGGAGAGTTGTAATTTATAATTATCCCGCAATGAAATTAGGACCTTGTTAAGTGGAGTGTTCTCTACATGAATATTCACCTGCTGAGAGAAACAGGATAACGAAGTAAAAAGTATATATAGAAAAAAAACTAAAAAACTCCGCCTCACACTCCGCTGGTATTAATTAACCAGAAATTCGGTATCTGATTTAGCGTCAAATTTAATCCCTAATGAGGTACAAACCAAATTAAGTACCTCTTTTCGAGATAATGTTCTTGAAAAGTTACCGGTATAGGTTAAAGTAGCATCGGCTTTATAACTAATCTTAATATTATAATGGCGTTCAATCTCCTCAAAAACAGTAGATATAGGAGTTCCTGTAAAGACAAACATATTATCTCTCCACGATTTAACTAATTGAACATTTGCCTCTTTATCGATATCTAAGAATCCATTTTGAGTAATAAAAGCTTTCTCATTGGGATGCAGGAGAATATTATGATTTTTCTCAATAGCCCGAACTTTTACTTTTCCGGTATAACATGTAACGTTATAGTCATTATTTCTTGAATAAATATTAAAACTTGTGCCTAACACTGTAGTTTCACCCAATTTTGATGATACGGTAAATCCGTTTCCTTTTTGGACACTAAAAAATGCTTCACCATCAAGAGTAAGATTACGTGCATACGTATACCAGTAAGGGTGAAAACTCACAGCAGATTTTGCGTTAAGTTCAACCTTCGAGTTATCAGGAAGGTAATAAGTAAGATGTTCTCCTGAAGGGGCAGCAATGGTTTGGGTATAAAATCTCAGAAAAGCAGTAACGCCGATTATTAGGAGTATCGAAGCAGCCATAGCCATCTGAGAATAAAAGCTTCGTATATTACTATGCTTCTGAATTTTAGGAGCATTAATTATATTTAGTATGTTTTCCCATACGCTCTCCTTGGCAACCGAATAACGGAGTTCAATTTTGGGAAACTGACTAATTTTATTTACTGTCTTGTGATCCATTTTTCAATTTATTAAATTCAATTTTCACCGATCGCCTTTCGCAAGGATTCCAATGCATATTTCATTCTTTTCTCAACTGCCTTAACACTTAAACCAAGGTTATCGGCGATTTCAGCGTATTTCAGTCCATCCATCCGACTTAAAAGAAATACTGTTCGTTGTTTTTCCGGCATCTTCTCCAAAGCCAATTCATAATTTTTCACTAATTCAGTGTACCTCATTAAATCGTGAGGACTCTCACTAAACTGCTCTTCAAAAGCTCGGCCCCTGTATCTCATTGCAACATTGCGTTTCCGCAGTTGAGTAATTAAAAGATCACTGGCAATTTTATAAAGAAGAGCTTTAAGATTATCAGAAAACAATTCTTCTCTTTTCTCCCATAAACGGATAAAGGCCTCCTGAGCAACATCTGTAGCTAACTCCTGATCACCTGCGCGGTAATAAATGTAATTACGCACATCTGTGAAATAGGTATCAAATATATTTTTAAATTCCTCGCGTGTCAAAACTTATCTCCCTTAAATGATGTGCGAAACTACAAAATCGTTTCCACTTTTCTTTATAGGGCAAGAGCTGTAACTTTAAAATTCAGCAATTTTATGATGCAAAGAATTAATTTAAATTCTAAACCTTACTTAAGCATATTATTAGAACGCGGCGATTTGATTCTATTCACTTTTTACCTTTACCGACAAAAAAATAGTTTTTCAAATCTGTAATTTTTTGTTTTGCATTACAGCTATCTTCTCATCCAGAGGGTTAATAAATTGGAATGATTCCGGATGTTTTATTGCCCTTGGACTAATCCAGGTATCAAGTAGTAATGCTTTCAAATAATAATTCAATAATTTTAAATATCCTTTGGAAAAGACCTGAAGTGATCTTCTTGAATAAAAGACTAACCCTAAAAGAGCACCAATAAAGCCAGTAATTAAATTTGATAAAACCAGAAAAAAGTGCATTAAGACCTCCTTTACACCATCTTCATGCAAGGAGATATATTCGTGATTTGATATCTTTTGTTCTGTCTTTAGCATCGCCTTTAGTTCAATATTAGATCTTGTTGAAATAATCTGATCTCGTTGAACAGATACCTTTTTCAACATTAGAACGGCACCACCTAATTGTGAGGCTCTGTAACAAAAATCAACATCCTCATAGTAGATCCAGAACCGCTCATTCCATTTACCAATTCTATTAAAACTGGTCTTACTCATCATCATTGCCGACCCTGAAATCCAATCAGGAAAAACAAGACGTTTATTTTCGGATGGCTTATCAATAATCCGGAAGAATCGAACTATCGACTCGAGCCAATCGGTTAGTGTCAACATAGAAGGGAAATAGCCGTATGATTTAATATCTTCCCCTTTCGCACTAAGTTGCCTACAAGAAACAACGGAGTTAGACCTACTCACCTTGGCCTGATCTAGCATAGCTAAAACAGACTTTTCTGAGATTAAGCTATTCACATCTAAAAACAGCAGGTATTTCCCGTTCGAATTTGCAGCACCTAAATTTTTCCCATTGGCAGCTCCACTATTTTTAGTGTTTAGTATAAATTTAAACTCCGGATAAAGAAGTTTGTATTTATTAATATTTTCAGGTTCTAAAGAGTTATCTATCACAATCACCTCATACGTAAAGTACGACTCGGTAATTAATGCCAATGATCCTAGAAACCGGGATAAATTTTCCCAATTTCGCATATTGACGGTAATAATTGATAAATCTTTCAAGGTAATTTCGTATTAAAGAATTATTACAAACAATCGTCTTGTTTTTTGTAATAAAAATTTCAAACCTAATAATTTGATGCTTTTATCTCTTTACCGCATTAAATGAAACTTACCCTACTTTTAAAAGGGTTTAAAATGCAATTAAGAGACGATTTTAGTACCAAACAGTAACAGGAGAGAATCAGTGACACAAAGCGCAGAAATTAAGCTTGAAAAGGAGAGCTGAACAATCTTAAAACAGAATAAGAAACGTAATTAGCGCAGTAGAATTATTTTTCAGCTAGTGATTCCCAATTAATAAGTGCCTTAAATAAGGTAGATCCGGTCAAGTGATCTAATGCTTCAATCTCAGACAAATTGGGAACTGCTCCCTTGCGAAGTTCAATCTCATCGCCCCAGCGGGTCTCGGATAAAAATTCGAGCGAAAATCCTGAAATACGATATTTCTGATACTGTTCAAGATCGAAACAATCGGTGGCCCAATCCAGATATCGGGTATTATTAACGTGAAGATTCTGGTCTATTTCATTGTAAGACACCTTTTTACGAAAAGAAATATATTCAGTCTGAACAGAGATTCTTTCGGGAAAATAATCAAGCGACCTTTTCCCATGATTAAAGGGTAAGGTTATATCCAATATTGATGGCCTTTGTGGTCTCAATGTTGAAGTTGCAAGCAGCAGCCATCCTGAAACGGCCCGAATAAGAATTTGGTTATCCTGATCATAGACAATAAAATCGCGCCTAAAGAACAGCCCTTCGCTACCACATGGCCATGTTTCGAGTAAAATTGTCTCTCCCCAACGAGGCATTCGGTTTATTTGCACCGTCAATCGAGATAATGCCCAGAATAGATCTCTTGCAATTAAGGTTTCATAACCTGCACCAAGCTCTGCGGCATGGTTGGAGGCCACCTCCTGAAAGAACTGTAATAATGCTGAAGGTTTGATATTTAACTGAAAATCAGCATGATATGACTTAACCTCAAAATTTTCTTTCCACATTGATTCCATAAATAATAACTAACAAAGATCCTCAATAGAATTAAAGGAATTAAATTTGAACTGCCTTTGCCTCAGCAACCCGATTTTTTGTATCGATAACTTTAACCAGATAGTTTTTGGGCATCTGATTACCATACTGATCAATAAAAAGATAAGGTACCTTAGTGATCTGTGGCGTATATTGAATACTTTTTACCAGTAGGTCATCGCGCCAAATCTCATAACGTTCTATTGCAGCATCACCCGCATAGGCAGTATGCCAGGTAATTTCTGCTTCTCCCTCCTTCTTAAGCTCTAAATTCGCCCCTTTAGGAGGTGTTAAATCCTGATGTGGTTTTTGGAAATAGTTTGTCTTACCTCCTTTTGCTTTTAAAGCCATAGCCTCAATGGAATTTCTGTCTATCTGACTGATTTCGCCCGGTAGAACCTGAGCTCCGATCAGATTATGAGCTAATTGGCAATGATGAATCTGTTCATGAATTTTACCTATACCGATTATTGCGGTATGTATTCCTGGTGTAGATAAGGAATAACGGATAAGCTCATGCGATGGAATATCGGCGCCTCCTACCTGCAATACCACATGTTCAGGGGTATCTGACCATTCTGCTTTTTTGGTATACATTGCACCATCTGCAAAAACTTTCATTGCTATAATACCAATGTTTTTTGCAGCAGCCACAGGAATAACATTATATTGCATATTAAAAAACAACTTATCATTTGCATTTATAGCCACAAGCATTCCGTCAATAAGATTCTCGGTATCACGCTGAATCATTTCAATCATTACGGAAGGATCTCTATGGCCTGAAAATCCAATGTGGTGAATCAGTTTTTCGTGCATTGGATTAAGACCCGTTCTATTGGTTCCATCTCTGACATCCCGCAGTGCAGCAAGGGCGCCAATCGTTTTAAGGTTCGGGTCCGGATAGTCATAACCTTCATAAACGGCCTCCACTTCACCCATATTATTTAGGGTATGAATTAATACCATATCCAGATATGCCTCTTTGGGATAGGTGTCAATTCCATTTCCAAACACCTGAATTAAGGTACGCCGCACATCATCAAGAGTCTTTGAGCCATCCGGTCCGTCTGTTCCACCATGAACTGATTTACGATCATCGCCACCTTTACTGAACCGAAGACCGGTTTTTGAAGTCACAAAGATTGCTTCTCGTTTACCGTGCTCATAGTTGGTCTCTCCCGGAACCACTCCCAGCAGACGAAAAGCCTTACCATAATTGAGTTGACTAGGTCCATAATAGTTCGAGGTATCGTAATAATTTATCCCTAGATGATGGGCTTTAAGAATTATAGCTACCGGGTCGATACCCGCAGGTGTCCATTGAATCGAAGCCTGACCACCAAGGCCAAGTGTTGTAACGTTAAAATCTATTTTTCCGAATCTCCGTTTTACTAGTGTTTCAGGTAGGGAAAGATTACTCGATGACAAAAGGTAAGGAGCCATCGTCAAACCTACGGTAGCAACACATGAAGTCTGAATAAACGCTCTACGAGATTGATTAGCCAGATGATTTTTTGTCATAATTTTAAATTTTTAAAGGTACCGCAATACAAATTAACACAAAATTAGGGATTATTTGATTCCTTCATATTTTTTTGAGTTTTAAGAAATGTCAATTAATTGGTTTTATGATATTAAACGAAAATATTTTTCCCTTTTATTTAATTAATTAACTAAATTTGGATTACTTAAACCCTCATGCACGATTGATGAAAAACAGAACCTATCTTTCATCCATAATCGCTTTTTTTTTGATTACAGCAAATTGTCTTAGTGGCTTTGCTCAACAAACTACGGACATTGGAATAACAATAGGAACAGCGAACTATTGGGGTGATATACAGGGAATAACGCTATCAAAAAACAGCTCTCCTGTTTCAGGAATCCTAACCCGGTTAAATATTAACAACCATTCAGCATTCCGTGTACAATTATTATCAGGACAACTAAAAGGGAATGGAATATTAAATCAAGCACTTATTGGGCAGCCCAGAAATAGTACAGGGGTATTTGCCAATGATTTAAATTATAACTTTAATTTTATCCGATCCTTTAAAAATATTGAGCTTTTATATGAGCTTAATTTTCTCAATTATAAATTAGGACTTAATAAGCGCGAGAATTTCACACCATTTATTGCCATTGGATTTGGCCTACTATACTCTCAATCAACAAATAAAGGGTCATTTATTCTTGAGCCTGATCCCTCAACAGTAGTTAGATCTATGATGGGGCCGCCCTTTGTCTTTTATCCCCCTTATCGGACTTCCAATGGGCATCCAACAAATGAAGCCGCAATTCTAACCCTTACCCTTCCGGCAAGTGCGGGATTTAAATTTAACATTACAGAACGATTAAATATTATGGCAGAGGTGATCATTCATCCTACCTTATCTGATAATCTTGATAATCTAAAGGATTCCCAAAGATTTCAAAATCCAGCAGACACACAAGTGGGGTACCTACCGGCGAAATTCTCGTTACTAAAATGCGATATGTATGGAACTTTTTTAATTTCAGTTTCTTACCAAATTTATAGTACAGAGCGGCATAAGATAAAAATATGGAATCGTCCACGTAGGATCTAATTCTTTAATTAAAACAGCATCAATTAAAATCTCTGTTTTTCAAAAGAGGTATTATAGATGGTTCTTTACCTCTGAATTTAAGATAAAGGTTCATTGCCTCATCGGTTCCTCCACGCTCCAACACATTGATTCTAAACGAATAAGCCACTTTGGGGTCAAAGATATTTCCAGCCTCTTTGAAAGCCTCAAAAGTATCGTTATCAAGGACCTGAGCCCAGATATAGCTATAATACCCGCTCGAATATTCGCCACCGCCTGAAAAAGTATGGGCAAAATAGGTTGACTTATAGCGGGGGATTATTTCATTTATCAATCCGGCTTTATCCATCGAATTTTTCTCAAACTGTTCGATATCGACATCTCCCATTTTTGTAATGGTATGATAGTCCATATCCAGTATTGCTGCAGCTAGGTATTCAACAGTTAAGAATCCTTGATTAAATTTTCCTGCTTTGACAATCTTATCAATCAAAGCCTGAGGAATCACCTCTCCAGTTTTATAGTGATTAGCATAATTCTTCAACACCTCAGGTTCTGAAGCCCAATGTTCGAGCACCTGTGATGGCAGTTCAACAAAGTCACGGGCCACATTGGTACCGGCCAATCCCTGATAATTGCATTGAGAAAGCAGGCCATGAATGCTATGACCAAATTCATGAAATAAAGTCTCGACCTCGTCGAAGCTTAACAATGCAGGTTTATCGGCTGTAGGTTTCGAAAAATTACAGGTCACTGAAATAACTGGGCGGATATTTTTTCCATCTTTCCCAATATACTGCTCTCTGAAATTCGTCATCCAAGCGCCCCCCTTTTTAGAAGCCCTAGGGAAAAAGTCCATATATAGGATCCCTAATTCAGATCCATCACCATCTTTAACTTCATAGACTTCACATTCAGGATGATAAACAGGCATATCTTTTAATCGTTCAAAAGAGATACCATAAAGTTTGTGGGCTACCTCAAATGCACCTTCCCTTACATTGTTCAGAACGAAGTAAGGTCTGATTTGCTCCTCATCAAGATCATATTTCTCTTTTCGCACCTTCTCGGAATAATACCACCAATCCCAACTCTGCAATTTAAATTTGCCACCCTCTTTATCGATTAATGTCTGCATATCCTGAACCTCTTCTTTGGCTCTTTTAATTGCAGGACTCCATACTTGACGAATTAATTTATAGACATTTGCAGGGGTTTTTGCCATACAATCATCCAATACAAAATCGGACCAGCTTGCAAAACCCATAATATTGGCCTTTTCAAGACGCAGGTTGATTAGTTTATTTATCACCTTCTTATTGTCAAAACCATTCCCATTATTTCCACGACTGTACATCGCCTTATAGAGCTTCTCACGCAAACTGCGGTTATTAGCATAAGTCAAAAATGGAGTCCAGCTTGGTTTATGAAGGGTAAAAACCCATTTACCCTCGAGCTTTTGAGCCTTCGCTTCATCGGCAGCACCTTCAATAACAGATTCTGATAATCCCGAAAGATCCTCTCTCTTATCGATCACAAGTTTATAATTATTTGTTTCGGTAAGCATATTGTCCCCAAATTTAAGGTCCAATAGAGAAAGCTCCTTATTGACTTTTTGAAGTTGCAATTTCTTTTCGGCCGATAAATTAGACCCACCCCTAACAAATCGTTTATAGGTCTCCTCAAGTAATCTGGTTTGCTCCATGTTAAGTTTAAAAGAGCTTCGGCAGTCATATACTCCCTTAACTCGTGCAAAAAGCTGTTCGTTTAAGTTTACCTCGTCGCTGTGTTTTGATAATATAGGGGCCACCTTTCGGGCAATCTCCTGAAGCGAATCATTAGTAACGGCCTCCTTTAAATTGGAGAAAACATGATTGACTTTATTAAGTAAGGAGCCACTAAGATCAAGAGCTTCAATCGTATTAGAAAAGTCAGCCGGCTTATCTGAGGCAGTGATCTTTTTTATTTCTTCATTATGTTGCTTTATTCCCTCTTCAAAAGCAGGCAAATAATGCTTATTTCTAATTTTGTCGAAGGGCGGAACTTCAAATGGAGTGTTGTAAGCCTCAAAAAATGGATTCATTTGTGTGGATTTTTTCTCTTGATTTATGCAGGATGCCAGTAAACAAATTACAGTCACCGGAATTAAAATTTTGCTCACCATGATTTTGGATTTAATAGTTGGTCAGTTTATTCGTACAATAGTACAAAAAGTATAACAAGTTAATGCATTCTAAATTTTCTAATTAACTAAAAATAAAACCAAAAACCTATTGAAATTAAGGGTTCGTAAGTTATCCTATAGATCTGCTATTCGAACAGGTATAATTATTGGTATTTACTTACAATGAATTATAGAAGGATATCAGCTCTACCAATCCCCTTTCATCTTTGAGCGAGATTTTATTTTTAGAGAGATAACTTTCAATTTCCCCCTTATGATCGCTAAGTAAAATAATTAGCATTTTTTTTGTTGTGAATAATGTAGCAGATGCATCATTTATTGAGAGGAAATACTGCTCAATTGGCTCTTCGAAACGGGCAGGTTGGAAATCAGAAAACGCTTTTGCCTCCTCTCTATCGGAGAATCTGATTGTATATTTCACCAGAAGGGTTGCCTTACCTTGTGCAAGAATTTTCAAGAAGCCGTCGTGCTTAGCCCCTTCGAGTTCATAATTTCGATAACCAAAGGTATTATTACCAAATTCAGCTTTTTTTACCAACAACTTAAAGGCCACATTATAAATGTTCTCCCCTTGTTTAAATTCGAGATCATCACTATAGGCATTATACCTTAATTCAATATTTGAAAAAACAGAATCTTCCTGTGTGATAATTTTACCATTTTCAAATTTATCAGACAAATAAGGTGACCCTTGGATATCTGAGAATTTCAAATTATTACGAAGGTAAGTACCTTCAATAATTTTATTAAACCGAACATCATCCATAAAAGGTTTATTCATTAATTCAAGTTGAGCTTGCAAACCAGATGATATGCCCAAGACTAAAAGAAAAGAGAGATAAAAACGGTTCATAACTTAGAAGTTAAATAAATTCAGATATAGGACTAATTTAATTAAACGAATGGTTCTTTTAACATTAGAAACAAAATCGTTCCAGTTTAATCTCATTCGATTTTTAAGGTTTAAAGATAATAAATAACAGTATTAGAAATTGTATGTTAAACCAATTGTTTTTCTATTAAGAGAAATATATAATTGAATAGACTTAATCTTAATTCGATTTTATTTAAACCAGTTCTTATCTTTGATATCAAAATCAATCATTTGAAAAACCAGCTTCTTTCTAGTCATCTCAAGCTCCATTTTATTGTTCTGATATATGGGTTTACCGCTATATTAGGTAAATTAATTACCCTACCTGCTATTCAAATAGTGTGGTATCGCATGATGATTGCCTTTATTTCATTTTTCTTTTTTCTCCTCTGGAAAAGAACTGAACTTCGTGTTAATTGGGCACGATTACTAAAATTACTCGGAATTGGCAGTATCGTTGCCCTACATTGGCTCGCCTTTTTTGGAGCAATAAAAATTGCCAATGTCTCAGTTGCCTTAGGATGTCTTGCCACCAGCACCTTATTTACAAGCCTTTTAGAGCCCTTCTTTATGAAAAAGAGAATTGATAGGCTGGAAGTAATTATCGGACTACTAATCATTGGAGGGCTCTACCTGATCTTTAGATATGAAACGAGCTATTCATTAGGAATACTTGTCGCCTTAGCCGCAGCTTTTTTAGCTGGACTATACTCAGTACTTAACAAAAAAATGGTTGTTCACCTCAGGGGATCTGTCATAAGCTTTTATGAGATGATGGGAGGGCTCATCTGCCTGACACTATATATGTTAATAAATGGAGACAAAAACATAGCACTTCCCAACCCCACCGACTTAATCTATTTACTTATCCTGGGGATTATCTGCACCGCTTATGCCTTTGCTGTTCAGATCAATATCATGAAGCACTTATCTGCATATATTGTTGCCTTGACGATAAACCTGGAGCCTGTTTATGGAATTCTACTTGCCTTCTATATATTTGGAGAGACTGAACATATGACAGCCGGATTTTATTTGGGAACGACCCTTATCCTTGTTTCGGTACTTGGATTCCCACTCTATCATTATTATCGGAGATTAAAAGATCGAAATGAGGCTTTAGCGCATTAAAGATTATTCAAACTCATTGATAACACCTTTGTCTAGTAATTCTGGCTCAATATCCAGATCAGTTTCCAGAAATTCATCCATCTCCTCTTCGGTATTAAATTCAGCAATCACTCCGTTATAAATTACTGTCCAGTTGATTGATGATCTCAAGATTTTCAACCCTGGAAGTTCCGAACTAAAGTCTTTAACAGGAAAACCTTCTTTCCCACCATCCTCAGCTTCAATGTCTTGAATATATTGGGTATAATAATCGCGCGCTGGAAAGAGCTCATCGAGAACCTCATCTTCTTCAGCCCGCTCATAATATTCAGTTACAGTAAGTCGATAAATCACCATTGCCCCCTCACCATTGACATAAAGAATATCGGCAAATGGTTTTTCAGGCCGACTTTCAAGCTCCTCAAAATCAAGCTCCTCGACCTTTGCGAGAAAGCGAGGGTGGTGGTTATGCAGTATAAATTCGGCAGGCTGATCGCCCTGTGCCAATATATCGTTACAAATCAGATATTTCGAAGTTTTCATTGAATAATTATTTTTTTGCAAGATAAATATTTTGTGTGTTAATTCATTTATAAAATTCTAATCCTGATTATTAGTTAGTTTATTCTTTAAATCTTCAAACTGAAGATTATTAAACGGCATATAGGTATTCTGAGCTGGTTTCTCTTCAATCTCGAATATAACCTCATCGATTCGGGAATCATGTAATCCTATTCCGGTCACACCTGAGACTTGTTTTCTTATTGCAATCTCTTCTGCACCATTCTCTCTAAGTTGAATAACCTTTCCAATCATCCCTATTGTTGCACCTATAGGAAGCATTTTACCCGAGATCTCACATATCCGTTCAATCATCTCATTAATCTGCTCCTCCTGACCGCTAATACTATTTTTTTGCATAACTATTTTTTTAAAAAACCTAAAGGGACATTTATGGGCCAACTAAAATAGGGCCGAATTTCCTATATTTGCCCATTCTAAAATGACAATACAAAAGTAATGGAAATCTTAATCAGGAATAAAGTAATTGAAGCCATCAAAACCCTTTACGGACAAGATGTTGACGAAAACCAAGTACAAGTACAGTCAACCCGCAAGGAGTTTACCGGTGATAAAACAGTCGTTGTTTTCCCTTTTCTGAGATTTTCTAAAATAAGTGCCGAGCAGACCGCAGAAGAGCTTGGTAATTATTTAGTAGCGTCCATTGAAATAATTTCCGGTTTTAATATCGTAAAAGGATTTTTGAATCTTATTTTCCATAATAGTTACTGGATCAAGCAATTAAATAGTGCTATTTCGGAAGAAAAATACGGTATTAGGAGCGCAAACAAAGACGCTGAACTGGTGATGATAGAATACTCGTCACCAAATACCAATAAGCCCCTCCATTTGGGGCATATTCGGAATAACCTTTTGGGATTTTCTATTAGCGAGATTATGAAGGCTAATGGCTATAAAGTAGTTAAAACGAATATCGTTAACGACAGAGGAATCCATATATGCAAGTCAATGCTGGCCTGGAAGCAAGTAGGCAAGGGCGAGACACCACAATCATCAGGAAAAAAAGGGGATCATTTAGTTGGGGAATATTACGTTAAATTCGATCAGCTGTACAAAAAAGAGGTCGCCGATTTAGTTACAACAGGCATTACAGAAGATCAGGCCAAAGAGCAAGCCCCAATTTTGAATGAGGCACGTGAGATGTTGCGCTTATGGGAAGCCAATGATCCGGCCACGCGCGAACTTTGGTCGATGATGAATAGTTGGGTCTACACAGGGTTTGATGAGACCTATAAAACCTTAGGTGTCGACTTCGATAAGATATATTATGAATCAAGTACCTATACTGTTGGTCGCGACGAAGTATTACGCGGAGTTCAAGAGGGTATCTTTGAACAGATGGACGACACATCGGTATGGGCCAATCTGGAGAATGATGGTCTCGATCGAAAGATTCTGCTTCGTTCAGATGGTACATCGGTGTATATGACTCAGGATATCGGAACCGCAAAGATTCGCTATACCGACTACCCCATCGATCATATGATATATGTGGTTGGTAATGAGCAGATATACCACTTTCAGGTTCTATCACTTCTGCTTGATAAGCTTGGCTATAAATGGGGTAAAGACTTGTATCATTTCTCTTATGGAATGGTCGAATTACCCCAGGGGAGGATGAAATCGCGTGAAGGAACTGTTGTTGATGCAGATGATTTAGTAGCAGGCATGGTTGATGTGGCTCGGAAAGTATCTGAAGAATTGGGAAAACTGGATAACTATAGCGATCAGGAGAAGCAAAAGATCTATCAAATGGTAGCCTTAGGAGCTTTAAAATATTTCATCTTAAAGGTAGATCCGAAGAAAACTATGCTCTTTAACCCCGAAGAATCAATAGATTTCAATGGAAATACCGGTCCTTTTATTCAATATACCTATGCCCGAATTCAGAGTGTATTGCGGAAAGCTGTCGATGCAGGGATTACCATACCCACTCAAGTTCCGAATATCGAACTGAGTGAAAAAGAGAGCACGCTGATTAAAATTTTAAGTGGTTTTCCCGATGCTGTAAAAGAGGCTGGCGAAAATCATAGTCCTGCCTTGGTCGCTAATTTTGTTTACGATTTAGTGAAAGAGTTTAATCAGTTCTATCATGATGTCACTATCATGAATGAGCCAGACGAGGAGATACGAAAGTTCCGACTATTGCTTGCTCAAACTATTGGCTCAACGATAAAAAATGGGTTCTCCTTATTAGGAATCGACGTGCCGGAGCGGATGTAAATAAGACCTAATGATTTATTAAATATTCAGATATAGACGTGCGAGTGTATCTAAGACTGATTAAATTAGTAGAAATAGATGAAATGATCAATTTAAATCTACTTGCAATTTAAGACAAGAGTGAGACAGCAGCCATTTCAGACAAAGAAATAATTGATATAATCCAAGCTTTTAACGCTAAATAATCCGAATAAAACTTATTTCAGTGCTTCAAAGAAATCATTTCCCTTATCGTCGACGATAATAAATGCAGGGAAATTTTCAACCGTAATTTTTCGCACTGCCTCCATACCTAACTCCTCAAAATCGATTATCTCAACTGATTTGATGCTATCCTTAGCAAGTATTGCTGCAGGACCACCGATAGATCCGAGATAAAAACCACCATGTTTCTTACAAGCCTCGGTAACCCCTTTTGAGCGGTTTCCTTTTGCAAGCATTATTTTTGAACCACCAAGAGACTGAAATAGATCAACATAACTATCCATACGACCCGCAGTGGTAGGTCCAAAACTTCCGGATGCCATCCCTTTAGGAGTCTTAGCCGGTCCGGCATAATAGACCGGATGGTTCTTAAAATATTCAGGAATTGGCTTACCGGCATCAATTAATTCTTTGATTTTTGCATGGGCAATATCTCGCGCTACAATCAAGGTCCCTTTAAGGTTCAACCGTGTCTTGACCGGATATTTCGATAGCTCTTTGAGTACTTCGTCCATTGGCTTATCCAGGTCGATATCGACTGCCGGCATCATAAATGGAGCAGACTTAGGCAGGAAACGTGCCGGATTACGCTCTAATTCTTCCAGAAAAATACCATCTTCGGTTATCTTACCTTTAATATTCCTGTCGGCACTGCAACTTACACCAATACCTACCGGGCATGAGGCTGCGTGGCGAGGCAAGCGAATTACCCGCACATCATGAACGAAATATTTTCCACCAAACTGTGCTCCAATACCGCTTTCACGACAGATCTTAGTGATTTTTTCTTCCCATTCTAAATCGCGAAAAGCCTGACCACCATCATTGCCCTGAGTTGGCAGATGATCGAGGTAGCCAGCCGATGCTTTCTTAACTGTTGATAGCGTAGACTCCGCCGAAGTGCCACCAATAACAATAGCCAAATGATACGGAGGACAAGCTGATGTTCCTAAATCCTTAATCTTCTCACGGATAAAATTAGAAAGGCTCTCTTCATTTAACAATGACTTAGTCTGTTGATAAAGAAAAGTTTTATTGGCAGAACCCCCACCTTTGGTCACAAATAGAAATTCGTAGCTGTTCCCTTCGGTGGCATAAATATCGATTTGAGCAGGAAGGTTACTCCCCGTATTTTTCTCGTCAAACATGGTTGTAGGTACCACCTGAGAATAACGCAGATTACGATCGCGGTAAGTCTCATAAATTCCTTTGGATAAAATCTTCGCATCATCGCTACCTGTCCATACATTCTCCCCTTTTTTACCAACTACAATTGCAGTGCCTGTATCCTGACATGTTGGCAACTCCCCTTCTGCAGCGACAACCTGATTCAATAACATCGTGTAGGCAACAAAAGTATCGTTATCGCTAGCCTCCTTATCTTGCAAGATAGATGCAAGTTTTTCGAGATGTGCCTCCCGAAGATAAAAAGAGACATCCGAAAATCCAGCTCTTGCTAATAGTTCAAGCGCCTCAGGTTCTACTTTTAAGATCTTACGACCTTCAACTTCTATCGTAGAAACATAATCAGCAGATAACAAGCGGTACGTAGTTGTATCTTTTGTAATTGGAAATGGCTTCTGATAACTAAATTCTGACATTGTGAAATTATATTTTTGATTATCAATATCTTAAAAACAGCAGGTGCGATCTAAACTTCAAACTTTAGCTTGAACAAAAATACATAAATTATTGATTAACCCGCAGTTCGAATAGGCTATTGTCCCAGTAAATCAGATAGTGCAATACGGTCTTGCTCGCTATATTTACCCCCTTCAAATTCAGAAACAAACTGTTTGTTAAGTTGATATAACCGACTATTGATCCGATCCATCGGGAAAGTATTCTCTTCGTCGAACTCCTCATAGTCAAAGTTGGTGAAATTCAACTCACAAAGCGATAGTTCATATTCATCGGTATCCATGCTCATGTATACTAGTGGCAATCCGTGCGTTCGACAGATAACAGGTCTGGATTGATAAATCGAACAGCTATGATCAACCAAAAAACGGCACTGAGTGTTATCTTTGGGAATGGGCAAATTGGGAAGTTGCAATTGGTTTAATTCAGCTTTAATCGCATAAAATTCAATCGGAAAAACAGAAATCGCCATGCAACATAAATCGCACCCCTTCTTGCAGTTTAGATGCTTCGCATGTGTCTTCTCCAAAGACAAAGATAACGCGTCGATATCCTTTGTGAGTGTATGATAGGATTGGAAGGGTGCTTTGATTGATGAGGACATAGTGTTTAATTTTATCAATGGACAAAAATAGTCATTTCGAGCGATGTAGATTAACAGTAGATTTTGCTAAGTCTATATACGATAACAATTCAAAAACTAATACATTTGCAATAACGTGGTGTCTAATATGTTTCTTAAAAAAACCGATTATGCAACGATTCCTATATATTTTATTTTTTGCGCTGTTAGCTTTCCAAAGTGGTGCGCAACCACATACATCGGTCATATCCGGAACACTAGAACGGATAGAACAATTTAAATCTAAATTTATTGCTCCATTAAATGTAGATATCTGGCTACCAGAGAGCTATAATTCAAAGACGAAATACAGTGTTTTGTATATGCATGATGGGCAAATGCTTTTTGATGCTTCATCAACCTGGAATCACCAAAGCTGGGATATCGATGATGTCGCGACATCATTAATGAAACAAGGAAAAGTAACGCCATTTATCGTTGTAGGCATCTGGAGTGAAGGGAGTACGCGACATGCAACTTACTTTCCTGAGAAACCTTATGAATCACTCTCCAAAGATCAATTAACTGAAATATCAGTTCAGTTAAAAAAAACGGGGAAGAGTACGGATAATTTTAAGCCAAATTCTGATAACTATTTAAGATTTATCGTTAAAGAGCTAAAGCCAATTATCAACAAGAAATATTCCGTTTACAAGGATAAACGCCATACTTTTATTGCAGGAAGCAGTATGGGCGGATTGATTTCGATGTATGCCGTTTGTGAATACCCTCAAGTCTTTGGAGGGGCGGCATGTATGAGTACCCATTGGCCTGGCACATTTGCCGTGGAAGGAAACCCTATTCCCGAGGCATTCGTGAATTATATGCGCAATCATTTGCCAAATCCAAAAAACCACCGATTCTATTTCGATTATGGCGACAAAACCTTAGATGCACTATATGCTCCATTACAAAAAAAAGTTGACGCGGTATTAAAATCAAGAGGATTTTCGACAAAAAACGTGAAAACGGTATTCTTTCCGGGCAAAGATCATAGTGAAAAATCTTGGAATGAAAGGCTTGATATACCGCTGCTATTTCTTCTGCCTGCAGAATCTAATCATTAGTCTAGATTTTGTCTAATTAAAGTTAAAACGAAACGTGGTTAGAGAGTATTACCTGATTTAACAGCTGCAATGATGATTCTTTGCAGACAATCCTTTCCGATTCTCTCCTTTTTCCTATTTTTGTCCCCTAATTGAATAAACCGGTTCTCCGGAGTTGCAAAGCATGAATAAATTGATCCAATACCAAGCATAAGATAATGGAAATCCCAAGTAAATACGATCCTTCAGAAGTTGAAGACAAGTGGTATAAATATTGGATGGAGCAGAACTTCTTCCATTCAGAACCTGATGACCGTGAGCCCTATACGATCGTAATCCCACCACCTAATGTGACTGGGGTATTGCATATGGGGCACATGCTGAACAATTCGATTCAGGATATTTTGGTTCGACGTGCCCGTATGCAAGGGAAAAATGCTTGCTGGGTACCCGGAACTGATCATGCTTCGATAGCCACAGAGGCTAAAGTTGTTGATAAGCTTCGCAAGGAGGGAATTTCGAAAGACGATCTTACGCGGGATGAATTTCTTGCCCATGCATGGGAGTGGACGCATAAACATGGAGGGATCATACTCGAACAACTTAAAAAGCTAGGTGCATCGTGCGACTGGGAGCGTACCTGTTTCACCATGGATCCGATCCGCTCTGAATCGGTAATCAAAGTATTTGTAGATCTATACAATAAAGGATTAATCTACCGTGGTGTGCGGATGGTCAACTGGGATCCGGCAGCTAAAACAGCAGTCTCGGATGAGGAGGTTAATTACAAAGAGGAAAAGTCTAAACTTTATTACGTCAGATATATTATAGAAGGAACAACAGATCAATATGTTACTGTTGCTACTACCCGACCTGAAACAATCTTGGGTGATACTGCTGTTTGTGTAAATCCACACGATGAGAGGTTTGGCCATCTAACAGGAAAAAGAGTTCTCGTTCCGTTGATAAATCGTTCCGTTCCAATTATTCAAGACGAATATGTTGATATTGAATTTGGTACAGGATGTCTTAAGATCACTCCTGCACACGACATCAATGATTATGAGATTGGATTACGACACCATCTGGAGGTTATTGACACCTTTAATGATGACGGCACATTAAGTGACAAAGCTCAGCTACTGGTAGGTGTCGATCGTTTTGAGGCACGTAAACAGATTATTCCGCTACTAGAAGCAGCCGGAAACCTGGTTAAAATTGAAGATTACACCAATAAAGTGGGGTATTCCGAGCGTACTGATGTAGCTATTGAGCCTAAATTATCGGCACAATGGTTCTTAAAAATGTCAGACATTACTAAACCTGCTGCCTCGGCTGTAGAACAGGAAGATATAAAGTTTTATCCGGCTAAGTTTAAAAATCTCTACCGTCATTGGATGGAGAATATCAAGGATTGGTGTATTTCTCGTCAGCTCTGGTGGGGCCATCGCATTCCGGTTTACTACCTTGCCGATGGATCTTTTGTCGTTGCCGACAGTGAAGAAAAAGCTGTTGAAATGGCGCGGATCACGAGCGGAGATTCGAAGCTTACCAGTAGTGATTTGCGTCAGGACGAAGATGTACTTGATACCTGGGCCTCCTCATGGCTTTGGCCGATCGCGGTATTTGATGGAATCAACCACCCCGAGAATAAAGAGATTAACTACTATTATCCGACCAATGATCTGGTAACTGCACCGGAGATCATATTTTTCTGGGTAGCTAGAATGGTTATAGCGGGTTATGAATATCGCGGTAACCTTCCGTTTAAGAATGTTTATTTCACAGGTATTGTGCGTGATAAACTGAGGCGAAAGATGTCTAAATCGTTAGGAAATTCGCCAGATCCACTTGATCTTATTGCAAAATATGGGGCAGACGGAGTTCGTGTTGGCATGTTATTTTGTTCACCCGCAGGTAATGATATCTTATTTGACGAATCACTGTCTGAGCAAGGGCGTAACTTTAGTTCAAAAATCTGGAACTCATTTCGATTAATTAAAGGGTGGGAAGTTGACTACTCCATTGACCAACCCGAACATTCAAGATTAGCCATTGAGTGGTTTAGAGCCAAGTTAAGTGAGGTAACCTTAACAATGGATGACCATTTTGATAAATACCGACTTAACGATGCGTTAATGACCATCTATAACACTATCCGCGATGAATTTTCAGGATGGTTGCTTGAGATCATAAAACCGGCTTATCAGGCCCCTATCGATGGGACAACCATTGATCAGATCAGCGAATTATTTGATGAAGTATTGCGTTTACTTCATCCATTTATGCCTTTTATATCAGAAGAGATCTGGCATCTTCTCAAGGAGAGAAATCCCGGTGATTCAATTATGATTTCGCAATGGCCAAAGCCGATTTCGGGTCAGGAAGAGATTTGTGAGAAATTTGAGGTAATCAAAGAGGTAATCACAGGTATACGCTCTATTCGCAAGGCCAAAGAGATAGCCAATAAGGAGCAACTGCAATTATTTATTGCTCCCGGTGAGAAAGGATATATCCCAGAATACAATTCCATTGTATTTAAAATGGCTAATCTTTCGCAACTCCAAATAACCACAGAGGAGGTTGCCGGAGCGATGTCGTTCAGGGTAAATACCACAGCCTATTATCTCCCGCTAGGAGATGTTGTAAATCTGCAAGAGGAGATCCTGAAGATCGAGGAGGAACTTAAATACACCCTTGGATTCCTGGAGGCCGTAATGAAAAAAACGGGAAATGAACGATTTATGAGTAGTGCCCCTGCTCAGGTTGTAGATCTGGAGCGTAAAAAACAAACAGACGCGCAAGAGAAGATCAAGATGCTGGAAGAGCGGATACTCTCATTCAAGTCATCAATGGACTAAACCGAATCTTAGTCGTTAGATTTTAAAATCAACAAGACCTTTCGAATAGATACTATCGAAAGGTCTTGTTGATTAAGCTATAGTCAAGCGATTATTTCAAGACACTATTTACCTTAACGTAAGGCAATCCAAATGCCTCTGCAACACCCTCATAAACGACCTTTCCATCGACGATATTCAACCCTTTTCGCAACGCACGATCTTCGACACAGGCTGCTTTCCAACCTTTGGCAGCCAGACTCATTGCATAAGGTAATGTGGCATTGGTTAACGCGATAGTTGAAGTGCGTGGCACGGCACCAGGCATATTAGCTACGGTGTAATGGATGACCTCATCGATAACATAAGTTGGATGGTCATGCGTTGTTGGGACCGTTGTTTCGATACATCCTCCCTGATCGACAGCCACATCAATTAATACGGTTCCAGGGTTCATCGTTTTAAGCATATCCTTGGTGATCAAAAAAGGGGCTTTAGTACCGGGTATCAGAACCGCTCCCACGATTACATCGCTAACTTTAACTTGCGAACGTATATTGTAATCATTAGACATCATAGTCTTCACATTAGCGGGCATTATATCGTCAAGGTAACGCAACCGACGCAGGCTTATATCCATAATAGTTACATCTGCACCCAGTCCGGCAGCCATTTTTGCAGCTTCTGTACCAACGATGCCACCGCCGAGTATCAATACCTTTGCAGGAAGCACGCCGGGAACACCACCAAGCAACATACCGCGTCCTCCAAAAGTACGCTCTAAGTATTTCGCCCCTTCGTGAATCGACATCCGACCGGCCACTTCAGACATCGGAATGAGCAGTGGAAGGGAACGATCTTCAAGTTCAACCGTTTCATAGGCCAGACACACAGCCTTGCGGCGGATCATTGCTTTTGTAAGTGGCTCTGAGGATGCAAAATGGAAATAGGTATATACCAGTTGACCTTCACGAATCAGGTCATATTCAGACTCAATGGGCTCCTTAACTTTAATAATCATCTCGGCAATGGCATAAACATCGGTAAGTTCGGGAACCACGACTGCTCCGGCATTCACATATTCAAGATCCGCAAAACCACTCCCATTTCCAGCTGTCGATTGGACATATACCTTATTCCCTTTTTTAACCAATTCTGCAGCCCCAGCTGGTGTAAGCGCTACTCGGTTCTCGTTATTTTTAATCTCCTTGGGTATACCTATTATCATAATCATTGATTTAATTCGATAAAATTAACCAGATTAGAAGTGAATAAACATGACTAAAGACCATATATACAAGGAGTTTTATAAAATAGAAGAATGAAATTAAACCGTTGTTTAAATATTCTAATTTCAATAATAAGATCAAAATTCTAACAATAAAGAAAGCAAAAAGAGCTTAAAAGCTTATAATTATAATTGTATCTTTGCCAATTGTCAACAATGAATTTAAAGAATGCCTAAAATTTCGAATAGAGGAGCGCAATTGCCGGAGTCGGCAATTCGTAAATTAGTGCCGTATTCCGAGAAAGCCAAAGCCTTAGGAAGAAAGGTTTACCACCTTAATATTGGTCAGCCCGATATCAAGACGCCTCCTCATGCGATTGAACGCATCAGAAATTTTGATTTTGAGCTTATCCCTTATGGCCACTCGTTTGGAAATGAGACCTACCGGAAAAAATTAGCACACTATTACCGGGATCGTAATCTGGATGTGAACTCAGATGAGATTTTAATTACAACAGGAGGATCAGAAGCAATATCATTTGCCTTTATGGTCTGTTTTAATCCGGGTGATGAGGTGATTGTCCCTGAGCCATTTTATGCCAATTACCTTTCGTTTGCCATTGCCACTGATGTGGTAATTCGTCCTATTACCTCTAAGATTGAAGATGGTTTTCAGCTCCCTTCAATTGATGAATTTGAAAAGGTTATTGGACCTAAGACGAAGGGAATATTTATTTGCAATCCCAATAATCCAACAGGATACGTTTATACACAGGAGGAGCTTGAAAAGCTTCGCAAACTAATCTTGAAATATGATCTTTACCTGATCTCGGATGAAGTCTACAGTGAATTTGTGTATGACGGTAAGACGCACCATTCTGTATTGGAACTGGAAGGGATCAATGAAAATGTGATTATGATCGATTCAGTATCCAAGAGGTTCAGTGCATGTGGAATCCGAATCGGGTCAGTAGTCTCCAAAAATCAATCTATTATTAAGTCCATTCAGAAAATAGCGATGGCCCGGTTATGTCCACCTATGCTAGGACAGGTAGTTGCAGAAGCTGCTGTCGATTCGCCTCACGAATATATGGAAGCGGTATATTTGGAATACCGAAATCGCCGTGATTATTTTATCACAGCCTTAAATGAGATTCCAGGTGTTTATTCACCAATGCCAATGGGGGCATTTTACTCAATTGTAAAACTTCCAATTGACGACAGTGACAGGTTTTGCCAATGGATGCTAGAGGAATTTGAATATCAAAATGAAACAGTCATGATGGCTCCTGCTTCAGGATTCTACTCCACGCCAGGTATTGGAAAAAATGAAGTAAGGGTTGCTTATGTCTTAAATATCGATGATCTAAAACGTGCTGTTGAATGCTTAAGGGTCGCACTTACCGTCTATCCGGGAAGAACTAATTAATGGATATTTTCTAGCTAAACGTTCAATAAATTGGAATTTAATCCCTAAATACATGGTAAAAAGGGGGATAAATTTTTAGGGGGATCTTCGATTTTTTTGCCTATTTACTCGATTTTAAATCGCAGCTTCAAGTTCACCATACAGGTCAAATTCATCAGCATTTACAATTCGCACATTATAAAAGGAGCCGATTTGAAGTTCCTGAACCGGAACAATAAGAACCTCTCCATCGACCTCGGGAGAGTCATATTCGGTCCTTCCAATGTAATATTCTCCTTCTAAGCGGTCGATAACAACTTTTATTAGCAGCCCAATTTTCTGCGCTGCGATTTCAGAAGAGATTAATTGTTGAATCACCATAATCTCATCAGCCCGGGCTTGTTTTATCTCCTCAGGAACAGTATCTATATCGTTTTCACCCGCATAAGTATCATCTTCATGCGAATAAGTAAAAACGCCCAATCTTTCGAAACGGAACTCCCGCACAAATGCTTTAAGCTCTAAGAAGTCTTCCTCAGTTTCTCCGGGGTACCCCACCAGTAAAGTAGTACGCAGATGAATTCCCGGGATCTCCAACCGTATTCGATTGATTAAGGCTATTGTTTCTGCTTTTGTGGTATCACGTTTCATCGCCTTAAGTAATCTGTCAGTACAATGCTGTAAGGCAATATCAAGATAATTAGCCACGTTCGCCCGGTTTTTAATCACCGGAAGGAGATTAAATGGAAAATCTGTGGGATAAGCATAATGGAGTTTTATCCATTCAATCCCTTCTATATCTGATAATTGAGTAACTAATTGAGCCAATTTGCTCTGCTGATAAATATCTGTTCCATAGTAGCTTAAGTCCTGAGCTATCACCAGAAGTTCTTTAACACCATTGGACGCCAAATTACGTGCCTCACAGAGCAAATCTTCCATTGGCACAGATACATGCTTGCCTGTCATCCGGGGAATTGCGCAAAAAGAGCAGGTTCGATTGCACCCTTCTGCAATTTTAAGATAGGCGTAATGAGATGGAGTTGTAAGATAACGTTTCTGTGTGAGTGATAATTTATATTCGGCATTGAGGTCTTGAACCATTTTAGGGATCTCAAATTTTCCATAAAAATGATCAACCTCAGGAATTTCGATCCGCAGATCATCCTTATAACGCTCCGACAAACAGCCAAAAACAAACAGCTTATCAATTAAACCTTCCTTCTTTGCGTCTGCATACTCTAAAATCATATTCACCGATTCCTCCTTTGCGTCAAGGATAAAACCACAGGTATTAATAGCTACAATTCGGGCTAGAGAAGCCTCGGCATCATGTTGTACCTTAAAGCCATTAGCTTTCAATTGAGCCAAGAAATATTCTGAATCGACGAGATTTTTTGAACATCCCAGCGTTACAACATTGATAAATTTTTCCATACGCTATTAACTAACAGCCTGTTCAATAAAGAGAGAATACCTGAGGGGATTTATAAATCAGAAAAGATTAGTCCAAAGTGGTGGGTAAATTACCTAAAGAGTGAATCTACAAATTCGCTGCGATGAAAAATTTGAAGATCTTCGATACCTTCTCCAACACCAATATATTTTACCGGAATTTTAAACTGGTCAGAGATTCCGATAACGACACCACCTTTAGCTGTTCCATCGAGTTTAGTCAATGCCATAGCTGTAACTTCGGTTGCAAGGGTGAATTGTTTTGCTTGTTCGAAGGCATTCTGACCTGTTGAACCATCCAGAACCAGCAATACTTCGTCGGGTGCCGAGAGATAAACTTTCTGCATCACCTTCTTGATTTTAGAGAGCTCGTTCATCAGGTTAATTTTATTATGCAGACGGCCTGCAGTATCGATAATTACCACATCAGCGCCCATTGCCTTCGCGGACTGAAGGGTATCGAAAGCGACAGAGGCAGGATCAGACCCCATGCTCTGGCGCACCAACGGCACATCGACGCGATCGGCCCAGATCTGAAGTTGATCGATAGCAGCAGCTCTAAAGGTATCTGCTGCGCCGAGTACAACTTTTTTACCGGCAGCTTTAAACTGATGTGCTAATTTACCTATCGTTGTAGTCTTCCCTACTCCATTTACACCCACTACCATAATCACAAAAGGGTGACCCGAATTTGGGAGGTCAAAATCGGAAACATCCATTGTATGATTCTCCTCCAGCAGTGCAACAATCTCCTCTTTAAGGATTCTGTTTAACTCTGAGGTATTCATATATTTTTCTACAGCCACCCTTTTTTCAATCCGTTCAATAATCTTCAGGGTTGTCTTGACGCCAACATCCGAGGAGATCAGAATCTCTTCTAAATTATCCAAGACCTCATCATCTACATTCGTCTTACCGATAATGGCTCGGGAGAGTTTTTGAAAAACACCCTCCTTCGTCTTCTCAAGACCTTTGTCGAGACTCTCCTTTTTGGATTTATTAAAATTAAAAATTCCCATAATTATATAAATTAAATCGTCGTAAATCTTGCGATTTCGGGAAACGGTGATACCGGGCTACTGGTAATAAAAAAGAGCTTTCATCACTAACGATAAAAGCTCTTCCTCTAAACAGGCTGTTAATTATTTATTTTTAAAATAATCAGCTACAAAATCGTTAGGAATGATCTCCTCAACGAATTTATACGAACCGGTTTTTTCGGACTTAACCATCTTAATTACTTTAGAATAAGATTTACCGGCCCCTTTTTGAAGTGATGCAACTACTTTCTTTGCCATAATTCAATTTATTTAATTTCCCGGTGAACGGTAATACGTTTAAGAATCGGATTAAATTTTTTCAGTTCCAGGCG
>CAIVMQ010000084.1 GCA_903907075.1 uncultured Bacteroidia bacterium
CCTCTCAATAAACCTACCATCTCGTGGTGACCTGCTGTTTGCTACCACAATGTGGTAATAGGCATGTTGTTTACGGCCATGCCTTGCCAAACGAATCTTTACTGACATAACGTTTTACGTTGAAAATTTTGTTTAAAAATTGAGGGGCAAAGTTACACTATTAATCGGGAAATAAAATAGATCTCCCTATTTTTCATAAATCAACTCGAATATAGAGGAGATATAACCTATTAAACAGATACACCAATGTAAATTACAAGAAGCTATAATTTACCGTCCATAACTATTTATAGGAGGTTTAGTTGAAATAAATCAGGTGAAATTAGTAGTGATAACTTATAAAAAGAGAGAAATGATTACCTTTGGAATCTTATTTAGAACATTCACCGAATAGAATGAATAGCTCTAATACTTTCAGTACCATATAATTTTTAAATATTTAAAAATGAAAAAACTGTATTATCTAATAATAGGAGTCGTGATCTCGATTAGTTTTACCGGCTGCGAAAAAGCAAAAGTTGTCAGTATAGCAACAGTTGACACCTTTATCAGATCGATAAAGAATTCGGCCGACACCAGCAAGACTGTTTATGCAGCGATTCATTCTGCATTCTCCTATAATTTAATAGCAAGCGTTACTACTGCTACTCCTGGAGGACAAACGCTAACCTTAACAAACCCATCCCAAAGCGGAAATTCATTTTATTACTCCCCTGCCGACTCAGCATATTCCGTGTCTGTTCCAACTCTGGGAACCTATAATTATACTGTTACCTTTAAAGATAAAGAGGTGATCACCTATACCAATGTATTATCCGCGTCCGTCTTGCCCCCTCCAACGATAATCTCGATTGCCAAATCTGCCGATTTAGATTCCGTTTATATTACATGGAAAGCAGTCGCTAATGTTGATGCCTATCAATTAAAAGTGAGTAAAGGAAATACCGCTGTCTTTTATCAGCCCCCATTTATGGACAATAGTAATCCGCTGAAACAAATTTTAAAAATGGGATTTTCAATGGGGAGCTTCTCAACTACAGGTGCAGGGGTTTATACGTTTAATTTAGATGGAATCTTATTCGAAACATCAGAAAAATCAGATATACAATCTATTGGATCGTCACATATAGACATCACGCTTTAAATAGCTTCCATATCTTGCCCTATTAAAATACTTTAATCCAAACGGAGTATTTTTGGCTTATTCATTTATAGCACCCAAATTAGCATAGGTACTTGAACTGCTTAGTGGTTAATGTGTTCTATTTTGCATGGAATAGTTATCAACAGCTTGGTGCACTTGGACATTTTTTTCTATTTTTAACCTTTCAAATAACGTTTTATGGGATATCCATTCTCCTCTATTTTAAAAGGTTTTTAACTTATGGTAGCGTTTACTCATCTTCATGTCCACAGTCAATATTCAATACTCGATGGAGCAGCAGCAGTTACAGACCTGGTAAAAAAAGCGAAAGAAGATGGGATGACCGCCCTTGCCTTAACCGACCATGGGAGCATGTTTGGGATCAAGGAATTTCATGAAACTTGCAAGAAATTTGACATTAAGCCTATCCTGGGTGTTGAAACGTATGTCGCATCACGAGGTATCCATTTTAAGGATAAAAATGAAAAAGAGGATCGCTCAGGGGACCATCTGATCTTACTTGCCAAGAATGAAATTGGTTATCGTAATCTACTGAAACTTGTCACAATAGCCAACACGGAGGGGATGTATTATAAACCCCGAATTGATAAGAATCTACTGGAAAAGCATAGCGAAGGATTAATCGTTTCTTCAGCCTGCATTGGAGGTGAGATTCCACAATATATCTTAAAAGGTGATCTCGAGGCTGCAGAGGAGGCGATAATATGGTTTAAAAATATTTTTAAAGACGATTTTTATCTCGAGATTCAGCGCCATAAAACTGTCGAAGCACATCTCCCAACAGAGGTTTATGACTGTCAGGTTATTGTTAACAAAGAGCTAATCAGGCTTGGCGAAAAATTTGGTGTCAAAGTTATTGCTACCAACGACAGTCATTTTACCAATGGAGAAGATGCCGATGCTCATGATTTGCTAATTTGTTTAAATACGGGAAAGGATCTGGATGATCCCTCACGGATGCGATACACCAAGCAGGAGTGGCTTAAGACGACACAGGAGATGAATCAATTATTTGGGGATATGCCAAATACATTGGAAAATACCCAAGAGATAAATGATAAAATTGAATTCTTTGAGTTGGATTCAGATCCTATCATGCCTGAATTTCCTATTCCAGCAACCTTTGGAACCATTGAGGAGTATCGAGAACGTTTCCCTGAGCAGATTTTGATTGAAGAATTCAAAGATATCGACAAGAGAAGCGGTGGTTATGAAAATGCTCTACGTGTAAAATTCGAGTCCGATTATTTAAGTCATCTGGTCTATCAAGGGGCGCTAACCCGCTATGGAGAGGAGTTATCACCAGAGCTAAAGGAGCGGATAGAATTTGAGCTGGAGACTATTAAAACGATGGGATTCCCGGGATATTTCCTTATTGTTCAAGATTTTATTGCCGCAGCTCGCGAAATGCATGTGATCGTAGGTCCGGGGCGTGGATCTGCAGCGGGTTCTGTTGTTGCCTATACGACAGGAATTACCAATGTCGATCCGATCAAGCATGATCTGCTGTTCGAACGATTTCTTAATCCGGACAGGGTTTCAATGCCCGATATAGACATCGACTTTGATGATGACGGTCGTCAGCTGGTGCTTAACTGGGTTAAAGAAAAATATAGCCGCGATAATGTTGCCCATATCTGCACCTTTGGAACGATGGCAGCAAAAATGGCGATCAGAGATGTCTCACGTGTATTGAAATTACCCCTCTCGGAGGCCGACCGGCTAGCGAAAATGGTCCCTGAAACACCTAAGATCACACTAGCCAAAGCATACCGTGAAAACCCACTCCTGGAAGCAGAGAAGAAATCAGCAAACCCGCTAATCATAAAGACCTTGAAATTTGCCGAAACTCTCGAAGGGTGTATTCGACAATATGGCGTTCATGCGTGTGGTATATTAATTGGCCGAGATAAGCTCGATAATCACATCCCCTTAATGCCAACAAAGGATGAGGACCTACTGACGACCCAATATGATGGTCATTACGTAGAATCTATCGGATTATTAAAGATGGATTTCCTGGGGCTCAAAACACTCTCAATCATCAAAGAGTGTTTGGAGAATATTCAACTCTCTCAAAAAATTACAGTCGATATTGACAAGATCCCTTTTGATGATGAAAAAACGTTTGAACTCTTCAGTAATGGAAATACGACGGCTATTTTTCAGTTTGAATCACTAGGGATGAAAAAATGGCTGCGGCTTTTACAACCCAGTAGATTCGAAGATCTTGTCGCCATGAATGCCCTCTATAGACCCGGCCCAATGGACTATATCCCCAATTATGTAAACCGTAAAATGGGGAGGGAAGAGATTGTTTATGATCATCCCATTATGGAGCATTATCTGGGCGACACCTATGGCATCACCGTTTATCAGGAGCAAGTAATGCTTCAATCCAGAGCTTTAGGCCTCTTTACCCGTGGCGAATCAGACTCGCTACGAAAGGCAATGGGGAAAAAGAATTTACCCCTTATGGAGAAGCTCAAGGCTAAATTTACGGAAGGATGCAAAAGCAATCCAATCTTCATGGATGGGTGCCAGACGGTAGGAAAAACACCTGATAATATAATTGATAAGATCTGGAAAGATTGGGAAGCCTTTGCCCAGTATGCTTTTAACAAGTCACACTCTGTATGTTACGCATATATTGCTTATCAAACAGGGTATCTTAAAGCCAACTACCCATCCGAATTTATGGCTGCTGTATTAAGTTGCAACCTTACCAATGCAGATAAAATATCAATCCTCATGGATGAGAGTAAACATATGGGATTAGCTGTTATGGGTCCTGACGTAAATGAATCGCGCTCCAATTTCTTTATCAATAAACATGGTGGGCTTCGTTTCGGGTTATCTGCGATTAAGGGCGTTGGAGCTGGTGCTGTTTCTGATATCATAAAGGAGCGTGATGTAAATGGGGACTTTGGTTCCATTTATAATTTTGTCGAACGGGTTAACTTACAAACAATAAACAAGAAGAATCTCGAGGCTTTAGCTATGGCTGGAGCCTTTGATAGTTTTGAAAATATTTACCGCTCACAGTATTTTGGGGAAACCTCTGATGGAAGCACTTTTATTGAAGCCTTAATCAAGTATGGAAACCGGATCCAAAGTGATCGCCAGTCTTCTATGGCATCTCTTTTTGGTGGATTTCAAACTATTGAGATTAAGCTTCCTGTAGTTCCTGTTGTACCTGAATGGCCTAAGATCATGGCGCTTGAGAAGGAGAAGAATTTAATCGGCATTTACCTCTCCTCTCACCCTCTCGATGATTACGGATTGGAGATACGTAGTTTCTGCACCAAGGATGTAAATCTTTCACATCTGAATAACGAAATTGAGCTATTAAAGAACAAGGAAATAACCTTTGCCGGCATTGTTACAGAGGTTCAAGAGGGGGTAACAAAAAATGGGAAACCCTTTTCATCCCTTACACTTACCGATTATTCAGATTCCTATAAGATGATGTTTTTCGGAAATGACTATGTTAACTTTGGAAATTTTTGTAAAAAAGGGCTCTTTCTGCTAGTTAGAGGAAAGGTTTCAGCAAGATGGCAGGGGGGTGATCAATTGGAGTTTAAAGCTGGTAAGATTGAACTCCTACAAGAGTTAGCAGAAAAAGCAGAAAGCCTTAGACTTGTTGTGGCTGCAGAAACATTGACTCAGGAGTTAATTGAATCACTGGATACAACATTCGCAAAATCACCAGGAAAGACTTTGATTAAATTCTCTGTCTCTGATCAAAATACCAATATCAAACTGCACCTATTTTCCCGAACCCGAAGGATCGGACTAACAGAAGAACTTAAAGCGTACCTGCAAAAAAATCCGGATATCGTTTTTACAATAAATTAATTTGTAAATTTGCAGATCAAAATTTTCTGATATATTAAATAATTTAACATATTTCAACATGGCAATAGAGGTAACAGATGCTAATTTTGATGAGTTGGTTCTCCAATCTTCACAACCCGTATTAGTAGATTTTTGGGCCGAATGGTGCGGTCCATGCCGAATGATCGGGCCGCTTGTTGCAGAGCTATCTGACGATTATGAGGGCAGGGCAATCGTGGCTAAAATGGATGTAGATACCAATCCTGGAACTGCTGCAAAATTTGGAATACGCAATATCCCTACGATTTTATTCTTTAAAAACGGAGAGGTTGCCGATAAGCAGGTAGGAGCTGTTCCAAAAACAATTCTTGCCTCAAAAATCGATGCACTCTTGTAGGTCTCAACAAATTTAGTCCGTCAAAAATACCCTGAAGGTTCGCTAAGATCTTCGGGGTATTTTAGTTTAACCAAATCACTCCAAATTAATGCGGCACTGGATTGGAAAATGATCCGAAGTATAAACCTTGTCACGCTTATAATCACCGACAATAAATCGCTGGTCGCAAAGAATATAATCAATTCTAAACGAGGGTAATTCTCCGTTATATGTAGTTGAAGTTCCCCACCCGGACTCAACAAAAGCATCTTTGAGATCACCTCTTACTTTACGATAAGCATACGACGCCGGGGTATCATTAAAATCACCACACACCACTACCGGATAAGGTGATCGGCGAATATGTTCTCCGATCTTACGTGCCTGGTAGGCTCTAAGTTTAAAACCCTTTATTAATTTATAGCTCACATTCCGAGCCTCATCAATTTGATGACTATTGGAAGATGTGCCAATTGAATCGATTACCGAATAATCATCCGGATCGATAGAATAAGACTGAAGATGACAATTATAAACCCGGATTGTTTTTCTCTCACTGACTTTTATGTCGGTAAAGAGAACCAGATTCGAGGAACCCGGAAACTTAATCTCCCCATGGCTGAGAATTGGAAACTTAGAGAGTGTGATTAAACTGGAATAGCTGCTTGATAGGGATTCTTGAAAAAAATTAATCGACGGCAAGGCATCTTTCAAACCTTGAGCACTGAGCTTTCCCCTTTTTAACAATGATGCTTCCTGCAAGCAGATAATTGAGGAGCCTGTGGATTTAAAATAATCGACGATCTGCGGATTATTTCTTCTGGAGGATCGCATATCATGCTTAAATCCATGAACATTATAGGTAAGCACCTTAATCCCTGAAGCTTTTGAACTATAATCAGGTATAAGCTGAAAAGAATTTGTGAAATTAACATATCCAATTCCGATACAAATAAGAGGTAGAAGAAGCTTTCTTGATGATTTAAATCCCCAAATAAAAATAAATATCACATTCACACTAAGCAGGTAGGGATATGCCAGACCTAAAAAAGAGATGGGCCAAAATTGATCGGGTGGAATAAAGGGGGAGAGATAGGAGATCAGAAGGAGAAAGGAGGCACCCATATTAAGGGCAAAGCCAAATTTTAAAAATAACTTGATCACTGCGCCTACTTTTTTTGCCCCATTTTAAATAAGATCTCGCGCTCTTCAAAAGTTAAACTATCATAACCAGATTTGCCGATTTTATCTAAAACATCATTAATTTCATTTTGCCTGATCACCTTATTTCGATTATAATCATAATCAGGATTTGTAGAATTATAGTTGATCTTTAGTTTCCGGCCAATCCTAAACCACGAGAAAAATTTAGCTATTAAACGATCAAAAGAACCGGTAATATTTCGCCCGGCCAATAGCTGTGACATATAGATCCATCCCCATAAAGCACCTCCGACATGGGCAAAATTACCACCGGCATTATCGCCCGAGAGACTAATTACATAAAGCATCACCGATATAACAGCAATCCACTTAATCTTGATCGGTCCAATAAATGCAAGATGAATCAGATGATTAGGGACATAAACGGCACTCGCAATAACAATGGCAATAACCGAAGCCGATGCACCAAGAAGCTGACTCTCTGTAATTCGATCATGAAAAAGAGGGATGTAATTAAAGGCGAGCATAAATGAAAGCCCTCCAACAAAACCTCCAATAAGATAGAGGCTTAAAAGTTTTTGTTGATTGTGATATTCCAGAAATATTTTACCAAATCCATAGAGCCAAAGAACGTTAAACAGAATATGTAAGATCTCGAAGTGGAGAAACATATAGGTCAAAAGTGTCCACGGGCGCGAAATAAACAGATCCAACGAGGCAGGCAGAGCAAGCCAGTTTAAAACCTGTGAGCCATCAGAACCAGAAAGAGAATAGGCCACAAAGAGAAGCCGAATAATCACCCAGATAGCTATATTAATATAAATTAGCCGGGTAAGATAAGTCCCATTCTTGAATGACCGTTTTATTTCATCTGCTATACCCATTCAATCAAAAGAATTTTTGTGAATGTTTGCTCCAGTATTTTAAGAGGATAAAACCAAATAACATACCCCCTAAATGAGCAAAATGAGCTACATTACTATTCGACTCTGTAATTCCCATATATAACTCAATGGCTCCGTAACCCATTACAAAATATTTTGCCTTAATTGGAACAGGAGGAAAGAGAAGCATTAATTCGGTATTAGGAAACAGATATCCAAATCCCAGTAACACTCCAAATATTGCCCCTGAGGCACCTACCGTTGGAACATCAATCTTTTCGATCAGAACCCGCTGCACCAATTCGATAGACTGTTGAATATAACCCTGATTATTGGGAGCATCACCCCAATTATTTACCAAATCGGTTACCCAACTTGCAGGATGGCCCAAATGAGCTTTAACAAACACAGCCAATAACTCAGGAGATGGGGTATTTACAAACGCGTTAACTGTTTTCTGGAGTGAGGATATCTCGAGGTAGGTCACAAAGGAGTGAAGGGCAGCAGCACCAAGACCGGTTACAAAGAAGTAAACCATAAACCTTCTGGGGCCCCACACCATTTCAAGTACCTTACCAAACATATACAA
>CAIVMQ010000085.1 GCA_903907075.1 uncultured Bacteroidia bacterium
TGATAATAATTTAGAGCCCCAACTGACTTCGAATAACAAATGTGGATCAATTATCTCATCTAACATATGTAACAAATCAGTGCTATTTACATATGTTTCGATTCTTTTTCAATAAAAAACAATTACACACCCCGAATATATAAGCCGTTTTTACAACTATAAATAACTATAAATTTACATTATTAAGTAGACATAATCAGATAGTTATATGGTTTTAATACAGTATTTATTTAATATTATTGATAACATTTGTTATTTTATCGATTAAATACACTAAAATACCCTAACTAAACTTTTTATATCATTAATAATCAGTACATTATATTGTTTATTTAAAGCTTTCATACATTACAGGGATTAACTATCCACAAAGAGGAGTTCGTATCTGATTTAATTATATTAAATCATTTAAATACAGTTAAATATATATAATCATGATGGTTTAAATTCGGAATATAAACAAAATATATTTTGAAATCACGGCAGTTTACTTTTGTATTAATTCTGTTTTAATTCAATTATGTGAGTCGCTTAATTTATTCCATTCAGTTACAATTATAAATTATAATTTATCTACATTTGTAATAAGCAATTAATTAATTATTGCTGCATTCACCTCCGTTGAGCGGTGCCAGGATCGATTAATACTCAGAATAATTTTAGAAGATATCTATGAAGGATCGGATAACCCAATTTTTAAAGAGCGAAAAAATATCACCAGCTGAGTTCGCAGATAAGATAAGCGTTCAGCGCTCGAGTGTTTCGCATGTACTGAACGGCCGCAACTATCCGAGTGCCTCTTTTATCCAAAAGATGCTTTCTGCCTATCCTCAGCTGAATTCCCGATGGCTCTTGCTGGGCGAGGGAGCTATTCTGGAGGATAAACGGGAGAAAGAACCTACCTTGAGCCCATTCAACCTGTTTAAAAGCCAGGAGATACCTGAAATAGAACTGTTAAAGACCCCTGTAACTAAATCAGATACGAATATATTCTCCGGTGGTATCGAAGAAGAGAATGCCGTTAGTTATTCTAAATCGATAAAATCAAACCATCCATCGGAAGAAAATACATCTCAAAAAACAACCGATTTTAGTCATTATATAGTTGGAAATAAAGAGATTGATCGGATTGTTCTCTTTTTTAAGGATAAAACTTTCGATGTTTATACATCTTCAAAATAGAATTTGACCTATATTTGCGCGAATTAACGCAGCATTAAGGAATGTATGTCAAAAGAGATGAGTAAACAACCACATGCTGCTATCAATGAATGTTAAATTTGATGCAGATGAGAAAAACCGTTCTGAATTTGAAGGTAATTTCGAACCTCCAACTCAACGACGATCATCATTTATTAGAATTACAGTCACCTGATCAACTTGAAACGATAAATCCAGGTCAGTTTGCCAATTTATTAGTAGATCATTCTCCTAGTGTGTTTCTACGCAGACCATTTTCTATCTACTCTGTTGATTACCTTAATAATACTATCTCTGTCTTTATTAAAGAGATTGGCGATGGGACACGTGCTTTAGGAAAAACTCCTGTTGGTAGTTTTATCAATACGATGTTTCCACTTGGAAATAGCTTTACCATACCTGACGAACCTCAGAGAATTCTCCTTATTGGAGGAGGAAGTGGTGTTGCTTCGTTAATGAGCCTTGCTCAAATCCTCAGTAAAAAATCGAATGAAGTATCTATTTTAATCGGTGCAAGGTCAGCTGTTGATCTGGTAGAACTAGGCCATTTCTCTAAATATGGAACTGTTTATACCACTACAGAAGACGGAACATTGGGAACAAAAGGGTATGTTACGAATCACCTAATTATGGGTGATCAACTAGCCCAATTTGACCGAATATACACTTGCGGTCCAGAACCAATGATGAAAGCTGTTGCTTTAATAGCAAAAGAGAAAGCAATTATCTGTGAAGTATCGCTCGAGAATAGCATGGCTTGTGGCTTTGGAGTTTGCTTATGCTGTATTGCCGAAACTATTGATGGTCATAAATGTGTCTGTACTGACGGTCCTGTTTTTAATTCAACTCAATTAAAATGGCAGATCTAAGTATTAAAGTTCATAATTTAGAACTTAAAAATCCGGTAATGACAGCTTCGGGTACCTTTGGATATGGTCTCGAATTTGATGATTTTATGGACGTAAACCTACTGGGAGGGATTGTTGTTAAAGGGACTACAATCCATCCGCGACAAGGAAATGCCTATCCTAGAATGGCCGAAACAGCCTTAGGAATGCTGAATTCCGTAGGACTTCAAAATAAAGGAGCTCATTATTTCGCTACGGATATCTACCCAAAGCTTACAAAATACAAGACCAATATATTAGTCAATGTCTCCGGATCAACAATTGAAGAGTATATTGCATGTGCTGAGATTATAAATGAATTAGATCTGATTACGGGAATAGAACTCAATATATCGTGTCCTAATGTAAAGGAGGGAGGAATGGCTTTCGGTACCAGTTGTCCGTCTATAGAAGCCGTGGTTAGTGCAGTTCGAAAGGTTTACCATAAAACAATGATGGTTAAGCTCTCTCCCAATGTTACCAATATTGGCGAATTAGCAAAATCAGCAGAATTCTCAGGTGCCGACAGTCTCTCATTGATAAATACACTCCTAGGAATGGCTATCGATGCCGAGACCCGAAAACCAATACTCTCCACAATTACCGGAGGGCTCTCAGGCCCAGCAATCAAGCCAATTGCTTTGAGAATGGTTTGGGAGGTTTCTAAAGCTGTTAGTATCCCACTTGTGGGGATAGGGGGTATAATGAATGCAACAGATGCCATCGAATTTTTCCTTGCAGGTGCATCAGCCATCCAGGTAGGAACAGCTAATTATCTCGATCCTTCTGTTACAATTAAAATAATTGACGGCATCGACTCGTATCTTAATCGTCATAAATTCAATAGTATAACAGATATAATTGGCGGTTTACATATGTAAATTACATTTGTGAATAGTTAATTTGTGTCTCAACAAATAAAATTAATATTTGAAACTATTTTTCGCAATTATGCATTTTATTCGTAAAAGTTTATTTTTCATGTGGTTTGTAATATTCCTGTTTAGTCCATTTGGGCAGGATTCGCTTTCCAGTAGAAATTCACTTTTGTCACCTTCCGGAAAAGTATTTAATAATCTGATATTCAACAAATTAATAGCGGATCAGAATACTGTTGTTATTGATTTAGCGATGGAAAAGTTTCGAATTCAAAACGGATTAAAAGGAGTTGCAATGGCTGTAGTGAAAGATGAAAAACTCGTTTACGCTAAGGGTTACGGTTTCTCCGATGAGGAGTCCAAAACTCCGGCTACTGCGAATAATTTATTTCGCCTGGCTAGTGTCTCTAAACTAATTACTGCAGTAGCCATAATGAAACTCGTTGAGAATTCAAAAATTTCGCTTGATTCTCGTGTTTTTGGCAAACAGGGGATTCTAAATGATGATAAATTCCTTGAACTTAAAGACAAACGGCTTGAGAAAATAACTGTTCGAAACCTGTTGAATCATTCAGGTGGTTGGACTCAGCATTATGGTGATCTGGCCTTTTTGCCTAAAACAGTATCCAAAGGGGTCGGAGATCCATTACCTGTTAAAATTGATTCTTATATTAAATTTGTAACCACACACAAAGTTCATTTTGAACCTGGAACCAATAGTGTCTATTCTAATTTGGGATATTTGATCTTAGGTAAAGTCATTGAAAAAATATCCGGAATGGATTATGATAACTATGTAAAGGTGGCAGTATTGGAACCTGCTGGTATTTTAGATATGCAACTAGGTGGCAGTTTTCTAAGTGATGCACTTCCCGGTGAGGTGACGTATTATCAGCCTGAGGATGGTAAACCTGTTGAGTCCTTTGACGGAAGCGGAAGAATGGTTTCAAAGATTTATGGTGGAAACGATATACATCTTCTGGGATCAGCTGGCGGTTGGTTGGCATCTCCAATCGATTTGATGAAGTTAATAGTTGTTATTGACAATGAACCTTTGGTTAAAGATATTCTATCGACAGAAAGCATTAAGGAGATGACAAACGTAGACCCAATGGGTTTAGATCCATTAGGATGGCGAGGGACAAATACGAAAGGCGAATGGTGGCGGACCGGAACTTTACCAGGGACTTCGGCATTGGTGAAGCGACAACCTAACGGAATATCGTGGGTTATATTATCAAATACAAGTAATTACAAAGGACCTCATCTAGCCAAAGAGATGGATAAGGTGATGTCACATATTTTATTGAAAGTTAACCAATGGCCAGATTATAATCTTTTTTCATTTCTGGTTAATTGAACGATTTATGATTAATCTTAAAACTAATTTTCATTCTTTTTGTTAAATATCTGGTGAATTTTAAAAAGGTTGTGTTTTTATGAATGCTAATTATAATGTAAATATAAAACAATGTCTGATTTTCATGTACTAATACCAAAACTAGGCGAAAGTATCCAAGAGGCTACAATAACTAAATTATTTGTAAAACAAGGCGATACTGTAATTGAAGATGAAATACTTTTCGAAATTGCAACTGACAAGGTAGATTCTGACATTCCTTCACCTGTTGCTGGAGTAATCAAAGAAATTAGATGTGCCGAGAACGATTTAATTCCTGTCGGACAGATTGTTATTGTGATATCTATGGATGGCGGTGATAGTGCGGCTATACCGGTAGCCGAGGAAATCAAACCACCAATCCAACAACTAGAGGCTAAAGAAAGTAAATTGGAAGTTATTGCTAAGGTTGAACCATCTAAAGTAACGACTCAAAATAAGAATAAAGAGAGTGATCGTTTTTATTCACCACTTGTTAAAAGCATTGCAGCTAAAGAGGGCGTGACAAATGCTGAGCTTCAATCTATAACTGGCAGTGGATTAGGTGGAAGGGTTCAAAAGAATGATATTATTCAGTTCGTCGAACAACGACAGAGCGGAAAAAAAGGTGGAACTTCGCAGCAAGTTTCAACTCCTTCAGCGGCTTCTGCTAGTCAGCTCGAGCGACCAAAGGTATCTGTCTCAATTGGAGCTGAAGATACGATCATAAAAATGGATCGGATCCGCAAATTAATTGCGAACCATATGGTAATGTCGAAACAAGTTTCGCCACATGTAACCAGTGTTGTAGAGGCAGATGTTACCAATATTGTACTCTGGAGAAATGCTGTTAAGGATGAATTTGAAAAAGTAAACGGTCAAAAGCTTACCTTTATGCCGTTATTTGTGGAAGCAACAGCAAAAGCGCTCACAGAATTCCGTCAGGTTAACGCCTCGGTTGATGAAGATACTATTATATTACGTAAACATATTAATATTGCAATCGCTGTTGCAACTAACGATGGAAACCTGGTAGTACCAGTTATTAAAGATGCCGACTCCAAGAATCTTGTTGGAATCGCAAGAGAGATAAATAACTATGGGAAAGCTGGTCGTGAAAACAAGCTCAATCCGGATGATCTTCAAGGAGGAACATTCACAATTACTAATTTCGGCTCATTTGGAGGGCTAATTGGTACACCTATTATTAATCAACCTCAAGTGGCTATTTTGGCTGTTGGGATGATTGAGAAAAAACCCGCAGTTATGGAGACTCCTACGGGCGATGCTATTGTTGTGAGACATAAAATGTTTTTATCGCTATCCTACGACCATCGTGTTGTAGATGGCATGTTAGGGGGGAAATTCCTTCGCCGTATTGCTGATTTATTAGAACAATTTGAACCAACAAAAAATATTTGATTAGAATGCATACACTGAAAGTTTTACATGATTTGCCTGTTCATAAAATCTTTACGATTAAAAATACAGATAAAGCGATCCTTGAAAATTGGCTTTTTCTGATGACCGTGGGGCGTATAATTGATGAAAAAGCTCCTAATTATCTTAAACAAGCTATTGGCTGGTCGTATCATGCCCCTTATGCCGGTCATGACGGTATTCAATTAGCTATTGGGCAGATATTTGATAAAGAACATGATCATCTTTTCCCATATTACCGTGATATGTTAACCAATATCTCCGCTGGACTTACTGCAGAGGAGATTATTTTAAACGGAATATCCAAAGCTGCCGATGTAACCTCAGGAGGCAGGCATATGTCAAACCATATTGGCAAACCTGAATGGAATATTCATAATGTTTCTTCGGCAACAGGTAACCACACTTTACATGCCGTTGGAGTAGCTCGCGCTATAAAATACTATAATGGAAAAGGTGTTGCGATTAGCTCTCAAGGTGAGTCTTCGGTATCAGAAGGATATGTTTATGAAGCTATTAATGGTGCGTCAACTGAGGAACTACCTGTAATTTTTGTTTTTCAGGATAACGGTTACGGAATTTCTGTTCCCAAAAAAGACCAGACAGCAAACAGAAAAGTTGCCAATAATTTCACGGGATTTAAGAATCTTAGGATTATCCATTGCAATGGCAAGGATGTATTTGATTCCATGAATGCGATGACAGAAGCTAAGAAATGGTCATTGGAAACACAGCATCCATGTATTGTTCAGGCAAATTGCATCCGTATTCATTCCCATTCAAATTCAGACAGGCATGATTTGTATCGTAACGAGGCTGAATTGGGTTTTGTATTAGAGTCAGATCCTATGTTGAAATTCAAGCGATTACTAATACGTTACGAGCGGTTATCACTTGAAGAGATACAAGCAATTGAAGAGAAGGCTAAGGAAGTTGTAAAGCTGGCACATCGCAGTGCAATGGCTTCACCGGATCCAGATCCTGCTTCAATCTATGATTTTATTATTCCAGATCCTTATCCGGCAGATAAATACCCTGAAGGTCTTCATAGCATGGATGGAGTTAAGAAAAAACTTATTGAAGGGATTAATGAAACTCTAAAAGCAGAGTTCCGCCTAAATCCAGATACCTTTATCTGGGGCCAGGATATGGCAAATAAAGAAAAAGGGGGGATATTTAATGTTTCTAAAGGACTGCAACAGGAATTTGGTCCAGCAAGAGTTTTTAATGGTCCAATTGCGGAGGATTTTATTACCGGAACCGCTAACGGAATGTCACGTTACAATAATAAAATAAGAATCGTTGTAGAAGGAGCGGAGTTTGCCGACTATTTCTGGCCTGCCATGGAACAGTATGTTGAGATGACTCATGAATACTGGCGAACAAATGGTAAATTCAGTCCTAATGTTACCATTCGCCTGGCTTCTGGGGGATATATTGGTGGAGGATTGTACCATTCTCAATCTACCGAAGGAACATTAGCAACTTTTCCAGGTATTCGAATTGTTTACCCTTCTTTTGCTGATGATGCTGCCGGATTACTTCGCACATCGCTACGATCAATGGGACCAACACTCTTTTTAGAGCCAAAAGCACTCTATAATTCCCCTGTTGCAGCAACTACAATTCCTGATGATTTTGAAGTTCCTTTTGGGAAAGCAAGAATCCGTCGCGATGGAACAGATTTAACGTTAATTACTTACGGTAATACAACTCACTTGTCTCTTAAAGCAGCAGAGAGGATTGCTAAGGATGGTTATAATATTGAAGTTATGGACTTGCGCTCTTTAATACCTCTCGATAAAGAGGCCATCCTAAAATCGGTTAAAAAAACAGGACGTGTTTTAATTGTTCATGAAGACAAGGTATTTGGTGGCTTCGGTGGCGAATTAGCTGGGATTATCGGCGAAGAGGCCTATGAATTTCTTGATGCTCCTGTTCGCAGGGTGGGATCGGCATTCACACCGGTTGGCTTTAGTAAGATATTGGAAAATGCCATTTTGATCAATGAGGATAGAATCTATGAAGCAATCCAGAATCTTCTGAAATATTGATTGCTTAAATATTAAAAAATAATAAATTCGTATAACTAACGGATGAAACTACTTCATTATGAGTTTTATTCCTGAATTATTAAAAGAAATATCGGATGGGAAAAATCGGACTTTTTTATAGTTTCAAATCAAAAAAGACGGCGAAAATTGCCGGAATCATTCATAATGCATTCACTGGAGTCGATGTACAGCTGATCAATGTAGATGATGTTCATCACGAACATTTTCTAGAATATGACTTTCTGATCTTTGGCGTACCTACCTGGTTTGATGGAGAATTACCAAATCATTGGGATGAATTACTCCCGGCATTAGAAGAAGAAGATTTTTCGCATAAAAAGATTGCTGTATTTGGATTAGGTGATCAAAAAGGTTATGCAGAAAATTTCTGCGATGCTATTGGCATTATGGCTGCCTTTTTCGAAAACAAAGGTGCGACCATTGTTGGAAGTTTTCCAATCGAAGGTTATACATTTGAAAGATCAAAAGCTGTCAAAGATGGACAGTTCAGAGGATTGCCTTTAGACCAGGAAAACCAAGCCCGATTAAGCAATAAACGAATTGAACATTGGGTTGAAACACTTAAAAAGGAGTTGGCTGGATAGGGGTAACCCTGATTGCGTGTTTTTATTCTTACATATTTGCTGCTCAATTTTACGTTGAAGGCATTTTAACGCAATGTTTTTATGCTTAGAGTAATTAATCTGACTGTTGTCCTTATCTTGCTTTTAAGCACCTTAATTGCTACTAAAAAAGCGATTAAATACTATTGCTCGTATAGATCAGAAGTTATCCTGATCAAAGATGTTCAGTTAAATACCCCTGATTCATTAATAAGTCAGTCAGATTCTGTATTGATTCCAATCAATTATAAAGGTTCTGTAGACTTCCGAAATGTAAATCCAGAGACCCGTAAGGAGTTATTTATCCTTCAGATTCTACCAGCTATTGTAATTACGCGTGAGCAATTACTCGATGAACTCCATCATGTGGTGTTTATTGAGTCTCGTATGATCAGCAAAAAATCGATTTCCAATGCCGATTCTATATTTCTAAACACCATAATGCAGAAATATAATGCCGATTCGTTAGGTGAATTAAAAAAACGGATCTATCCGCATCCAATAAGCCTGGCCCTTGCTCAGGCAGCACTCGAATCAGGGTGGGGAACTTCAAATATCTTTCGGAATGGAAAAAATGTATTTGGAGTGATGTCTTTTTCAACCGATGATGCCCGCTCTCTGATCCAATATACAGAAGGTGATGATGAACGATACTTAAGGACATACGACAGTATTAAAGAGTCAGTTGAGCACTATTTTCTG
Organism: uncultured Bacteroidia bacterium; assembly: GCA_903907075.1. Classification (GTDB taxonomy): domain Bacteria; phylum Bacteroidota; class Bacteroidia; order Bacteroidales; family Prolixibacteraceae; genus JAAFHB01. Next base: position 9,163 of record CAIVMQ010000085.1, read on the forward strand.
CTAATAGCAACGGTCTCATCCTATAAAAAAATCAGGCAAAAAAGGTGGGAGGGGGGTGCCTCTCCAAACTTAGTTAAATACCTAAGCAGATACCACGATAGCACAGACCAATATGCAGAAATGGCTCAATCGATTATCGCAAGTAACAACTTGGAACGATATGATAATATCGTTATTGATCCAAATTTCAAAGAGAACTTATCGCTAACTTCGTTCTTAATGAAATATTAATATTTTGATAATCAAATATGTGATCGCCAAAGTGTTAATTTTTTACCTTTGCCAAAAATAAATTCAAATGAGAGCTAAAATTAAAAAGACAATAGCCATAGTCGCACACGATAACCGCAAAAAAGATATGGCAGAATGGGTGGGTTATAACTGGAAAGAGTTAGCTCAGCATACACTGGTGTGTACCGGAACGACAGGCAAAATGGTGGAAGATACGATCAGTCTGAAATGCGCCGAATTTGATGAGATGCCACCTCAGGTAATTCGTCTGAAATCAGGTCCATTGGGTGGTGATCAACAGCTAGGATCAATGATTTGTGAAGGAAATGTTAACCTACTGATCTTTTTTTGGGATCCGATGCAACCACAGCCACATGATGTCGACGTGAAGGCATTATTACGAATTGCTGTTCTATATAATATTCCAACGGCTTCAAACCGATCAACTGCAGATTTCATGATTTCTTCGCCATTATTTCACCTTGATTATAAGCCCATTATCAAAGATTATACAGCTTATATCACACGAAAAATAGAATAACCCAAATAGCAAGTCTATTTTGCTGTAGGAACAAATTTCAGGGAAACAGAATTAATACAGTAACGAAGTGAAGTTGGTGGGGGACCGTCATTAAAAACATGACCTAAATGAGCCTCACAATTGGAACAGGTAATCTCAGTCCGTATCATTCCATGACTCTTGTCGGTGATAACATTTATAGATTTAAGGTCGGCAACATCATTAAAACTTGGCCACCCACATCCGGATTTAAATTTCGACGACGAATTAAATAGTAGGGCACTGCAGTTCGCGCAAAGATAATCTCCCTTTTCATAAAAATCATAATATTGTCCGGTAAAAGGACGCTCGGTCCCTTTGTTCCTGGTCACTTCATATTCAAATGGAGTCATTTGTGACTTCCATTGCTCGGCTGTTTTAATAACCTTTGGAGCAACATGCTGCTCTTTTAGACTCTGTGATCTTATATCATCCTGCGCCATAACTAATGTATTTAGTTGAACTGAAAAGACAAGAAAAAATAGTATACTGAATTTCATACGACTAATCTTTTAAAGCTTATAAACGCTTTAGATCTTAACTTTGTTTAAATTGTTTATAAGAACGGTTATAAAACACATTATAAGTCTTTCTAAAATGTGTTTTATAAAATCTAATCACCCCCTTCTTTAGATCTTATTCTTGTGTCTTATAATTAATATTATGTTAATTATGTATTACTAAAAAAAGAGGGAAGTCGTTTCCCTCTTAAAATTTATTTCTTATTGATAGCATCAAACTTATCCATCATTTTTAATCTATAATATAAGTTTTTTAACTGGTCAAGAATATAAGTATCATTAGGATTATACTTCACAGCGTTTTCAAGATAAGGAACTGCAGATCTAAAGAACTCATCAGCTTTTCCTTTTTCTAAATCATAGCGAACTTGGTCTGTGGTAGGAACGGAATTCGCTACATCAAACTGTTTTACACCACGATTAAAGTAAATAACGCCAATATTATAATAAGCATCTGCATTTTCAGGCTTAATCTCAACAGCTTTTTTATAAACATCAATTGCTTCATCTTGTCGTCCAAGTCGATCCAGTGCGACTCCTTTCGCCAAATAGAATGAAGAATTATCTTTCTCTTTTGCAATTGCCTTATCCAGGTAATTTATTGCCTCGTTGGGTTGCCCGGTAGTTATATAGTAATTAATTAACTGTACATTAATGCTTTGATCGTTAGGATATTTTTCAAAAGCTATTTTCATCGTTTCAACAGCTTTTATTGTATCCTCCTTAGTCCCTAACTGCTGATACGCGCTAATAATCTGGGCAAAACAAGATCCACCATTATACCCATACTTTGTGCAATCGATAAAGTATGCAATAGCTTTATCATAGAGTTTTGCATTCATAGCTGCTAACCCCGTATTATAAATAATGGCAGTATCTATAGTGGCATCGGATTTAAATAATGGAGATTTATCGACAAGCAATTTCTTCTCAAAATAATCTGTTGCCTTAACGTAATCATTTGCTTGATAAGCTATTACAGCAGCATTGATCAATGTATTCGAAAATGATACAAGTTTGAGTTTAAGAATTTGATTTCCACCCTTTTCATCCAGATCAGCAGCTTTCATATAAGATTTAAAGGCCTCCTCTACAGAATTAGGAACTAATTTCTTGTAGTTTTCGTCTTTTGAAAGGATTATTGCTTCTATAATCTCACCCCTGGCTTGCCAAGTACCCGACCAGTTAAGTGTTTTTTCAGATTTTGGATTAGAAGGATCAAGCGTCTCCTGAATAGCTTCCCAAGCTTTATCTAGTTTTCCTGACTCTTTATAAGAGAGAGCTGTTGCTACTTTTCCTTTTTGTGCAAAAACCGCAGTTCCAATTAGTACAAAAGCAAATGCTAAAATTAATTTTCTCATGATTTAAAAATATTTTTATTACAAATTGAGGTTAAATCGAACCTTATTAAAGTAAGCTTTTAAATAATAACTGATTATTTTCCATTGATAATTAATCGATAGCAGTATCAGAAACCTCTTGATCAACAATGTCATCAGTAGATTCAGTGGTCTCCCCTTCCCCTTCGAGAAGTTCTTCAACTTCCTCTATTTCAACCCGTGCAATGGAAGCTATTGAATCGTCATCTCTTAGGTTAATCAGCTTAACACCCTGTGCAGCACGCCCTGTCATTCTGATTTTAGAAACGGGAAGCCTAATCGTAATACCAGCCTGAGTGATAATCATTAAATCATCCGAGTCAGTAACATTCTTTATTGCCACTAAGGATCCTGTTTTATCAGTGACGTTAATGGTTTTTACTCCTTTGCCTCCCCTGTTGGTAATCCTGTAATCCTCAATTTTAGATCGTTTTCCATAACCATGTTGCGAAACAACCAATACATCTTCGATGTCGTTTTCAACACAAATCATACCCACCAGTTCATCGTTCTCATTCGCAAGACTAATCCCACGGACACCCGATGCTGTACGGCCAATCGCTCTGGCATGCTTTTCATGGAAACGGATTGCCTTTCCAGATTTAATAGCAAGTAAAATCTCATTATTTCCGTTAGTCAGACGAGCTTCAATTAACTGATCATTCTCCCTTATTGTTATTGCATTAACTCCATTTTGACGAGGCCGTGAATAGGCTTCAAGAGGTGTCTTCTTAATAACCCCTTTTTTGGTGCAGAGAATGATATAGTTATTATTAATATAAGCTTCGTCTTTTAATGAAGTAACATTGATATAAGCCCTTACCTGATCATCGGCTTCGATACCGAGTAAGTTTTGAATAGCCCTTCCTTTGGATGACTTAGTCCCTTCAGGAATCTCATAAACCTTAAGCCAGAAGCATTTTCCCTTCTCGGTAAAGAGCAATAAGGTATTATGCATAGTGGCTATAAACATATGCTCAAGGAAATCCTCATCACGGGTGCTCGAACCTTTCGAGCCAGTACCACCGCGTGCCTGGGTCCTGAATTCTGTAAGTGGCGTCCGCTTAATGTAACCTAAATGGGAAATGGTAATTACCATATCTTCATTAGCATAAAAATCTTCAGGATTAAAATCTTCAGATGCATATACTATTTCAGTCCGCCGCGAATCACCATATTGAGTTTTAATCTCAACAAGCTCATCTTTGATAATGCCCATTCGAATATCTTCATTGGCTAAAATCTCTTTTAACCATTCGATATGCTTCCTTAACTCTTCGTATTCTGCATGAATTTTATCCCTTTCCAGACCGGTAAGTCTTTGTAATCTTAGGTCTAGAATTGCGCGGGACTGAATTTCATCAAGATCAAAATTTAGCATCAGTCCATCTCTGGCCTCTTCGGGAGTTTTAGCACTGCGAATAAGGGTAATTACTGCATCCAGATTATCAATCGCAATAATAAGGCCTCTTAAAATATGGGCCTTCTTCTCAGCCTGATCCAAATCGTATTGGGTACGACGAATAACCACTTCATGACGATGTTCAACAAAGTAATGAATAAGGTCTTTCAGATTAAGCATCTGAGGACGTCCTTTAACAAGAGCAATATTATTGACATTGAAGGCGGTCTGTAACTGAGTAAATTTGTACAACTTATTCAAGACAACGCTAGCCATCTCATCGCGTTTAATGTCAACAACGATACGCATCCCGGTACGATCCGATTCATCATTAATATTTGAAATCCCCTCAATTTTTTTCTCATTGACAAGATCTGCAATTTTAATAATCAATTCGGCTTTATTTACCATATAAGGAATCTCGGTAATAACGAGCTTCTCGCGACCATGCTCAACAGATTCAATTTCGGCTTTACCTCGCACAACAATTCGTCCACGACCTGTTTCAAATGCCTCCTTAACGCCGGAATAACCATAAATAATACCTCCTGTAGGAAAATCCGGAGCCTTTACAATATCTATTAACTGACTAATATCAATATCACTATCAGCTATATAGGCAATGATGGCATCTATTGTGTCTGATAAATTATGCGGAGGCATATTAGTCGCCATACCAACAGCAATCCCTGAGGTTCCGTTAACTAAGAGATTCGGGAATTTGGTTGGTAATACAATTGGCTCCTGAAGTGTCTCATCGAAATTAGGGCGAAAATCAACCGTATTCTTATCCAGATCGGCAAGTGCCTCTTCGGCTAGCTTTTTTAAGCGAGCCTCAGTGTATCGCATCGCAGCTGGACTATCACCATCGACCGAACCAAAATTACCTTGTCCGTCAATCAATGGATAGCGCAGCGACCACTCCTGAGCCATCCTAACCATGGCAAAATAGACCGATGAATCACCATGAGGATGAAATTTACCAAGCACCTCTCCCACTATTCTAGCCGATTTCTTATAGGGCTTATTGGAGGCGCTTCCCAATTCACTCATGCCATATAAAACCCTGCGATGCACAGGTTTAAGTCCATCACGGACATCCGGAAGAGCTCTCGATACAATCACCGACATCGAATAATCGATGTAGGCCGTTTTCATCTGCTCCTCAATGTTTATTTGTATAATTCTTTCTAAATCAGACATATATGCCTTATTCGTTTAGTTTGTAAAAAAGTAACACAAAAATAGTAAATTTTAAACTTAATCGAAGCATAAATTGTTCTTTTTATACATTTCAGAAACACGCTAAATTATTAAATAACTAAAACATTTATTTCTTTAATAAATTAGCTTAAAAAATAACTAATATATATATCTTATCTTATTAGTTACTAGATTTATATCAGGGAATAATTGATCTTGAACCAAAACAAAAATCTTTGCTTGGTGGTAATTTATTGTGAATTATTAATTAATTTAGTCGCAAATATTAACGTGTTTTAAAAGCACTTGACAACAATATTATTATGGATTCAAAATTCTCTCCTCGCATTAAAGATGTCCTCTCTTACAGCCGCGAGGAAGCGATCAGGTTGGGGAATGATTATATCGGTACTGAGCACTTATTTCTCGGAATAATTCGAGATGGTGAAGGAATTGCGATCGATGTGATGAATAAATTACACCTTGATTATATATCTATGCGTAAAGATCTTGAAAATCAGTTACGTAAAGATAATTCATTGCAGTTCGAAGCGAATATCCCCCTGCTTAAAAATACCGAAAAAGCCTTGAAAATCGTATTTCTTGAGGCTCGGGCTATGAACGAAAACATTGTAAATACGGGGCATTTATTATTAGCTATTTTAAAGGAGAAACAAGGTTTAATAAGTACTATTTTTAAAGATTATAGCGTGGGATACGATGAAATTAAATCAACAATAGAAGAGTTTACACGAATTGAAAATAAGTCTGATTTTCCTGAAGATAGCGACGAAAGTGACGATATGTTTGGTAAAAGTGGGGGAAGTGGTCCTGGCATGGGAGGTTCAAAAGGATCTGCGATACCCAAAACAGACACACCAGTATTAGATAATTTTGGAATCGACATTACCAAAGCGGCCGTTGAAGGGAGTCTAGACCCTATTGTTGGGAGAGAAAAAGAGATTCAGCGTATAGCTCAGATATTAAGCAGACGAAAGAAAAATAATCCGGTTTTAATTGGAGAACCTGGAGTTGGAAAATCAGCCATTGTTGAAGGTTTAGCACTGCGAATATCCCAACGAAAAGTCTCACGGGTACTCTTCGACAAACGTGTGATCAGCCTTGACCTTGCCTCAATCGTAGCAGGGACTAAGTATAGAGGGCAATTTGAAGAGCGGATGAAGGCGATATTAAATGAATTGGCCAAAGTGGACAATATTATTCTCTTTATTGACGAAATTCATACTATTGTTGGTGCCGGAGGAGCTACTGGTTCTCTTGATGCTGCCAATATGCTTAAACCCGCACTAGCCAGAGGAGATATTCAATGTATTGGAGCCACAACTTTGGACGAATACAGGCAACATATTGAAAAAGATGGAGCTTTAGAACGCCGTTTCCAAAAGGTTATGGTAGAACCTACTTCAGTGGAAGAGACCATAGAAATTCTCCATAATATAAAAGAACGATATGAAGATCACCATAATGTAACTTACACTACAGAAGCTATCGAGGCTTGTGTTAGGCTTACGACACGTTATATTTCCGATCGTCATCTACCTGATAAAGCAATTGATGCTCTTGATGAAGCGGGTTCAAGGGTGCATATTACCAATATAACAGTCCCCGAGCGAATAATAAAACTCGAAGAAAGTATTGAAGAATCTAGAAACGAAAAGATTCAGGCTGTCAAGAGTCAAAACTTTGAACTTGCGGCCAGTTTTAGAGACAAGGAGAAAAATCTGCTTGCTCTTGTAGAAAAAGAGAAGGAGATCTGGGAAAAAGAGCTTGAAAATCACCGTGAAATCGTTGGTGAAGAACAGGTTGCTGACATTGTGGCTATGATGTCTGGAATTCCTGTTCAACGAATTGCACAAGCTGAAGGCAAAAGGCTTCAAAATATGTTTAATGATATGAAATTAAATATCATCGGACAAGATGACGCTGTTCTTAAAATTACTAAAGCAATCCAACGAAATCGTGCGGGTCTTAAAGACCCAAATAAACCAATTGGCTCATTTATTTTCCTGGGCCCTACGGGGGTTGGGAAAACACAATTGGCCAAAGTTTTAGCTAAATATCTATTCGATACTTCAGATGCTCTTATCAGAGTTGATATGAGCGAATACATGGAAAAATTCTCTGTATCACGACTCGTCGGCGCCCCTCCGGGATATGTCGGCTATGAAGAGGGTGGCCAACTTACTGAAAAGGTACGCAGAAAACCGTATGCAGTAATTTTGCTTGATGAAATCGAAAAGGCACACCCCGATGTATTTAATATTCTTCTTCAGGTGATGGATGAGGGGCGATTAACAGATAGTTTAGGTCGTAAAATTGATTTTAGAAATACGATCGTTATTATGACCTCCAATATTGGGACCAGACAATTGAAAGAATTTGGTCAAGGGGTTGGTTTCTCAACCCGGAAAACTGCCGAAGAAGAGAATGAATACGCTAAATTTGTGATACAAAAAGCGCTCAAACGTGCATTTGCTCCAGAATTCCTTAACCGTGTCGACGATGTGGTAATCTTTAATCCTCTTGAAAAGAGTCATATAGAACAAATAATTGACATTGAGCTTAAAGGTTTGTATGAACGCGTAGAAACACTTAAATATAAATTAGAAATTACCGAAGCAGCAAAAGCATTTATTGCTGATAAGGGTTTTGATCCACAGTTTGGTGCAAGACCACTTAAAAGGGCCATCCAAAAATACCTAGAAGACGAAATGGCCGAAGCGATTATTGGAAATGTTATTAATGAAGGAGATACAATAACCATTGATCTGGATGAAACCAAGGAAAAGATAGTCGTTAGGATTATTCCTCATGAACCTGTACTACTAGAAAAAGAAAAAAGCGGCGAATAACCGCTTTTTTCTTTTTCTAGACCCTCTTCTCCCCTCTTTTGGCCTCTTCCCAATAAATGTCCATCTCTGCTAGACTCATTGAATGCAACGATCGACCCTTCAATAAGGTTTGTTCCTCTAAATAGTTAAATCGCCGAATAAACTTCTGATTGGTTCGCTCTAATGCACTCTCAGGATCTATATCATATAACCTTGCCGCATTGACAACTGAGAATATTAGATCTCCTAATTCGTTCTCCATATTCTTAGAATCATTAGCTGCAACTTCAATTTCAAACTCCGCAAGTTCTTCCTTAACCTTATCCCAAACCTGCTCCTTATTTTCCCAATCAAACCCAACGCCTCTCGCTTTCTCCTGTATTCGGTTGGCTTTTACAAGTGCAGGAAGCGCATCTGGAACACCCTCTAAAACCCGACGACCTCTACCCTTCTCTTTTAACTTCAATGCCTCCCAGTTTTGTTCAACCTCAAGTGCACTTTCAACCTGAGTATCACCAAAAACATGAGGATGTCGGTAAACCAGCTTATCTGTTAGATTATCAATGACATCCCCAATGTCAAAACTATTTAATTCTGAACCTATTTTAGCATAAAAGATAATGTGCAGTAATAGATCTCCAGATTCCTTTTTAACTTCATCTAAATTATTCCGCAAAATTGCATCACCCAATTCATAAACCTCTTCAATAGTTAATTTACGTAACGATTCTATGGTCTGTTTTTGATCCCAGGGACATTTCTCACGTAGTTCATCCATAATATCCAGAAGTCGTCCAAATGACTTTAATTGTTCCTCTCTTCTACTCACTTTTTAGCTATTTTGATTGCCACGAATATAAACATTTGATTTAACCTTTTTCTTACCATCTTTTCAAAACTGAATTCCAAAAAAATGTTTATTTTGCAGTACTTAAAAGGGATATATGATTGAGCATAGTTTTCAACTGGAAGGGATTGAACCAACAGAATTTTACGGTATTAGAAACTCAAAACTGGAGTTGATAAAATCATATTGTCCTAAAATTTTGGTTGTAGCCCGCGGTCATACCATTAAAATTAAAGGTGAACAGCAAGAAGTAGGTGATTTCATCCGGAAATTTCAGTTAATTATTGAGCACTATTATCATTTTAATGCCCTATCTGATGAGACGATTCATCAAATTATGATGGATGACATTAGTTCAATTGAACAAAGTATACAAAATGCTAGTGATGTCTTACTATTTGGAAATTCAGGAAAACCCATTCGTCCACGCACCGCAAATCAGCAAAAACTTGTTGACGGAACAAAAAAAGATGACCTTATCTTTGCAATAGGACCTGCAGGAACAGGTAAGACATATATAGCTATTGCATTAGCTATTAGTGCATTGAAAAATAGACAAATTAAAAGAATAATCCTTAGTCGACCGGCTGTAGAGGCTGGCGAAAATCTGGGATTTCTCCCTGGAGATCTAAAAGAAAAAATCGATCCATATCTTCAGCCTATTTATGATGCGTTATTGGATATGATTCCTCCAAAGAAGCTAGAGGAATATCTCAAAGATGGCATCATCCAGATTGCACCATTGGCATTTATGCGCGGAAGAACACTTAGTAATGCATTTGTCATTCTCGACGAGGCTCAAAATACAACCATCCCTCAATTAAAGATGTTTTTAACCCGTATGGGACTCAATACTAAATATATAATAACAGGAGATATAACACAGATTGACTTACCAAGAAAACAACATTCCGGATTAATCTTAGCCTTAAAAATCCTTCGTGGAGTTGAAGGAATTTCAACCATCCACTTTGATAAAAGCGATATTGTGAGACATAAACTAGTCAGAGAGATTGTCGATGCTTACGATCGTTACAATGTTCTGCATAACGAAGATTATTAATAACCCTTAAAATACATAATTTATGAGTAATGCTATAGTTTCAACCAATTTTTCCTTTCCGGGACAACAGAGTTTTTACAAGGGAAAGGTTAGGGATGTGTACAATATTAACAACGACTACCTTGTAATGGTTGTTTCCGATCGAATCTCTGCTTTCGATGTGGTGCTTCCCAGAGGAATCCCTTATAAAGGTCAAGTTTTGAATCAGATTGCAGCTAAATTTCTGGATGCCACTTCAGATATTGTCCCTAACTGGAAGTTGGCTATTCCTGACCCAATGGTTACTGTAGGTCATTTATGTGAACCATTTAAGGTTGAGATGGTTATCCGTGGTTACCTTACTGGGCACGCCTGGAGGCAATATCGTTCCGGAATTAGGGTATTATGTGGCATCGCTATGCCGGATGGGATGAAGGAGAGTCAAAAATTCCCGACGCCAATTATTACACCAACGACAAAAGCCGCAGAAGGACATGATGAAGATATATCACGTGAAGAAATTATCAAACAGGGACTTGTGGCAGCCGAAGATTATGAAATACTAGAAAAATATACGTATTCGCTATTTGAAAGAGGCACTTCGATAGCAGCGAGTAAAGGCTTAATATTAGTTGACACCAAATATGAGTTTGGAAAAAAAGGCGATCAGATATACCTAATCGACGAAATACATACCCCAGACTCTTCCCGCTATTTTTATGCTGATGGTTACCAACAGCGATTAACTAATGGAGAAAACCAAAAGCAACTCTCTAAAGAATTTGTGCGTCAATGGCTAATCGAAAATGGTTTTCAAGGCCTCGAAGGGCAACATGTACCAGAAATGTCTGATGAACTTGTAAATCAAATTTCTGATCGATATATCGAACTTTTTGAAAATATTACTGGAGATAAGTTTATCAAGGGTGATGTAGCTAATGCAGGAAAGCGGATCGAAAATAACATCAGAAATTTCATTAACTCTAAAATCTAAATAGATATTTAATAGCTGAAAATTAATTAGTTAACACTTGTTAATTGAATTTTTAAATCTTTATTTAGCGCATAAAAAAGAGCGGAAATTAGTTGACTTCCGCTCTTTTTTCGATTTTACCAATCTGTTTTTAATATTACATTAAACCTTACTCTTTGTTTTTTTAACAGGAGAAGGTTTAGGAACTACTTCGTCGGGAACTTTATCCTCAAAAATCAATAACCCTTTTTCATTCAATAAATTATACCAGGAAATAACTTTTTTTACATCCGATCCGTAAACACGATCTTTATCGTAATCTGGCAATATAACCTCAAAATATTTTTTTAATTCTTCAGGTGAAGCCTTTGCTTCTATGGCTTGTCCACCATTCTCTTTATCCGAAATCTTCTCGAAGATCTTCTTTAAGGGGATATCTTCAGAAGCGGTATAAATAGCAATATCTTCTAAAGCACTCATCTTTGCATCTGCATAAGCCGTTGATTTTTTACCTGTTAACAACGATTCGATCACAACACTGCTTTTACCTTCAGATACCACTTTAAAAAGTCCGGGTTGTCCGGAGATTGACAATATTCCTTTTAACATAGTGTTTTACTTTATTTTTTTTGAATTGCGAAGATAGTTATTTAATAATATTGGCCAATATTTGTGTGCTAATCTGGCACAATTTACTCTCTTTTAACAATTATAAATTAAGTTGATGGATGATTCCAATCCTAACCCATCGTCCAGGCTCATGAAGATTCCCAAAATCAAAATAGGATTTATTAAACAGATTTGATGCTTCTAGATAACAAGTAGTCTCCTTTTTCTTCCAATAGACACGACTATCAACAACAATAAATGGCTTAAAATTAACCTCTTCACCGTACTTTGAACCATCCCATTTTGTGTAAGTCCCGTTACGGTTATTATAGCAGATTTGCCAATTTATTCCAATGTTTTTTACTATGACATGTGAAATCCCTAGATTTACTTTATTCTTTAGATAATCAAGAACATACTCTGAGGCATAAATTCCAGTTTGTCTGTTTTGAGATAGATGCGACCATGAAAAATTGATCAATTGAATAAATCCCTTTTTACCAAATAGCCTTTCAGTATTAATCTTAGCTGAAAGTTCAGTACCATTGCTGTTTAATTCAGTAATATTCTGCGCATACCAAACATTATCAGAGGGTTTGCGCACCCAATCAATCATATTGGTGCCATTGCGATGAAAATAGGCAAAATGACCATCAACTCCTTTGAATTGATATTTAATACCCGTTTCAAATTCCAACGCCTTTTCGGGCTGAAGGGATATATTGCCCTTATTCGTTGGACTGGAATAGTATAAATCGGTAAAAGTGGGCATGCGAAGGGATGAATTCATTAATGCATAACCTCGTATGATCTTTGAGAATTGATAACTCACATCAATTCCAGGAAAGTAATTCCATTTCATGCCTAAGTGAGAATTCCAATTGGCCATTAACCCCATTGACGCGCTGAAATTTTGGAGGTAAACAGAATGTTCAACAAATAGGCTTAAATTTGTTCGGGTATCAGATTTTGTAAACATTTTCCCCGGCTCACCTGGGACCGGAATCTGTGTTACCAGAGGAACTCCCAAAACATTACTCCAGATATTTTCATTGCGCATATCTACCCCAAATGCTGTCTTTCCGAGTGATGATCCAAACCATGCATTTAAATTAGTCCCATATACATCGGTCAAATGAAAATTATGATTGGTATACCATGATGCAGCAAGCTCAGGGTATCTGAAAAGCTCAAAGCGATCTTGATTTCTGCGCCAATAAACTGACGGTGTAAAATGAACAATATCACCTGTTTCCATTTTCACTGAGGCGAATATTGTTTTAACTTGCTCAAATTGATCGGGATATGCGGGCGTGTAAAAGCTGTTGGCACCGAAACTTCGATCGGTATGCCCGGCCTGTAACTCTAGAGAACCCGCCCTCGTCAGAAGCTTTCCCTGGTAAAATGCATCGGCTATTTTAAAATCAGTATTCTTGATATATCCATCAGAAGACCTGCGATCAACGGATATTAAATTCTTAACCTTACCCGTAATAAAGGTTCCAGAGATGGAACCATCAACATAACCATTACCGCCTGCACTTAAGCGTCCTTTAAGGTTCGAATTTTCAGCTGTTCCTGTTATAATGTTAATTGCCCCACTGAAAGCATTTGGGCCGTAAATACGCGAGGCTGGTCCCTCTAAAATCTCAATTCTCTCTACCGCATCAAAGCTGACCGGAAGATTTAAGGAATGATGACCGGTTTGCGGATCATTAATATTAATTCCGTTAAGCAAAATCAATACCTGATCAAATGAACCACCGCGAATACTAATGTCTGACTGAACACCAAGGCCTCCTCGCTGCCTTACGTCAACGTCAAGAGCATACCGAAGCAAGTCTTGAATCGTTTGTACAGGTGCCGATTGAATTTCTTCCTTCTCAATTATCTTTACGATGCGGGAAACCTGCGAGAAGGCCACAGGAACACGCTGCGCACTAACCACAACAGTCTCAATATCAATATCTTTTATTGAATCAATTGTGTCATGACCGGCTATTATCATATTTCTTTCGGCATTCGAAGGAATAGCGAACAATAAGTAACACACACTTAAACAGCCAATTCGCACTATTTTGTGTAAACTTTGGAAGATCGAATATCCCTTTCGGCCAAACTTTTTAAAAGTTAAAACATGATTTGCCCGGCGCACCAGACTTTTTTTATTCATAATTTTTATTTTTTAAGATTTATCCTTCAAAGTTATTCAAACATTTTATTTTACGGTTTGGTTTATCCATTTTTACAAGATAATTGAATTTTAATGTAAATGACAATGAGGGGCTTTTACTGATAATCGTAAGTCCGGAAATATTTTCCACAACGCATAAAACAGTAACAACTTATAAACTAAACCTTTAAGAATGAAAACAAACCGAAGAGAATTTGTTAAAACAGGCACCGTTGCGGGTCTGGGAATTGCTGGGATTGGGCTGACAGTCACGAATACATTTGGCCAGAAACGAGCCAAAAGCAAGGATGCTATTATTCGCGATCCTAATATAGTAAGAGTTGGGTTCATTGGTATTGGGGGCAGAGGAACAGGTCATGTTCACGATTCATTAACTGTGGGAGGAATTGAAGTTGTATCTGTATGCGATTTAAGCCAGGAAGCAATTGACAACGTTCAAAAAATGGTTATTAAGAGCGGAGGAAAAGCTCCAAAAGGATATACCGGCAGCCCTCATGCGTTTGAACAGATGTTAAAAAATGAAGTGCTTGATGCAGTAATCATTGCTACTCCTTGGGATTGGCATGTTCCAATGGCCATTGCCTCAATGAAGGCCGGTGTACCTTATACCGGAGTTGAAGTTTCAGCGGCAAATACTCTTGAAGAGTGTTGGGACTTGGTAAATGTGCATGAACAGACTGGTAATCAGGTTATGATTATGGAGAATGTGTGCTACCGAAGAGATGTTATGGCAATTTTAAATATGGTTCGAAAAAATATCTTTGGTGAATTAATTCATTGCCGTTGCGGATATGAACATGACTTACGTGGTGTTAAATTTTCAGTAGACGATGATGAAATTAAAATTGGTAAAGAGGCCGAATCAGAAGCTCAATGGCGCGGCCTTCATTCAATAAAACGCAATGGCGACCTCTATCCTACTCATGGACTTGGTCCAATTGGAATTTATCTGGATATCAATAAAGGCAACAGATTCCTAACGTTATCTTCAATGGCATCGAAATCAAGAGGATTGAAGAAATTTGTCTCCGACCATACTAAAAAAGATGATACCTACCGTGAAATTAACTTTAATTTAGGAGATATTGTGACCACAATGATTAAGTGTGCTAATGGAGAAACGATAATCGTTACGCATGATACAAACTTGCCACGTCCCTATTCACTAGGGTTTCGCGTGCAAGGGACAAATGGGATTTGGAAAGGCGAAGGCGGAGGAGATTGGACCGATGCCGGAGAACAAATCTATGTCGAAGGTCAATCGAAAGAACATACCTGGGATAAGGCCGAAGAGTGGCTTAAAAAATATGACCATCAGTACTGGAGAGATAAAGGGGACCAGGCAACCGGAGGAGGACATGGCGGAATGGACTTTATCATGCTTAACGATTTCTTTGATACAGTTCGAAATAAAAAACAAGTTCCTCTCGATGCTTATGATGCAGCAGCATGGAGCGCTGTCTCTGCGCTTTCTGAAATGTCTGTCGCCAGAGGAGGTGCATTAGTTGATTTCCCAGATTTCACAAGAGGTCAATGGATCAAACGTCATCCTAGTTTTGCTAAAGATGGTAAATTTCCAACTGCCCCTGAACGTGAATATATCGAAAATTTGTTCTAACTACTAGTATTAGCAGAGACACGAGTTTTTCCTGTCTCTGCTAATTAATTTTAATCCCTGCGTACTCCCATATAGACCATCACATAATACAACAAGGTGGCTAACGAGCCTAAGGCTGCAATTATATAGGTATAGCCTGCCCATTTAAGAGCATCTTCTGCCTTCTCATGAGTCTCAGAATTAGTTACACCTGATGTTTTAATCCAGATCAATGCACGGTTACTCGCATTAATTTCAACAGGAAGGGTAATGAAACTGAAAAGAGTCGTCAGTGCAAAAAGAACAATCCCAGCCAGTAAAATTGCGGGAAAAGTATTTACCATAAGTATTCCGGCTAGTAATATCCACTGCATCCACTGAGAGGCAAAACTAACAACCGGAACAAGACCTGAACGTAAACCAAGCCACTCATAGGCCGCTGCATGTTGCAAGGCATGACCACATTCATGAGCTGCCACAGCGGCAGCAGCAACACTTCGACCAGAGTAAACATCGTCACTTAAATTGACTGTTTTTGATGACGGATCGTAATGGTCAGTCAGTTGACCTTCTACTGACAATATTGTAACTCCCTGTATACCATTGTCTTTTAGCATTTGCCGTGCAACCTCTTCTCCCGACATTCCATTAGCAGTAGCAATTTTCGAATATTCCTTAAAACGACGCTTTAATTGATTGCTGATTAACCAACTAGCAAGTGCAAAAACAATAAATATTATCCAACTTCCCATCATAACTGTAAATTTTATTTGTTGTTCAAAATTATGGTAAATTATATCAAAATTCCGGCCAAAAAATTATTCAATGTTAAATTGGCAGCTATTTAAATAACTAATTAAATATAATTAACTATCGAACAGTCCTATAAAAATTAAATTTTGATTAAAATAAACTATGCATCTAATTAATGATAAACGACTTAAGGAAATAAAGTAGGTATTCGATTAAAGGGTATTGTATCACTATCTTTTTTTTGACAAAAAAAAGGCTTTATACTAAAAAGTGGTTGGAATTTTGTATTTTCAAGTAAGATTAAAATTATTCGTATGCCTATTAATTTAAAAGAATCATTATGAAAAAAATAGGAACCATTTTGGTATTAGCTATCTTCTTAGTCAGTTTTGTATCGATTCATCCTCTGGATAGAAATTTAGGGCAAACGAAGTCCGAACTGCAAGAAAACTCAGATTTAAAAGTCAAGAAGAAGAGAAACTCAACTAAAAAAGAACTCAAAGACCCAATTTCTGAAAAACAATTAAAAGACCAGAAGAAAAGAGAAATTGAAGTAAAAGAGCACTCAATCGACAAAAACAAAAAAGTAAAACGGGTTTCTTCAGATGAAAATCTACCAGAAACAGTAAAAAAGAGAAATATACCTTAGCTTTTCTTAATTTTCGGATGAAAATCACCTCCGGAAACACCTCCGGAAACAATAAACTTCATCGCCTCTGTAGGTGGTATCGATAGGGGCTTAACACTAGATTGAGGGACAAAATAGATTTCACCCGAAAAGCCGTATGAAAATGGACAATAAACTGTAATTAACTCATTTTGATCTATTAAGATAGGCTTATCTTGAGTTATAAATCCAATCTTCCATAAATTATTCTCCTTGTTGACTAGCATCATCACCGGTCGATGAAATTTACGCTCTTTACCAATAAATGCAGAAAATAAATCATTTATCGAAGAGTAAATCAATTTTAAAAAAGGTGTTTTTTCAAGAATCCGTGTTATTAGTTTTTTAATTGGCCGAGCCAATATTGTCTCTCCAACCATTCCCAAAAGTACCAACAGGACAAAAAATATAAGAATCCCTAATCCTGGGGTCTTTATCTCAAAATGCTCCTCTAAATAAGTAGATAAGAGCCCATCGGTAAACATAAAGATCCTATAAACAATAAGGACTGTAATTCCTAACGGAGCAATTAACAAAATACCCTGAATAAAATAGGTGAACAATTTTTTCATACTTCCAACAATAAATTTTCGACTGCGAAGATATAAAAAATCATGATAAGGTAGTCGTATCGCATCTCTTAATTGAGATAATCGACAGTTTATCCAATATACATCATCATTCTAATTCCTTAATATCTAATCAATTAAATTACTACCGATATGAATTTGAAAAACTGGTAAACAATGATCTCCAAATTTTAAATAATTACCTTAACATTGTCTTTGTAAAGGTTCAATACTTAGCTGGAAACATTACCTTTTTATTCAAGTCAACCATTACAGATAAAAATGCATTTTATTTATTGAACAAAATGGACGTTGATTCGTTGATCATCTCAATAAATCAGCATCAAAAGGAATTAGCAGAAATATTAGAATAGCTAAGCTCTCTTTTTTTGCGAATTTCAAGCAATTTGTAGTAGCGAAGTTTATTCGCCGGAAATAAAATAAAGTGGTTTTAATTAATATTCAATTACTTAAGACAATGTTTGTTCTATAATTATGGAAAACCTGTATGCCGATAACTTTGCAGAAAGAATGAATCAATGGGGAAAAGAAGGAAAGCCTTTTATATTTATCATTGATTATGAAATGAATAGTCCAATAGTTATTCCCCTTCAAGAGGCTGCCCAAAATGGTATATTTTACAATTTTGAAAACTACAACAATACTGATAGTCAAGTAAATGAAAATAAGGAGTTTGTATTTAAGAAATTCCCTGTTAGTTATCTTCTTTTTAAAAAATCATTCGATCAGGTGTTAAATGAAATTAAGTTGGGAAACTCATTTCTCACTAATCTCACTTTTCCCACCCCTATTAAAACTAATCTTACGCTCAAGGAGATATTTTACAGAAGCGAAGCCCCCTTTAAATTACTCTTTAAGAATTCATTCGTTGTATTTTCACCTGAACCTTTTGTGAATATTAATAATCAGAAGATTTCATCCTATCCCATGAAGGGGACTATCGATGCTTCAATTCAAGATGCGGAAATTAAAATTTTAAATGACATCAAGGAAACTGCAGAACATCATACGATTGTAGATATGATACGAAATGATTTATCGCGCGTTGCCACCAATGTAAAAGTTGAGAAATTCAGGTTTCTTAATACCGTTAAAACACACGATAAAACATTGCTTCAGGTAAGTTCAGAAGTTTCTGGCGAATTACCCAATGATTATTGCAGTCATTTGGGAGATATTCTAACCGAAATATTACCAGCTGGTTCTATTTGTGGTGCTCCAAAAAGAAAAACATTAGAAATAATCAGCAATTCAGAAATCTACAAGAGAGGATATTACACAGGGGTCTTTGGAATCTTTGACGGTGTAAATCTCCAATCTGCAGTAATGATAAGGTTTATTGAAAAAACCGATCGCGAATATCTGTTTAAAAGTGGAGGTGGGATTACCTTTTTTAGTGATCCACAAAAAGAGTATCAAGAACTAATTGATAAAGTTTATGTACCAATTCATTGAAACAATCTGCTATAATAATGGTGTATTTGAGCGAATTGAATTACATAATAACCGTTGCAACCGCACTCGAAACCATTTCTTTGGAAAACTTCCGACTATTCATCTCGAATCTGTGCTCTCGATTCCAGGTCCGCTAATTGATAAAAAAGTTAAATGCACCGTTAATTATGGAATAGAGTTAAACAATATTGAATACAGCCTCTACCAAATCCGCCAGATTAAATCGCTCCAACTAGTCTATAACGACACCCTCGATTATAGTTTTAAGTTTGCAGACCGGTCAAAACTTCAACGACTCTACGACTTAAAAGGTAAATGTGATGATATACTATTTGTTAAAGATGGATTTCTAATAGATTCCTTTTATGCAAATACCATTTATTTACGTGATAAAAGATGGTATTCGCACACAATTCCATTGCTATTTGGTACCAGACTCGAAAGTTATCTTAAAGAGGGACTTATCACCTCCTCTCCTATTCGTTTAAGCGAACTTCATTTATTTAAAGAAGTCAGAATTATAAATGCAATGATTTCTATTGAAGATTCTCCAATAATCCCCATTGAAGCAATCTTATTCTAATTTAGAATTAATAAAGATTAACTTTAATTTTTTGGTTATTAATAAGTTGCATATATTATTAAATAGTTATATTCAGATAATGCAGTTTGTATTATTGATTTATAACATACCTTTGTTAAATTAACAATATTGAACATAGAAATTTATTGTTTCTATATTATTCTAAAATGATAGAAATCAAGTATATAAAAATTGATTAGCCATTAGTAATTAATCGCAACAGAAATTTATGAATTGGAAGAAATCAACACCGAATGCTCTACTACCTATCTATGGACTTGTTTTATCATTTTTTTTAATACAATGTCAACATGACGGGCTTATTGTTGCTAATTTAAAGCCTGTTTGTTACGACACCGAAATTGCACCTATATTTTTAAACAAATGTTCAAGCTGCCACGATCAAAACAAGTCAAGCGGAGGTATAGGGTTGTATGATTATAACTCGATATTAAAATCTGTAACCCCTTATAATTCAGAGAAGAGCAAGTCTTATCTTTCGATTACTGGCAAAGGATTTGCACAGTTAATGCCACCTGCAGGTGCACTATCTGAAAATGATCGAATCCTAATTCGTGTATGGATTGATCAAGGTGCTAAAAATACCATTTGCTATATTCCACCGGATGATAATATAGACAACGGCGGAGGAATCCCAGTTACCAAGTCTGGAGATGCAGTTTGTTTTAAGCGTGACATTCTTCCCGTATTGTTATCTTCATGTGGAACAGCAGGTTGTCACGATCAAAATTCGCGAAAAGATGGTTATGTAATTACCAGCTATGCCTCCGTAATGACCAATATGGTCAAGGCGGGTCAGCCAAATTCAAGCCGGTTATATACCATTGTAGCAAATAATAATATGCCGCCGAGCCCTTATGCCAAGCTTACCCAAGCTACAAAAGACAGTATTTATAATTGGATTAAAAACGGAGCCCTTGATGGCGTTTGTGCTTCTTCTTGTGATACTGCAACTTTGGTTACCTATCAAAATCAAATCTCATCATTAATGACCCGAAATTGCACCTCGTGTCACAGTGGTTCAAATGCTCAAAAGGGGATTGCCTTGGATACCTATGCCGGAGTTAAAACCTATCTTGATAACGGGAAATTATTGTCAGCCGTTAAAGGAACATCGATACAAATGCCTCCAGGATATTCAATAAGTAGTTGTGAAATGCGACAACTCGAACTTTGGAAAGCAAATGGAGCTAAACAGAATTAGTCTTAACGTATGAAAAAAATATTTCTACCACTCCTTATCCTGACTCTAACCTATTTATTTTCAGGATGCTATTACGATAGCAATGAAGCTCTTTTTGGCCAACCTGGTATTGTTGCATGCGATACGACTGTTACCAATTTTACAGCTCAGATCAAACCAATATTGCAGTCTAACTGCTATTCCTGCCATTCGAATGCACACGCAGCAGGAAGCGGCGCAGGAATAAAACTAGAGGATTATGCTGATGTTAAAACCTATGCCACGAATGGGCGATTATTCGGTACAATAGTTCGACCTGCCATTTATTCTCCAATGCCAAAGGGTGGGGGAAAGTTAAGTGATTGCGAAATAAAAATTATTAAAATTTGGATAACTAAAGGAGCCATAAACAATTAAAATTATGACAGTTAAATTATTTGTTTTCATATCTATATTTCTGATTTGTGCTTTTATTTCACCTTCAGCACGGAGCCAGGATTTGGATTCGCTGATGGAAAAAGCGGTAAAACCACAAACTGTTTATGCCACAGCTACATTTAAATCTACTCGTGTTGTGAATGGACATTCAGTAGAACGAATGAAGAAGAATCAGCTCGAATTTAGGGTTTCTCATCGATTTGGTCAAATGAATTCCGGATCTTACGAATTTTGGGGACTTGATCAGGGGACTATTCATCTCGCTCTCGAATACGGCCTTACCGATTGGCTCGAAGTTGGAATTGGTCGTAGCACCTTCGAAAAAACGGTTGATGGATTTGGAAAGGTTTCACTTCTTAGACAAAGTAGCGGAGCGAATACTATGCCCATTCATCTCTCCTATTTGGCTAGCACAGAGGTGATATCCCTTAATACAGATCCGGCAATGAAGCAAAACTTTTCTTCACGCATGACATTTGTTCAACAAATACTAATTGCACGCAAGTTTAATGAGAGCTTCTCATTCCAATTAACTCCAACATTTATTCACCGCAATATTGTCCCTACAGAGATTGAACACAATGACCTCTTTTCTCTGGGCTTGGGTGGCCGCTATAAATTATCGAAGCGAATAGCCCTCAATGTTGAGTATTTCTATGTCTATCGCGGAAATGAAAATGCTATATTTCAGCCAAATACTGGTGCAATTCACTATTACAATCCACTCTCTGTTGGTATCGATATTGAGACAGGTGGTCACGTCTTTCAAATAATGATTACTAACTCTCAAGCGATGCGTGAGGGAGGCTTTATCGGCAAAACAACTGGAACCTGGGGTGATGGCGGTATTCGTCTAGGCTTTAATATTTCAAGGGTCTTCTCATTTAACAAATAAAAATACAGATCATGATCAAATCTATTCTTTTAATCTGCTTCGTTGCACTCGGCTTAACTAGCGTTGCTCAGTCTCTTTATATTACCAAAGATGCTAAAATCAATTTCAACTCCTCTACAACCGTGGAAGATATTGTCGCTGAATCAAATCAGGCTACCACAATCATCGATATTGACAAGAATGTGATTAAATTTTCGGTCTTAACGACCTCCTTCAAGTTTCGCAGAGCGCTAATGGAAGAGCATTTTAATGAGAACTATATTGAATCACCGAAATTCCCCAAGGCTAGTTTTACTGGTAAAATAGGTTCTCCCATCGATTGGAAAAATGAAAAGACGGTCAGTGTTGATGTTACTGGTTCCCTTACCATGCATGGAGTCAATAAAGAGATAACATTTAAGGCGAATATTACCCCTGGAAAGAGTAAGATTAGTGCAAGCTCCGAAATAGTAGTAACTCCGGAATCATTTAATATTCAAATACCTTCCGCAGTAAGGGATAAAATTGCTAAAGAAGTTACCATAAAGATTGAAGCAGTTTACGCCCCTTACCAGCAATAATTTAAATATCGTTAAACCTGTGTTTATCCCGCTTGAGATAAATCCCGAATTAACGGTTATTTTTTAAAATATATCAATAAAATAGCGTATGATGAAAAAGAAAAGTGTAGTTCGATTAGTTATTTGGTTGCTCTTGATTGGCATTGTTACCGCTTTTTCAGCGATCTATTATGTCTTTAACATGCCACGTAGAAACCTCTCCAAAGAAGTTGCAGTATACTCCTTGGCTGCAAAACAATTAATCAATGACTATCAAATTGATGAGACCTTTGCAAATAAAAAATACCTTGATAAGGCCATTACAGTTAGGGGAATAATTAGAAGCGTCAGAACGCTGGAAAATCACACCATGATTTTTAGCATTGAAGATGCCATGGAAGGGGTAAGCTGCACGTTAGATAGCGCAGACGTGGTCAAATACCAAACTAAACTCGATTTAATAAAAATAGGCACTGAAGGTACTTTCAAAGGAAGGTGTGCAGGTAAATTAATGGATATCCAAATAATTAATTGTATTCCTCAATAACATAAAAGACAAATTATTGAAAAACAGCCTGTCCATACAATTGAACAGGCTGTTTTTTTTATATATTAAAATGCAAAGCCTATACTAACTCCACCTCTAAACCACGGATATGGGGCATTTGTTGCCCTGATAATAATCCCGTTATCAATCTGATATACAGAAAGTTTATGACTTATTACGGAAGGTAATTCAGAAATATTCTGATCAATAACTTGTTTAATAACAGTCAAGATAAGTGGATCATAAGGGTCAGCCATCGCTGATTTAGTGGTAATATTTCCGCGTAAAAATCCCCCTTCAAGCCCAAGCAAATAAAGATCCAAGTTCACTTTTTTTGCAATAAGAAATTGAAACCCTAATTGGCATCCTAAGTTTATTGAATTTAACTTTATTGCAGAGGCTCCCGCATACTCAATACGCTGATCATATACCCCTGCAATTCGTGCATCCCCTCTAATCTGATGATAATTCAAATATGGCTCAAGATAAAATCCCTTGGGGAGCCCTTGCTTTCCAGTATAATGTCGAAAGGCACCTCTGAGCGTGCTTGTACCAAATTCGGCTCTCTTAAGGTCTGAATCGGCAGTTAAGCCATATTTACCCATAACCGATTTGGTAATAGGAAGCCCGATCTGAAATGTGATTGAATTTCGGGAATTAATCATTCGTTCATACTCAAGAGAGACCGTGTGAAAATAGAGATTAACGGGCAAGAATTTCAATACGTTACGCTTCGAGAGTGAATTAGAATCGTGAATTTGACCGAATATCAATGAAGTTAAACCTGAAAAAAAAATTAAAAGAAATAGCTTATTCATAATTTAATTTTTAGGGAATACTAACTGGGTACAAGGATAATAATTTTGATCCGATACCTAAATTACAATAGTAAATTTAACAACTTTTAGATACACAAAAAATGGATATATTGTTTTTTGTGTTTTGCAAGCCTAAGATATTTCTATCTTTACAATATTATACCTTCATAGTTATACCTGGAAACAGAGCGAGATGAAAAAAGCCTTCTGGAGCACACTACTATTAAGCTCTTTACTATCAGCGAATATATTTGCTCAATCTCTTGATGATTTTATATCCTTAGGGGTCAAAAATAGCCCGTTGCTTTACGATCTAAATAATCAAAGAATCGCTTCAAAATTTGACAGCCTGCTTATACTCGCAACTTTTAAGCCTCAGATAAGGCAACTTACTCAGTTTGCCCACTACCCTACTGGTTCAGGATGGGGTTACGATGAAGCCATCACCAATGGCGGAAATTATTCTGCTGTAGTTAATTATAATCAGCCCATAGGTAATAAAAAACTGATCAGTAGTCAACTCTACTCCTTAGACCTAATTAACCAAACGTTAAAGGTAAACGAAATAATAACCACCATTGAGCTTACCAAAGGTATTACGGCACAATACCTAACTGCCTATAGTGACTTTGCTCAAAACATGTTCTATAAATCGGTTATTGAGACACTCAATAACGAACAAAAAACATTAAAAATACTTGTAGAGAAAGGGGTTTATGCGCTTACTGATTTGATGAATTTGCAAGTAATGATAACCTCTCAAAAAATCATTCTATCTCAATCATCGATTCAGCTAAGTAATGATATCGCATTACTAATCTTTATTTGCGGTATTACAGACATTTCAAACATTAATCTCATAAAACCCGACCTAAAAGTTGACCAAGAGTATGATCCTGAAAAATCTCCGCTATTTGCTCAGTTTAAAATCGACAGTTTACAAAATATTAATCACAAGCAATTAATTGACAATAACTATCGTCCTCGAATAAATCTTTTCGCTGATGCCGGATTTAATGCAATAACAGTAGAGAATATTCCCCATAATATGGGTACAAGTCTTGGGATAAATCTTTCAATTCCAATATATGATGGGAAACAACGAAAACTAGAGTATAGTAAAATTAATATAAGCGAGAACACACGCTCTTTTTATAAGAAATTTCAATCTTCGCAATACAAGCTTCAATTTAACCAACTACAAAATCAACTAAAACAAACTGATAATCTGATTATTGAGATTAAAAATCAAATAGATGAACTCGAAAAGCTAATAGGTATTTATCAGATTGAATTAGATAAAGGATTAGTCCGATTCTTAGATTTTATTACTGTTTTTAACAACTATATTGCTACAAAAAATAGTGCAATGGTTGCTGAAATGGGCCGAATGCAAATTATAAACCAAATGAACCACCTTAAATGAGCTCCATAAAATCTGTTTTCTCTCTACTTACGGTAATTGTGTTAGTAAATTGCACTACTAATTCAAAAACCCAACAAGAGATTCTTAAAGTGTCGACTCCAGTTAGTGTCGTATCTATTCAAAATTCCTCCATCAGTGAATTAATACATTTTAATGCCATATCAGCATATCTGCAGAAAAACAGTGTAAAGTCAACAATCACTGGGTATATAAAAAGGTCATTGGTGAACCAGGGGGATATTGTTAAGGTAGGCCAACCACTTTATACGCTCAACACTAAAGAGGGGGACGCATTAACTCAATTCGCAGCAAAAGATACATCACTTGCTTTTAAAGGAAAACTAAATATTGTATCACCAACCTTTGGTGTTGTTATAGAATCAAACAAACAAACTAATGATTATGTAAATGACGGGGAGGTGATGTGTACTGTTGCAGTTCAAAACAGTTTTGTTTTTCTACTTAATGTACCATTTGAACAAAATAAATATGCCATAATCGGAAAAAAATGTACAATTATCTTGCCTGATTCGACTACACTTCTAGGAACAATAACGGGTAAACTTTCAACTGTAGATCCTGCATCTCAGACACAAAGCTTTATTATTAAGCCAATTACTAATAAAATATACCCAGAGAATCTATCCGTACAGGTTCAAATCATTAAACGTTCAAAGATAACTACCCAGGTTACGGATAAAAATTGTGTACTGTCGGATGAAACAATGGAGAATTTTTGGGTGATGAAGCTTGTTAACGATTCTATTGCAATTAAAATGAAAATACTCCCAGGTATAACTTCAGGAGACAAAATAGAGATACTCGCTCCTACTTTCTCTTCGGAAGAGCGTATTATTAGTAAGGGTAATTATGGATTAGCTGACACAGCGGTTGTACATATTACTAATCCCTAAAAGATGAGAGATTTCTTCGTTTCCCATAAAAATCCCGTAGTTGCATTGCTTGTTATTATACTAGCATCAGGCATTTATAGCTATTCTAAGATGCAATCATCGCTGTTTCCGGAGGTTACTTTTCCTAAGATTAAAATTATAGCAGAGAGTGGCTTACAGCCTATATCAAAGATGATGGTTTCGGTAACAAAGCCGCTGGAAAAGGCGATTAAAAGGGTGCCTAACTTAAAAACCGTGCGCAGTATTACCAGCCGCGGAAATTGCGAAATATCGGCCTTTATGGAGTGGAATGCCGATATCGATTTATGCAAACAGCAAATTGAATCATCGATAAATCAAATCAAGAATGAGTTACCCCCTGGGACCAACCTATCGGTAGAGAAGATGAATCCGTCAATCCTCCCGGTTATTGGCTATGTCATTGAGGGAGATAGACGAAGCAATATTGAATTGAATCAAATTGCAAACTATACCATAAAGCCTTTCCTTTCTCAAGCCACAGGTGTAGCTGAAGTCTTGGTTATTGGCGGGAAAGTAAAGGAATATCAGATTGAGTTGCGAACTGATAAAATGGCGGCATTAGGAATCACACCAGCTAAAATTACTGAGGCTTTAAATCAGACCAATTTCATAAGCAGTAATGGTTATTTAACTGATTTCAATAGGCTCTATCTTACTGTTACAGATAATAATATCACAAATTTGGCAGATCTCGAAAATTTAGTGGTTAGTAACGATGGGAAGCGGATCTTAAAACTTTGCGATATCGGAACTATCAGAATTGCCGAACAGGCGCAATATGTAAGGATCAATGCGAATGGACAGAGTGCAATACTAATGGCGGTAGTGAAACAACCAAATGGAAATCTAATTGAAGTTACCCAAGGTGTTATCCAAAGAGTGGCTGAATTAAACAACCATATCTTGCCTAAGAATGTAAGGCTTAAGCCTTACTATATCCAGGGAGATTTTGTCAACGATTCTATAAAAAGTGTTACAGATAGCTTGTGGATTGGACTGCTGCTGGCCATTCTTGTATCCTTTATTTTTCTCCGGTCACTAAAGTCTAGTGTGGTGATTTTAATTACAATACCGATCACCTTATCGTTAACGTTAACGGTGCTTAATTTAGTTGGTTATAATTTTAATATTATGACGTTAGGAGCTATTGCTGCAAGTATAGGTTTAATAATTGATGATGCTATTGTAGTCATCGAGCAAATACACCGGACACATGAGGAATTTCCTGAAAAATCAACAAAAGAGCTAATCAGTGGATCTGTACGATTTCTCCTGCCTGCAATGGTTGGATCATCGATAAGCACGATTGTGATCTTTCTCCCCTTTATAATTCTAAGTGGAGTCGCAGGTGCCTATTTTAAGATTCTGACCAATACCATGATGATCACTCTAGTTTGTTCCTTCTTTGTAACTTGGATTGGATTACCTATTGTCTATCTAATGTTCTCTGGGAGAACCAATAATGTGAAGCATAAAACTCCGCATCTTTACAAACGGGATGGCAAATGGATCACTTTCTTTATTTCCAGACCATATATTAGCATCTCCTTTCTAATTCTCTTAAGTTGTTCGGTATTCTATATTTCATCACGTTTACAAACCGGCTTTCTCCCCGAAATGGATGAAGGCAGTATCGTTCTCGATTACACTTCCCCTCCCGGAACCTCACTACAGGAAACCGATCGAATCATGTGTGAGGTTGAGAAAATTTTCCCTTCAGTATCCGAAATAGAGAGTTACTCGAGAAGAACTGGAGCACAGATGGGATTTTTTATTACCGAACCTAACTACGGTGACTATCTGATTCAACTTAAAAAAAATAGAAACCGATCGACTCAGGAGGTAATTGATGAGATAAGAAAAAAAGTTCAAGCCTCACAACCTGGACTTAACATAGATTTTGGACAGGTAATTGGTGATATGCTTGGAGATTTAATGAAATCAACACAGCCTATCGAGATTAAAATTTTTGGTGATAATAGTTTAGTCCTCCAAGGTATTGCTAAGGAAGTTGCCAAGATTACCACTGAGGTGAAGGGTGTAGAGGATGTCTTTAATGGAATAACAATTGCCGGTCCGTCAATTAACCTTGAGCCCAATCATCAAAAACTTGCGCTACTCGGTATTACTCCAGCAGATTTTCAGCATCAGCTTCAGACTCAGATTCAAGGGGTCATTGTTGGAACTATTTATGAACGGGAGCAACTTACCGCTATTCGTATGATTTATCCCGGTGCTACCCTAAAATCATTAGAAGAATTAAAAAATGGATCGATATTCCTCCCCAATGGAAAGCTCTATCCAATCTTACAATTAGCTACTATTAAGATTGATGGAGGTGTCTCGGAAATTGAAAGGGAAAATTTACAGACGATGATACCCGTAACTGCACGGCTAAATAATCGTGATATCGGTAGTGTTATGAAAGATCTACAACTCGCTATACAGGCTAAAATTCAATTGCCATTAGGGTATCATATTTCTTTTGGAGGTATTTATGAAGAACAACAGAAATCGTTCAATGAATTAATGATGATTCTTCTGACAGCTATTTTACTGGTTTTTGCTACAATGCTCTTCTTATTTAAAGAATTTAAAATTGCTTTACTTATCGTTTTAATTGCAGTATTTGGAATATCAGGAAGTTTAATCGCTCTTTATCTTACCGATACCCCTTTAAATATAGGAAGTTACACCGGTATTATTATGATTGTAGGGATTATTGGTGAGAATGCAATCTTTACCTTTCTTCAGTTTGAACAAACACTAAAATCAAATCACACCGACGGTGCAATAGTCTATGCCATATCCACCCGTTTACGCCCTAAATTAATGACTGCCTTAGGTGCAATTATTGCTCTATCTCCAATCGCGTTGGGAATTGGCACCGGGGCTCAATTACATCAGCCTTTGGCAATCGCTGTAATTGGCGGATTTATTTTAGCGATTCCTTTACTGCTGATTGTCTACCCTTCCCTACTTCGAATTTTGTTTAAAAATTATGAACATTCATATTTAAATACACTGGCAATTGAGGAATTGTAATCAATAAAAAAGCCTGTAAAAATTAATTTACAGGCTTTTGTGACCCCACCGCGATTCGAACGCGGATCAAAGGAACCGGAATCCTCCATTCTATCCATTTAACTATGGGGCCTTTTTTTGAAAGTGTTGCAAAAGTAGTAATTTTCTTCAGACTCAAGTTCAAAATTATCCATTTCACAGATATATATAAGATTTATAAGGCAAAAAATAAGTTTTCAAAAGTTCTCCACAATTGTTCAAATTTGGAATTACTTTACCACTAAAATATTAATTTTGTCATTAAAATCAGGATTTAAAATATGGTAACCCGCGAATTAGTCGAAAATCTTCGATTGGCGTATAGTGAATTTCGAGTGGCATTTAAGTACGCTCCATTTAGTAGTGACATTTCCATTAAAATGACTTTTGAACACATCGAGAGAGTAGTCCAGAATAGTATGCTTCTGGCCGATAATCTTGAGCTCAATGAAAATGAGAGAGCAATAGCAGAATTAACAGCTCAATTTCATGATATTGGAAGGTTATGGATTATGCTTCCGGAAAATTCAGAAAGTAAAATTAGCGATCATGCTGAGGCTAGTATTGAATATCTTAACAATACTGCCGCATTTAAAATACTAGACGAGACAAGTCAAAATATTATTATTCAAGTAATAAAAAATCACAACAAGTCACATATTCCTGATAATCAAGGGGATTCAATTGTTTTTTATACAAAACTATTACGTGATGCAGATAAGCTTGAGGTATGGAGATCAACCTCAGAATACATCAAGAATAGATCTGGCAAGCCTGCAATTACTAACGATTTAAACCTCTCTCAGAAAGCAGTAGTAACCCATGCATTCTGCCAAATAATTATCGAAGGAGGGATTCCAAATAAAGAAGATCTGATCACATTTCATGACTTTATAATCTTTCAGATGTCATGGGTCTTTGACTTACATTACAAAAAAAGTTTTCAGATATTAAACCAACAACAATATATCCGTCATCTTTACGATTCATTACCAAAAAATGATCATGTTATTGAAATCTATAGAATGATCAGAATCTACATTGAGAATAGGATATAAAGGGAAATATATTTTCCAAATAAATCTATCGAAATCTGAGATGAGTAATAATGAATTTAAGATTATCCGTCAAAGGTTACGGATAAATTAAAATCTATCTGAATTAACTATGTACGCGATCATCGATGTAGAAACAACCGGGACAGCGGCACTCTACGGTAAATTAACGGAGATTGCAATTATAATTCATAATGGGACAACGGTAACAGAGACATACAATACGCTAATTAATCCCGAGTGTAACATCCCCTATCACATTACCCGATTAACAGGAATAACGAATGAAATGGTGGCGGGAGCTCCCAAATTTTATGAAATCGCAAAGAAAATCATTGAATTAACAGCGGGAAAAATATTTGTTGCCCATAATGCTACATTTGATTATTCTTTTGTAAGAGAAGAATTTAAGCGGCTGGGATACGATTTTAAGCGAAATACCATTTGTACAGTAAAACTTGGGAGGAAACTATTACCCGGGCATCAATCCTATTCATTAGGGAATATATGTGCCGATCTTGGAATAAAAATCACCGACCGTCATCGAGCAATAGGCGATGCCTTGGCAACTGCAAAACTGTTTGAAATTTTAATCCAACAAAATAACCTACTTGAATCCTCACTCTTTTTAACCAAAGCATATCCACTACCCAAAGAGAAGATCGATTTAATTCCTGCCAAAACAGGTATTTATTATTTTTATAATTCAAGTGACACCATTATTTATATTGGAAAGAGTAAAGATATTCATCAGCGGGTACTAACACATCTGAGTAACTCTCAAACAAAGAAAGCGATTGAGATGCGCGATAAAATAGCAGATGTCTCGTGGGAAGAGACCGGAAGTGAATTGGTTGCACTCTTACTCGAATCGTCAGAAATAAAAAAACACAAGCCACTATATAACAGGAGTCAAAGAAGATCAGTATTTAACTTTGGTTTATTCTCATCCGTAGATCCACAGGGATATATTAACCTGAAAATTACCCGGATTGAGCACGATGATATCCCACTTACAACTTTTCATTTTCAAGAAGAGGGGTTAGAATTTCTTCATGATTTAGTCCAAAAATATGGATTATGCCAAAAATTATGTCATCTTGATCATAACTCGGGGGGGTGTTTTCAGGCTCAGCTTAATGAGTGTCGCGGAGCATGCACGGGTCTTGAATCTGCAGAGAATTACAATATTCGTGTCAATAAATCGATACATCCTCTAAGTTTTAGATCCTCAAATTTCTTTATCCTTGAAAATGGTCGCGACAGCTCTGAGAATGCTGTGATTAAGATTGCAAATGGAAGATATGTTGGATTTGGATACCTCTTAATAGAGGAATCCGCTTCGGATATTTCCGCTCTACACGATTGCATCAAACAATATCTTGATAATCGCGATACCCATAGTATAATTAAGGGGTACATAAACAAGAATAAACACTTGAAAATATTAGAGTTATAAGTATCAATCCTCTACGAAACCCATTCCTTCAGCATACCTCTTAAGTGCTCTTTCGCGGGCAAACTTGTGTTCTACAATAGGCTTTACATAATCCGAGGTATCGAATTCGGGAACCCATTTACGAATATACTCATTGTGGGGATCAAATTTCTTAGCTTGTAATTCTGGATTGAATATTCTAAAATATGGAGCAGCATCACAACCAGAACCAGCTGCCCATTGCCATCCGCCATTATTGGAGGCCAAATCATAATCATCAAGTTTACTGGCAAAATATGTTTCTCCCCAGCGCCAATCAATCAAAAGATGCTTACATAAAAAACTCGCAGTTACCATTCTGGATCGGTTATGCATAAATCCAGTTTGATTCAGTTCGCGCATTCCGGCATCGACCATTGGATAACCGGTCTTACCATGACACCAAGCATTAAAATGATCAAGATTATTTTCCCATCGTATATTATCATATATTGGCTTAAAAGCCCGCGTTGCAACATGAGGAAAGTACCAAAGAATCTGACTGTAAAAATTACGCCAGATCAGTTCAGAGAGAAAAGTTTCCGAATGAAGCAGAGAAAGAGCAGTAACTTTACGAATGCTAATGGTACCAAAACGAAGATGTACACTAAGTTTCGAAGTACCATTTCGTGCAGGAAAATCCCTGTTTTCAGCATACCGCTCCAACAACATCTGAGGAAGGGCTTTTGACGGGAAAGTTATATTGACAGGTTCAAATCCGAGCATCTCAATGCTCATCATTGGCAGTGGTTTAATCCGTATAAAATTGTGAAAATAATGTGATGTATTTAATGTTTTTACCATCTCCATATTAAACTTCTCAAGAAATTTATTCTTGTAAGGGGTAAATACGGTATACGGTTTTCCATCTGCCTTTACCAATTCATCCTTCTCAAAAAGCACATGATCTTTATAAGAATGGTACTCTATCTTATTAATTTTTAAGAATCTTTCCACATGAAGATCACGATAAACAGAGTATGGCTCATAATCGCGGTTGGCATACACACTACAAATATGAAACTCTTCGGCCATTTTTTTGAAAATATCCTGAGGTCTGCCATGAGCAATATATAGGCTAGATCCAATTTTTTCCAATGAATCCTTAATGCCTATTAAAGCTTTATAAATAAAATTAACCCTAAAATCAGGCCTAACCTCCAATCTCTCAAGGATATCTGGATTAAATATAAACAACGGCAATACATTCTCACGTGTTTTAAGGGCATGATATAGAGCTGTATTGTCCTCAAGCCTTAAATCACGACGCATCCAGAATATATTTACAACAGGCTTATCCTTTTTAATCATTCAATGTTTAATTTATTAGTAGACAGATTAAAGTACAAAATTAATAGAATATTGGAATATACTAAAAAGCCGAAAACAAAACATATTTTTGTAAATAATAATTTTTAAGATGATTAACTTTAATTGGCACAGTTATGAGAGACCGCGGGTTTGCAAGTGACAATAATTCGGGAATTGATCCACATATTTTACGTGCAATTGAGGAAGCTAATAATGGTCATGCCATCGGCTATGGAGATGATAGATGGACTGCTGAAGCAATAACCCTATTTAAGAAAGAATTTGGTGAGTCTACTGAGGTGTATTTGGTTTTAACAGGTACCGGTGCTAATATTCTTGGGATACAATCGGCAGTTAGCTCTTTTAATTCTATATTTTGTGCAGAAACAGCTCATATACAAGTTGATGAATGTGGTGCCCCAGAAAAATTCACAGGAAGCAAACTAATTCCAATAGCTACACGCAATGGGAAAATTACCCCGGGCGCTATTGAGAAGCACCTCCACGGATTTGGATTCGAGCATCATTCGCAGCCCGGATTGATTAGTATAACGCAAGCAAGTGAGCTTGGAACGGTGTACAGTGTAAGTGAGATTCGTGAATTAGCTGATCTTGCGCACAAACATGGGATGTATTTGCATATGGATGGAGCGCGTATATCAAATGCTGCGGTCTCCTTAGGATTGCCTTTTAAAGCTTTTACACGAGATGCCGGTGTTGACATGCTCTCATTTGGCGGAACAAAAAATGGTATGATGATTGGCGAAGCGGTATTATTTTTTAATTCTGCATTATCAGCCCATACGAAATACTACAGAAAGCAAGCGGCCCAGCTCTATTCAAAAATGCGCTTTGTTGGTGCCCAATTTATCCCCTATCTCCGGAATGAAATTTGGAAAAAAAATGCTACACATTCAAACAGAATGGCCAAAATCCTTGAAAAGGAAGTGGCCAAATTACATGGAATTACAATAACCCAGTTAGTCCAGGCAAATGGTGTCTTTGCTATTGTCCCTAAGTCTATAATTGCCAAGTTACAAGAGGAATATTTTTTTTACATGTGGGATGAATCGACGAATGAGGTAAGATGGATGACCTCCTTTGATACCAAAGAAGAGGATATTTTCAACTTTACCAAAATATTAGGCAGTTTATTAGGCGAATACCCTGCAACTAATTCTGTTCCAAAGGCACTTAAATAACTTGAATGACAATACTTAAGCGATATTATCCCGGCAGTTATTCTGACAGGCAATACCAACTTGATAAACGAATCGTTCGCCATGCCTTATTTATATCCAGTGCATTTGTAATTATTTTATGGCTTGTCAAAATTTTTGAGTTTGAGTTTAATTTTGAGATTTATAATTGGGGTATATTGCCTCATACAGCCATCGGATTACGCGGATTAATTTTTGCTCCGCTTATTCATGCAGATTTTGATCATTTAATCGCCAATTCATTTCCTCTATTTATTCTCACATTCACCCTGTTCTTTTTTTATCGAAATTCGGCCTACTTAATTTTTTTCCTGATCTATATTTTTTCGGGTTTATTTGTCTGGATAGTAGGGCGTGAGGTGATACATATTGGGGCAAGTGGTGTTATTTATGGCCTGGCAGGATTTTTATTTTTGAGCGGAATAATCAGTTATAATATAAGGCTGCTAACCATCTCAATGATTGTAGCGCTCTTCTATGGTGGACTCTTCTGGGGAATATTCCCCTACAAGCCTCATATCTCGTGGGAATCACATTTATGGGGTGGTTTATCCGGATTAGGTTTAGCATTGCTATTTCGCAAATCGGCCCCGTCGAACAGCCAATTTGATTCTGAGGAAGAGGATCAGGATCAAGATGATGAGTATAATTTCGAACCCGATTCGGATCAAAGAGAAGAGCTGCATTAAGCAACTCATAATTTTATTGTACTTTTGCGTGCTGAATTAATTAGTAAAAACCAGTTCTGTTTAAATTATGATAAGTCGAAGGATAATCCGTACTAAAGTGCTGCAAATATTATATGCGCACGTTTCATCCCCCGAAAAAACTATTACACAATCTGAATCTGAACTCCATTTCAGTATTAAAAAAACCTACGACTTATATCATTTGCTATTTGCCATTCTTGGTGAATTAAGCGATTTTGCTAATGAGCGGATCGAATCACGAAAACTAAAGAATCTACCGACAGAAGAAGATTTAAATCCAAATCTTAAATTCATCAATAACAGACTAATAATCAGGCTTAAATCCGATATAAGCCTAACCGAATATTTAAAAGCCAATAAGCTTAGCTGGTCTAATTACCCCGATCTAATTCGTGGTATTTATAACTCACTTATAGAATCTGAATTATACAATGAGTATATTAACTCTTCGACTGATGATTTTCAAAGTGACCGACGTTTCTGTGAAGAGTTTTTTAGTAATATATTGGTTAATAGCGAAATAATGCTCAATGAACTTGAAGAACAGAGTATTTATTGGAATGATGATCTTGACTTTACAATCTCTATGGTAATCAAGACTGTCAAGAAATTTAAAGGGCAGGATGACCAAAATGAATATTTAATGTCGCTCTATAAAGATCAGGAGGATCAAGAATTCACCTCTAAATTATTCAGACAAGCTATCGCCAATAATATAGAAAACAGAAAGATCATTGAAAACTACACTAAAAATTGGGATGTAGATAGAGTCGCGATAATGGATATTTTAATTATGCAGCTGGCTCTTACAGAGTTAATGGAATTCCCCTCCATTCCAATTAAGGTAACACTTAACGAATACATTGAATTAGCAAAATATTATAGCACAACCAAGAGTAGTACTTTTATTAATGGTGTACTGGATCGTATTACGAAAGATTTTAAAGAAGAGGGTAAGATTATTAAAGCAGGAAGAGGACTGTTTGAAGGCTAAAGTTATTCTATACTAAATTCGCAAAAAAAGTGAGAAAATTACGTGCAATACCAAAAGACTAAATACAAAATATTATTGGGAACACATTCGACATCCAAATTAAAGGTAGGTAAATATCTAATTTTTGAAATAAAAAATCTCATATTCAGCAACTTATCAGTCTGTATTTTTATTTTAGCTACCCTTCAATTTTGCTGTATATCATCACCCAATAAACCTGTAAGTAAAGGGTTAGAACCAAAAGCAAAAAATAGCCCTGGAAGAATTGTATTTAATCAGGAAATTCATAATTTTGGTACCTTAATAGATGGAGAGATTGTTTCTTATTCATTTGTCTTTAGAAACACGGGAGGATCTTCATTCCGACTAGTTAAGGGAGAAAAATCGTGTGGCTGTATTGAGATTCAGTTTAATTTAAATGAAATTCTACCGGGAGATTCGTCAACTGTAGAACTGATTTACAATAGTTCGGATGAATGGGGTAATATAATTAAAGAGGCGGTAATCGAAACTTCACTTGGAGAAAGGAAGGAGTTACAAATTGGAGCCTATATAGATAATAAACAAATCAATAACCTTTTAAATACGCAAAAATGAGTTCTATTTTATTTATTACAGCCCAAGCAGCGCCGCAGGCAGGAGCCTCATCGGCAAACATGTTGCTAATGATGGGTTTGATGATTGTCGTTTTTTATTTCTTTATGATACGCCCGCAAATGAAGCGACAAAAAGAGATGGCAAAGTTTCGTTCAGCACTTCAGAAAGGCGATAAAGTTGTTACCACAGGCGGAATCTATGGTAAAATTGATGAGATCAAAGAAAATATCATTATACTTGAAGTTGCACCAAACATTAAATTAAAAGTAGATAAGAGTGTGGTTCTGAATGATATGTCGGATGCTCCTATTCAGAAATAGTTTGATAAAATGGATTTAATTATACGCCAATTGAATTTTAATTAATTGGTGTTTAATAAATTACGGTGATTTCTGAAAGGCTGGGTAACCGGCCTTTTTGCTACGTAAATAAACGATATGTATGCCTGAACGAGTTATTGCATTTATTAGGAGTGAGATTAAAGCTATTCGCAACGGCAAGGTATTTATTTTTCTTGCGTGCCTTGTTTTAGCTACATTTCTATGGTTTCTAAATGCCCTTGAGAAACATTATACGGATCATATATCTGTCCGGGTAAGCTATGTTAATTTACCTCAAAAAAAGGAGCTTACAGGGTATTTACCCAATCATTTAGACCTTACGGTTGATGCACTTGGCTATACCTTACTTCGTTATAAACTTAGGTTAGTCCTCTCTCCTCTACTTATTGATGTAAATGAACTATCGAATAATTATTTGACAACTAATTTTAGTTCAAAATATTCTATCTCAACAAATGGCCATAAGGAGGAATTCGCTAAACAGATTAATAATGAAATAAAAATTATTTCCATAAAGCCAGATTCTTTAAATTTTAAGGTTAGCCATATAACTGAAAAAATGGTCCAAGTAGCTCCAAATGTCAAGTCCTCTTTTGCTCGTGAATATGTTCTTCAGAAGCGGCCTACATCAAAACCAGAGTCTATTTTAATAAGCGGTCCTGACGAAATTATTGATACAATTAAAGTAATTAATACAAAACTTATTGAACTTAAGAATTTATCTCAAAGCCTAATACGTGATGCTGATCTAATTTTTCCTGAGGAGATTCATTCTGATATAAGTAAAGTTTCTGTGCAAATAACAGTTGAACAATCGACCGAAGCAAAATTCGAAATCCCTATTGAAATTTTAAACCAACCCAAAGATATTCTAATTAAAAGCTTTCCTTCAAAAGTGAAAATTACCTGTCGAGTAGGAGTAAGCCAATTTAATAAGCTTAATAAAGAAAGCTTTAAGGCTTTCATAAATTTTTCTGAGCGTAACGCACAACTTACCAAGTTGCCGGTAATTCTCAATAATTTACCTGAAAATATTCTCTCAATGGACTATTTTCCCAAAGAGGTAGATTATATCATTGAGCATAAATAAGATTAAATGGTTAAAGTTGGCATTACAGGTGGTATTGGCAGCGGAAAAAGTACGATTTCCGAGATCTTTAAGCTATTGAAGATACCGGTTTTTCATGCCGATCTGGAAGCAAGGCACCTTCAAAACAACGATATAAATATTAAAACACTTATTTGTAATCTTTTGGGAAGTACAAGTTATACTTCCGACGGAATTCTAGATCGACAAAAAGTAGCTGCCATTATTTTTAATGATAAGAACAAGTTGGCTTCTATGAACAAAATTATTCATCCGGCAGTTAAATTAAGGTTTTTGGAATGGTGCCTGAAATACCAAGACAAACCCTATATCCTTTATGAGGCTGCAATATTACTTGAGAGCGGGCAATCAAAAGATTTTGATCAGATTATTTTAGTTTTAGCTGACGAAAAAACGCGTATATCTCGCATTGTTAAGCGGGATCTGACAAATGAGATACATATTAAGCAGCGGATTTCAAATCAAATGGCAGACTTTGAAAAGGTTATCTTAGCAGATTATATAATCGAAAATAATGAGAATAGCTTACTTATACCGCAAATATTAAAAATAGATCAACAAATCAGAGAATATGGCAAAACTAGGTAAATGGATTGGCGGAGGACTAGGGTTTACTCTGGGTGGACCTTTAGGTGCACTAGCAGGGTTTTTTCTAGGCTCATTTTTTGATGAAGCAGAGGTCATACACGTACAAGCTGGATCGGCAACAAATCGGAGAAGTCAGATTACTCAGGGTGATTATATGTTTAGCCTCTTGGTGTTAGTTACAGCTGTATTAAAGGCTGACGGAAAGATACTTCGTTCTGAGTTAGACTATGTAAAGGAATTTCTTATTCGAAGTTTTGGAAGTGAGGGTGCAAAACAAGCCTTAATTATTCTAAAAGACCTGACTCAACAAAATATTCCTGTTACCGATGTTTGCACACAAATAAGAAAGTTTGTTGATTACTCTTCCCGGCTTCAGTTAATACATTTTCTCTTCGGTGTTGCAAACGCGGATGGATCAGTTCATCAAGATGAACTATCACTGATTAAGCATATATCAACAACTTTAGGAGTATCTAAGGCGGATTATACCTCATTGGAAGCCATGTTCGTCCCTAAAACAGATTGGGCATACGACATCCTAGAGATTGAAAATAAAGGAACCAATGAGGAAGTTAAGAAAGCGTATCGAAAAATGGCTCTTAAATATCATCCCGATAAAGTAAGTTACCTGGGAGAAGATGTTCAGAAGGCAGCCAATGAAAAATTCCAAAAACTGAATGAGGCCTATCAACTTATTTGCAAGGAACGGGGAATGAATTAATAAAGTAGGAACTTATTCCAAAGAAATTTAGACTATTAAATAATCCTAATTAGCAATAGTGAGACGAAAATAAGTAACCATAAATTTCAAACGAATTTTCATGAAAATATCAATTCTCATAGTTGTATTCCTGGCCTTGGGACATTCTACTTATTCCCAAGTACCGAAGACATTAGATTTTGGTTTTAAAGGTGGAATAAATTCGAGTCAACTAATAACTTCAGATGGAACAATTAGTTCCGTTAAGTACACTAATTTTACCACACCGGCCAAATCTGGTTTTAATTTGGGTTTATTTGCCCGTTTAGGGGGCAAAAGAGTCTATTTTCAGCCCGAACTTCTCTATTGTCTGAAGAATGGTGAATCTGTAAGTGGGTCATTGATTCAATCATTAAAATCTACCAGTATACAGATTCCTATTTTACTTGGATATAAATTAATTAATTTAAAATTTGTATCGCTGCGTGCGGTCGCAGGACCAGCACTCTCATATTCATTGGGAGAAAATAAACTCTTTTCAAGTATGACTCAATTAAACCTAATCCCAATGAAAAATAGCAATTGGGCCTGTCAATTAGGTGGGGGGATTGATATTCTAATGTTTACCTTTGATCTTCGATATGAATGGGGAATTTCGCCACTTTCCGGATTAAGCACTCCCGATATTGGAATGAGTAATAAATTAAAGCTGTGGACCTTCTCTATGGGAATTAAATTTATTTAATACAATTCAGCTCAATATCGCTTAGCTCTAATATTCTTATCTATTTGAATTTTGACCAATAAACTTAATAGCAACCAGTGTTCTATCATCATGAATTTCTGTATTACCGCGAAAATGGTCAACAGCAAGGAATGCCGTATTTACAATTTTCTCAGCAGAGCTATCACTAACTAATTTAATCGCCTTCACAAGCCCTTCTAAACCAAAAAAATCTCCGTTGTTATTCATTTGTTCTGTTACACCGTCTGTAAAAGTTATTAATGACTCGCCCGGTAATAACCTAATTCGACTTTCAGAATAGTTTATTTGGCGTTTAACTCCAACAGGGATTCCATGAGCATGGATAAGTGACTCTTCAATTGAATTATTACGCAAAATTAAAGGATAAGGGTGCCCTGCGTTGCAGTAAACCAATTCACCGGATTTTAAATCTAATTTTGCAATAAAAACTGTTGCGAACATTTCTGAATCGTGCACCAACGTAAGAGCTTCATTTAATGACTCCATCATCATTCCAAGACGCGAATTATCATTTGCAATACTTCGTATGAAAGTTCTGGTCATCACAGAAAACATTGCTGCAGGAATCCCTTTCCCTACAGTATCAGTTATTGAAATAAATAACTGGTTTTCATTCAATAAAAATAGGTCAAATAGATCACCACCTACAATCTTAGCCGGAATTAATTTCCCAAAGCAATCAAAATCAGTACGGTCTGGGAAAAGGGGGAAATTAGTAGGCACCATCCCCATCTCTATATCTCTGGCCAATGTTAACTCCTTTTCAATCTCTTTTGTATAAGATGAACTCTTGATCGAACTCTCGCTATAGATCGCAAGGCGATCTTTGATCATTTCCATATTGGATGTTAAGGAATTAATATCATTTTTACGCACGTCAGTATGCTTTTTTGTTAGTTGCCAAATCAGCTTACTATCAGATAATAGTTTCGGATCATTGGTATTAATTTCCCTTTCAAATTCTGCCGACTCAATGATTTTTCGTGTATCGTTGGCTAAAATGGTAATCGGGGAAACTAATTTCATAGAGAAATAAATGATAATCGCAGCTGCCACAGACCCTATAAAAAGTAACAAAGGGATAAGAAACAGCAATTGTCTGACAAGATCGGAAATAAAAAATTCTTCAGGAATTGCAATAATCGTAAACCAATTGGAAGAATTAATTGGCCAATAGACGATTACTGTTGAATCGAAATCCTTATTTTCTAACCTGACTAAACGATTTCCGGATTGATGATTAGCCAATAACTGAATAATATCTAATTTTGAATTTTTTAAATATTTAATAACTGAACCGATATCGTTACCCGTATGTGCTTGATCGGGATCATATACAATCTTATTTTTGTCGTTTAATACTACTGCATATCCAGCCTTGATCATAGCTTGATTATTTAGTTTTTGCAGATGAGTATTAAGCTCTACCGCACAAAAAAATACAGCATGAATTACCAATCCATTATCTTGAAATTCAAATGGATAGGCAAATATTACGGCACGTGAGCCTATTTGGGAATCAAAATACGGGGTACTCCATTCTGCTTTTTCACTTACGAACATTTTTTCTATCCAACTATTGGTTAATAGGTCAGATGTTATGAATCGTTTAGTATTCAAAATTATGTTCCCATGCGAGCGAAACAATGTAAATTCCGATTTTATCGATTTATCTGTATTTGAAAGTACAATTCCCATCGCATAGGTATTGGGTTGTCCATTAAAAACCAAACCCATATATTTTTGAAAATTATTTTGAATATTTTGTTGTTTAATATCCATAGCCAAATGTTCTGTAAATCGGGATGCGTTATCCATTGAATTCTCCACATCGTCAAGAATTTCACGCACCTCAAACTGAAGCCTGTACTGATTACTTTCATATATTAGATTTCGGACATGGGAAAAACCCACAAGAATGAATATTCCTGAAAAAATAATCGCAGTAAATAAAAAATAAATACTTAGCCTATAAAAAAGATTCTTAATTTTCATCTAAATGTTATTTGGATTGACAAGGACAATCTTTTGTCAAATAAAATGGCAAACTATGATTAATCTAATAATTTATGAATTATCTAATTAAGGAGTCTCTACTCTGAAAAGAACTATTGATAAACATTCATAATAGATAAATAATTAAGATCCAAGAAAACTGAAGAGACAGATAATTAGCCAATAATTTCATCTAATATAGTGAAAAAAATAAGGAAATGAATAAAAAAATTCGGAAATAAAAAAGAGCTGATTACTCAGCTCTTTATATGATTCTAATTCGATAAATCTAATAGTATCTATAAATTAATCAGTTACACAATAGATAAATTCTATAGAAGGTTAATTAAAAGTTATTAGGTATTCATTGCTCCACATACATTAATAACCTGTCCAGAAACATAAGATGAAAGATCGCACGCAAGAAACAAGGCCACTTTAGCTACTTCATCCGGAAGTCCACCACGACGCATAGGTATTGACGCTTCCCATTGTTTACGGGCATCCTCAGGAATCTTAGCTGTCATTTCTGTGATAATGAATCCTGGAGCAATTGCATTGGAACGAATTCCTCTTGAACCAAGTTCTTTTGCAATAGATTTTGTAAATCCAATAATACCAGCTTTTGAGGCTGAATAATTTGATTGACCGCCATTACCGCTTACTCCAACGACCGAACTCATATTAACAATTGAACCACTACGTTGTTTAAGCATACTGGCCTGAACAGCTTTAGTAAAATTAAACACAGATTTAAGGTTGACAGTAATTACCGCATCCCACTGATCTTCAGTCATGCGCATAAGTAATGTATCTTTAGTAATTCCTGCATTATTCACTAATACATCTACAGATCCAAAATCTTCGACAATTTTATTTACCACATTTTGTGAGTCTTCGAATTTTGATGCGTCAGATGAGTAGGCTTTTGCTTTCACACCCATTGCCAGCAACTCCGCTTCGGTTGCCTTTGCGATATCATCATAAAAAAGATCAGTGAACGCGATGTTACATCCCTCTTCTGCAAACTTAATTGCAATGGCCTTACCAATACCGCGAGATGCTCCGGTAATAATTGCCGTTTTTCCCTCTAAAAGTTTCATTTTTCATAATTTTATTAGTTTGCAAAAATACTAATCTTTCTGAGAATTGTCAATTCTATTCAAAATGCATATAATGACACCAATTTAATTTTTTATTTTAATAGATGCAATTCACTGAATAAATCAAAATTCTATGCGTTTGCAGTCACATCTTATTTAAATTCCCAACAACACATTATCCAGTAACAATTAACCAATTTAAAATATGCTTTAACAATGATTTCAGTGAGAAATACTCTGGAATTTAACAAATCTTATGAAGCCTTTGAAGCAGCGTAGGATGAGAATAGTGAAAAAAAACATATATTCTATGTGGCGTTAAATTGCTTAAATTATTTACTGACAATTTTTTCAAGGCCATAGCCAGCAGCTCTGCATTATACGTATCTTTTGCATATTGATCTGCCTCATATTCATTAAGTCTTGAATTATAATTAGTAAAAATACCTATCAAGATAGAAAGCGGGGTATAAAGTATTCCGAACGAAATAATGGATAAATGGAATCCTGGCACATTAGATCCGAGCACTTGTGCAAAAAGCACATTACTACTCACGAGCGAAAATAGGTAAAGCATTAGAGCCGTTGAGATAAAGGAGAACAATA
The DNA here is from genome assembly GCA_903907075.1 of uncultured Bacteroidia bacterium. GTDB lineage: Bacteria > Bacteroidota > Bacteroidia > Bacteroidales > Prolixibacteraceae > JAAFHB01. Next base: position 53,056 of record CAIVMQ010000085.1, read on the forward strand.
GAGATGAATAAATATGATGTTTTTTATAATGTCCAATTTCGTGAGCCAACACAGCAACTATTTCTTGAGTAGTTAAGTCGGCGATTAATGTGTCAAATAATACAATTCGTTTTTTACTTCCAAGTCCCGTAAAATAGGCATTAGCTTTTGTTGAACGTTTGGAGCCATCCATGACAAATATATTATCAACCAAGAAACCCGCTTTTTGGCTAAAATCGTTAATGGCAGTTTTGAGCTCACCTTCAGGTAGCGGAGTTTGCTTATTAAAAAGAGGTACAATCAATGTAGAATAAAAAAGGAGCATAAAAAGTGAGAATCCGGCTATTACCGTTAAAGCTAATAGCCAGAATAAATTAGCGGTAAAAAGGTATAACCAAATAATCGTATAAAGGATACCTCCACCAACAAGTATGGCTACAATTAAACCTTTAAGTTGATCAAGAAAAAACAGCCGCTGGGTTGATTTATTAAATCCAAATTTAGATTCTATCCGAAAAGTATTAATCCACTTAAATGGCAGCGAAAGCAATTCACTACTTATCAAAAGAATAAAAAAATAAATCAGTGTAATATGGATTGGATTATTTACCATTAGCCGAACAAAACCATCAAGCCATCCAAAGAACCCTATGGCGAATGCAAACAAAATGGTAAAGAAACCCACTGATTCGCTGATTAACGCAAGCCTATTTTTGGCTTTCTCATATTCAATAGATTGCTTATATTTCTCAAGATCATAAATTCCAATTAATTCATTTGGAAGCCCTAATGACCATTGGGTTGTATTAAGATAATCCAGCCAACGATCAAAAATAAAGTTAACTATCAGAATAACAAGAATTGAATAATAGAGAAGCTGAACCATTTAATCAAATAATTTTTAGTGTTTTAAAAAAATACTATTAAAAATGTATGGGTTAAAGAATGAAATCTGGAAGTTTTGCCTTTTAGATTAAATAATAAGCCTTGTTTGATCTGAAAAGTGTTAATCAGAGGTTTAATACCGTTGTGTAGATTCCTTTTGCTTTATTTTCCTATTACGGTCTAGTTTCTTTAGATATTCATCAACAGTACTGGTATAGAATGTTTTATATGATTTTAGTCCCCAATCAATTGCGAGATCTAAATTCCCAGTCATTTCGGAAGCAAGGGCAAGATTAAACTCAATTCTACTTCGTATCCGAAGAGACTTTTCATTTGTAAATTTAGTCCAAATGGCAGTAGCATCTTCCCATTTATTCAGTTTAATTAATGGAACAGCTAAGTCAATATCCTTCCTGCCAGTTAAAAAATAAAACCGTTTATTCAACACGAAATTAGGGCTAATATAGTGTGCCATCTTGATGGCAGCGGCAACACCTCCGCCTATTAATGCCTCTTTAGTATGAGGCATTTGCGTATATAAATCGTTTAGCGTATTACTATTTGCTTTCCAAAATATTGAATCACTTATTTGAAAGCGAATGGCCGGCTTACTACTACCTGATCGGTACAGTCGCCACTCTGAAAAATATTTAAGATCAGTAATGGCACTATATATTTCCATATTAGAGGGTTCAAAAGGTTTCATTTCATATTTGGTAACCAATTGCTCCCTAAAACCCTCCAGAATTAATAATCCATTCACCTGATAATCCTTACAGAGGCTATTCACCGTTTCAATATCCATTGTATGGTCGATATCTCCATAATCATTGCGCTCAACATTATAGGCAAATGGAATAACCACATCAAATCTGCCCGAATTAAAAAGAGTATTGGCAACCACATGAATTAAAGTATCAGATGCTATAATATCCCTAAATATAGTATCTAATTGCATTTTATGATCTATAAGTATGTGCTCAAGTGAATCTGAATCGAGGTTCGAGAATTTCAAATTTAGGCTTCTGTTTAGCAATCCAAGGCTCTGGATATCATCTGCAATTGGGTATTCAGGAGAAATGGCACTCTCAATTTCGATACTTCTTAACGAAGAGCAAGCAACAGTTAAGAATAACATACAACTAATTAACAATGTCTTAACTATTGAAATATAAGCACTTACTCTATTCTTGTAAATTTTATCCCGAGAATATTCCATAAAAAAATTCCATGCTAGATTTGGATACAAATAAACTAATTTTTCAGGAATGAAATATTAACATTGGAATTTCAAGTCGAAACAATAGCTCTTTTGTCACACTTGGTCTGAAAATAGAAGATAGTATATTTCTTTTATGTGAGGTAATAGCAATAATATCAATTTTATGCTCTGAAATATAATGCTCAATTCCTTGGGCAAGATTCTTATTTACAATTAAGCTAAAATCCATGGAAAGAGAATTATCCAACTGATATTTCTCCCTAAAATGGGATAAATCATAATTTATAAAAGGGTTGTTATCCGATTCATCAATATGAACTACATTAATATGGACATCGAGTGGTTTAGCTATTTTCAGTAGCTCCCGAATGGCATTTCCATCTGATATATCAAAATTAGTAGCATACATCAACCGCTTAAACATTGATTCTTTATAAGTTGAACAAACAGGGACAGCTAATATAGGAAGTTGACATTTGTTAATAATTCCTGAGACAAAGCTACCAAGCCACCCCTCCCCTACTTTTTTACCCGAAAAACCAATAATAACCAAGTTATAGAAGCCTGCTTTGGCAAAGTCAAGAATCGACTCCTCTGCGATACCACCAATTAATTCGGTAGTTATTGAAATATCAGATAGTTTATGTATTGTCATATAATCATCTACCTTATCTTTAAAATCGCGCATTGAAACGCGCGCATTTTCAATAATTTCTGTAAGAGTATCAGCAATTGAGGTAGGAAAAGGATAAAAATGATCTGCAGCAATTGGATCGGTAACAGGATTAAAATAAACGTGAATTAAGGTAATCTCTGCCCTTTTTTGCAGGGCTACATGCAGAGCATAATATGCAGCATTAAGCGAACTAGATGAAAAATCAACCGGCACAAGAATTTTTCTTATTGGGTTTAAACTTGAGATATTCTGATCCTTGTTTGATTGATTTTTTAGGGTTCCAATAAGTTCCAGTGCCTTTGAAGCATTTTTTTCAACAACTTGAAGTTCAATCTGCCCACCAAGATGTGTTGCGGCCTCCACACTCATACCATGATCCAGTAAGTAGGATTCTATTCCTGCAGAATCAAGCCATTGCTGTAATAAACTTGCCTGGTTAATATGGTCAAATATTGCAACTGTGATTAATTTATTTGCCATTGTGAAATTTTTATAAGGTTAAATAATCCACAACACCCTAAATTTAAGCACTAAATACAAACGCAGTTAAGCCGGAATGCTCTTATAAATATACGATATTATATAGTGAAATTAGAGCGAATGCCTAATAATTTGCAATTAATTCGACTAAAAGCATCCAAAATTTATCCACTGTTTGAATATTAATTTTTTCATCTGGAGAATGGACGCCGCGCATTGTTGGTCCAAAGGAAATCATATCAAGACCCGGGAACTTTTCAAGGAAAAGGCCACATTCCAAGCCGGCATGAATAGAGCGGACAATAGGTTCGCTATTAAAAAGTTTAGTATAGGACAATTTTGTAAGCTGCAAAAGCTCCGAATGGGGGTTTGGAGTCCACCCTGGATACCCTTCGCCATGTACTACATCAGCATTAATCATCTGAAAAACAGATTCTACCATATATGAGGCATCGAGAATACTACTTTCCAAATCACTACGTTGACTAGTCGTAATTTCGATTAGATTTTCTGGTTTTATTTTTACCGAAGCAAGATTTGTTGATGTTTCGACCATACCTGGCATCCTAGAACTCATTGCTAAAACACCATGAGGAGAGGCGTAGATCGCGTTTACCAAATTGATCTGACTAACCTTATCAATGACCTGCAATTGGGCTTCACAGGATTCAAGAGATAACTTGATCGCAGGTTCATTTAAGATAATTTCTGATTCAATAAGTGAGCGAAAGAGATTAAACTCTGCAGTAATATGCTCCTTCTGCGAGGAGGGGACTAAAATCAAAGCATAAGCCTCTCTGGCAATTGCATTTCTTAAATTACCACCATGATAATCCGAAATATAAATGTCATATTTTTGCATTGTTTGCCACAAAAACCTATTCAATATTTTTATGGCATTTCCGCGATTTTTATCTATATCATCACCCGAATGCCCACCTTGTAGACCATCAACTGAAATTCGAATAGCAAAAAGTCCTGATGGAGGATTAATCGATTCATAGCTTATGGTAGCAACAGTATCAATACCTCCTGCACAACCAATAAAAAGTTCACCATCATCCTCCGAGTCGAGGTTTACCAGTGCTTTGCCGGTAAAAAAACCACTCTCAAGAGCCTTGGCACCCGTTAGTCCTGTCTCTTCATCAACTGTAAACAAACATTCCAGAGGACCGTGACACAGATTATCAGCACTTAAGATCGCTAATTGAGCCGCAATCCCTATACCGCAATCAGCCCCAAGGGTTGTGCCCTCTGCTGTTATCCAATCTCCATCGATATAAGGTCTTATAGGATCGATATCAAAGTTATGAATCGTCTCTCTATTTTTTTCACACACCATATCAAGATGCGATTGCAGAACCAACGTTCTTCGATTTTCAAACCCCTTGGATGCCTGTTTTGAAATAAGCACATTACCAGCTGAATCCTTTTTAAAACTAAGATTATGAGTATGGGAAAAATCACTTAAAAACGCAATTATCTTCTCCTCCTTTTTAGAGGGTCTAGGAATTTGACATATTGCTTCAAAATAGTTCCAAACCGACACGGGTTCAAGCCCTTGTAATTTATTCGCGCTTTTATTATTCATTTTAGTATATATCAATGCTTTACAATATTAAATTTAAAATTTTTCAACTAACTAAAGGTAACGATTTTTCTTTATGCCAAGGGTGATTAAGATGATTCAATTTATCTATTGCATAAAAGATACTCAATATGAATTAACTATATCTGCTGTGAAAAATTATCTTCAGAAGGATATTAAATATGATTTTAAAAAATATGAAAAAATCTAAGTTGATTTTAGTTGATCACCCTAACTATTTTCTTATTTTTGTCATGAATTGGTGCCCATTGGGCTTAATTTGGGAATCCGGTGTAAATCCGGGACAGTACCCGCTGCTGTAAAACCCGATTCCGCTAATGCGGAATAGTATGTCTTTGGTTAATAACCACTATTCTTACCTATAACAAGAATGGGAAGGTGATCAAAGATCGGGATAAGTCAGAAGACCAGCCATTCGAGGTTTAAGCTTTCGGGATAAAAGCGTACAGATGGCCATTCTCCATTCTGCAAGATTTACCCATTAGCTTAAAATCATTTAATGCTTGACATTTAAATTGATTTTAAGTATGTTATACGTTCGAAAAGAGGTTGTTATACCTGCTTTATTAACATTATGTTTATTTATCTCCTGTAAGAATGGGAACAGCCTTTCAGGACCTGTGATCTCCTTTCAGATACCTAAAAGTGGGTATAAAATTGAAATTGGAAAAACTCTTCCAATAACACCTACTGTGATAAACGATGGAAACTCAACCTATAGCTGGTCGGTGAATGGTAAAGTTGTATCCTCATCTAAGATATTTTCCTTTGCTCCTTCACGGATTGGAAATTATACGCTTCAACTTAAAGTATCAAATGATATTGGCGCTGATGATAAAATGATTCAAATCGCAGCTTTTTCAAATAACTCTCCATACATTACAAAAGTATTTGATTACCAATATGGTCCAGGGCAAAATGCAGTACAAATTTCGTTTGATTGGAAAGGAAATGATTTTATTGGAGAGCCCTGGAAAAATCTTAAAAAATACACCTCACTGGGAGGCTGGGGAGGTTACATCATTGCTGGTTTTGATCATTTTGTAAAAAATGGAGATGGGGTTGACTTTGCAATATACACCCAACCAGGAGCAGGTTCTGAACCAGGAGTTGTATATGTTATGAATGATTTAAACAACGATGGCCTACCCAATGATGGAGAATGGCTTGAGATCAAAGGGAGTGAATACGAACATGCCGAAACGATTCACAACTACCATGTAACATACTTTAAACCTATAAATAAAGGAAATATAACCTGGAAGGACAACCAAGGACAAAGTGGTGAACTTTTACCGCATTATGGATCTGACACCTGGTGGTGGAGTGGATATGGCGATAAAAGTGAAGTAAGCTACGATGGAGAGCGATTACCGAATGGCTATGTTAATATTTCTAGCGATCCAACAATTGAAAACTGGGCAGTTCGACAGGGTTTATTTGCCTATGGGTATGCTGAATGCTATTCGAATCTGGATTATAATATTTCACTAAAAGCCAACCTTTTCGATATCTCAAATGCCGTTGATAATACAGGAACGATAAAGAATTTAACTGATATTTCCTTTATAAAAGTTCAGAGTGGGATATTTCAAGTTGCCGGATGGCTAAACGAAATTTCACCGGAAATAAGTGGAGCAGCTGATCTTTCGCTGATTGAATATACTGCCAATTGAGGATAATAAATGGTTAAAAAACTACCAAAAATTCACTTGCCTGGTATTTGGAAATCCCTTAATCTTCTATTTATTCTGATTATTTTCAATTTTTCAGAAATAAATAAACTCAATGGCCAGCCCTTCGCAGATACCTTAAGAATACAGGCGATCACAATATACACAAAGAGCCATATCAAAGAGGATGCAGGTAAAATTGCGGTTAAAATCGACTCTGTTGCAATGGCTAAGTCACTAACATCGAATATGTCTGAACTAATAGCGCAAAATACCCCCATATTTATCAAGGAATACGGCAGAGGAGCGATGGCAACCGCTTCATTTCGTGGGACTGCTCCTTCGCATACTCAAGTCTTGTGGAATGGAATGAGTTTAAATTCGCCCATGTTAGGAATGGTAGATTTCTCCACAATTCCAGTTTACTTCACCGATAATATAACACTTCTTTATGGTTCAGGCTCACTATCAGAACGAAGTGGAGCCTTAGGAGGGGTTATTAAGCTTGAGAATAAAACCGATTGGCAAAATAAAGTAACCCTTCGCATGATTAGCGGAATAGGAAGTTATGGTTCAGTTGATCAGTTTTTAAAAATAAGCGGAGGGAATAAAAAAATACACTATCAAACCCGGGCCTTTATAAACTACTCTGATAACAATTATCGATTTGTCAATAAGTTAATTGCAAATATAGATCCTCAAACAGGAGATTACCTCTACCCTACCCAACGAAATGAAAACTCTCCCTACAATAACACTGGTTTTTTACAGGAATTATATTTCCATCCAACAGAGCGAAGTGTTTTTTCATTGCGTTATTGGTATCAAAATAATAACCGAAGCCTTCCCCGGCTACTTACGAATGAAACAGCTGTTGATGTCACTATTAATCGGCAATCAGAGATCGCTCACCGACCTTTGTTAGAATGGGGCTATTATGGCCATAAAGGGATTTTAAATGTCGTTACAGGAGCCAATATTCAGCCTTCTAGTTATCAACGCAAGACAATAGTCTCAGGGGCATCTGACCAACTTGTCTCAAACGCGCACTCAAAATCAACAACATACTTATTAAGAGCAACTTACAAATACTCTTTCAGCGATAACCTCTCATTAATAACAAGTGCGAATTCAGAATCAAGTACTATAAACTCTATTAATTCGCCACTAAATGGGATAGAATTAGGATATAATATTCAGCGAATTGATGATTCGTTTTCCGCACAACTGAGCAAATCATTTAATGAGCAGTTGGCAATTAATTTTCTCACACGCACAGATATTATTGGAGGAAAATCTGTCCCGTTAATTCCAACATTTGGAATTGAATATAATCCAAAGAGGCACAAAGAATCTTTTATCAAGGGCAGTTTAGCTAAGAACTATCATCAACCGACCTTAAATGATCTTTACTATCAGCCAGGTGGAAATCCTAATTTAAAAGCCGAAGAGGGGATTATTGCCGATATTGGAAGTGGCTTCTCAGCAAAAACTGGAAAAACAGCCTTGAATTTCGCTTTTAATGGTTATGCTTCTGGGATAAATAACTGGATCATCTGGCTCCCTACTCCTCAAGGGTATTGGGAACCCTACAATATGAAGAGGGTAAATACGCAAGGGGTAGAATTTAATGGAGGAGTTTCACGGCTTATAGGACTTACAACGGTTATAGTAAAGGTTAACTATGCACATACCGAATCAATAAACAGAGATATAGCACGTAATTGGGCTGATGAATCGGTAGGAAAACAACTCCCCTTTATCCCCAAAAACTCAGCAAATATGGTTATTAATCTCACCAGAAAAAAAACTCATCTAACTTGGATCTGGACCTATTACGGGAAGCGTTTTACTACAACAAGCAATGATAAAATCTCCCGTTTTGAGGTTCTTTATCCCTATTACATGAATAATCTCTATTTAGGCAAGGAGATCTGCTTCAAGGATAAAAAATTTGATGTTGAATTAAAAATTTTAAATCTTTTTAATGAATCCTATCGGACAATCCTTCAAAATCCGATGCCAGGAAGAAATTACTCTTTACTAATTCGATACGACTTCTAAAAATGAGCTTGAAAAAAGTACATATTAACCTCTTAATCATCTTGAATCTTGTATTTATGGGGTGTATGAAGGATGACGAATGGGTAAAAAGCCAAAAAACAGATAAGATACCAGCAAATGGTTTATTTATTCTTAATGAAGGAAACTTCATGTACGGAAACAGCTCAATCTCATTTTACGATCCGAAAACCCGAGTTCTACAAAACGATATTTTCACCAAGGTAAATGGCCTTCCACTCGGAGATGTTGCACAATCAATGTCGATAGTTGATAATTTAGGATATATTGTAATCAATAATTCAGGGAAAATTTATGTTATTGACACCTCAAGCGGTCAATATATTGGTAAGATTACAGGCCTGACTTCTCCCCGATATATACATATATCACAAAATGGAAAAGGTTATGTATCAGACCTATATGCCGAAAAAATTACAATTGTAAATCCGAAAACATTTCAAATAACAGGCTCTATTCCCACTACTGGGCACGCTTCGACAGAGCAAATGGTTGAGTGGAAGGAATTGCTTTTTGTAAGTTGCTGGTCTTTTGATAATACGATACTGGTAATAGATACACGCTCCGATAAAGTGGTTGGTGAAATTAAGACAGGAAAGCAACCGGGTGGACTTGTGCTTGATAAGTATAATAAAATCTGGACCCTATGTGATGGTGGATGGGTTCGGAATGGATTAAATGCCCGGGTACCAATGCTACAGCGAATCGATCCATTATCGCTAACAATAGAAAGGAGTTTTACCTTAGCTACCGATGGTGCTCCTTCTCGGCTTGCCGTTAATGGTTCGGGAGATTCTTTAATCTATATTAATAATGGGATCTGGAGAATGGGGGTCAATCAATTAACAATTGATCAGCAGCCCTTTATATCTTCAAAAAATCATATTTATTACAGTCTCGCAGTAGACCCTCATACCTCTGAGTTGTATCTGAGTGATGCGATTGATTATCAGCAACAAGGAGTAATCTACAGATATTCTCCAATTGGTTTAAAGGTGGATAGTTTTAAAACGGGTATTATCCCCGGTTCGTATTGCTTTAAGTAAAATAGGGTGATGAAATTAAAATACCATCGCAAATGATACCCCTGCTCCATGGTTTAAAAGAGTTGGCACAATAACCACATTATCCTTAATTCCAAAACGATAACGATGTGTAAAATAGACTATCTTAGTCGATAAAATACCGATTCCTGCTCCAATTAGAACATCCGAAATCCAATGTTTATTATTAATCATTCGATACATTGCCGTTGTTGTTGCAGTTGCATAGCCAGCCACACTAATCCAGGGAGAAGTATCTCTATACTCCATATCGAGTATTGTTGCAGAAACAAAGGCTTGCGCAGTATGTCCGGATGGCATGGAGTTCATTCCACCTGAGGGTCGTTTAGACTTTATGGTTGATTTCATCCCTTGTACAATTAGAGTCATTAATAATTCCGATTTTACAGATAAAGCAAATTGGTCAATTAATGAACTTCGACTTTTTATACCTGCTACTTTTAGCCCATAAACTGCTGCAAGGGGTGTAAATTGAAGGTAATTATCAATTGGCGAAGAATAGCCCGAAAAGAGGTTCCGAACTTTATTTTGAATACTATACTTGCTCAACGAAGAATGTGAATCCGGTATAAGTGTAATTACACCTAAAAGAATAAGTGTTGAAGGGACGATTGCCTCTTTTATCCATTGATGAATTTTAACAAGATCCTTATCTGATGATTTATAATTTTCTAAAACAGTCCGTGTATTTACCTGATTATTAATTTTAATTTCCTGAGCAAAAATAAGTTGTGGAGACAATAAGGACAATAAAATAATATACCAATGCATAACAATCCTATTATAAAAATAAATCGGAAACAAAGGAATCAATTTTATTTGGCATATTTTTGTCACGAAGAAATAATTCAAATTATCTTTCACAATGGACGGAAGAAATCGAGCAAATATATCAATCGGAATTGAAGTCGCGATTGTAAAAAAAGAGGATCAAAGAACGGGTAAAATAACCACTGGAATAATTTGTAATATACTAACTAATAGTTTATTTCATCCGCATGGTATTAAAGTACGGTTGACAACTGGTGAGGTTGGCAGGGTCCTGAATATTATATCTGTAAGTGATATAAATCGCACTTAGAACGATGGAAATTAACAGATTAAAAGCTTTAAAAAAATTTGTGAGTAATCAACCGTGTTGGAACATCTGTTTGTCCCATTTTTCTTTTTAATTTTGTAAAAAAAAATAACGAATGGCAACAAAGGATCTTTCAGCATATAATCATGAGTCTGTTCCAAATGGAAGTAGTATGAAATTTGGAATTGTTGTTTCTGAATGGAACTATGAGATAACGGGTGCCTTAGCACAAGGAGCAGTTCAAACTCTTCACAAACATGGTGTTAACGAGCAGGATATTATCGTAAATTATGTACCTGGAAGTTTTGAATTAACTCTTGGAGGTCAGTATTTTGCAGAATATACTGATGTAGATGCCGTAATCCTTTTAGGATGTGTAATTCAGGGGGAGACAAGACACTTTGATTTTATATGTCAAGGAGTTGCAAAAGGAGCAACCGATTTAAATATAAAATATAATTTGCCGGTCATATTTGGTGTGTTAACCACAGAGAACCAACAGCAAGCGCTTGATAGAGCTGGGGGGAAATTAGGAAATAAAGGGGACGAAGCGGCTATCACAGCCATTAAAATGGTTGCCCTTCAACAAAAATTCGAGAATGGGATAACTTTGGCTTAAAAAATCAAAGTAATTTACTTGCATTTCATAGATTTTTTTAGAATTTAGGATCTAGAAATAAATACATATCATAAGGTTTTGCAATAAATATAACTAGCTTAAATACAGGAATATAGAAAATGGCATTTCATCTTATGGAATCAAACCACTATAATTTAGCCGTATTTTTAGTATTAAATTCTTCTGTTTTTAAACTTAAATTTAAGCTAATCGTTATTAAAAAGTATATCAAGTAGAATTGATATTTAATTTTCAAAATTTAATATGCATCTGGAAGAAGGAAAGTTACAAACATCGTTAACAATTACAAAGGAAATCGTAATTGCCGATTATTATACTGTTTTTCTAAGCCGTCAATTAAGTATTTTAGGTCGAAAAGAGGTCCATGCTGGTCGTGCCCATTTTGGAATATTTGGAGACGGTAAAGAGCTTGCCCAGATTGCTTATGCGAAATTTTTTCAAAAAGGCGATTGGAGGGCTGGTTATTACAGAGATCAGACCTTTATGATGGCGGCAGATTTACTTAGTCCTGAAGAGTTTTTTGCTCAAATTTATGGAGATACTGACCTTGAGAATAATCCTTCTACTGGAGGACGTAATTTCAATAACCACCATGCAACAAAAACCTTTAGTATTGGAAAAGGGTTAGATAATCTCCTTAGCCAAAAGAATTCATCTTCTGATGTCTCCTCTACTGCGGGACAAATGCCTCGCCTGTTGGGTCTTGCTCATGCTTCTAAGCTGGTACGTGAAAATCCGGAATTAAAACAATATTTAGAAAATAAAATAACGGGTAATGAAGTGGCCTTTGGTACTATCGGGGACTCAAGCACCTCCGAAGGGATGTTTTTTGAAACCATAAACGCTGCCTGCGTAATGCAAGTTCCACTCGCAATTGCAATATGGGATGATGGTTTTGGAATCAGTGTACCAGTAGAGTTGCAGACCGCAAAAGGGAGTATATCAAAAGTACTTAAAGGATTTGAGACCGAAGGGAAAGATTTAGGATGTAGAATATTAGTCTGTCCAGGGTACGATTACCTGGCTTTAATGAGAACATTTGAAGAAGGGATAAGGATTTGTCGTGAAGAGCACATTCCTGTGATTTTTCATATCAATCAGCTTACTCAGCCGTTGGGCCATTCTACATCAGGATCACACGAGCGTTATAAGAGCGACAAGCGTATTGCATGGGAGAAAGCACATGATCCAATTATAAAGTTTAGGGAATGGATCTTAAAGGAGAATATGGTTGATCTGGAAACCCTTGTAGCACTTGAAAACAAGGCTATTGAGAGAGCACGTCTGGCAAAAGAGCTTGCCTGGCAATCATTTATTCAGGATTTTGATGAAGAAAAAAAACAACTTCATGACTTAATCAGCTCCATAGGCGTTGAAAACGACTCGACGCAAGAAAAAATTGCCGCAGAATTAGAACTTGTTCTTTCTGCACCATTCCCAACAAGAAAGAAATTACTGGCCTTGGCTAAGACTCAGTTAAGATCAATGCATGGTATTATTGCCCTTCAGAAAAATAAGCGTAATCTTTTAAATTGGATTACAAAGATCGAAAAAAGCGGAGCGGATAAATACAATTCTTTTATTTTCAATGACTTAAATTACTTTAATTCAAATTTTGAAATTAAACCTGTCTATGCTTCCGATCCGATCTCAGTTCCTGCACATGAAATCCTAAACTTGAACTTCGATGTTCTGTTTGAAAAATATCCTTTATTACTAACCTTTGGAGAAGATACTGGTCTATTAGGTGATGTAAATCAAGGGATGAAAGGGATGCAGTCAAAATATGGCGAGCACCGGGTATTTGATACAGGAATCAGAGAGACTACTATCATTGGGCAGGGTATCGGACTAGCTCTGCGAGGCTTTAGACCTATTGCAGAGATTCAATACCTCGATTATTTATTATATGCCCTGCCAACTATTTCTGATGATTTATCAACACTTTATTATAGAACAAGTGGCCAACAAATTGCTCCGTTAATTATCCGGACCAGAGGGCACCAATTGCAAGGGATGTGGCATTCAGGATCACCAATGAGCATGTTACTTGGCTCCATAGGAGGTTTAAATATATGTGTGCCAAGAAATATGACTCAGGCTGCAGGTTTCTACAATACGCTACTAAAAGCGCACAATCCATCCTTGGTCATTGAACCGTTAAAAGGATATTATATCCGCGAAATGTTACCCGAAAATCTAGGCGAATTTACAGTACCAATAGGTATTCCTGAAGTTATCGAGGAGGGAACAGATATTACAATTGTCACTTATGGCTGGAATGTAACCATTGCTCACAGTGCTGTTAACAGACTTCGAATGCTTAATATTTCTACTGAATTAATTGATGTACAGACTCTTATTCCATTCGATATCAACCAGATTATTTGCCGATCTGTTCAGAAAACAAAGAAAGTCCTGTTTATGGACGAAGATGTACCAGGTGGTGCCACGGCCTATATGATGCAAAAAGTTATTGAGGAGCAAAAAGCGTTTCAATACCTTGAAGCTCCTCCAAAAACACTTACAGCAAAGATGCACAGGGGTGCATATGGTACCGATGGAGAATATTTCTCAAAGCCCAATACAGAAACTGTCATAGAAGCGGTGTATGAAATTATGCGTTATAGCAACCCGGAAAAATATCCGGGACTATATGATTAATAAAAACTGAAAATTGAAGCAGATCAATTCAAATATTACAACCACAGACGATAATTTCAATTCAAGGATTGCATCTTATAACGAGCTGATGGAAGTTTATAATTCACGTATTAACAGTGTATTAAGGCGTGAAAAAGATTTGGCCGTAATCAAACATATCTCTCGTGGCAAATTAGATCCAAGAACCAGAATTGAATTACTCATTGACAAGGATACTCCATTCCTTGAGCTTTCAACTTTAGCTGCTTACGACCAATACGATAATCAGTTTCCATCTGCAGGTATAGTTACAGGAATTGGAAAGATCCATGGTAAGCTGTGTATGATTATTGCCAACGATGCAACGGTAAAGGGTGGCACATACATTAGCGAGACAGTAAAAAAACATCTGCGAGGTCAAGAGATAGCCTTGCAAAATCACCTGCCTTGTGTTTATTTGGTCGATTCAGGTGGGATATTTTTACCCGAGCAAGCAAATATATTCCCAGATAGGGATGGATTTGGCAGGATATTCTATAATCAATCGTTGATGTCTGCTGCAGCGATACCTCAAATAGCTATTGTAATGGGATCGTGTACCGCAGGTGGAGCCTATGTTCCTGCAATGAGTGATGAAACAATAATCGTTAAAAATCAGGGGACCATTTTTATCGGAGGACCTCCTTTAGTCAAAGCAGCTACCGGCGAAGAAGTGACCGCAGAAGAACTCGGAGGTGCATTCGTTCATACAGGAATTTCCGGAGTAGCTGATCATCTCGCAGAAAATGAAATAGATGCAATACGAATTTGCAGAAACATCTTCGAGCTGATCCCTCAGCATGAGAATCAATATTTCGAAAGTTATCCAATTGAAGAACCAGCCTATAATCCGATGGAATTGTATGGGTTAGCTCCTATTGATTTAAGAAAACAAGTCGATATCTATGAGCTTATAGCACGTATAGTTGATGGAAGTAAATTTGAGGAGTTTAAACGTGATTACGGCACAACATTAATAACAGGATATTCGCGAATATTAGGTTTACCCGTAGGTATAATTGCGAATAATGGATTTCTTACTTCTGAAGCATCATTAAAAGGGGCGCATTTTATTGAGATTTGCAATTTCAGAAAAATACCACTCCTATTTTTACAAAATATCTCTGGATTTATTGTTGGTAAAAAATATGAGCATGAAGGAATTGCAAGAAATGGAGCAAAGTTAATTCATGCAGTTGCTACGGCCGTAGTACCTAAAATTACAGTAATTATTGGCGGATCATACGGAGCTGGAAATTATGCAATGGCAGGAAGAGCCTATAATCCAGATTTCCTTTTTATGTGGCCAAATTCAAAAATTGGAGTTATGGGTGGCCAGCAAGCACAGGGAGTTTTAAATTCAATTAAAGGGGAAGGCAAAAATCAGAGTACCGACCTGATCCAAAAATTTGAAGAGGAGAGTTCAGCCTATTTCAGTACTTCCAGAATCTGGGATGATGGCATCATAGATCCTATAAATACACGCGCTATTGTTGGATTGGCAATATCAATTGCATCAAATAAAAAAACAGAGCCTCCAAGGAACGGTATCTATAGAATGTAAAATGCTTAAATAAAAGGAGTTGCAAATATTTTTTTAATGACTTTTTAAAATGGAAAATTACCAAACTTTAAAAGTTGAGATAAAAGATCAGGTAGCCCTGTTATTTCTTGCTCGTCCTGAAGTGCATAATGCACTTAATGGAAATATGATTCTTGAAATTACGGACTGTTTCAAACAATTAGAGAATCGCAAGGAAATTAGAATTGTTGTGCTGCGTGGAATAGGAAAATCTTTTTGTTCTGGAGCCGATCTAGGCTGGATGAAAAATGCCTTTGCCCTTAGTGAGCAAGAGAATATAAAGGAGAGTGTGGATTTATCAACCATGTTTAAATCAATTTATAAGAGCTCTAAAATCGTTATTTCAGCTATTCATGGGAATACTTATGGCGGTGGAATAGGCATTGTAGCAGCTTGCGATCTTTCATACTGCCTGGCTAACTCAAAATTTTCATTAAGCGAGACACGCCTAGGGATGGCCGCGGCTACCATAACCCCATACTTGCTACATAAAATTCATGTATCTGATTTAAAGGAACTTATTTTTACAGCTAGAAGTTTTAGCGGTGAAGAGGCACAAATCCTTCGGTTAGTTAACCAGGCCTTTACAACGATCGAAAATATGGACTTTAAAATTAATTCAATTATCGAGCAGATTTTATCCAATGGAAAGTTGGCATTGGTGGAATCGAAAAGGTTAATTAATTTGCTGACACAAAAGTTCATGGATAGCGAAATGGAGCAAATACCTAATTTATTTTCCAGAATCAGAGTTTCAGAGGAGGCCAGAGAGGGTTTTTCTGCATTCCTAGAAAAGCGTAAACCTAATTGGTAGAAGATAAAAAGGCAAAACAATAAAAAGGATAAGAATCTGTATATCAATAACAAAATGAAATTTTTTAATAAAATACTGATTGCGAACAGAGGAGAAATTGCATTGCGAATCATGCGTTCGGCAAAGAAATTGGGAATAAAAACTGTTGCTATTTACACTGAATCAGAATGCAATGCAGAGTATGTTAAACTTGCCGATGAATCAGTAACGCTTGGCAATGGCAATTTGGAATCAACGTTTTTAAATATATCCAAGATTATAGAGATCACAAAATCAACCGGAGCCCAGGCTATTCATCCGGGATATGGATTTCTATCAGAGAATTCTGATTTTGCAAAAGAATGCGAAGAGAATAACCTTGTATTTATTGGGCCCTCTTCGGAAATTCTTAAATTAATGAGTAGCAAACCACAGGCTAAGTTACTGGCTCAAAGCCTTGGGATTCCAGTAGCTTATAGTATTAAAATTGAGTCGAATACACCAATTCCGCAAGATGAATTACTCAAATACCCAATCTTGATTAAAGCTTCGTTTGGCGGCGGAGGTAAAGGGATGGAATTAGTTAATGATTATATTGAATTAAAAGAGAAGATAGAAAAATCATCCAGAATTGCATTAAACTATTTTGGAAATGGAGAAGTTTTTATTGAGCAGTTTATCTCCAATGCCCGTCATGTGGAAGTTCAATTAATAGGAGACAATCACAATAATATCATTCACTTATATGAGAGAGAATGCAGTATTCAACGCAATCATCAGAAAATCATAGAAGAAGGACCTGCGGTATTCTTGTCAGAAGCACTGCGTAATGAGCTGTTAAATGCAGCAGTAAAAATTGGCAATGCATTAAATTATTCGAGTGCAGGAACTGTTGAATTCCTGGTTGATGAACTTGGTGCGTTTTACTTCATGGAGATGAATCCTCGTATTCAAGTTGAACACGCTGTCACCGAACAGATCACGGGAGTTGATATTATAGGTGAACAATTAAGAGTTGCATCAGGATTGCCCTTGTCATTTAGTCAAAAGGATATTAAAACATGTGGACACGCGATTGAATTACGCGTTTATGCCGAAAATCCTGCTCAAAATTTTACGCCCTCCACGCATCCATTAATATCAATAAACCTTCCTAATAGCTCTAATTTAAGGATTGAATCAGATATTAATATCAAACATACAACTGCAAATCAATTTGATCCTCTATTGGTAAAATTTATTGGATCCGGAAAAGATAGAGAAAGCGTTATTAGACAGCTTCAGGAACAACTTCAAGATCTCAATATTATGGGCCCAGAAACCAATGTCAAATACCTTGAAGCAATTCTTGCTCACCCTAATTACAGGTCAAACAAAATTACTGTTGAATTTTGCAAAAATTACCATTCCGATTTAATAAGAAAATACAATCGTGAATTAACTAATAATCAGTTAATTCAATTAATTGCAGCGATAATCGCTAACGTTTACATAAAAAGTGAAGAACAATCGATAAATGATCCCTGGAAATATCTTGGGTATTGGAGATCACATTCAAATAATATCCGTTTATTTATTGGTCATGAGTCTTATCAGGTACTTTATGATTCAAGAGATAAGTTGTATCCCTCTTTTGAACTTGAGGGTAAAAAGATCAATTTTATAATTGATAAGCGTGGTGAAAATTTTATTGATGTTAGATTTGAAAACAAAATCTCCCGGATTTTTGTTAACTTTAGGTATAGTAAAAAATATACGGCAAGTTTTGAGAATACAGAGTATACTATCTCATTACCCGGATTATTAGAGAACTATGCTGATGTTATTATCGGTACTGAAAATGATTCAAAATTTGAGAGTGATATTATTAAATCGCCGCTCCATGGTAAGATACTAGAAATAAATGTAATAGAGAGTCAATTAATAAAAAAAGGGGATCTTATTTTGGTGATTGAATCAATGAAATCGGAGAATAGAATTCTAGCACCGAAAGATGCGAAGGTAAAACGAATTGCAGTTAATGTAGGAGCTCAGGTAACTGACCGAATGCCCCTAATATTTTTGGAGGAATAAAAAATGGATGAATTATTAGACAAGAAATACATCGACTATCGTCAAAAGGTCAGGAAATTTGCTGATAATATAGCTAAACCTTACGCAATAGTGCAGGATGAAAAGGAGGAATTTTCAGTAGAATTAGGGCTTAAAATGGGTGAAGCTGGATTATTTGGAATTACCTTGCCAAAAAAATATGGAGGACAGGAACTCGATTTTCTATCCTATATCATAGCTGTTGAAGAACTCGCCAGAGTTGACAGTGCACCGGCAGCAACCATAGCAGCTCACAACTCATTAGGAATAAATCCAATATACTCTTTTGGCACAGAAGAACAGAAGTTAAAGTATCTTCCCGGTTTATGTACAGGCAAAAAATTATGGGCCTTTGGATTAACAGAAACAAATGCAGGATCAGATGCTAAAGGGGTTGAAACTACAGCAGAAATAAAGGATAATCAATGGGTAATCAATGGTCAAAAAACTTTTATTACCAATAGTTGTTCTTCCATGGCGTCAGGAATCACCTTACAGGCTATAACTGGGATAAACGATGGGAAAAAAGAGTTATCTGCCATATTGATCGAACGATCCACTCCAGGCTACTCAACGTCGCAGATTAAAGGTAAATTAATGTGGCGCGCTGTGGATAATGGAAAAATTAATTTAGAAAATTGTATTGTTCCAGAATCTAATATTTTAGGAAACCGAGGTGATGGAATGAAAATAATGCTTTCAACCCTTGATGGAGGAAGATTGTCAATTGCTGCAATGGGATTAGGATTGGCTCAGGGAGCATTTGAGATGGCAGCTGATTATGCTCAAAAACGGAAACAATTCGGCAAACCATTGACTGATTTTCAATCAATAACATTTAAGCTCGCTGAAATGGCGACTAAAATCGAATTAGCCAGGAATACCCTATACCACACTTGTCGTTTAAAACAACTAGGACTGCCCTATGGCAAACAGGCTGCTATGTCTAAGCTTTATTGCTCAGAGGTTGCTAGTGAAGTTGCTAATGAATCTCTTCAAATACATGGGGCTTTTGGGTTTCTGCGTGAAAACCATATCGAGCGTTTTTATAGGGATCAAAGGCTTCTTTCGATTGGCGAAGGGACCTCTGAAATACTTAAAATGGTCATTTCGCGTTATGTTATATAGTCTAGCCTGACGAAAGATATGCCACAAACTGACCTTACGGGAAAATCGCCTACTATGGAAAATTCTGATGATTCGACGAGAAAATCTGATCATATTAACCTTGCAATTAAATCACAAACAAATATAAAAGAGGCAGATAGCCGTTTTTATTATGAGCCTATGATCTCAGGATTCCCTAGTGACTCAATTGAAACTACCCCTTTTGGCGGTAAAGATATGAAGGTTCCTATATGGGTTTCAAGTATGACTGGTGGCCATCTCAGATCTGGAACTATTAACCGGAACCTGGCGATGGCTTGCAAAGAATTTGGAATGGGTATGGGATTAGGATCATGCAGGATGCTACTTAGCGAAGATACCTATTTCAACGATTTTAATATCCGTTCGATTATTGGTGATGAGAATCCCTTATTTGCAAACCTGGGAATTGCTCAAATTGAAGAACTTATTGAAACGAATCAAACTGATAAAATTCGCCGCCTAATTGATCGTCTTCAAGCCGATGGATTGATTGTTCATGTAAATCCGCTTCAAGAGTGGGTTCAACCTGAAGGAAATAAAATTAGGAATGCCCCTATTGATACGATTCAAAAACTACTGGAAAAAATTGATTTTCAATTAATTATAAAGGAAGTTGGGCAAGGATTCGGACCACAAAGTATTCGTAAGCTGTTGCAACTACCCCTTACAGCAATTGAATTTGGAGCATTTGGAGGAACAAATTTTTCCAAGGTCGAAATTCAACGTAATTCAACTGAAAGACAAGAACAACTTCAACCATTTGTTAATGTAGGTGTTACAGCCGAAGAGATGGTTGACATAATCAATGAGATGGTGAAAAATGGAGATAAATTCAAATGCAATCAACTGATCATTTCAGGTGGTATTCAAAACTATTTGGATGGCTATTTTCTAATTCAGAAGTCAATTGTCCCTGCTATTTATGCACAAGCATCCGCATTTCTTCAACATAGTCATGGAGATTATGCTGAATTACAGCAATTTGTAGCTGCCCAAATCGAAGGATACCGAATGGCGCTAAAATTCCTTACCCTGAAAAATCCGAAGAGGAGTTGATTTTCATTATACTCAACCATTCGCAAGCAATATATAATCTGCATACTATTAGTTGCCAAATAAATACGTAATAAATTCAAAAGTATAATTTTAGGATTAAGATTATGAGTATTATTTCCGGTTTTTCAAAATTTGACAGAAATCAGCGACTCGAATTTATTGAGAAGTTTTCGGAATTGAATAAATCAGACATTCTTCGCTTCAATGATTGTCTCTCATCATATCCAAATCAACAGCGACTATACAGCGAAATGATCGAAAATTATATTGGAAATTTTCCTCTTCCAATAGGTGTTGTAACAAACATGGTGATAAATGACGAAATTTTCATTGTCCCTTTTGTTACAGAAGAGAGCTCGGTTGTGGCGGCAGCTTCAAAATCGGCCAAATACTGGTCTGAACGCGGGGGATTCCGCGCAAGAGTTGATTCTATGACAAAAAAAGGGCAGGTACACTTTACCTGGAACGGAAACCCTCAATCCATTCAAAGCTTGTTTCTGCAATTCTCAAATAAATTGTTGGATAGCTGCAGTGAATTAACCAAAAAAATGAGACAGCGGGGCGGAGGAATTACTTCTATCTTACTCATTGATAAAACCAAAGAGTTATTAAACTATTATCAAATCGATGTTTCATTTGAAACAGCAGATGCAATGGGTGCAAATTTTATTAATTCATGTCTGGAAAAGATTGCATCTGTTTTAGTTAATCAATCTGAATTAAATGCGAATGGTGAAAGAATAGAAATTATCATGTCTATACTTTCAAATTACACCCCCGAATGTAAAGTAAATTGCTGGATTGAATGTCCTATTGAGAATCTTACCGGATGGAATAATAATTTGACTTATAGTGAATTTGCTACTAAGTTTAAACAATCGGTTGAGATTGCAAATCTGGATATCTCAAGAGCCGTGACTCATAATAAAGGAATTTTCAATGGTATAGACGCCGTCCTTCTCGCAACGGGTAATGACTACAGAGCCACAGAAGCCGGAGCACATGCATATGCTTCGAGAATTGGTCAATATAAAGGCTTAACAACTGTTACTTTAACAGAAAAGATTTTCAAATACGAACTCGAAGTGCCTCTTGCATTAGGTACCATAGGCGGGATTACCCAGATTCATCCAATGGTGAAAAACGTAATGGCCATTTTAAAATATCCCGATGCTAAAAAGCTAATGATGATAGCTGCAGCCTCCGGATTAGCAAATAATTTTGCTGCTATTTCCTCACTAATTACCACGGGAATACAAACTGGACATATGAAAATGCATCTATCAAACATTCTTAATCAATTAAATGCAAGCTCACAAGAACGTGTTCTTGTGAATTCACATTTTGCAGATAAGACAGTTAGTTTTACTGCTGTTGATGATTT
Organism: uncultured Bacteroidia bacterium; assembly: GCA_903907075.1. GTDB lineage: Bacteria > Bacteroidota > Bacteroidia > Bacteroidales > Prolixibacteraceae > JAAFHB01. The sequence continues at coordinate 75,181 of CAIVMQ010000085.1, forward strand.
TATTCGATCCATAAGAAGTGAAGAATGAATTTAACTCCCGAAAAATCATTTAAGTCACATACCAAATTAATGGTGTCGGGTGAATATGTTGTTCTAAAAGGGGCTTTATCACTTGCATTACCACTTAAATATTCGCAACAAATTTCAATAAGTGAACATCCAGGATCGCACAGAATAAAATGGAAGTCACTAATTTATAATGAATTATGGTTTAGTGCTACCTTTCTACTTCCCAATTTTGAGGTTTCAGAGACAAATAATGTTACTATTGCTGAAACACTTTCAACAATACTACAAGCTGCGAAGAGACTTAATCCTAGCTTTCTTCAAGCCTCTTCTGAATATACAGTTACATCAGTAATGGATTTTGAGCTTAGCTGGGGAATTGGATCGAGTAGTTGCTTGATTTCAAATATTGCCTTTTGGGCAAATTGTGATCCATTTAAACTTAACTTTCAAATATTTAATGGTTCAGGATACGATATTGCTTGCTCAAGATCATCTTTTCCAATTATTTATAAAATAAAAGATCAAAATCCTTCTTTTGAATCGGCCAAATTTAATCCGCCATTTTTCAATTCAATCTACTTCGTTTATCTAAATAGAAAACAGAGTTCAAAGGAGAGTATTTTAAAGCTAGACAAATCGAAGATAACCTCGGGTGATATAACTGCAATATCACAGATTACCACTGATTTAATAAAGGCAAACAATTTAGATAGTTTTCAATTATTAATGGAGGAGCATGAGCAGATAATAGCAAATATCATTAATTCAATTCCAATTAAACTACTAAATTTCAATGACTTTAGAGGATCAATTAAATCTTTAGGGGCATGGGGTGGCGACTTTATTATGGTAGCCTCATCTGAATCAGAAGAATATATCAGAAACTATTTTAACGCTAAAAATCTTAATACAATCTTTAGATATGATGAACTAGTTTTAGTTTAAGTATTATTTTGCTAATAAACTATGCATCAGGTGAATATATTAATCTGTTTACAACAAATAATTAAAGAATAACTAGATAAAGATGAGCGAAGAAGCAGTAACTATTGGATGGAAGGCCCCTTCGAATATTGCGTTAATCAAATATTGGGGAAAACGGGCAAACCAGATCCCTGAGAATGGTTCCTTAAGTATTACACTTGCCAACTCGACAACGACTACCTTTCTAACCTTTAATAAAAAGGAGAAAGAAGATCAATTAATCAGTGTTGAATATTATTTTCATGGGGAACGTCAGCTGCAATTTGAAAAGAAGACAGATCTCTTACTGAATCAGTTAAGCTCAGAAATAGGTTTTTTAAAAAACTACAATCTAATATTTAAAAGTGAAAATAATTTTCCACATTCAACAGGTATAGCATCTTCAGCATCCTCAATGGCAGCATTAGCCCTTTGTCTGGTAAGCATGGAGGAGATTATTACTCACAATAAACTTAACCGCGACGATTTTTTCTGCCGTGCATCTACCATTGCTCGGCTTGGTTCAGGAAGTGCATCCCGTTCTGTATTTGGAGGGCTAGTAAGTTGGGGGCTTATCCCATCGTTGGAGCAATCAGCCGATGAGTATGCAACTCCATTTATTATTCATTCAACAAGCCGACTAAATACAATAAGAGATATAATACTGATAGTCAGTGCAAAAGAAAAGTCAGTGTCAAGTACGATGGGGCATTCGTTAATGAATCACCACCCCTACAAGGAGGGGAGGAAAGCTCAGGCGAACGAGAATATGGTTAAAATAATTGAGGGCATTCGCAAGGATAACTACCAAGCAATTGCTGAAATATCTGAGAATGAAGCACTCTCCTTACATGCGCTGCTTATGACTTCGGGGTCAGATGGGCTGTTGTTAAAACCAAATACAATTAAAATCATTGAGGAGATAAAATATTTCAGAAAAACTTCCGGACTAGATCTATTTTTTACAATTGATGCCGGACCCAATATCCATCTGATCTACTATGACGATCAGCGCAAACAGGTTCTTGCATTTGTTGAGTCAACACTCAGCCAATATTGTGAAGGGGGTAAATGGATCGATGATCATATTGGCAATGGGCCCGAACAATTATCACCTGCACTTAGAAACTGAGATGGATTATCCTGCTAAGGTTATTTTATTTGGCGAGTATGGAATGATATTGAATTCCAAGGCATTGGCGATCCCCTATTCAAAATATTCTGGTACCTTTAGAATACCATTAGATTCTGTTAACCAACGAACTACCCGCGAAATAGAATCGAATATTGCCCTAAATCAATTAAACTCCTTCTTCAAGGAAAACGATAAAAAATTTGATTTTCTCGATATAAGACAATTTCAGCAGGATGTAATACGTGGATTATATTTTGATTCTTCTATTCCCTCGGGCTCCGGATTAGGAAGTTCTGGAGCACTAACAGCTGCAATCTACAACGATTATCGGTTACACAGATCAGGCGAGGAACTTTTCATTGTTAAATCTAAACTTGCAGCCATTGAATCTTGCTTTCATGGAATAAGTTCTGGAATTGACCCTTTGATCTGCTGGTTAAATAAACCCTTAGTCTTAGAGGATCAAGGTACTATTAATACTCGTATTAACCTATCCCCATTTTTTGAAAATTACACTTTATATCTGATCAATACCAATTCAAATGGAAATACAGGGGATTTAGTAAGATACTTTATGGAGTGTTACCTCGATGAAAATTTCAAAAAAAATATCGATTTAGAATATATACCGTTAATAAATCAAATCATTGATGCCCTTTTAGCCGCTGATTTCACTACTTTTGAGCGTTTATTGAAAAGTTACGCACTATTTCAGTTAACCTATCTGCGTAAAATGATTCCTGAAAATATGGTAAATCATTTTAAGTATGGAATAGACAACCATAATTTAAAGATAAAGATCTGTGGATCAGGTGGTGGTGGGTATATGATTGCCATTGCCAAAGACCGAAATAAGGCTGAATCTTATTTTTCGTTAAACCATCTTGAATATTCTATTGTTAATTAGATTTTAATCTTTATTGAAATACACTTATTTGGTATGGCTACAATGACCCGAAGACTTCCTGATTGGATGAAAACCCCGCTTCCTTCGGGAAAAGAATATATTGCGTTAAAGAATTTGGCGGCTAACCAGCAATTAAATACTATTTGTGTTAGTGGTAACTGTCCGAATAAAGCAGAATGTTGGGGAGCCTCAACAGCAAGCTTTATGATATTGGGTGAAAAATGTACCCGAAACTGTCGGTTTTGCGATGTGAAGAATATGATTCCTGATGCCGTTGACTGGGAAGAGCCTCTTCGTTTAGCTGAAACAATAAAAACATTAAAAATCAAGCATTGTGTGATTACTTCTGTCACACGGGATGATCTTGAGGATGGTGGAGCTGCACTATGGGCTTTAACAATAAAGACGGTTAAGGAGATCAATCCGGGTACCACTATGGAAACGTTAATTCCTGATTTTTATGCCAACAAGGAGTTAATAAAGCTAGTTATTAATGCTCAACCTGAAGTAATCTCTCATAATATGGAAACAGTAAGAAGACTTACACCCAAAGTAAGGGATGTTGCCAGATATGATAGAAGTCTTAAAGTGATAGAAATCATTGCCGAATCAGGTATTGTGCCAAAATCCGGAATCATGGTAGGTCTAGGTGAATCGGAACAGGAAGTATTCGAAACTATGGATGATCTTTTAAAAGCAGGATGCAAGGTATTGACGATTGGTCAGTACCTTCAGCCCACTGCACATCATCTTAAGATTGAGGAGTTTATTAAACCTGAGATATTTATTAAATACCGTGAAGCGGCGCTTGAGAAAGGGTTTAGCATGGTTGAAAGCAGCCCATTAGTCCGTTCTTCTTACCGTGCAGAACGACATGTTCACGCGTAGCCTTAAAATAAATGAAAAACACAACACGTAGCAAAGTATTGGATATTAGAAACATAACTAATTCAACCTATGTTCTAAGACTTGAAAAAAATGAGTTTCAGTTTAAAGCTGGTCAATATCTGGTTCTTGATATCCCCGGAAAATTTAAAGCCCGAGAATATTCAATCTATAATTCGGAAAATACCCCTTATCTTGATCTTCTGATTAAGGAGGTTAATGGAGGTGAAGTATCAATCGAGCTAAAACACTTAAAAATCGGAACCGATGTTGAGATAACGGGACCATACGGTTTTTTTGTCCTACGAGATACGCCAAAACTGGAAGAAATAAAGTATACATTTATTGCAACAGGTACTGGAATATCCCCCTTTCACAGCATTATTTTATCGAATCCAAATCTTAATTATCAGATTATTCACGGCGTTAAAACAAGTGATGAGGCCTATGATCGCAGTGATTATTTATCTGATCGTTATACCCTGTGTACAACACGTGATGAGGGAGGAGACTTTTATGGCCGTGTAACACACTATTTGCAGCAAATGGAGATCCTAAAAGATTCCGTTTATTATATTTGTGGAAATTCAGAAATGGTTAATGAAGTAACTGAGATTCTCGAACAAAATGGGATAACCTCTAAAAATATCCGAACTGAAATATTCTTTTAAGTAGTTTTAGTTTTAAAGATATGGATGCTAAATACACCCCCACCGATTGTGCTCGCTGCAATAAACTTCATATCTGTACCGGTACACCTTTGTGTAAGTGCTATGAAATCCCTGTTTCTGCTGAACTTCTTGAATATATTGCGGACCATTTTGAAACATGCCTCTGCCCTATTTGCATCGAAGAGTTGAAAAAATAAGTACTTATTAAATAGTGCGAATTCGTTATAATCAAAACATATTGCGCTATATCCATTGTAGGTAAAATCAATAAATTCAAAACCTTTACTTAGACTTATAATTGAATAGGTAGAAATATAAGGTCAGGAGTAAAACCCAAAAAAAAGCTACTCCAATTATGGAGCAGCTTTTTCGAATAAGATAATTAATCCTTTTATTTTCTCTTTTGTGGCACGTTACGTTGTTTCGACATCTCTTCAAGTCTTGCCTGAAACTTTGATTTTACAACCGGCATCTTTTGTTTAGCCTTTAATTGTGCATGTATTTCATCTTCATTAACTAACTTCTTGAATATAAACATCTGAACAAATGTAAATACCAATGACAAGAAGTAATATAAACTCAAACCTGAGGCATAACTGTTAAAGATAAACAAAAACATTACAGGCATTAAATACATCATTGTTTTCATTCCAGGCATTTGTTGAGTACCTGCAGAACTCATTTCATTATTATACTTCACATAAAGTATATTGGTAACTGTCATAAGCAAGCAAAAAAGGCTCACATGGCTTCCGTACCAAGGGATTTCAAATGGAAGGGTCATAATTGAATCGTAGGCAGAGAGGTCATGAGCCCAAAGGAAACTTTGTTGCCTTAATTCAATCGAGATTGGAAAGAAATAAAACATGGCAACCAAGATAGGCATCTGAAAGAGCATCGGTAAACATCCACCCATGGGATTTACACCTGCCTTTTTATATAAAGCCATAACTGCTTGTTGTGATTCCATCTTCTTATCATCGCCAAATTTCTTTTGAATCTCCTCAATTTCAGGTTTAAGTAACCTCATCTTAGCCTGTGAGATATAAGATTTATAGGTAAACGGAGCAACAATAAGTTTAACATATATTGTTAACAATAAGATGATTAACCCAAAGTTACCGGTATACCTGCGAAGAAAGTCAAATGCCGGAATAATAATGTATTTGTTTACCCATCCGATAACTGTCCATCCTAGCGATAGTTCTTCTTCCAGGTTAACTTTATATTGTTTTAGGGTATTGTATTGATTTGGACCGAAAAAGAATTTGGCAGAAAATGTTTCGCTACCTGAATTATCTAATGGAATAGTTAGATCAGCATTCATGTCCGATACAAAGGATAGGTCCTTATTCCTTGTTTTAGTAGTAATCTGACCATTCAAGAATGGCTTATCAGCAATTAGTGCAGAAGAGAAGAAAAGTGTTTTAAAACTTATCCATTCAACCTTAGTTGTTAGGGCTTTAGTCTCCGACTTGGTAGGTGCAATTTTATCTACTTCATCCTGGAAATATTTAAAATAGGCCGTAGCATAATTATCTTCGCCAAACTTAGAGACCTTTTCCTGCCTTGGCAACTCCATACTCCAGGCGAAGTTGATATAGTTTGAATTGGCTCCAATTACGTTTTTAAGCCCTTTGGTATGGATATCGAATCCAACGATGAATGAATTATGTTTAAGGGTATAAGTATATTCAACTGAGACTTCGTTACTGGCCTCAAGGCGCATTGAGAGTGATTTAGCCCCTTGATCTCCACTGACATTAAATTTCTCACGCCCCTCTTTTCCAACAGAAACAGGTGCTCCAGAAACCTTTAATAAAGTATCTGCAGTATTTGGAACGAAAAAAAACTGATCAGTTTGAATACTTTTATTTTGTGAAAAGAAATTAAGTCCAAATTTATTTTTATCCCCTTCAAAAAGCACAAGTGGTTCACCATTAGCTCTCTTATAGCCTTTTAATTCAACAGAATATATCTTACCCCCTTTATTAGAAATTCTGATTTTCATCAGATTATTTTCCAATGAGATAAAATGCTCGGTCCCTTTTGAAGCTTCTGAAAAGATCCCATAAAGGCTTTTAAGGTCACTGTTAACCTGAGCTTTTCCTGAACTATCTGTCACAGCGCTACTATTTTTTGATAGAAGAGCTGTTGCCGTCTCCTTTGCTTTAAGCTCAGCCTGACGGGTATTTTCAGCATCTACCTGAATCAGTGAATCACGTTGATGTCTTGCGGCTTCGATCTCACTATCCGATTGTTTATTGAAGTAACTAAAAGTTACGAGAATTAGAAAAATCAGGGAAAGACCTGTAATTGTATTTTTATCCATAAATTTTTATGATCGTATTATTTTAGTGAGAATATTCCAGTACTGCCTTAATAAAACCAACAAATAATGGGTGTGGATGCAGTACGGTACTACTATATTCAGGATGAAACTGTACTCCTACAAACCATGGATGGTCTGTTATTTCAATAACTTCTACCAATTTAGTTTCAGGATTTATACCTACCGCTTTCATGCCGGCATCTTCAAATTTTTTCAAATAGGCATCATTAAACTCATACCGATGACGATGACGTTCTGAAATTTTCGATTTTCCATAAGCAAGATAGACCTTAGAATCTTTTTTTAGCTGACACGCATAGGCACCTAATCGCATTGTTCCCCCTTTATCGGTGATCTCTTTTTGCTCCTCCATCAAGTCAATAACTGGATATTTTGTCCCTTCATTCATCTCAGTTGAATCGGCATCACACATTTTAAGAACATTACGGGCAAATTCAATAACTGCAATTTGCATTCCAAGGCATATTCCAAAGAAAGGGATCTTATTCTCCCGTGCATACTTTGCTGCAATAATTTTGCCTTCTATACCACGATGGCCAAATCCAGGAGCTATGATAATGCCAACGCATCCTTTTAATTTTCGCTCTACATTTTCATCATTAATACGCTCAGAATGAACCCATTCAATTTTAACTCGGCATTCATTTGATGCACCTGAATGAATTAGGGCCTCGCAAATTGACTTATAAGCATCATGAAGTTCTACATATTTTCCTACCAGAGCCACTTTAACCTCCTTCTTAGGATTCTTAAACCGGATTAAAAAATTATTCCATTCTTTAAGGTCCGGAGCGGAGCCAAGGGGTAAACCCAATTTCTTAAGAACTATTTCGTCAAGCTTCTCCTCTTTCATTTTAATCGGCACCTCATAAATCGTTGATACATCAATCGATTCTATAACAGCCTCCTTATTTACATTACAAAACAGGGCTACTTTTTCCTTTAATCCGGGTGACAGGGCATGTTCCGTGCGAAGGACCAAAACATCTGGCTGAACACCATTTTCGAGCAATGCTTTAACAGAATGTTGGGTTGGCTTAGTCTTTAATTCACCTGAAGCAGAAAGATAAGGGACTAAAGTAAGGTGAATAAATAGCGCATCACTTCCCATCTCCCACTTTAATTGTCTAACTGCCTCAATAAATGGTAACGATTCAATATCTCCAACGGTACCACCAATTTCAGAAATTACCACATCGAATTTTTTCTTCGATCCAAGATATTTTACATATTTTTTAATCTCATCTGTAATATGAGGAATAATCTGTACTGTTTTGCCAAGATAATCACCTCTGCGCTCCTTATTGATAACAGATTGATAGATACGACCAGTTGTTACATTATTTGCTTGTGAAGTTGGAGAATTAAGAAATCGCTCATAATGGCCAAGATCAAGATCTGTCTCAGCTCCATCATCGGTAACGAAGCACTCCCCATGCTCATAAGGATTTAATGTTCCAGGGTCAACATTAATATAGGGATCTAATTTCTGAATTGTAACCTTATATCCTCTTGCCTGGAGGAGTTTCGCAAGTGATGAAGCAATTATCCCTTTTCCCAGAGAGGAGGTCACACCGCCTGTTACAAATATATACTTCGTTGTGGCCACGATAATAAATTTTTATCTATTTTATAAGTTTGCAAAGTAACGAATAATAATAATGGGAAACCCCTTAACAACGTATTAAAATTCGGTTAAATATATGGAATGAAAAACCCGTTCCATTTGGCAGGAACGGGTTATATCATGATCCTTATAGAATTAGTTAATCTCTTCCTGAGAATCGATAATTTTAATTTTTTCTTTTAAATAATCAATCTGAACTTTTATCTTATCAATCTGAATATTGACTCCATCAATAAGTGCTTGTGCCCCTTTGCTCGATCCGAAGAATCCTACATTATTGGCTAGAGTATTTATATCATTTTCAAGTTGTTTAAGATGTTGCGCACATCGATCGCGTTCCATGTTTATTTTCGACCATCCACGTTGCGATGCCAAGTGCTCAATTTTAGACTTAAATTTATAGAGCCCCATATCCTGATCATCTAATTTAAGCTGATCAAAGAATCCATCAATTAAACCATGATAACGAGCTTGTAATTCCTCCTTTTTACGGAATGGAACAAAACCTATTTCGGACCACCGATCCTGAAATTTCTTAAGACTATCGATATCCTCTTTTGCATTACCTGTCGCTTTAAAAGCTTCTATCTCCTCGATAAGTGCTTTCTTCGCTTTATAATTATCATCCTGATCACCGGTAACTCCAGAGAAATGAGTTGTTTTACGACTAAAAAACTCATCGCAAGCACTTCTGAATCGTTTCCAGATCAATTCAGATTGTTTACGAGGGACCGGTCCAACTTCTTTCCATCTCTTTTGAAGTCCAATCAACTTATCCGTTGTTGCTTTCCAATCATCGGTCTCTTTTAATTTCTCCGCTTGATCGCAGATGTCCAATTTAAGAGCCAAATTTTTATTCAGTTGATCTTTACTTTTATTCCAAAAGTTACGTTTATTTTGGAAGAATGCATCATTGGCTGCTCTAAAACGCTCCCAAACTTTAGCATTCTCCTTGCGAGGACCAAATCCTGAGTTTTTCCAAGATTCTTGCAAGGTAATAACCTTTTCAGTGACGTCGTTCCATTCGCGTGGATTTTCCGAAGTGAATTCACAATATTGTTCAGCCAATTCGCAAAGTTCCACCTTTTTCTGTAATTGTTCTTTTTGCGTCGATCTTTCTTGCTCGAAGAAATGCTGATAACGCTTGTTAATTACAGTAGTAGCTGATTTAAACCGCTCCCAAAGCTCTTGTTTATTCTCACGAGGGACAGGCCCAATTTCGCGCCACGATTCATGCAGTTTCTGAAGCTCCCTAAATGTAGATAATGCCTCTGCCTCTGCAGCAACGGCAAGTTCTTCTGCCTTTAAACAAAGCTTCGATTTTTCATCCATGTTTCTGCGCAGATCTAAATCACGAAGTTCACGGTTGATTTTTACAAAGTCATAAAATAACTCTACATTATAGTGATAATTCTCCCATAGATCTTTAACCTTCGTTTGAGGAACCTGACCAATTCCTTTCCACTTATCCTGAAGATTATTAAACTCCTGAAAAGTCATATTAATTGACTCTTCACTATTTATTAGTGATTTAATCTCATCTATTATTGCAAGCTTCCTATGGTAATTTTCTTCTTTTAAAGCATCTTGTTTTTTATTTAATTCGGCCCGAAGATTCTTATATTCCCTTAGTAAGTCTTTTAATTCTGCTTCAAATGGATCATCCTGAGGCTCAAATAACTCCTCCTCATTTCCTTCTGAAGTAAACGCTAATTTCTGCTCCTGAATATCACTGTTTCGAATCTTATAAAAACAACCTTTAATAGCTTCAGCATGAGGCCTTATCTCCTCAGCAGTTCCTTCAGACAATATCTTCCGTAAGGTATTAACCAATTGTATTTTACTATAAGAAGAATAATCATGAATTGGTATAGCATGCCCATCAGGTTCATGCTCGCTAAATAGATCATCATCTTCCTCCGTGTCGTCGGTTACCTGAACTATCTGATCAATCAAAGTGGTCTCTGCTGTGCCTGAAACTTCTTGAACAGGAATAGGAATACTCCTCTTAGCATTTGAAGTTACTTTTACGATAGGCAATTCACTTGATTCTTTAACTTTCTTTACCGCAGAAGGTTTTACTGCTTTCACCTTTGCCTTCTCTTCGGCTGCTGAAGAAATCTTTGAAGTTTTTGATTTTAATGCAGCTTTTACTGCCGGAACTTCATCCACTTTTTTCGATTTTGCAACCTTAGTGGTACTTTTCGCCTTAACATCTTTTTTTACCGTATCAATTACAGACTCAGACAATTTATCAGCAGCTTTTTTCTCCTTAACAGATCCTTTACGAGCAGTATCTTTTTTTAGGGGAGTATCCTCAAGAGGTGTAACCACATCATTAGTCAGTAAATCTACCTTTTGTGAAGGTGTACTTTTTTTCAATTCGTTAGATTCCATCTGCAATTTCGTTACGGCGATTAAGCCAGGATGTATACAAGATTATTTTTCACGAAAATAGATATTTACAAGCTAATCCTCAACTTATTCGAAAACA
>CAIVMQ010000086.1 GCA_903907075.1 uncultured Bacteroidia bacterium
GCCTGGAGGGGGTCAAAAGCTTATCTCGATGGCAAGGAGATACGAGTAACAACAGCTGCCACCACCGGCGACGCCCTAATTGCAACAGGATTTCCCTATTCGGCTATGGATATGCTGGATCCATTTATCATCTCGATGCGTTATTTCATGGTTCATTCGCATGGACTACGCAGACTGGGTTCAGCAGCGACCGATCTGGCCTATCTGGCAGCAGGGCGCTTCGAGGCATTTTACGAACATGGGTTAAAACCGTGGGATGTTGCTGCAGGGGCGATGATCTTAAAGCAGGCTGGAGGAAAAGTATCCGATTTCAATGGGACAGACAACTATATATTTAATGGCGAAATCGTCGCGTCAAACAGCGCCTATACCGATGAGTTTTATACACTGGTTCATAATTTCTTTGTGACAGACAAAATATAGCCTTTCTCACGTTTCAATATCAATATATTACCTAAATCGGCACAACAGCTATTTTATACAGCATGAAAAAAGGAGGATATTTAATACTTAAGGGGCTTACCTGGCTAATGCAACTATTTCCCCTCAGGGTCCATTATTGCACTTCTGATCTGATTTATCTCGTTACCTACTATATTTTGCGTTACCGCAGAGCTGTTGTTGAGAATAATTTAGCCAATTCATTTCCCGACAAAACAACGAGGGAGCGTGACCTGATTGCCCGTAAATTTTACAAACACCTGTGCGACACCCTTGTCGAAACACTTTATTTCGATCGCATATCAATAGAAGCGGGAAAAAAAGCTGTCTTTTATACCAATGCCGACGACATCAATAAGTACCTCGATCAGGGCAGACAGGTAATTGTTATTGCAGGGCATTACAACAATTGGGAATGGTTTTCGAACTGGTCTTTATATTCAAAGCACCGTTTTTATCCCATCTACAAGAAGCTTAAGAGTGATATTTTTGAGCACTTTTACTTTAACCTACGCAGCAGACTAGGAGCAATGCCCCTTGAACGAGGTGATGCGGTAAGGCAATTAATCTCGGATCACCAGAAAGGAATCCCTTCCATGTCAGCGTTTATTTTTGATCAGACACCGCGGATATATGAGATTCAACATTGGGTGACCTTTCTGAATCAAGATACTCCGGTGATCCTTGGGGCCGAGAAAATTGCACAAAAGATTGATGCAGTAGTCTTTTTCTCCGACTCACGTAAAGTTAAGCGAGGGGCTTACGAACTTGAATATGTGCTAGTCACAGAGCATGCGGCGAAATGTGAGAAGTTTGAGATCACCGAAAAATGCATGCAGATGCTTGAGAAACAGATAATCGCCAATCCCGAATTTTGGTTGTGGTCTCACAAGAAATGGAAACATAAACGAACAGCCATTTAATTAAATTCCTTTGAAAGTCTCAATTGTCATATTAAACTGGAACGGCAGCGATCATCTGAAGAGATTTCTACCCACGTTGATTAAGTATTCCACCTACGAATGGGCAGAGATTGTTGTGGCAGATAACGGTTCAGACGATGACAGTTGCCAACTTATCGAAACCAAATTTCCAGAAGTTAAACTCCTTAAGCTTGATCGCAATTACGGATTTGCCGAAGGGTATAATCGGGCACTGGAGCATACGAATGCGGAGTACATCCTACTGCTTAATTCAGATATTGAAGTGACCGAAAATTGGTTATTGTCTTTGGTGCAAACCATGGAGAACGACACACTGATAGGTGCTTGTCAGCCAAAGATTTTAGCCCTATCCAACCGCGATCAGTTTGAATATGCAGGTGCATCGGGAGGTTTTATAGACCGCTTGGGTTACCCGTTTTGTCGTGGAAGGATTATCAATGCAATAGAGCAAGACAACGGTCAATACGACAATAAGATATCTGTTTTCTGGACATCCGGAGCTGCGACGCTTATTCGCACTAAGTTGTGGCATACGATGCAAGGGTTCGACATCGATTTCTGGGCCCATATGGAGGAGATCGATTTATGCTGGCGGATGAAAAACAGAGGTTTCAATATGGTTGTAGTTCCCGATTCTACTGTTTATCATTTGGGCGGAGGGACATTAGCGTATGGCAATCCTCGAAAGATCTACCTTAATTTCCGTAACAACCTATTTTTACTCTACAAGAATCTTCCGGGGAGGCTTTTTATTCCAACTCTTTTGATTCGGATGATACTTGATGGCATTGCGGCGATTCAGTTTCTGATAACCGGTCAATTAAGCGCTTTTACACGAGTTCTTGCAGCCCATCGTGACTTCTATAAGAATTTAAAAAAACTGCGCTTAAAACGGGCTAAACTTGCAAATAGCGTTACCATCACCAATCACCCCGAGATTTACCGCGGGAGTATCATCTTTGATTTTTTCATTGCAAAGCGGAAGAAATTTTCGGACTTAGATTTTAAAACTCCTAAAATTAAGTAACAATGCGGCTTCTTAGAGAAAACACCACTGCCCTATTCATCGACATTCAGGAGAAGCTATTTCCGGCCATGGCTGAAAATGAGATCTTACTTCACAATCTCCAGATTCTATTACAGGGATTGACCATATTAGAAGTGCCATTAACTTTTACGCAACAATACACCAAAGGATTAGGAGAGACGATTGAGGAATTACGTTCTCTTGTTCATAGTTTTTCGGCCATTGAGAAAACCGACTTTAGCTGTTATGATGAGAACCGTTACCGCGAGCAGCTCGAGCAGTCCCAAGCAAAAACAGTTCTAATTTGTGGCATTGAGTCTCATGTCTGTGTTTTGCAAACTGCGGTAGATCTAAAGCAGGCGGGTTATCATCCGGTGGTAATTACCGACTGTATCACTTCGCGTTCGTTAATCAATAGGCAGGGTGCCATAGATCGTTTCAGAACAGAGGGTATACTAATGGCCACCTATGAATCGCTCCTCTTTGAGCTAACCCGTTCATCGCAATCCGAAGTCTTTCGGATGATCTCTAAACTAGTAAGATAAATACATTTAGGTACGACTATCACATGCTATTTACAGTTCCAAACATTTTGTAATAAGTTAAAATTAATACCATAAAATTCGATAACTTTAGTTTGAATATTCATTACATTAACCAATGGAGGAACAAACGCGAATTTGTTTATCAAAGGGTATTTTTCAGGCCGAAGAAGTTATTCAAATTGTCTTCAGGTATGATATTGAGATAATTGATCAAATAAAAAGATGGCCATCTGCTCAATGGATTTCTGCTCAACGATTATGGATTATTAAATTAGAAGCGTTTAATCTTGAAAGATTTAAAAATTTATTTTCTCAGCGCTATATCATTGAATCGAAAGAGCTAGAGAAAGAGTTTGGTATATCGGAAGCAATTTCAATTCAGAGTAGAACGACCATAAAACAGGAACGTTCTGAGCATTTGGCTATGGAAGTGGCATCGCAGTTATCGGCCTTTGAGATTTGGATGCGCAGTCGGAGATACAGCGAGAATACGATCAAAGTATATTGTGAATGTTTGAGAACATTTTTTCGATATTTCCAAAGTAAGGAGATAAGTGAGATATCCGAAAATGATTTAATTGAGTTTAACACTAATTATATTCTTGCCAAGGGATATTCGGCCACGTTACAGAATCAGGTTGTCAATGCGTTAAAATTGTTTTATGGTCGGGTATCAGGATATAATCTAGATATTAATAAACTTGAGCGACCTAGGCGTTCACATCCCCTTCCAAATGTGTTAAGCAAGGAGGAGGTAGGTGCGATTATTAAGTCGCTAAAGAATATTAAGCATCGGAATATGATTAGTTTGATCTATTCCTGTGGTTTACGGCGAGGTGAATTATTAAATCTAAAGATCACTGACATTGATAGTAACAGAGGGTTATTAATAATTCGGCAGGCCAAGGGGAATAAGGATCGCATTGTGCCTTTATCGACTAAGACGATTGTCATGTTGCGAGAGTATTATAAAATTTATAGGCCAAAGGCATGGTTATTTGAGGGGCAGAATGGCAATGAGCAATATAGTGAGCGGAGTTTGCAATTGGTATTAAAGCACGCATTGGAGTTAGCGCGTATTAAAAAGCCTGTCACCTTGCATTGGTTGCGACATTCGTATGCGACCCATTTGCTTGAGAATGGCACCGATTTACGTTACATTCAGGAGATTTTAGGTCATAAGAGTTCACGGACTACAGAGATCTACACTCATGTTAGTACCCAGAGCATTAAAAAAATAAAATCGCCTTTTGATGATCTTGAATTATGATAAAAAACTATATTTACATAAACTATACGCAACAAACCCTCGCATACACAACAACCAACTAGGGCAATAAGGAGAGTTTAGTGCGCATATAAAGGAGTTATGTGGCATATTAAAAAACGAGAATGAGCATACCAATTTTAATAATAAATGGAATATTATGAAATACTTGATTGATTTTGA
>CAIVMQ010000087.1 GCA_903907075.1 uncultured Bacteroidia bacterium
AACTGAGCTAATTCGGCAAGTGGGTAAGCTACCTACATCGCACCGCTACGACCATTTACCCTTGCTGCCTTCCGGCCCTGGGGGGGTTCAACAGGAGCTGATCGTGCAGGACTTACCCGCCGCAAAAGTATGAAAAAAACCCCTTGTACCAAATAAAAGGTTGATTTAGTATCATTTTTTTTAAGAATAATTATTAATCAATAGCAGATCAATATATTATAATTATTTTCAAAATTCCCTAGTTCGTTTTTACTCTTCAACTTTGATGCAAATAAGGGATATTTGTTATATGTTTGCACTTAAACAAATCAGTAATGGAAAATCATTCAAAAAGAATCACCCCGCTGGCAATGAGTTTTGGCCTATACATGGGTTTAGCCTTGATTTTAAATTCGGTAATTTTTTATGTGAGCGGCGACCTATTCTCTCCGGGTTCAGGGTATCTAACCTACGCAATAATTGTTGCAGGTACCATTATGGCTATGAAAGCCTATCGGGAAGAGCATTTTGATGCCGGTGTATCCTATGGTCAGGCGTTGGGACTTGGAACATTACAGGCTTTGTATGCCTCGCTTGTCTTTGCTTTTTTTACGTACGTACTTTTTCAATTAATAGATAAATCGCTTACAGAGAAGTTTTTAGCTGTCCTTGAAGAACAATACCTAAAAAGTGGAGTGTCTGAAAATCAAATCGATGCCCTTATGCCGATGTATAAGAAATTGATGAGTCCGGTGTTTTATTCGCTTGCTCAGATTTTCTCAATTACTTTTACAGGATTATTTTTCTCATTGGTAATTGCAATTTTTTATAAAAAAAACGCTGCCAACCCTTTTCATGAGGTTGAATAAACGTTGATCCCTAAAGACTAAAGAATGGATATTTCAATTATTATACCACTTTATAACGAAGTTGAATCTTTACCTGAGCTGAATCGTTGGATTGCCGAGGTAATGAATGCAAATAATTTCACCTATGAAATCCTTCTCATAGACGATGGAAGTAACGATGGGTCGTGGAATTGGATTGAGCAGAATTCAGTTAGTGATTCTCATGTAAAAGGGATTCGTTTTCGCCGAAATTACGGTAAGTCCGCCGCTCTACATACCGGTTTTGAGGAGGCTCAAGGTGATGTGGTGATCACGATGGATGCCGATCTTCAGGATAGCCCCGACGAAATACCGAAACTTTATGCAATGATTAAGGAGCAGGGTTTTGATCTTGTTTCTGGTTGGAAGAAAAAGCGTTTCGATCCGATTTCAAAAACGCTCCCGAGTAAGATTTATAATGCAACAGCAAGCTATGTAACAGGGATAAAACTGCACGACTTTAATTGCGGCCTAAAAGCCTATCGCTTAGAAGTGGTGAAAAGTATTGAAGTCTATGGCGAAATGCACAGATATATCCCCTATATGGCTAAGCAGGCCGGATTCTCAAATATAGGTGAATGTGTTGTTCAGCATCAGGCTCGTAAATATGGCATAACAAAGTTCGGGCTTAGCCGCTTTATCTTTGGGTATCTTGATTTAATGTCCATCTCCTTTATTTCCCGTTTTGGAAAGCGACCCATGCACCTCTTTGGTACATTGGGATCACTCATGTTCCTGCTCGGCTCGATTGCGATTGCCTGGATAGGGATTTACAAACTGGTAAATCTGGCTCACGGCATACTAATTGGGCGGATTACACAGGATCCCTACTTTTATCTTGCGCTTACCTTGATGATTCTCGGAACGCAACTTTTTTTAGCCGGATTCTTAGGTGAACTGATTTCGCGTAGTTCTATAGAACGGAATACCTATCTGATCGATAAACGGGTAAATCTCTAAGAATATTGGAGTAGCCAAGATTCATACATTCACATGTGTGGTCCTCTATTGTAGTTATTTTCCTGTAGCTTCTACTTTGTTCCTGCGACGATAGTGCTCATTGTAAGTGGGTTAAGGTATTTCTGTGCGATCTCTCTTAGTTGATAGGGTGTTGTTGATTTAATGGCATCAATGAGCTGATCATAGTATTTAAAATCTAAATTAGCTTCTCGTAGGGAAGAGAAGGTATGTGCCCGGGCAAATGGGCCATCAAAGTCCTCGAGTATACGACCCAAAAGGTAATTTTGAATCGGAATTAATTCTTTCTCTGTAATCAGTTCTGCGTTTAGCTTCTCCATTTCAACGAAGATCTCCTTTATTGTCTCTTCAGTTTTTTCAGTCTTCACCTCAGCAAAGACCAGAAAGACTCCGTTATGTAAGAAGGAGATTGGCGAGGCTTGTATCGAATAGGTATATCCTTTTTCCTCCCGAATATTCGACATCAACCGTGATCCAAAATAACCGCCAAATATGGTGCACAGAAGTTTAATTGCCGGAAAATCGGGGTGGTTCTGGGTAGGGAAAAGCTTTCCCATAGCCAACGCATTTTGATTAGCCCCCTCTTTTTCGATAAATAACACTTTATCAGCAACAGGTAATTTATGATTATTAAACTCCTCTTTAGGTGTTGCTTTACCCCATGAAGAGCTAAAATTCTCAGTGATCAGTTTAACTACCTCATCATCAATAAATCCGGAAGCGGTAATTGAGAAGTTATCGGACCGATAAAAATTTGTATAGTGCGATTTTACATCCGCCAGGGAGATGTGATCATACAAGTCAGGAGAACCGGCTGGCGAATAGGGGTGTCCGTTGCCAAATAAGTTTAATAAAAATCCCCGCTGTGCCATTAAGCCAACCCTGCCGGCATCGACAATAGCACGTTGTTTCCTTTTTTGTCTGAGTATTTCAAACTCCTCTTCCGGAAAGGAGGAGTCTCTAATAATCTCCGATACCAACGGAAGCAGATGTGGAAGGTACTTTTTTAGGGAGAGGAATGAGATATAGTTATAATCGTACGAAGAGGAGGATGAAAACTGGGCACCATAAAAATCAAACGTGTTGGCTATTTCTATGGCTTTTCGATTAGTAGTTCCCTCCTGTAACATTAGGGCCGCCATTGAACAGTCAAGCCTTGACTTTGCATACCAGCTACCGGCTTTAAACGAAAAATCGATCTTCACCACCTCCTGATCACCACTCTTCATCGCGAACAATTCGACGCCATTATTCAGGAGATATCGGCCCGGCTCAATATATTCGACCCCATCAACTCCAAATATTGGTGGCGGATTATGTCTGTTAAGTGTCATGAATTATTTTTTTTGTGATAAATAGTTTAACGTATTGCTGTTTCCACTGCGCAGAATCTCTGAGGCTACTCTGCGAATATCCTCCGGAGTTACAGTGCGATAATGTTCCGATTGCCGGTTTATTTCATTGGCATCACCAAGAATTTCGAAGGAGGCTAGTTGCATCGCTTTTTCGAGGTACCCGATTTCGTTATATACTTGTTCTGCCTCAACTTTATTCCTCACCTTTTCAAGTTCCTGCGAGGTGATAAGGGAGTCTGTAGTTTTATAAATTTCCTCCAAGAGAGCTTTACGTCCTGTCTCAATGGTTATTCCTGGGTTCATCTTCCCTGTGGCCACAAATAGTCCCGGCTCATTTTCTCCGCTTAAAAAGACATCCGCCTCTGCAAATAATTTTTTCCCTTTCACGAGTTTTTCCTCCACACGTGATGAATTTCCTCCCGATAAAATATCTGAAAGGAGGTCGGCAGCATAAAAATCGGGATCTAACCGCGACCCCATATGCCAAGCCACAAAAAAGGTATCTATTGGAACATCCCGATAGACAGTCTCCACACGATCACTCGTTTGAACCGGTTCAGCCACGATAGAATTACTTTTAATCGCTCTGCGGGGAATATCACTAAACCATTTTTCGGCAAGTTTAAAACCCTGATCAGGGGAGATATTCCCTGCAATTACCAATACCGCATTGTTGGGGGCATAGTGGTGAAAGAAGAAATCTTTTACCTCCGCAAGTGTTGCCTGCTCGATATGTTCAGGCGTTAATCCGATAGTTGGCCATCTGTAGGGGTGCACCTTGTAACAGAGATCGCGCAACAGGTGCCAGGTATCTCCGTAGGGCTTATTGAGGTTGCGTTGACGGAACTCCTCTATGACAACGTTCTTTTGTACGTCGAGCCCTTTTTTTGTAAACTTCGGACCAACCATCCGATCCGATTCAAGCCACAACGCTGTTTCGATATTGTTTGTCGGAACGGTGATGTAATAATTGGTAATGTCGTTTGTCGTAAATGCGTTATTGGTGCCACCTACATTTTGTATCGGAGTATCGAAATCGGGAACGTGGTGTGATCCTCCAAAGGTGAGATGCTCAAAAAGATGGGCGAACCCGGTCCTTGATGGATCTTCATGCCTGGCTCCAACATTATAACACACATTGACAGCAACAAATGGGGTAGAGCGATCGGTATGAATAATTACCCGCAAACCATTGTAAAGTATCGTTTTTTCAAATAGAATCATTCGTTGTTAAATTGATATAATGAATTATTTTGGATTTCTGTTCGTCCCTTTTCATACTCATCGAGCAGCTCTTTGATGATCTCAGAGACAGGAAGAATCTGACCAATAAGAGAGCTGACCTGTCCTATTTCGAGCTCTCCCTCATCTAAGTCACCCTCGAAGATCCCTTTTTTAGCACGTCCTTTGCCCAGTAAATGGATTAAACTTTCGGCAGATGCTCCGCTTTTTTCAGCTTGTTGTATAGACTCAAAGAATTTATTTCGAAGTAATCGAACGGGTGTAAGCCCTTTTAGGGATAATAGCGTATCTCCCTCTTTGGCCTTAATCACATAGTTCTTAAAATTTGCATGTGCCGACGACTCCTCTGAGATAGCAAATCGTGATCCGATCTGCACTCCATCGGCACCTAAGATCATGGTTGCTAACATTGCTTTACCTGTTGCTATTCCACCCGCAGCTATCAAGGGGAGAGAGGACACTTTTCTTACACTTGGGATTAGCGCTAAAGTTGTTGTCTCTTCACGCCCATTATGACCTCCAGCTTCAAAACCTTCTGCAACAATAGCATCAACACCGGCTGCTTCACTTTTCGCTGCAAATTCAGCGGAAGAGACTACATGAGTAACCACGATTCCATGCTGCTGAAGGATGGAGGTCCATTTTTTTGGCGATCCCGCGGAGGTAAAAACGATTTTCACCTCTTCGTGTAGAATGATCTCGATAAGCTGTTCAATATTAGGATAAAGTAACGGTATATTAACGCCAAACGGTTTATTGGTGGCGATTTTTGTTTTTCGGATATGCTCCTGAAGAACTTCAGGATGCATCGATCCTACCCCGATAAGACCCAGTCCGCCGTTATTACTCACTGCCGATGCGAGTCTCCATCCTGAACACCAAACCATACCACCCTGAATTATCGGGTATTGGATATTATATAATTTGCAAATTCTGTTTTCAGACATCAACGCTGATTTAGAGTGCTAAGATAGGCATTATGATTTAGTAAAATTTAGGAGTAATTTAGATCACTCTAATATCTCATTAAAAGATCTCACTTATGGAAGAGGAAAATAAAAATAACCAGGCCAATTCAACTGAAAATGGCCCCGATAAGAAGGATGATTTAATTGAAAAGGGGAAAATTTTAGCCGATCAAGCCGAAGATTTTGTCAAAGATAATATGACAAAAATAAAAGGTAGTGAAACATATGGCAAGGTTTCCTCGCTCTTCGGTAAAGTGGGTAAATATCTCGATCGGAAGTCAGACGAATTCCATAGCGGTGAGATGAGTGCTAAGCTGGATGACCTAAAGGATAAAGCAGAAGTTCAGGCTGATGAATTATTGCAAAAAACCAAACAGGGAGCAATTAAATTAGGTCATATCGTCGATGAACAAATCGAGGCTTTAAAAGGTAAAAAAGATAATCCACAGAATCAGGACGGGGAGGGGATTTGAAAAAATGAGGACGTGATGGAAAAAAGTTTAAATTGAGTAGAAGCAGCGAACGTATTTCTCAGCGTAAGTTAAAATAAAAAAATCAAGGTTCTTAAATATAGAAATTAAATGAGGGAGATTAATTTGTTTTGCAGTTTACGGTGAAAGGATTCAATCTAAGCAGGAAATTTTATTTTATTATTTGCTAAATTAGGCTTTTTATTTCTCTTTTGCCTTCTCTTTTGAAGTGGTGCGACCACTCTTAGAATCATCCAAACCTTTTTGGATTTTTTCTATAAAAATTAGCTGATCGATGACCTGATCTACGGTAACATTTTCCGGTGGATTATCCAACGAATTTTTTAGTTGAGTTTTTGTTATCATGGTATTTATTTTAAACCAAAGAGATTTAAAATTGAAAGAAGATTTTAATATAACGGTTAAAACTGGAATCAGTTTTAACATATTTTTCTCTTGACATCAATGTTAACACTACAAAAAAAACCTGCCGGAGATCCGACAGGTTTTTTAATATATGTTTATTTAATAATCAGCTTACTTGTGGTCAACCGAGTACATGTGAGCAACAAGGTCAACAACTTTGTTAGAGTAACCCCACTCATTATCGTACCACGAAACAACCTTTACGAAATGGTCATTCAAGCCAATACCTGCACCTGCATCGAAGATAGAGGTTCGTGGGTCGGTCTGGAAGTCTGTTGAAACAACTTCATCTTCGGTATAACCAAGAATACCTTTTAATTCGCCTTCAGAAGCAGCTTTCATAACCGCGCAGATTGTAGCATAAGAGGCCGGTTTTTCAAGACGAACAGTTAAGTCAACAACAGAAACGTCAGGAGTTGGTACACGGAAAGCCATACCGGTAAGTTTGCCATTTAATTCAGGGATAACTTTACCAACAGCTTTAGCTGCACCGGTTGATGAAGGGATAATGTTTTGACCCGCACCACGACCACCACGCCAGTCTTTCGCCGAAGGGGCGTCAACAGTTTTCTGAGTTGCAGTAGTAGCATGAACCGTTGTCATCAAGCCTTCGACAATTCCGAAGTTGTCATTCAAAACCTTTGCAATTGGTGCAAGGCAGTTGGTTGTACAAGAAGCATTTGAAACGAAATTCATATCAGAGGTGTACTTTAAATTATTAACACCCATTACAAACATCGGTGTATCGTCTTTGGACGGAGCCGACATAATAACTTTCTTTGCACCAGCATCAATATGCGCCTGGCATTTTGATTTTTCAAGGAAAAGACCTGTTGATTCTACAACATATTCAGCGCCAATATCGCCCCATTTAAGGTCTGCAGGATTACGCTCAGCAGTAACACGGATCTTTTTGCCATTTACAACCAACGCACCATTATCCACTGAAACAGTTCCTGAAAAACGACCGTGCGTTGAATCATATTTAAGCATGTAAGCCATGTAATCAACGTCGATAAGGTCGTTGATACCAACTACTTCAACATCACTTCTGTCAACAGCTGCTCTGAAAACAAGTCGGCCAATACGACCAAAACCATTAATACCAATCTTAATTTTAGACATAATTTATTCGTTTTGAGAATTATAGAATGAATAGAACTTTTTTCTAATTTGAGCGCAAAAGTAAGTATATTTATTTTAAATCTTCACCTAATTAGTTACGTAACCTTTTGATCTTTACAAATTGTTAACTTAGCCACACAAATAATTACACAAGAATCATTATCGTTTAACCCAGGTTGTGTTTTTTTTGGCTTTAGGTGGCTGAAAACCACAGTCACACGATTTACACCTGAATAAAAGTGCTGCAACAAGCAGAAGAACGAGCGGTATGAACAATCTTATTTTTATTTTCATGTGTAGCTAAATTTTATTAATGCGGCCAAATCGAAACGAAAATCGTGGTGCTCTTTGTATTTCGCAATTATTCAACTTGAGAGGTCATCTATGGATTATTGCTATTTCTTAGTGCAAATTTACGAATGGATTCTCAAATTCAAAATAGATTGGCAAATATGAATAATGGGTTTTCTATCTTTGCCAAGTTTCTGTGATTATTCTTGCTTGGTACTTTTTTAGCACTGAACAATTTTAAGTTGATATTTAATTTATAGCGTAAGTTATTATATAAGATGATCGATAAAATTAAAATGGAGGTAGCACCAGAATTCATCGAATTAGAATCATGGATTGGCAGTTTAAAAGTGAATTTTTCGGCTGAAGGGGAGACAATTTTTAAATCTCGTAATGAGGTTAAAATTTTCACTGTTGGTGCTTATCAGTTAAATGTCAAGGCCTTTAAGACTCCAAATTTTATCAATCGATTTTTCTATGTCTATTTTAGAGGTTCAAAAGCTGCTCGCTCATACGCGTATGCAAGAACGTTTTTTTCGTTAGGGGTTCCCACACCTGCGGCGGTAGGCTATCTTGAGTGTATCGAAAATGGACTGCTTAAAGAGAGTTATTATGTCTCGATTCACTATAGCTATGAGTTTACGTTGCGTGAAGTTTTGAATTATCAGGTTGCCGATCACGATGCGATCTTACAGCAATGGGTGCGGTTTACCTATGAGAAATTGCACCGTAATCGGATTTTTCATCTAGACTATTCTCCGGGAAATACACTGATTTGCAGAGTTGGAGATAGCTTTGAGTTTCAAATTGTCGACTTGAATCGTATGAGCTTTGAACCAATCAGTTTTGAACGTGGGCTGTTTAATTTCAGACAATTGGATACCGACCGGCAAACACTGGAGCTTTTAGCCTCCGAATATGCCTCGATATGTCAAAAAGATGAAGGTAAGGCGGTGAAGATGCTGATTGATTTTGATCATAGAAATAAAGCCAGCAGAAGACGCAGAGGGGAGATGAAACAACTCTTTAAAAAAATTTTCAGATTAAAAAAACGGGACATTACTTCTTGAGATTAAATAGACTTTTTCGTCTATTTCAAAAGCAACGATGCTTATTCTTTCGAACTGCTCAAAGTCGTTTTATTCTGTTTTCGGTTAAGGAGCGAGAATTTTTTCAACTTATTAAAAACGTCATCGGGCTTAACCATCTCCATACACCGTGGAGTTGGATAGATACACGGTTTATTTCCAAATACAGAGCATGGCCTGCATTTAAGTGATGAGGCCGGTGTTTGCAGGCTGTATTCCGTAGGTTGTCCTAGCGCATAAAAACCAAATGCGGGATGGGTTCCACCCCAGATTGAAACTGTTGGGACTCCCGATAATGAAGCTAAATGCATATTTGATGAATCCATAGTTATCATAAGGTCCAGCGAGCTCATTAAGGCTAGCTCTTGTGGAAGTTTCATCTCACCGGCAACTAAATGAATGTTGGAGCTAAATTGTTTAAGCTCTTTTAATTGTCCGATCTCTTGGGAACCACCTCCAAAGAGGAAGAAGTGAACGTCGAATTCACCATTGATAAGTGCAATTAACTCCTTGAAATTAGCCACTCCCCACATCTTTGGCACATGAGTAGCAAATGGGGCAAGTCCGATTCTTAATTTGTCGGGTGATATACCTTCCACATCAAGATATTGCCTCGAATCTATAATAGCCTGTTCTTGAGTGTTTAAATAAGGTGCTTTCCCTATTGAACCGCTAAAGCCAGCAGAACTGAATGTCTCTAAATATCTGGTTGTTGTATGTTTTAATATTCGGATGTAGCTCGACTTGAGAATGAATTTCTTCTCTTTTCTCCCTTTCTCAATAGCGAATTTTGGAACGCCCGCTCTATTAAATAGGAATGAAATAATGCGGGTGCGAAGTACGCCATGAAGATCAACGATGGCATCGTGGGGTCCGTTTTTCTGCAGATCAGCGTAAAGCCGAAAGATTCCAAGAAAGCCTTTGTGCCTCCCGTTAAATTGAGGAAAGACCAGATCTAGCCGTGGGATGTTATGGAAAAATGGGGCAAAAAATTCGCGGGTAACAAGGGTAATATGCAGGTCCGGATTTGCTTCAAGTACCCCTTTGATGACCGGAACAGTCAACGAGACATCTCCCATAGCAGAGAACCTTAATGCAATTATCTTTTTCATTTTAAAATTTCAGCTAGTTTTAGATTTTAAAAGAGTTACTTATATTGCTCGTAACTTTTCTCCTCTACAAGATTTGAACCCGTTAGCTCATTAATGGCACGTTTAACCTCTGATCTTTGGTCGTTGATGAAATAGACAGAACGGGCAGTCTGCACAAAATCAGCACCAAAATCTTTCGCACGTTCAAGATCTCTGATATGATCTTCAATGTCCCATAACTGATTGTTGATTCGTAATAAATCGAGATAAAGTGGGTGTTTTTTGTCGAGTATCAAAGCAACTGCATCGTTGAGAATCTTATACTCCTTGCGCAGATTCTCCAGTTTTGCCTGATCTTTTATTCGTTCCAACTTTATTTCAATGATGGAGAGCTTGTCGGTAATTTCGCCGTTTGACACTTCAATATTCATGGACTAAATTTTAAACAAAAATAATTTTTTATTCATTATGATCGATCAGATGTTGATAATTACCTTCTTCGAAAGTCGCGGGTACTAGCTTGGTCGGTTGGCATAATAAGCATATCTTCAATATTTACATGCGAAGGCCTTGTAACCATAAAAAGGATCATTTCTGCTATGTCGGGAGCATACAGCGGCGTTAAACCCTTGTATACCTGGTCTGCACGGTTTTGATCACCTTTAAATCGAACCAGTGAGAATTCAGTTTCTACCATTCCCGGGCTAATGGAACTGACTTTTATACCATAAGGGAGAAGCTCCAAACGCATCACTTTGGTTATGGCCTTCACAGCATGCTTAGAGCCACAGTAGGCAGCTCCATTGGGATAGAATTCATGACCGGCGATGGATGAGATGTTGATGATATGACCAATTTGTCGCTCAACCATTCGGGGCGAAATAAGTTTGGATACGTAAAGTAGTCCTTTGATATTTGTGTCAATCATCCGTTCCCAGTCGTCGATAACCCCTTCGTGAACGGGCTCAATTCCGACAGCCAATCCAGCATTATTAACTAAAAGATCGATATTGGACCATTTCCCTGAAAGTGATTCAAACGCTTTTTCAACCTGACTTAGTTCGCGCACATCGAAAACTAGCGAGATTACATCTGCATCTGTTTCATTTCTTATGCTCGTAGAGAGTTGATCCAGTAATTCTTCTCTGCGCCCGGTGATAATTAAATCAAATCCATTTAAGGCAAGGATTTGAGCAGTAGCTTTTCCAATACCCGAAGTAGCTCCGGTAATTAATGCAGTTTTTCTCATTTAAGCGTTAACGATTAGAACCGCTAAATTAATAAAAAAGCACTATTTCACAGGAACTAAAATTGGATTTTTAGCTGCGTGTATTGTTTTTTCAGATTTTATCGTTGATCATCAATGGACAATGATCCAAAATTATTATCACATTAAACAGGAGATTTCCTGTTCATCACCATTTCATTCAATTTAAACCATTAAATTTGTCTGATATTAATTAATTTGAATGGTATGTCTGAAACGGAAGAGAAATTATTCAACATCGATCAGGTTCCTGAACCAGAAGATTTGCGAAGCGTTATCTATTCAATGATTGCAATTCCTCATCTGTCGCCCGTTAATATATTTAATGAATTTGCTTCCACGGCCATCGATTCTAAACTCATTGGTAAAGATGACCTAAGTGGAGCAGGAATTTTTAAAATTGATGATTCGGGTAAATTATTCTCACAAACCATTTATGCCGACTATAAACGATTTGCTGTTGATCCATTTGTGGCTGCGCAGATCATTGTTGCCAAGGCTGTTAGGCATCTTGTCTGCTATGGCTTTGAACCTGTTGCAATGAGCGCATATATTAATAATGTTGATTTTGCAAGCCCAATGGCAGAAGAGATGGTTATCGCTGCTCGTCTGGGTCTTGACGCTGCAGCAATAAGCTTTAATCTGCAATTTGCTAATTGGAATATATTTTATGATACCTTGTCAGGTTCAAATGCTGTGCCTCCAACATTAATAATCAGTTTATTGGGTAAAACTAGCGATAATGATCGTGTTTGTACCCCGAGCCTAAAGCAAAAAGGGGATAATCTTTTGCTTGTAGGACGTTCATATGACAATATTAACGCCTCTGAGTACCTGTATCATTTTCATGAGATTAAAAAGAGCCCTCTAATGCCATTTAATCTTGCCTTCGAGAGCAAGTTAATCAATGCCATGAAGGAGTTATTGAAAAGAAATATCCTCTCCTCTGCAAGCCCTGTGGGAAAAGGGGGATTGTTTTTTACACTTCTACGCGATTGTCTCCCGAATGAATTAGGTTTTGATTTAACCACAGATGCTGAAATTCGTGCCGATGCATTTCTTTTCGGTGAAGGAATGGGGCGCATCGTGGTTTCAGTAAAGGAAGAGAATGAAGATGAATTTGTAGATTTTTTGTTTGATCTTAAAATACCGGTGATGACCCTTGGACATGTTACAAAGGGGGAAATACGGATTGATGATATCTCATTAGGATTCGTCGATAAAGGGATTATTGGCGAATATTTAGATTAATTTATGAGCACAGTCGTAACACCGTATAGTGATTCAGTCAAGGGAAAGAAAGAGCAGGTGGCTGAAATGTTTGATAATATAGCACCAAAATATGACTTCCTAAATCACTTTTTATCTTTCGGAATTGATAAACTATGGCGCCGAAAAGCGATTCGGCTATTAATGAAAAATCGCCCTACTACAATTCTAGATGTAGCTACGGGTACAGCTGATTTTGCCATTGAATCCCTCAAGACTGGCGCCAGGAAAATTGTAGGGATCGATATCTCGGAGGAGATGCTTAGTTTTGGACGGGTGAAGATTACCAAAATGGGACTGGCAGATCAGATAACCCTGCAACAGGGTGATGCAGAGGCACTTGTGTTTATGAATGAATCGTTTGATGCTGTTACAGTGGCATTTGGAGTGCGTAACTTCGAGGATTTGTATAAAGGATTATCTGAGATTTACAGGGTGCTAAAACCAACCGGGATAATCTGTGTCTTGGAATTTTCAAAACCTACCATTTTCCCGATTAAGCAGTTGTATGGCTTCTACTCCTTTTATATCCTCCCATTCCTGGGACGACTATTTTCAAAGGATAATTCAGCCTATAGATATCTTCCCGAATCGGTTGAAAAGTTCCCCGATGGCGCAGCGTTTTTATCCGCCCTGGAAAATAGTGGATTCTCAAATACTAAACAATATAGGCAAACCTTTGGCGTTGCCACTATTTATATAGGTGTCAGATAGTATCGTTTTACTTTAGTCCACTATTTGTGTGTAACCAATAGGGTAATTTTAGTGTGGATTTTATAGTGTGACTTAAGAATAAAAAATTGCAAATTTGAAATTATCAGGACTAAAATATTTGTTGTTTTTGCTTCCTCTTTTTGTAGGTGCCTATAAATCTTTAGGACAACGCAAAGGATTCGATAATCTAACCTATTTCGATGACCGTAAACTTCATTTCGGCTTCTATCTGGGACTGAATACGATGGATTATCGACTTAAGAATTATAAGGATGTAGCCGATAACCCTGTATTTAAAGATAATCCACAACTTTTAGCCAATACAATAGAAAGGTATGGTGGTAAATCCAGTCTTGCTGCCGAAATATATACGATAATGCCAGGGTTTACCGTTGGAGGTGTAGTTAATGCACGACTCGGTCGTGACATCGATTTGCGTTTTACTCCTGGGATGTCGCTTGGAAACCGACATTTTAAATTACTTGGAATAGAAAATCCTATCGTAGATCCGGGAATTGATCTAAAGACCTATCTATATATTCCATCTGCCTATTTAGATCTGCCTGTGGGGATACGTTACAAGGGTTTTAGACACCATAATTTGAGACCGTATATTTATACAGGGGCTGCATTTCGTCAAGATTTGGAGAGTCAGAAAAGAATTTCAGAAGGGGTTGTTCACTTAAAAAAGAGTGGCCCTTATGCAGAAGTAGCATTAGGACTCGATTCGTATCTTGAATATTTTCGCTTCACCGCCGAGTTTCGATTTTCATACGGTTTGAATAACCTGATTAGGCATGATATAACAAATCCATTACCCTATTACGGCTATATATTTAAGGAGTTAAATTCAAATCTGTTTACGTTGATCTTTTACTTTGAATAAGAAAACAACTGATTTATAGCTGA
Source organism: uncultured Bacteroidia bacterium (assembly GCA_903907075.1). Taxonomy (GTDB): domain Bacteria; phylum Bacteroidota; class Bacteroidia; order Bacteroidales; family Prolixibacteraceae; genus JAAFHB01. The sequence goes on from CAIVMQ010000087.1 coordinate 14,060, forward strand.
TTTAATTTTGCGATGCCATAAGGTAGAGGCTTGAAAAACCTAGTGCTACTTATTCTTTTCAACTCTGCTGCGAAATTCAGCCACGATTATAGAGGTGGCACTTGCCACATTTAAAGATTCAGATGTCGCAACACCAATTGGATAGGATGGGATGTTTAATTTTTTTGAAATAAAGGGTGCAATAGTTTCTGAGATTCCATTCCCTTCATTGCCAACCACCAGGAGCCCATTTTCGGTTAATTTGCAGTTGTAAAGATTTTCTCCTTCAAGATAAGCCCCGTAAATAGGGATATTTTGTTGTTTCGCCAGAGTTAGGAATTCAATAAGCGGCAGATAAGATACCTTTACCCGCGACAATGCCCCCATAGTCGATTGGACAACCTTGGGATTATATAGATCAGCACAGTTCTCGGAACAAATAATCGTGCGAATCCCAAACCAGTCAGCTACGCGCACGATTGTCCCTAAATTTCCGGGGTCCTGAATCTCGTCTAATACAAGAGTGAGCTCTTTTTGAATTTTAGCCCAATCGATTACTGCTTCCGGAATTTTACAAATAGCAACGATATCAGAGGGGCTCTTGAGAAAACTGATTCGCTCAAGTTCGTTTTTTGTTACGATCTCAACCTGTAAGGTCGAATTATAGCGTTTGATATCCTTGGCAAGGCTCTCCACACAGAGCACTTCCGAAATTTCGATTCCCGATTGAATGAGGTCCGTAACAAGTTTCTCCCCCTCTGCGATAAACAGACCTGTGGCTCTCCTGCTTTTTTTCAGATCTAACGATCGAATTAACTTTATTTTGTTTTTTGAAAGCACTTAATTAGGATAATTTGAACTACCAAAAATAATTCATTTTTAATTTGTCAGGTTAATTATCTTTGTTTAAGTTTTAAAAAAATAACAAATTTGACTTTTCGAAGTAAATATAAGTTTAGCCTATTGGTCGTTGTATCGATTATTTTAGGACTTTCTTCGTGCCAAAGCACGAAATATGTTCCTGATAATCAATATCTATTGCTTGATTCAAAGATTATTGTTGACAATAAATCGATTAATAAAATTGAACTGAAAAGCTACCTGAAACAGAGGCCAAATACCCGGATATTTGGTTTTTGGCGGTTTCATCTTGGTTTATATAACTTATCCAATGTTAAAACAGAAGAGGGGATATTCAAAAGAATTGGGGAAGCACCCGTAATATACAATAAGAATCTAACGGTGAAATCGAAAGGGGAGCTTACTCGGTTTATCCATAATAAAGGGTATTATAATGCAACGATCACCGACAGTGTTGTATATCGGAAAAGGAAGAAAGCTGAGGTTTATTATAAAATTAATACTAAAAAGCCTTATCAGATAGTCTCCTTTAAAACCGATATTCGGGATAAAGCCATCGCTCCATTAGCTGCGGGCGACTCTTTGAAATCACTTATTAAGCAAAATGCCATTTTTGACATTGACGTTTTGGCAAGTGAGAGTAAGCGCGTACTGAACAATTTTCAGAATAGTGGATTTTACAGGGCCAATAAAAATGAAATTTATTACGAAGCAGATACTACTAAAGTGGGGCATAAGGTCGATCTTAAGTTGATTGTTGAAAAGGAGAATATCTCTGCTGACCCTACAAAAGTGGTCGAGAGAGATCATCAGCGATATACCTTTCATAATTTCTATTTTTATACCGATTTTGAATCTCAGAAACAACTTTTTACTGAAAATAAAGGGGGGATTACTGTCGTTAAAAATGATACTATTCAACGAGGAAATCAGTATTTTATTTCCAAAGGGAAGATGCAATACCGCCCCGAATTGTTATCAAATATGAACCATATTGCAGACAATGGTTATTATAGTGTGCGATTGGTTGAACGCACGTATAACGATCTCTTCTCATTGCGATTATTTAAATTAATTAATATCCGGTTTGTTGAGACCAATAGTATCGATTCGCTCGGGAATCCTATGCTGGATTGCATTATTCAACTCTCACCATCCACAGGGCAGTCGTATACTGTTTCCGGTGAAGGGACCAATTCGTTGGGTAATCTTGGGGTTGCAGGTAATCTTGGCTATCAGCATAAAAATATTTTTGGAGGTGGCGAATTGCTTGATGTTGTGTTGTTAGGTGCCACTGAGAAGCAGCGGTATGGGCGAGGTGATTCTGCAAACACTTTTCACTCTTTTGAATCGGGTGTTGAGACCAAGATAACACTGCCCAAATTTCTGGCTCCTATAACAACCAAAAGTTTTTTCCTCTTCTCAACACCTCAGACTCTTATGGGGCTATCTTATAACTACCAACGCCGTCCAGATTATACGAGAACTATAATTAGAGCCAGCCTGGGTTACCAATGGAAATCTTCCGAGTTTTCAACCCATAGGTTTAATTTTCTCGATTTGAATATGGTTAAAATGTTTGCGTATGACTCTTCGTTTGTTTCTCGGATTGAAAATCTCTATATCAAGAGTTCCTATACCGATCATACAATCTCATCCTGGAATTACAGCTTTACACGCACTACATCAACGAATCAGAAACTTTCAAATTACAGTTATTTCAGGGCTTCGTTTGAAACTGCAGGTACACTCCTAAACGGTGTTAGTAAGTTATTTGACCGTCGACTATTCCCAAGTGATAGTCTGGGCACCTCGAGGTACCATTTTTTAGGCACTCCATTTGCACAATATGTTAAAAGTGATTTTGAATACCGCAAAGGATTTGTGATTGATAAGTTTAATTCATTTGTAGTTAGAGGATTCTCAGGTATTGCAATCCCTTTTGGTAATTCTGATCAGGTCCCCTTTGAACGGAAATATTTTACGGGTGGGGCAAACGGGATTAGGGCATGGCCGGTACGTACGCTCGGTCCCGGTTCTTATAAAGCTGGCCCCAATGAATTCCCGAATCAGTCGGGTGATATTAAATTAGAGTCAAATGCCGAATACCGCTTTGCCATGATTGGTCCATTTGAGGGGGCATTATTCGTAGATATGGGAAATATCTGGTCGTTAAAGGATAATCGTCCGGGAGCCGAATTTTCGTTTTCCAGATTCTATAAGGAAATTGCGGTGGGTACTGGTGCAGGTTTAAGATACGATTTTTCATTTGTGATCGTTCGAATAGACTTGGGTATTAAGCTGCATGACCCTTCTCAGTTTGAAGGGAAAAGATGGGTTGCCGCAAATCAGTTGCTTACCAAAAACAATATAAATTTTGCATTTGCGATCGGATATCCATTCTGATTGGATAATTATTTCAGTTCAAAGGTTCCACTATAATCAGGTTTTCTAGAGCTAAACTTTTTGTGGTCCTTCTTCTATTCAATTACCTACTAAATCTTTTTTTATTTTATCCAGTGAATAAGATATTTCAAGCTCGCATCAGATAAATCTCCTTATAAAGGGTTATCTTTATATGAAGGGGGCAATAAATAGCTATACCCTTCCGAATTGTTTGGGCTCTGGATATCATTAATGAGATTTCCATTTATCTGTAAAATACCTTTGGGGATGATCAACAGATGGATCACAGAATTATTGGCGTTTTCCCACAAGGAGCGTAGCGGGATAATCGGTTTACTACTGATCATTATTATATTGATTTTCGGCGGAAAACTAATCTCCTTTTTTTACCCGCAAGAAAACTATGATTTCTCAAAATGGGATGATGAGATCAGTCTGTATTTGAAAAATCAAGAGTCTACCTCTACTCATAGAAAACTGTTAACCCCTTTCCCCTTTAATCCAAACACTATCGATTCTATGAGTTTAGTGCAGATTGGATTGCCCGATAAAGTTATTGCCAATTTGCTTCGGTATCGTGAGCGGGGTGGGTATTTTCGTGATAAAAAAGGTGTGCAGAAAATTTTTGGGATGACCTCCGAATATTTCAATCAAATCGACTCTTTTTTGTTATTCACTGCGGGTGCAGTACGGAGCAATAACGTGAGTTTAAGTAACGATCAAAATAAATTTTCCACAACCTTTAAACAAGAAAGCCCATCTCATACCTCTGTTAAGAAAAGGGAAAATAGTGACCCTTCGCCGGTTGAATTAAATAGTGCCGATTCGATTGCTTTAGTTCAAATTAGAGGTATAGGACCTGTTCTGGCCTCACGGATTATCCGATATAGGAATATTCTTGGTGGCTATTATGCTGTTAGTCAGATTAAGGAGGTATATGGATTAAGGGATGAGAATTTTTTAACTGTTTCAAAATACCTTGTTGTTAATCCCTCCCTTATTAAGACTTTTAATCTTAATTTTTCAACCTTAGACCAGTTAGGTCACCATCCTTATATCGGGTACCGCAGTGGCAGAAAAATGCTTCGTTTAAGGGATACAAGGGGGAGATTTGGTTCTGCTGATGATTTATCACCTGTTTTAAATTCTGATTCATTACGGCGTCTGGCTCCTTACCTGAGATTTTCGCAGTAATCTAGGTATAAAGTTGAGGCTATTGAAGAATTTTTGTAATATTTAACAGGATAGTTTGAATAGTATTATAAATTTGATAAATTTGCCGACCGAAATATTGAATAATTTTAATAAAACAAAACAACGAATAGTATGATTGTTATTCCAGTTAAAGACGGCGAGAACATTGAGCGCGCATTGAAGCGTTTTAAAAGAAAAATTGAAAAAACGGGAGTTGTGAAGGAACTTCGCAATCGCCAGGCTTTCGAAAAACCCTCGATTACTCGCAGGACTGAGATTAAAAAGGCTATCTATATCGAAGATTTACAGCGATCAGAAGAATAAATTCGCGGCATCATTTTTTGTTGGGCGATGCCGTTATTATTTCGTATCTTGAATGCGGAAATCATTCTCGTCTGAAATGATGAATTTGGAACTTTTTCTAAGCTATTTAAAGTACGAAAAGCGGTATTCAGTGCATACCATTACCGCTTATGAGAATGATCTCGTACAGTTTAATTTGTTCGGAAATGAATTTTCCAGCGATTTTATTCTTGATCAAGCAGATTACCGCTTAATTCGGGAGTGGATAGTTTCGCTTATGAATAAAGGTACTTTACCCAGGAGTGTCAACCGAAAAATCTCTACCCTTAAGACTTTCTTCAAGTTTCTTCAGCGAGAAGGGGTGATATTAAAGAATCCTACCGATCATGTGATTATGCCACGAATGGCAAAAAAACTTCCTGAGTTTGTGCAGGAGCAGGAGATGAATCAGTTACTTGATGGCTCATTTTTTGCGGATGATTTTGAAGGAAGGCGTGATAAGGCCATAGTAAGCCTTTTTTATGGCACTGGCATTAGGCTCTCAGAGCTGGTAGGGCTTCGGTTTAGTGATCTTAATCTAATGGATAAGCTAATTAAGGTTATGGGTAAACGGTCTAAGGAACGCATCGTTCCAATGCCTTTTGAGATATCAGAAACCTTGAAGGCTTATTTAGAGTTACGCACGTCTCTTTTTCCGGTGTCAGAGAACTTTCTTTTTCTTACATCTAGTGGAGAACCTGCCTATCCTAAATTGATCTATCGGATTGTTAAGCGGGAATTATCGCAAGTTTCGACTATTGATCAGCAGAGTCCACATATTTTACGGCATAGTTATGCGACCCATTTACTGAATCGGGGAGCAGATTTGAATGCAATCAAAGAGTTGCTGGGGCATGCTAATTTAGCAGCAACGCAAGTTTACACGCACACGTCGTTTGAACAGTTAAAAAAAGTTTACAAACAAGCCCATCCAAGGGCTTAAATTTAAAGGAGGGAAAATTATGGACGTAAAAGTACAGAGTGTTCATTTTAAAGCCGACCAGAAGCTGATCGACTTTTGCGAAAAGCGAATTAGCAAACTTGATCTTTTTTTTGAGGGTGTTATTGGTTCTGAAGTGATATTAAAACTTGAAAAAGACGAAGATCAGGAGAATAAAGTGGCTGAAATTAAACTTTCCGTTCCATCGAATGAATATCTTTTTGCAAAAAAGCAAGCAAAAACCTTCGAAGAGGCGGTTGATCTTACTGTGGATGCGCTTCGTAAACAGCTAGATAAATACAAAATGAAAGTCAAAACCAAATAATTTTCAAAAAAGTAATTTAAATAGCTTTATAGAAAAAAAAATAGTTTAAATTTGCAGACCATTTTTGAGGCACGATTCTTTGAAATGGTCTGTTCTTTTTTTTAGAATTGAATTTCAATGTTTGGGGAGATACCAAAGCGGCCAACTGGGGCAGACTGTAAATCTGCTGGCGTACGCCTTCGTAGGTTCGAATCCTGCTTTCCCCACGATTTCTTTTGGCAAACCATAAAAGGAGTATTAAGCGGGAGTAGCTCAGTTGATAGAGCATTAGCCTTCCAAGCTGAGGGTCGCGGGTTTGAGTCCCGTCTC
>CAIVMQ010000088.1 GCA_903907075.1 uncultured Bacteroidia bacterium
ATTAAAAATTAGGCTGTTTATGTAATCAATAACTCTCTTTTAACGCATAAGAGGCCGGATTGTTTTTGCTGTCGAGTCTCTTTTCTCCGTCGCTCCGTCGCTCTTTCGCTCTTTTTCTCCGTCTCTCACTCTTTTTCTCAATATTTCGACTCTGTGCCATTCCGTCAGGATTTTTAGCAACTTATTTGTGATGTTTTGCTTGCTGACGGTCTTCGTTCGAGATCTCTCTATCCCGGGGTGGCTCAATGCCAGTAAAATTTAGTGATTAATACGATTTTGCTCCGCATTGCTTACCCCGGGTTATAAATAGTAAGCCCCTCTTGGGCATTTTGTATTTTTATTCTTGCATTTTTGATTACCCATTCAGGATGACGTCTAAATTATTATGACCTCTTGCTGTTTTCCTACCAGAGCTATTGCGACAGAACCTAGGGTTGCCCTTTTGCAAGGCTTTGATCGCTGACGCTCTCCGAGTGGTGTTTGCGTCACCCGGGCTGGCCTTTACATCTGATAGATTACAATGTGTGATTAATGCTTAAGCTATAGGTTATTAGCTTACTAAGGGCATTCGAGCTGGTACTGCAATTCGAGTTAAGATTTTGGAAAATGTTTATAAATCTCCTTCCGATGTGCAAATGCGATAAAGGTTACCGTGTTTTTTTCAATGATAACACCAATTCGATAATCTCCTGTTCGAATTCTAAAGGCAGATTTATAACCCGTGAGTTTTCGTATGTTGGCAATCTCGTTAATCGAAGAGGCATTAGAAACTTGTTTTATCGCTTGACTTATTGAATATGCCAGTTCTTTGTTTTTTAGTTTTCTGAAATCTTTTACAAATGCCTTTTCAAATTCAAAGTTTATTTTGATTAACTTTTTCAAGCTCTTCCAAGAAGGAAGATTTTTCTTTTTCAGAAAGCAATAGATTTTTATGATTACGTTCCATTTTTGACTTTAAAATGGTATTTTTATTCGTAATCTCAATTCCATCATTTTTTTGTGCCATTATGCGAGCTGTTTCTGAGAGAGCCTTTCCGGCCTTGGTGTGCTCATCAATCTCAATTGTAATCATAGTATTTTTTAAAGCTTACTTTGTTTAATATAAGACAAATGTATGAAAAAGGTTTGATTTAAATCCCTTTTCGGTAACGTGATTTCTTATTCATTTTAGCCTTTGCAGGCTCGGATTTGCATTTCAATCCTCTCGTACTTGGGATTTAGCTCATCAATAACGGTATGCTTCCCGGAAGTAAGAGATTTCTTACTTGATGCTTTTATAATGCAAGACGCTATTACGTCAGAAATGAGAGTAGCGGTAGTGTTTGGAGTTTATTGCTGACACGCTGAGGTCGGGGGGTTGCGTGTCCCGGGGTGGCTCCGTCGGACTACGGTTTACCCCGGGTTATAAATAGTAAGCCCCTCTGGGGCATTTTGTATTTTTATTTTTACTTTTGAACTTCCCTTTCATCTCTACTCTCCCTTTATCGTCTAATCTTAAGTCTTATCCCATTTTTTATGGGGTGGGCAGCAACAAGCACGAGATAACCGCCGCCGCCGGCACCTGAGATCTTCCATCCCAGGGCTTTGGGTTTATAATTGTCAATCTGGTTTTGGATATAGGGGTTTATCATATGGGGGAACATGGCTACCTGCGCCTCGAAGGATTCGCGCATGGAGGCACCTAAGGACGTAAGGTCTTTATTGACAATAGATTCCCATGTAGCCTCAGCAGCTTCTGCGAGTCGTTGGGCACCCGAGTTATCAATCGAAGTATCAGCAAGAACATCGTAGTCGTTAGTACGAGGAGAGAGATTAATCAAGTAGAGATGATTCTCGATCCAGATCAAGGTATCTTCATCCACGATTGAGGTGATCTTTTCGGGCCAGTAGTTGCCTGCAGGGTAGAGCATGTGATTGACACCCGGAAAGACGATGCCGATCGCATCCTGTGAGCCACTGATATAGGTTGTGCCCGGAGGATTTTCTACGCAGAATAGTGTCTTGGCGAGTTTTTCAGGATCTCCTTCCGGAAGATCTGTTTTCCATAGATCGATCGCTTTTTTCCGTGTGCTGCTCGCCATTCCTGAGCGGTCGTTAAACTCAACCTCTGGCTCCAGAGAGATCGTAATCACAGCTCCGGCATGAAACTTAGATACGAAAGGTTGATCGAGCCATCCACCTGCAAGATCAAGTCGAAAGGGGATCAGGCACTCCTTACGTAACGCTGTGGTCGAGCGTGGTGGTAGTCCGCTATGTGGGAGTCGCCGACTTACGATTAACTCAATACCCAGACGGGAACAAAACTCCTGCTTGTCGGGTGTGAAGCCATCTTCGTTTACAAAGAAGATATCGGGTTGTAGCGCGATCACCTCATTTTCGAAGTCCATTAATCCTGATCCGCTGTTTATCCAGGCCTCTTTCACCATTCGCAGCGCCTGAACCATAAAGAGCCGTTCGTGATCTGTATTGATTGTCTTACGCCCCTTGAGCCTGCTGATGGTGCTGTCAGAGCCTAGTCCGACATAGAGATCACCATGCGATGCTGCTTCCATAAAAAAGGCGATATGCCCCGAATGAAGCATATCATAACAACCCGATACAAATACTTTCTTATTCATAGGTGCAAAATTAACCGAATTTTGTGAATAGGATTTATTTAGTGGAAATCATCTTTCACTCTGTCCGCGCCTTCTCGCTCTTTGCTTTGCTTTAGTGCTATTGCGTCAGAAATGAGAGTAGCGCTTTGGCGAGGTTTTGATCGCTGACGCACTACGTTTGGGATCTTGCTATCCCGGGGTGGCTCCGTCTGAGGACGGCTTACCCCGGGTTATTAATAGTTAACCCCTGCCGGGGTTTGGTTTATCATGGTATGGAATCGTTGAGGATTTTGCTCTTTGGGGCTTGGTGCTATTGCGTCAGAAATGAGTGAGGTGCTTTTGCGAGGTTTTGATCGCTGACGCACTACGTTTGGGATCTTGCTATCCCGGGGTGGCTCCGTCTGAGGACGGCTTACCCCGGGTTATTAATAGTTAACCCCTGCCGGGGTTTGGTTTATCA
>CAIVMQ010000089.1 GCA_903907075.1 uncultured Bacteroidia bacterium
ACTATGATGCATATTTTTTTCGAGGGCACTATATCCCTTTAACTTGACAAGATTTTGAAATTCATCCATGCAAATTATAATCTTGATCCCTTGCTCCTGTGCAACTTTTTCGGGAAGACTCAGAATTACATGCTCATTACCGATTAGATTCTTTACCTCGATTCCAATTGAAAAATCGTTGTGTGGATCTGATCCGATAGAAATTCGAGGTGATAATGGCTTTAAAAACTCAGTTGCAGTTGTTATCCATGACTCCCAACTGGTACTACTTGATTTAATAACCTCTTTAGCAAACTGCAAATAGAACTCCCACTCCGAGCGTATCGTAAAAACATCCATATAGCACACCCTGATATCTGAATATTCATTTTGGAGTTCCGAAATTACCTCTTTTAGTAACGATGACTTTCCCCATCGTCGCGGAGAGACAAGAATAGTATTGGTGCCGGAATAGAGCTGGTTCTTGATCTTCTGTTTCTCGGACAATCTGTTAATGGAATTGTTTCCCGAGGCAAGTTTACCGTATTGAAATGGTGAATTCATTGTGATATAGTCTTTTGTAAAAGCAAATCTACTATTAATTCTTATATTATACCATATAAGATACAAATATATATTATAATTTATTCATATTTAGTTATACTTAATGGTATTATACTATTAGGTATAAATTGATTATTAAGTAAACTATGTGGATTTATATTAAAACAAATTATGAAATAACGTGTTAACTTAGCAAACAGAATAAATCTTATTTCAGTGGTTCTAATTGTTATAATCTGCTGATTTATAGATTTTTAATTCAGTTTTATTTGATTTTATATTGCATTTATCTAACTATTTAAGTATGGATTTATCACGAATTTTCTCAAATAACCAGAAATGGATAGAGGAAAAGCTTAAAACAGATGCAAATTTTTTTAAAAATTTATCACAAGGTCAAAATCCCAGTGTTCTCTATATTGGTTGTTCGGATAGTCGTGTAACTGCTGAAGAGCTTATGGGGACAGAGCCTGGAGAGGTGTTTGTTCATCGCAATATTGCCAATATGGTGCCTAATACCGATTTAAGTGCGATGTCCGTAATTAATTATGCGGTTAGTCATCTTAAGGTTAACCATGTTGTGGTATGTGGGCATTATTATTGCAATGGGGTAAAGGCGGCTATGCAGTCTGCTGATATGGGGATTCTAAATCCATGGTTACGTAATATTCGGGATGTGTATCGCTTGCATAAGGCAGAGCTTGACTCGATCGACGGAGAAGAGTTAAAATACAAACGACTTGTGGAGTTGAATGTTCAAGAGCAATGCATCAACATTATTAAAACTCCGGATGTTCAAAAAGCCTATCAAGAGCGTAATATTACGGTTCATGGATGGGTATTCGATATCCATACAGGTAACCTTATCGATCTAAAAATAGACTTTGATAACATTCTCAAGGAGATCATGGAGATCTATCGGATTATTTGAATAAAGTAATCTAGCAACTATTATTTATGATTCCCTATTTCGTCTTATTTCCGTGCGAAGTGATTGGAATTAATTTTAATTTTTAAGTGGTGACGGATTTCTTGGTCATCGTAAATTGCTGTTAACTTTTGGCACCTCAATCTTAAACGTGCAATGCTCCATATTGCATTTAATTTCCAAAATTCCAAGAGGATATTTCAAGATTCTTTTAAAAGTATAACCAACCCTGAATGCCACTTTCAATTCCATTTTTAGGCTATAAAATATAAATTAGGGTGTCTCAGAACTAGTTTCTTTAAATAACCGTTTGCGTTAACGGACTTTTAATTTAAAGGTGTAGTAACCAGTTTGGGCTACAGAAATAATTTAGCTTTATAGATTATATAAAATACAGATATACAATTTATTATTATATTATAACTAA
>CAIVMQ010000090.1 GCA_903907075.1 uncultured Bacteroidia bacterium
GTGCTCTACCAACTGAGCTATTCCCGCATTGTAATGCACCTTTGTTCAAAAAATAAGAACTTTTTTCTTTCTGAGCGGGAAACGAGACTCGGACTCGCGACCCCGACCTTGGCAAGGTCGTGCTCTACCAACTGAGCTATTCCCGCATTTTTTATCCCACCCGACCCTCAAAATAGCAGAAGAAAATTAACCGCTTCTTAGCATGTTATTATTCGGGTTAAGCGGTTGCAAATATAAAGGTTTTTTTTTACTGTGAAAACAGAATCGACCATCATCCCATTTTTTATTCCGAAATTTCGTAATTTAGCATTCTAATTAGAAAGATTAAAATGCCAACAGGTTTGCCCATCGGGCTATACCGGTTTTATTTTTATTCTGATGAATCTAATGAACCACCCCATATTCCTATTGAAACTGGTGATGGAGAATATAACTTTTAGTTGAATCGGGTTTAATTGGCCTATACGATAAACCTAATTCCGAAGACAATTCGAACTATTTAGAAGCTTGTTTTTGAGAATAATCTATTTTGATAAATTAGAAAGGCTGCAAAATCGCAGCCTTTCTAATTTAAATTTTATCTTTTAATCAATTTTAATTATAGAATAGTGAATTGTAGGAAGTCTATTTCTCGCTCTTCTTTACCTCCACTGCTGCGACTAAAGCCTGAGCCGGATAGGTAAATGAATAAGTTCCGCTTCCCAGATTAAGCTCAAGATCATTGGTGTTCTGAACCGTTCCTCCCTTTACCGGCTGACCATTCTGTTTAACCTGGTCGCTCTTGGCATAAGGTAGCGTTACCGATGCGGTGGTGTTGGCAGGAATAGTGACTTCATAAGTGAAAATCTCGTTCTCGATTTTCCACGATGAGGATACCTTGCCATAAATAGTAGATATCTGAGCACTCGCATTTTTAAGACCGCCGCCCGGGTGAGGAGCAAAGAGTATATGCTTGTAACCCGGATGATTTTCATTGATTTTTATCCCTGCAACATGGGTGTACAACCACTCGCCAATAGCACCGTAGGCATAATGGTTAAAGCTGTTCATCCCCTTATCCTGGAATGACCCGTCGGGTTTTTGACCATCCCAACGCTCCCAGATCGTAGTGGCACCCTGCGTAACAGGATATAGCCACGACGGATAATTTTTGTTGTTAAGTAATAGATAAGCCAGATCATCACGATTGATAGCCGATAGTGTTTTACACAACAGTGGTGTTCCAACGAAGCCGGTGGTCAGGTGTTTGAATTTCTCAACATCCTTGGCGTAATAGACTGCTGCCTTAGCTGCAATCTCTGGGGTGAGCAGATCAAAAGAGAGTGCCAGCGCATAGGCGGTCTGAGTATGCGAAACCAGGCGGCCGTTAGGGGTTACAAACTCACGATTAAACGACTGTTTGATTCCTGATGCAAGTGTTTTATATTTCTCAACATCATCTTTTTGACCGATTATTGCTGCTATCTTACTTAGCAGTGTTGTAGTGTGGTAGTAATACGCTGTTGCAATAAGATCTTTTTCTGTTGTAGCACCGGGATAATCTGAATTATTTGTCGCAAAGGCCAGCCAGTCACCAAAATGGGAGTCTCCGATCCAGAGATGATCACTCTGCGCCCTGGAACTCATATAGCCCACCCACGCCTTCATACTTGGATATTGCGCCTCGAGGATTCGGGTATCTCCATAAGCCAGGTAAACGGTCCATGGGACGATCACTGAGGCGTCGGCCCATGCTGTAGCTCCGCCACCACCATTCAAGACATCGGGAATCACATGAGGCACTTTACCGTCGGGAAGTTGATCGGCGGTAAAATCACCCATCCATTTCGTATAAAACGCGGCAACATTGAAGTTAAAAGCTGCCGTAGGGCTGAACACCTGCGCATCGCCCGTCCAGCCTAGTCGCTCGTCACGTTGCGGACAGTCGGTAGGAACATCGAGGAAGTTCCCTTTTTGTCCCCACTGTATGTTATGCTGAAGTTTATTGATCAGGGTATCGGAACATGCAAAGTTACCTGTTGGCTTCATATCCGAATGGATCACCACTCCGGTAATCTGATTCAATGCAGGGGCAGTTTTGAGCCCTTCGAGTTTTAAGTATCTGAAACCATGAAACGTGAAATGAGGTTCGAAGGTTTCATCACCATCGCCTTTAAGGGTATAGACATCAGTAGCTTTGGCGCCTCTTAGGTTCTCTGTATAAACATTACCTGCCTTATCGAGAACTTCCACAAATTTCAGGGTTATCTGGTCACCTTTTTTACCGTTGATATTTAGTCTGATCCACCCTACCATGTTTTGTCCCATGTCATAAACCATCTCACCCGAAGGGGTCGTAAACTGTTTGACTGGTTTAATCTCTTCGATTGCCTTCACAGGAACACCTTGAGGTGCAATTAGAATATCGTTCGACTGGGTAAACGCAGATGCATTATCCCATTTGCTCATGTCGTATGCCGGCTTATCCCAGCCCGTAAGCTCCATGCGAGCATCATACTCTTCGCCGTTGTAGATGTCTGATCCTCTGATTGGACCATTAGCAGTAACTCTCCAACTATTATCTGTAGTTATTGTTTCAGAGGTACCATCGGTGTAGGTGATTTGCATCTGGACCTGTAATGCCAGTTTATCACCATAATAAGCTCCTCGCTGAGACCATCCGAGATTACCGCGGTACCAGCCATCCGAAAGGACGACGCCAATGGCATTCTGACTTTTTACCATTGTGGTGATGTCGTAAGTTTGATATTGAACCCGTTTCTTAAAACTTGTCCATCCCGGAGTAAAAAGATCAGTAGTTACTTTGGCACCGTTGAGGTGCAGTTCGTAAAGTCCGAGTGATGTAGCATAGAGGCGGGCCGATTTAACTTTTTTAGTTAGGGCGAACTCTTTTCTGAAATAGAGTGATGGTAGCGACTCTTTAACTTTTTTCGCTTCGCCGTATGTGATCCAGCTCCCTTTCCATTCAGAAGGTTTCAGGATGCCCATCTCCCACGACGCGGGTGCGCTCCACTCGGTTGCTTTCTGCTTGTTATCCCAGATGCGAACCTGCCAGTAAACCTTTTGAGCAGATACCAATGCCGGACCATCATACACAACACTTACCGATTGAGAACTGCTCACCTTACCTGTCGACCAGATTAGCTTTGAAGAACTGAGCTTTTCGGACGATTCTGCAACGCGCACCTCATAGGCTGTTTGCATCACCCCGTTATCGGATGAGGCGAGTTGCCAGCTTAAGCGCGGCTTCGCAATGTCGATGCCGAGAGGATTGGTTTTGTATTCGCACACAAGCTGCTTCACCTCGTTTTTTGCGAATGCAGCAACTGATAGGCAAGTAAAGATTAGCAGGATGATAGCCATCCTGAATGATCTGCGGATTTTTTTCATTTGATAGTTATTTGGTTTAATGTTATTCGGGTTAATTTTTGATATTCGAAAATACATATTCGAAAACAAAACATACTAATGATATTTGGTTCTTTTTAGACTATATTTTCGCTGTTAATGACTGTTTTCTTTAGGTAAGAAGTTGTTTGTTACCTCGTCAGAGTCTTTGTATTTCAGGCGCAGGGCTACGAGTTTTTGATGTAATGCTTTACGGACCTGAGCATAGGCAGGGTCATCGTAGACATTTTTCATTTCGTGGGGATCATTCTGAAGATCATACAGTTCCCATTCGTCGATTTCGTAATAGAAATGGATTAGTTTATAGCGCTCTGTTCGCACACCGTAGTGGCGTTTTACGGCATGCACACCCGGATATTCATAGTAGTGATAATAGACCGCATCTCTCCACGGCATTAATTTCCCGCTAACAATTTTTCGAAACGATTCACCCTGCATCTCCTTTTGTGGAGCAATGCCCGCGTAGTTTAGAAAAGTCGGGGCATAGTCGAGGTTAAGTACCATCTGCTTAATCACCGTGCCCGGTTTTATCTCTTTCGGATACCTTATCAGCAGTGGTGTTCGGAACGACTCTTCATACATAAACCGTTTGTCGAACCACCCATGCTCACCCAGATAAAACCCCTGATCAGAGGTGTACACGACGATAGTATTTTCGGTAAGACCATTTTTATCGAGGTAATCCAGTACTTCTCCTACGCCATCGTCGACCGACTGAATGCATTTAAGGTAGTCGCGGATATAACGCTGAAATTTCCATTTCGCAAGCTCTTTACCTTGAGGATTTGCTTTTATAAATGCTTGATTTTTTTGATCGTAAGCCTGCCGCCATGCTTTGCGCTGCTGTTCATCCATGCGGCTGATATCGGGCATAAAGTTTGTTGGTTGGCCGGTATAGGGATCATTTTCAAATTTCATGTCGTGCCCCCACATCATATCTTTCACGATACTCATCTCCTGGGCATGGGCCGCAGTGCCTCTGCCGGAATAGTCGTCAAAAAAATTATCGGGGAATGGAATATCTCTATCTTCAAAAAGGTTAAAATATTTCTCTTCAGGAAGCCAGTTGCGGTGCGGTGCTTTCTGATGGTACAACAGACAGAATGGTTTTGACTTGTCGCGCTTCTTATCGAGCCACTCCAGCGCGTATTGTGTTGTAAGTGCGGTGACATAACCATGAACCTGTTTTTTTACCCCATTCTCAATAAAATCAGGATTGTAATAATCTCCCTGTCCGGGCAGCACATTGGAATAGTCGAAGCCCTGAGGGAGGCCGTCGAGATGGATCTTCCCGATTAGGGCCGTCTGGTATCCGTTTAGCTGCAACAGCTTAGGGAAGATCATCTGGTCCCAGTTGAATCCCCCTACATTATCGACTTTGCCATTGAGGTGGCTATATTTTCCCGTTAGCATAACGGCACGGCTAGGGGCACAAATGGAGTTCGTCACAAAGGCTCGCGTAAACAGGGCTCCCTCTTTGGCTATCCTGTCGATATTGGGTGTTGAATTAAGTCCTGATCCATAGGCGCTTATTGCCTGATAGGCATGGTCGTCACTCATGATAAAGAGTATATTAGGCTGTTTCTGTACCGGTAGTTGGCCATCGCAATTCGGCAGTAACCGAAGCAGGATCAGCAGGAGGATGATTTTTTTCATTGAACGATTAGTTTAGAAATATCAAATGTAAAACATTCAATTGCCTGTACAGTGAATAATGCTCTAATTTTGATAGAGCCATTTTTTAGTTGTGTTAGCAGCTATGTAATATGGTAAGTTTTTAAACAATGGGATAAACTTAATCAATTAACGGAAAAAATCAGCCTCTTGGTTTTTTTAACCGATTTATAACTTTAAATTTGCTTTTACATTTACTGCATTTATTTAGTTTAAATACAAAATCTAAAACGTACACTCGGATGAGGAAAATTCTAAGCAAGTCATTGATCATTATTGGATTGGTGGCGTATTTAATTAGCGGTTCAACTCTTGAGGCGCTTGCAACAGGGAAAAAACAGATTGCACTTCAGATGTATTCTCTTCGCGACGATCTGAATAAGGATTTAAAAGGGACGATCGAAAAAATGGGTAAAATGG
The DNA here is from genome assembly GCA_903907075.1 of uncultured Bacteroidia bacterium. GTDB lineage: Bacteria > Bacteroidota > Bacteroidia > Bacteroidales > Prolixibacteraceae > JAAFHB01. The sequence continues at coordinate 5,503 of CAIVMQ010000090.1, forward strand.
GTTATACCGACCTTGAAGCGGCTGGTTTTGGCGATGGTAAGTTCTATGGTATGGAGCCAGAAGCTTTTAAAGCATTAGTTGAGGCAAACGGAATGAAACTTGTAAGTTCACATGCCGGACCTAATTATACCGGAGATCAGGCTTCCTGGGATGCCGCAATGAACTGGTGGGATGCCGCTATTGATGCTCACAAACGGGCAGGATGTTCGTTTATCATTAAACCATCAATGGGTGAATATCCCTATAAGAATAAGGAGTCATTGAAGAAAACATGTGATTATTTTAATGCTATTGGTGAGAAATGTAAAGCCAAGGGGATTCGTTTTGGCTATCACAATCACAATCATGAGTTTACTAAAATCACCGATAGTGATGAGCTGGTTTATGATTTTATGATCAAGAATACAGATCCTAAAAAAGTAACCTTCGAAATGGATGTTTACTGGGTTTACAAAGGGGGTCAGCAGGCTGTTGAATATTTCAATAAGTATCCAAAACGTTTTGAGCTTCTTCATATTAAAGATGAGAAAGAGGTTGGAGCAAGTGGATTGATCGATTATAAAGGGATCTATGACAACCTTTCAAAAGCTGGCACTAAATTTGCAATAGTCGAAGTAGAACAATATGGTTACGAGCCATTGGTTAGTGTTCAGAAAAGTATTGATTTTCTGAATGCTGCGCCATACGTTAAGTAAAAGTTAGATCAAATAAAATAGACAGAAACAGTTCCTTTGGAGCGGTTTCTGTCTGTTAAGATTAAAAGAATAGAGTAACTGAGCAAGAATTTCCCGATTTAAGGGGGAGTATAGATCCCTAAAATTTATATGTTATGCCCGATAAAATAGACCTGACAGGACGCTGGCGATTTGAGGAGGATTTCGGATTTGGAAAGGACAGTGGTTACGCTGAAATTAACCAAATCGGGATCCAACTTAGTGGTATTTTGCGTTTCTCGGAACAGATAGATGGGGAAGAGACCTTTATTGTGAAGCAAGAAGTTACAGGTAAAATTACGGGGACTAAGATAGACCTTAAATCACACTCGTGCGAGATTCTTTTTAGTGCTGAAGATATTATCTATGAGCTGGATACATGGAGCGGAGAGCTTTTAGCCAATGGGAAAATTGTTGGTAATAGCTGTGACTCAGAGGGGACCGGTGGATGCTTTGTAATGGAACGATCAAGTTATGAGACCTCTGAATTAAAGGATGATCATCAATTTGGTAAGAATTGATTTGCAGCTACTAACGTGGCTCACATCTGCTTTGTAATCCGATATCGGAGTAACTACATCTCGCTAAGTTCTAGCCACCGCAACTCTTTATCATTAAGCAGTTCCCTCACTTCACTATAACGCTGCGATTTTATGACGAGCTCCTGCGGATCACAATCGTCAGAATTCATCATTTTTTCAATTGCAACTTTCTCTTTTTCGAGTAGAGCAATATCCTTTTCCAACTTCTCAAGTTCCCGTTTCTCATTAAAACCAAGTTTTCGCACTGACTCTTTGACATTCTTGCCCTTTGTCTCTTTCTCGCGCTTCTCGGGATTACGCTGCTCTTTCTCTTGATCGTCAAGCCAGTCGCGGTAGTCGGAATAGTTACCCGGAAAATCTTTGATCTCCCCATTGCCTTCAAAAACAAACAGGTGATCGACAATCTTATCCATAAAGAAACGGTCGTGAGAGACCACGATGGCACATCCCTGGAAATTACGCAGGTAATCCTCAAGAACATTTAAGGTCATGATATCTAAGTCGTTTGTCGGCTCATCGAGAATCAGAAAGTTGGGGTTTTTCATCAATACGGTGCAGAGATAGAGACGTCTTTTCTCCCCTCCGCTAAGCTTTTCTACAAAATTGTATTGAGTATCGGGAGGGAAGAGGAAATAATTCAGAAACTGCGAAGCGCTCATTTTATTCCCATTTCCTAAATCGATTACCTCAGCAATCTCTTTGATCACATCAATAACGCGGTCGCCGGATTTGAAGTTTATGCCATCTTGACGGTAATATCCGAAGCTTATTGTTTCGCCTACATCGATCGTGCCGCTGTCGGGTGCCAGTGCACCGGTAAGCATGTTTAATACGGTTGTTTTGCCACTTCCATTTTTCCCGATTATGCCGATTTTTTCCAGACGGGCAAAGTTGTAGCTGAATTTATCGAGAATCACCAGTTTGTCAAATGCCTTGGAGAGGTTTTTAACATTGAGGATCTTACTCCCCAGCCTCTTGCCTTGAATGGTTAGCTCAAGCTCATCGTCAGAGCGGAACTGAGAGGCTTTCTCCTGCAGTTTATAGGCATTCTCGGTTCGGTATTTTGATTTATGTGTTCGTGCCTTGGGCATCTTGCGTAGCCACTCCAACTCAGTGCGAAAGAGGTTGCGGGCCCTGTCGATATCTGCATTGACAGCCTGTATCCGTTCTTCCCTTTTTTCGACATAGTAGGAATAGTTCCCCTTATATCTGAAGATGGCATTGTCATCTAATTCAATGATTTCATTACACACCCGATCGAGAAAATACCTGTCATGGGTAACCATAAACAGGGTGCACTTCGCTTTTTCAAGGTATTTTTCAAGCCATTCGATCATCTCCAGGTCGAGGTGGTTGGTAGGCTCATCGAGGATTAGGAAGTCGGGTTCGTTGATCAGGATATGTGCCAAAGCGACCCTTTTTTTCTGTCCTCCGGAGAGGAATTTTATTTGCTGATTTACGTTTGTGATCTTTAGCTGAGAGAGGATCTGTTGGATACGCAACTCAAAATCCCACGCGTTTAAAACATTCATCCGCTCGATGGCGCTATCTAAAAGCTTAGGATCGTGGTTCTCCAATGCCTTCTCGTAATTCTTTACCGCCTGAATTAATTCTCCGGTAGCATTAAAGGCAGCTTCCAAAACGGTATCTTCAGGATTAAGATCGGGATTCTGCCTCAGATAACCAATTGAATTGGGATTCATTAGCATCGATTTACCCCCGTCGGGAGTCTCTAATCCGGCAATGATATCCATCAACGTCGATTTCCCCGCCCCGTTTTTGGCGATCATCGCAACTTTCTGACCCTCAGAAACAGAAAAACTAATCCCTTCGAATAGGGTCAGCTCTCCCCAGTATTTTGACAGGTTATCGACTTGTAGGTATGTGATCATAAAAATTTTAAATTACGGTTGCAAAATTAATACGATAATCTACAAAAGAGATCTTAATTTTATAGCCGGGATAATAAAAAATATATGCGAAAGAAAGAGCGGTTTGAAAAGGTTATCGAATGGTTTAAATCCAATATGCCAGTTGCGGAGACAGAGCTTCATTATACCAATCCATATGAGTTGCTAGTAGCTGTTATTTTATCAGCTCAATGTACCGATAAGCGTGTGAATATGGTTGTTCCGGAGTTACTCAACCGTTTTCCTACACCTGAAAAAATGGGTGAGGCTGAGTCGGACGAGGTATTTGAATATATCAGATCGATATCCTATCCGAATAACAAGGCAAAGCATCTGGTTGGGATGGCCCGAAAACTTGTAGCCGATTTTAATGGTGTTATCCCTTCGACAGTAGAAGAATTGGTTACACTCCCGGGTGTGGGACGTAAGACTGCCAATGTGATTGCCTCGGTAGTGTTTAATAAACCTGCCTTAGCGGTCGATACGCATGTCTTTAGAGTTGCTGCACGAATTGGACTCTCGGTTAAATCGAAGACACCACTCGAGACAGAGAAGCAACTGGTTGCTTTTATCCCCGATGAGCTAATTCCTATCGCTCATCATTGGCTTATTCTCCATGGGCGTTATGTCTGTGTGGCACGATCGCCAAAGTGCGGTGCATGTGGTCTTCAAAATTGCTGCTCGTATTATCAAAAGGGGATCAAATCTCACACTGTTTAAAATAACTAAAAATTACGTTTTTGATTTGTTTTTTAACCATTCTTTGTACTTTTGTACCAGAGGAAGAAATAAATTTGGTTAATCATTTATAAAAATCGAATCATTATGGCTTACAAAATTTCAGATGAATGTATCGCTTGCGGAACTTGTGTTGACGAGTGTCCGGTAGAAGCAATCAGTGAGGGTGATATTTTTTTAATCGATGCCTCAATATGCACCGATTGTGGTTCATGCGCTGAAGTTTGCCCTACCGACGCAATTTCTCCGGAATAACTCAGAGGAAAAGATAGTATCAGAGAGCCTGCCCTAATAAGCGGGCTCTTTCTATTTAAAATTACGCTGAATAGTTAGTGGTAAATTATAGGTTAGACTTGTCTCTTCCTTGATAGTTTATCCCAGTTAGCTTGCGAATCTGATCTAACGTTTTCATCAAGGAGATACTTGCTTGAAGTGGCATCTGGTCACTCTCTGTCCGGTTGCTTTCAAGGCACCTCATAGCCTCTAGTGCCTCAAGTTTCAGCCCGCATTCACCCTCTTTGTAGGTGTACCGGTTTACTCCTGCTTGTGGTGTCTCAACCTCCATCCATTGATCCAACGAACTTAATCGGCGTAACCGAATAGTCCCGAATTCACAAAAAATATCTGTTCCCAATCCTGCAGAGGTAACAAAAGAGGCAAAAACGGAGGCCGTAATTCCATGGGGATATTCAAGTCTTACCGATATACTCTGGTCAACGCCCGTTGGTGCAAACTCAGCTGTGGCAGTTAGCCTGTGCGGTTCTCCCAGAAAATATTGGATGTCAAAAAGGGGATAAAGGCCGATGTCGAGCAGGGCACCTCCACCGAGTGCCGGATTCATGAGTCGTCCCAAGGGGTCATACGGGGATTTGTTGAAGCCATACCAACTCTGGATATAGTTGATCTTCCCTAGTTCACCTGATTCGATAATCCGTTTCGCCTGCTGATACGATGGTTGGTGAGGAACCATCATAGCCTCCATAAAGAAGAGGTTATTTTTGCGTGCGGTTTCGACCATTTTAACTACTTCAGTAAGACTTAGTCCCAACGCCTTTTCACATAACACGGGCTTTTGATGGTTTAGACAAAGCAGCGTATGTTCGGCATGGAAGGCATGAGGAGATGCAATATAAACGATATCAACTTCGGGATCTGCCACCAGCGCCTCATAACTGTCGTAATAACGCTTGGCTCCAAATGTAGTGGCGAACTCTTCAGCACGAAGTAAACTCGTTGATCCAACAGCAAAAAGTTCTCCGTTTTCTAACTCTGCTAATTCTGTGGCAAATTTTCGGGCAATCTTGCCCGGCGCCAGAATACCCCACTTGATAAATTTATGTGCCATAGTTTGGATGGTGATTTGATTGTGTTTTGCGTTGAATCGTGTTTTAATCTTTCTTTTATAAACCGGTAACTGAGTTTACGATGGTTTTTTCCGCAGTGGCTGACTTACCCGATCGACCAGATAAACAACCGATTGATAGGAGATACCTGAATGGAGGCTTAGTCCAATTTCGCAGGTTCTGCTCGTTGAATAGCCATGTTTGCACGACGTGGGTATTTGACTTTTAAGTTCTTGTAAGCCATGGCTGTTTAACTCCGGAACTGTAAAGCCACGATCGCCGGCGAAGCCACAGCAATTGGTCTGCGGCACTACAACGACAGTAGCGCATCGTTTAGCCAGCTCCAGAAGCTTACCCTCTAACCCCATTTTTTTCATGCTGCAAACAGGAAATACCGTTATCGTCTCATCAACGGGTGTGATCTCAAGGTGTGCAATAAGATGGTCGAGGATAAACTCTGCGGGTTCATAGAGCTTTAGGGTGGGTGCCATATTTTCTCTCATCGAATAGAGGCAAGGACTCATGTCGCAGAGTATTGGATATTTACCGTTTTCACTCGCTTCTGTTAGCACATCTTCAAGCTCGTCTGATTTTTCCTTTCCAATCCCGGCATACCCCTTGCTCGAGAAGGCCATTCCACAACACTGCTGCGTGAGGTTTTTCGGATAGATAACCTCAAAGCCCCCTTTTTGCAGCAGATGAACCATCGTTTCGGATAATTGTTTCTCCCCCCGCTGATCGCTCGATAGCCCCATCGTCCGGTTGATACACGAAGGGAAATAGACCACCTTGCGCTCACTCCGATAAATGTGGTTCTTCATAGCCTTTATCGGTTTTGCACCCCGAGGTAAGAAAGGGTTCCAGCGCGGCACTCGTTTACCTGATATCGTGGTTATCCCATTTGATATCCGTTGCATAAGTGATGTCCCCAGCAGTGAATGGAAAAATCCCACAAGTGAAAGCCCTTTTCTTCCCAGGAATATTACCAGCCCCATTCGTTTGGCAATCCATTGAGCACCTTTCTGGCTCGTACCAAGTTCCTCTTCGCGCAGTTGCTTGATCAGTTTTCCTGTATCAATATTTACCGGGCAACTTGTTGCGCAGAGGCCATCGGTAGCACAGGTTTCGTTGCCGGCATATTTAAATCCGTGGGTCAGCGCAGCAAGGATATGTGGTTGCATGTTGTTTCGGGTGAGGTTTTTGATCTCACGGTAAACGACAATCCGCTGACGCGGTGTTAGTGTTAATTCTGAAGAGACGCAGGAGGGTTCACAAAACCCACATTCAATACATTTATCAATAAGCTCAGATGCAGCGGGTATTGGCTTAAGGTTTTTGAGATGAATTTCGGGATCATTACTAAGGATAACGCCGGGATTTAATAGATTACCTGGATCTAAAAGATTTTTAAGTTGCTTCATAAGCTCATAAGCCTCCTCTCCCCATTCCTTCTCGACAAAGGGTGCCATGTTACGGCCAGTACCATGCTCGGCCTTGAGTGAACCATCGTATTTGTCAATCACTAATGTAACGACCTGAGCCATAAACTTACTGTAGCGCTCAATTTCATCTTGTGAACCAAAATCCTGGTTAAAAACAAAATGGAGATTTCCTTCGAGTGCATGACCAAAGATCACCGCCTCATTGTACCCCCAATTTTGAAACAGGGTCTGAAGATCCAGTGTGGCTTCAGCCAAGCGTGGAACAGGAAAGGTTACATCTTCAATAATAACCGTGGTCCCGGCTTTTCTCATCGCACCCACTGATGGGAATAGTCCTTTTCGGATCTTCCAAAATACCTCGTATTGCGCCGGGTCTGAGGTGAAAGCAATAGGAAATTCAGGTTGAATAGAACTTACAGCATTGCAAATAACGGTAAGCTGATTCTCCATATCCGTGCTGTTCGATGCTCTGGTTTCAACAAGAATGGCACACCCATGTGGGTTAATTGTTTTGAGGAATCCGGGCATTCCGTGTTGGTCTTCGACGGCTCGCAATCCGGCTCTATCTATTAGCTCAACAGCCGCAACGGGGGTATCCTTTAATAACAAGACGGCCTGGCATCCCTTGGTGATATCGGGAAAGATCATCAGGGAGCTCGCCTTGAAAGGATGTTCAACGACTGTTTTATAGGTTATTTCGGCAATAAATCCCAGCGTTCCCTCAGAGCCAATCATCAGATGTTCAAGGATCTCAAAAGGATCAGAAAAATCTACCAGGGCATTAAGGCTATAACCGGTGGTGTTCTTCATCTTGTATTTCCTCGATATCTTATCGGCTAAGGGTAGGTTATTTTTAACAGCCTCTGCCATTGCTGATATCTTGTCGATCAGATGGTTGTGGGTGATACGGAATTGCTTTTTACTTTCAGCATCAGAGGTGTCTAGAAGGGTTCCATCCGTGAAAATAATTCGCATACCATCAACCGTATTATAGGAGTTTTCGGCTGTTCCGCAACACATCCCGCTGGCATTATTGGCCGCTATACCGCCTATCATTGCTGAGTTAACAGAGGCTGGATCGGGACCTATTTTACGCCCATAGGGTGCGAGTAGCGTATTTACACGGCCACCAGTCAAGCCGGGTTGAACCTTTATTTTTAGTCCATCCTCGAGGATGGTATATTTTTTCCAGCTATTTCCTGCAATGACAAGAACTGAATCGGAGATAGCCTGACCTGAGAGGCTTGTACCTGCCGCGCGAAAAGTAACTGGAATAGCTAGTTTCGTGCACGCTTTGAGAATCAGAATAACCTCATCCTCATCTTTTGCCTTGATAACTAATTGCGGAATAAGGCGATAAAAACTTGCGTCGGTACCAAAAGCTAACGTGTGAAGGGGATCATGATATAGCCTCTTAGGATCTATGACTTTGATAAGCTGATCGTAAAGTGATTTGTAAACTCCTGAAAGCATATGAGATCAAAGTGTTTGGCGTTGTGGTAAAATTAGGAAATTTAAATCGCTGGACAAATTGCGACTAGCCAAATTTCTAGAACATCGTTTATCACTAGGATACCTGGCTAGTTAAACCCACTTTTTTTATGATACTAAACCTTCGTAGGGTGTTTTAGTCCTTCTAGGCCAAGTTTAACGTTTTAGTAGGGGGTGAAGTTGTTCTCAAAAATCCCGGAAATAAAAGAGGGTGTCTCAAAACTTGAGACACCCTCTTAAAAGCAATCGGTAATTATTAGGATAAAGACCTTATTTATACTTTAGCAAAGACTGTTGAATTATCATCTTCGAACTGGTAAAGGAGTGTCGATAGATATCTCTCTCCGGTATCGCACATGATGCATACGATTTTTTTCCCTTTGTTCTCTGGTCGTTTAGCCACCTGAAGTGCAGCATAGGCAATTGCTCCGGAGGATATTCCAACGACAAGACCCTCTGTACGGGTTAACTCGCGGCTGGTTTCAATAGCTTGTGAATTAGTAACCTGAATGATTTCGTCGATTACTGATACATTAAGGATATCGGGAATAAAACCTGCTCCAATACCCTGGATCTTATGAGGGCCAGGATTTCCACCTGAAAGAACTGGTGAGTCGGTAGGCTCAACAGCTATAATTTGTACGCCGGGTTTTCTTGATTTTAAAACTTCTCCTACACCGGTAACAGTTCCGCCTGTGCCCACGCCGGCAATAAAGATGTCGACCTCTCCGTCGGTGTCTCTCCATATCTCTTCGGCAGTCGTTGTGCGATGGATCTGAGGATTAGCAAGATTTTTAAATTGTTGTGGCATAAATGAATTTGGTGTTGCTTCGGCCAGTTCAGTGGCTCTGCGTATGGCACCTTTCATCCCCTCGCTACCCGGAGTAAGGACCAATTCAGCCCCTAAGGCTTTCATAAGATTTCTCCGTTCAACACTAAAGGTCTCAGGTAATAAAATAATCAATCGGTACCCTTTTGCTGCTGCGACAAATGCCAGCGCAATACCCGTATTTCCACTCGTAGGCTCGATGATTACTGAGTCTTTATTGAGTAATCCTTGTTTTTCAGCAGCATCAATCATTGCAAATCCAATTCGGTCTTTTACACTTCCGGCAGGATTGAAAAACTCAAGCTTTCCTATAATAGAGGCTTCTAAATTATGTTTCTTGTTGAAATTCGAGAATTCCAACAATGGAGTATTCCCAATTAAATCGGTAAGATTGGACGCAATTTTTGTCATGGCTTAATTTATTATTTTACAATACAAATCTCTGACTTAATTACCATAGTCGCAATACCATAAATGACGTATATTTTTATACCTTTTTTATGGTATATAAATAGGTCTATTTTTAAAAAAATGCAATAATTGGGATTTAATGTTTCAATCCATTAATATTGCACAACTTTAAAATCAATCAATACGTTGGTAAGTTATGGAAATTCGCACAATTCTCCCCGCCGACAATGAATCCTTAGCCAAGATTATTCGTTCTGCATTAGTCGAGTTTGGCGCGAACCACCTTGGAACCGTCTATTACGACCCTTCAACAGATACGTTATATGAGCTGTTCAGGAGAGAGCAGTCAGCCTATTTCGTGGCTGTCTTAGACGGAAAAATTATTGGTGGAGGTGGTATATTTCCTACGGAAGGGCTGCCCGATAAGACCTGCGAACTGGTAAAGATGTATCTAATCCCTGAAGCAAGAGGAAAGGGATTCGGCCGATTAATCATTGATCACTGTATTGAGTGTGCCAAAGAATTTGGTTTTAAAATGGTATATATTGAATCGATGCCGGAGCTATCGCAGGCGCTAAGGATTTATGAGAGATGTGGTTTCGAATATTTGGCGGCTCCATTGGGAAATAGCGGCCATTTCGGTTGTGAGTTGTGGATGGCTAAAAAAATTTAGAAATCAGTAAATTACAAATAGCACACGTTTAATGTATTCGTAAATGAGCAGCATAAAATTACTATCATGCCTAAACTAAGTGATAAACTAGCCTTTTTCACCGATTCTGTGATACGCCGAATGACGCGTATTGCTAATCTTCATGGAGCGGTAAATCTCTCACAGGGCTTTCCTGATTTTGATCCTCCTGAGGCATTAAAAGAGGCGTTGGCAACAGTAGCCGCAGGATCTATTCATCAATATGCGGTGACCTGGGGAGCACCGAATTTCCGTGAGGCGTTAGCGCGGAAACAGACCCGGTTTATGGGTTTTGAGATCGATCCAGAGACCCAGGTGGCCGTGACTTGCGGAAGTACCGAGGCGATGATCGCCACGATGCTGACTATTTGTAATCCAGGGGATAAGGTGATTGTCTTTTCACCATTTTATGAAAATTATACTGCAGATACAATCCTTTCGGGGGCATTGCCAATCTATGTACATCTTAATCCGCCTCATTATAATTTCGATATTCAAGAGCTTGAGGCCGCTTTTCAACAACATCCTAAGGCGCTGATATTATGCAATCCTTCGAATCCCAGCGGAAAGGTTTATACCCTCGCCGAGCTTGAGATCATTGCCGGTTTTGCCCAGAAATACGATGTGTTTGTGATAACCGATGAGGTGTATGAGCATATTGTTTTCGAGCCCAATAAACACCATTACATCGCGTCATTACCGGGAATGTTCGAACGGACAATCTCCTGTAGTTCGTTATCTAAAACCTACTCCATTACAGGGTGGCGTTTGGGGTATGCGATAGCTCCGGCAACCATTATCGATGGGATACGCAAAGTACACGATTTTTTAACCGTTGGGGCTGCAGCGCCTCTTCAGGAGGCAGCCGTAACGGCCCTTAATTTTGGGGATGGGTATTACACCGATTTACAACAGTCGTATCGGGATAAAAGGGATTTTTTCCTCAATGGACTCGATCAACTGGGATTGAAATATACCGCTCCTCAGGGCGCATACTATGTAATGGTCGATATTTCGGAGTTCGGAGCTTCCAATGATGTTGATTTTTGTGAATGGATGGCCAGCGAAGTGGGGGTAGCAGCGGTTCCGGGTTCGAGTTTCTTCCGCGATGAGGTGCACCATCTTGTACGGTTCCATTTTGCCAAAAATAAGGAGACACTAGCTCAGGCATTAAAGGCCCTGGCGAATCTTCGATCAATGGCCAACGACAAAGTGTGGAATACCAAAGACTAAATGTAATATTCGATATTGTCTATCCATCCCGCTTTAATCGCGAGCATGATTAACTCAGAGGCATTCGAAACCTCTACTTTTCTGAAGATATTCTTACGATGGGTATTTACCGTGTGGTAACTAATATTTCGCTTTGATGCGATCTCTTTGGTGGTGAGCCCATCCGCAATTAATTTTACGATCTCAATCTCTGATGGGGTAAGTGTCTTGGGATCCTCTGGCACACTTTTCGGATCTCCCAGGTCGAGAAACATATCCAGAATTTCGTCTGAATAGAATTTTTTCGATTTTAACGTCGACTCAATGGCAGAGAAGATCTCATCCTTATCTGCAGTCTTATAAATAATATTCTTAATCCCAACTTTATTGAGTTCCGAAAACTCTTGTTTGCTAATGGTGTTGGTTAGGATGAGAATGGCCAGCTGAGGATATTTGTTCTTAATGGTCTTTAGGTCGTCAAGTCCATCATAATCAATATTGGCAAAATCGGTAATCAGTAGCTCTGAATTATTCTTTTCGAGTAATTTAAATAGTTCGTTTTGGGTCGATGCACTCCCAGCAAGCAGATAGTTCTGGTCGTTATCGATCAGAGACTTTAGCGCCTCCACAACAAGGAATTGTGAATCGGCAATCAGTATATTGTAAATCTTATCCACGTTATTTAAAACTAATTCAGGGGCGCAAGTTATAAATAATCACCCGATTTTTAACGAAGTCATCGTTAGTGATCCCATCACCGCTTTATCATTGAAAAAGGTTACCTGCTCAGCATGATCTTGAAGGGCGAGGGTGTAGAGTAGCGGAAGATAATGTTCGGGTGAAGGAATAGCTAGCTGCACA
>CAIVMQ010000091.1 GCA_903907075.1 uncultured Bacteroidia bacterium
CGCCCTGGTGCATCGGTAACGGCGGTGTACGGATGAATGCCGATCGCAAGATCGGCCCACGGGAGATCTGGTGCGATGCGGGGTGAGATCGAAAATGTTCATGTCTATGATGTCGATGCACTTCATGAAGTAATTGAGGATAATCTGGAGCGCAGAAAAGGGGAAATTTCTCAAGCAGAGGTAATCATTGAGGAATCATTAGCCGAATTTATTCAATGGCATTCGATACAGGTGCTTGTACCCACGTTTCAAAATATCTCCAGCCGTTTTCAGGAGATCAACAAGACTATGCTTGACGGCTATATTAAAACCCAGGGTGATACCGATCATGAGAAGGCTGCTGCATACGGAGAGATCATCACGAAAAAATTTATTGGCTTAATGATCGAGAATGTAAAATCGTTGACCGATAACGGAAGGGAAAAGGAATACGTCACGATGCTCAATAAATTATTCGAAGTCAATTGATGATTCAAAAAATCATAAAAATAGGTACAAGAGGGAGTAAGTTAGCGTTGTACCAGGCCTATCTGGTTCAGGAAGAACTTCAGAAGCACTATCCTCAAAACTCATTTATCCTCGAGATTATTAAAACCAAGGGTGACCAGATTCTAGATGTCGCCCTCTCCAAAATTGGAGACAAGGGACTCTTCACCAAAGAGATGGAAGAAGCTCTCTTCAATAAAGATATTGACATGGCTGTGCATAGCCTTAAAGATTTACCTACCAAATTTCCTGAGGGGGCTAAACTTGGTGCTGTTCTTAAACGCGGTGATATCAGAGATGCCCTAATCACCCTTGATGGGAGAAAAATCGACCAGTTAACCTCCAATGATGTGATTGCCACATCTAGTCTGCGCCGAAAAGCCCAGCTTTTGCGCATCAATCCCGATTTTAAAATAATCGAAATCCGTGGTAATGTAAACACCCGTATTCGTAAGATGCAAGAGGGGTATTGCGATGCGATGGTTATGGCAGGCGCCGGATTACAACGGCTAGAGATGCAGGAATATATCTCCGAGCTATTTGAGCCTGAGGTAATGATACCCGCTTGCAGTCAGGGAGCCATTGCGATTGAGATTCGCGAAAATGATCCAGACACCCAAAATCTGATCTCAAAGATTAACCATGAGGAGTCATTTTTGGCAACTCAGGCAGAACGAACATTCCTGGGTACCCTCGAAGGAGGCTGCCAGATACCAGTGGGGAGCTATACCCGTATATCCGGCGATAAATTTGCTATTACAGGATTTATCTCCAGCATCGATGGCACCTCGTTCCTGATAGATCATGCCGAAGGAAACCTCAGCGATGCCGTTTACCTCTCTGCAAAACTTGCCAAAACATTATACAATGCCGGAGGAGCTGAAATCCTGGCTGAGATACGCAATGAAATCCTGATCAATCCTCAAACAGATAGCGCACTAAAAGACAAGGTGATCATCTCAACAAGAGCACTTGAATCGGGAGATACCTTACCTGAAATACTCAGATCGAGTGGAGCAAAACTCCTTTCTCTGCCTATGATTGAGATTATCCCCTCTCCGATAGAGTCTTCGATATCTGAGAATCTCAAGAAACTAGATCAGTTTGACTGGGTATTTTTTACCAGCAAAAATGGGGTAGTCAACTTCTTCAAACAATTGATTGAAATAAAGGGCGATACCGTTCTTCCTGCAAAACTTAAACTTGCTGTTATTGGAACCAAAACAGGACTTGAACTTGAATACTACGGGTACGCTCCGACATATTTAAGTACTGAAAATACAGCAGCCGAATTTTTAACAGGTTTTGAAGCCACTTATACCCCTCACGATTTAAACATCTTACTCTCGTTAGGCAACCTTGCTGATCATGCACTGGAAAATCATTTATCCACCAAAAACATCGTTCAACGGATAAATGTATACCAAACAGTAAAGCCTGTTTCGGCCAACCAGGAAATTTTGGAACGGCTCAAAACAGATCAATACGATCTGATTGTTTTTACCAGCCCTTCGACATTTGAATTTTTCAGTACATTTTATGACAACTCGCTCATTGGCAAGCTACGCATGGTGAGTATTGGCAGTGTTACCTCTGCTGCGATCCGAAAGGGAGGATTCGAGCCTTTGATTACCGCCAGAAAATCGAATGCTGAGGGTATCAGAGATGCACTATTAGAATATTACCATAACTAAAAACAGACAACTATGACATTCCCGGTTACACGATTAAGAAGACTAAGGTATAATGGTGTTTTAAGGCAAATGGTAACTGAAACAAAACTTTCAGCCGATGATTTTGTGATGCCGTTATTTGTGGTTTCAGGAACTAAGGTGAGAAATCATATCAACTCAATGCCGGGCAATTATCAGCTTTCGGTCGATATGCTTGTCGAAGAGTGCAAGACGATTTACGCCTCAGGTGTAAAAGCGGTATTGCTATTCGGGATTCCGGCACACAAGGATGAAGATGGAAGTGTGGCTTGCGAGCACAACGGAATAGTCCAGCAGGCTATTCGCGCTTTAAAAAAAGAGATCAACGAGCTTTATATTATTGCAGATGTTTGCAATTGTGAATATACCACCCATGGTCATTGTGGAACCATTATTGATGGCGATGTGGATAACGACACGACCCTCGTAACCCTAGCCAAACAAGCGGTATCGTTAGCTGAAGCTGGTGCTGATATGATTGCCCCGAGTGATATGATGGACGGCCGGGTTGGCGAGATTCGCAAACAACTGGATGCCAATGGTTATACTAAGATTCCAATTATGGCCTATTCGGCTAAATATGCGTCCGGCTTTTATGGTCCGTTCAGGGAGGCTGCTGAGAGTGCGCCAAAATTCGGAAACCGCGCAACCTATCAGATGAATCCAGCCAATTCGAACGAGGCAATTCGCGAAGTGGAACAAGATATTCTTGAAGGGGCAGATATCGTAATGGTAAAGCCTGCCCTGAGTTACCTGGATGTGATTTATCGGGTTAAAAATGAATTCAATCTCCCTGTGGCTGCATACAACGTGAGTGGAGAGTTCTCCATGTTGAAAGCCGCAGCAGAAAAAGGGTGGATCGACGGCCCAAGGGTAATGATTGAGATCTTGACCTCTATCAAACGGGCGGGTGCCGACATTATCATCACCTACCATGCCGTTGAAGCAGCTAATATCCTAAATGGAAAATAATATTTCACTGGAAAAACTCAACGTGTTAAGACCAATACAAAACTTAACTCCAACGGAATTTCTAAATAATTAGGTAATACTATGGCGATAAAAAAACTCAAAACCTAACTCCAGCGGAGTTACCTAATAATAACCCTCGGTAGAACCGAGGGTTCAGCATGGGAAAAGAGACAAGAACCCCAGCGGAGTTCACTTTACATAACCCTAAGTGCAACTGGTGGCTCTCAAGAACCCCAGCGGAGTTTTCCAATGGTGACACAGCTCGATGACACAGCTAGATGACACAGCAACAAATACAGAGGCAAAAAAGAAGATTAAAACGATAGGAAACAACTAATTTTAAGCGATGCCCCTCAATTTAACACTCAGATGAACTGAAGGTTACTTCCTTGGAGCACGAAATTGAGTTAACAAGAACATAAGATACAACCTCAGGTGTTTGTATTTTTGATCATAAATAAAAAACATAGGGATGCAATTCACAAAAAGTATAGATGCTTTTAAACGGGCTCAAGAGTCGATTCCGGGAGGGGTAAACTCACCGGTACGTGCCTTTAAAAGTGTCAACTTAAATCCGGTATTTATTCAGCGAGGGAAAGGGTCTATCTTAACAGATATCGACGGAAATCAATATATCGACTTCCTGGCCTCGTGGGGACCATTAATCTTTGGTCATGCGCACGATACGATCCTTGCAGCCATTAACGAGGCGGCTCAAAAAGGGACAAGCTATGGGGCACCTACAGAATATGAGACACGCATGGCGGAACTCATTATTGAGATGGTCCCTTCGATCGAAAAAGTGCGCATGGTATCTTCAGGAACTGAAGCGACTATGAGTGCAATCCGGTTAGCCAGAGGGTTTACCGGAAGGGAAGCGATCTTAAAATTTGCGGGAAACTACCATGGTCATGGCGACAGCTTCTTGATCCAGGCCGGATCAGGAGCGATAACGCTAGGATTACCAAATAGTCCTGGTGTGACGATGGGAACCGCACGCGATACAGTAATTGCAGAGTACAATAACCTTGAATCCGTAAAAGCGATCTTCCGCGAAAAGGGAGATGAGATTGCCGCTATTATCGTTGAGCCGGTATCGGGAAATATGGGATGCGTACCCCCTTCAAAAGATTTCCTTCAAGGATTGAAAGATATAACCAAAGAATATGGTGCATTGCTAATTTTTGACGAGGTGATTTCGGGCTTTAGACTTGCTAAAGGTGGCGCTCAAGAATATTACGGTGTCACACCAGACCTTACCACGTTAGGCAAAATCATTGGTGGTGGACTTCCGGTAGGCGCCTATGGTGGTCGCAAAGAGATTATGGATATGCTCGCTCCTATTGGTCCTGTTTATCAGGCAGGAACACTGTCTGGGAATCCACTGGCGATGTCAGCAGGTATTGCAATGCTAACCATGATGCGAGATACCGCAGATTTCTATCCTGAACTGGAACGAAAAGCTGCAATCCTGGAGGCCGGTATACGGAACAACCTTCGCGAAAGTGGTGTCAATGGGGTCGTTAACCGTGTTGGATCGATGATGACCCTATTCTTTACCGATCAAATGCAGGTCACCTCATTGGATGAAGCGATGACATCGGATACCGATAAATATGCCGCCTATTTTAAGACTACTTTGGAAAGTGGATTTTATATTGCACCTTCACAGTTTGAGTGCCTTTTTGTCTCATATATTCATACGGATAAGGAGATCGAAGAGGCGATAGCTGCAAATTTAATCGCGTTAAAACAACTTAAGTAATTACTAAATTGCTAAATATTAAAATACTATAAAATAAAAAATGGCACCATCCGTCAACTGACGGATTGGGGCAATTTAGAGCTTAGGTGTTAAGGTAGCAATAGAAATTCATAAACTTAGAAATTAAATATGTCTGATTCAATATTTGTAAACACATTAAAAGGGATAAAAACAGAGCGACCGCCTGTTTGGTTTATGCGTCAAGCGGGGCGGGTACTCCCTTCGTACCTCAAACTGCGAGAACAAAATACGTTCAGCGAACTGCTACAGTCACCTGAGCTGGCAGCCAAGGTAACCCTACTTCCTATTCATGATCTGGGAGTTGATGCGGCAATCTTATTCTCTGATATCCTGGTTATTCCTGAGGCTTTAGGTATGGATCTGGTCTTTACTGACTCGGGGCCAAAATTTGGAAAAGCATTAAAAGACCTTAGTGATCCGGTAAGCACCTTACATCCGGATGCGTCCAAATTGGAATATATCTATAACGCGATCGACGAGGTAATTAAAACAAAACCTTCGGATACCCCATTAATAGGATTTTGCGGAG
>CAIVMQ010000092.1 GCA_903907075.1 uncultured Bacteroidia bacterium
CCAGGGCCGGAAGGCAGCAAGGGTAAATGGTCGTAGCGGTGCGATGTAGGTAGCTTACCCACTTGCCGAATTAGCTCAGTTGGCCAGAGCACGTGATTTGTAATCTCGGGGTCGTCAGTTCGAATCTGACATTCGGCTCATTAAGTTCTTAATAGTGTTAGGGAAGCACCTTCGTTGGATGCCATATCCCGGAAAGAAAATCACTCTAATATCCGGGGAGATACCAAAGCGGCCAACTGGGGCAGACTGTAAATCTGCTGGCGTACGCCTTCGTAGGTTCGAATCCTGCTCTCCCCACATTTAACCCACCAAATAAGATATAAAAGCGGGAGTAGCTCAGTTGATAGAGCATTAGCCTTCCAAGCTGAGGGTCGCGAGTTTGAGTCTCGTCTCCCGCTCTAATATCTTAAACAAAACCTCAGACATAATCTCACAAATTATTTTTTACTATCCAATTTTTTGGGTTATTAACAATATATTCTGAAATCCGATTCATATCATTTTCTGTTCGGATAATGCGTTCCCAATAATTGCGTTGCCATAATTTATTTTCAAATCGTTGCCATCCGTAATTTTTTACCCCACGGATATATTCATTTGTTGTCATCGTTTTAAACCATTGAATAACGCGCCATAGGGGCGAACCTTTGTGTTCGCCCCTATAATTGTGATCACACAAATGATCATGTTGTTCGGGGTAATTTAAAATATCGGGGTAGGCGCAGGGGTAGGCGCAGACACACAGGTCTGCACCTACCCCACCCTGCGCAATAGATCCCGTATTTTCGATTATACAATGAAAATGGTCAGGCATAACAACCATTTCATGGCATTTAATATCAGGGAATTTATTTTCCAATTCAGAATACCAAAACACCACCATTTTACCTGCGTCATTTAATCTCAATATTGATCCAAAAGAATTTGATATAACCAAAGGGATCTGCGTTTCTGATCTAGCGAAATCGCCAAATAAAGATAATCGATGTTGAACGCAAATGGTTATAAAATAAAAACCTGCTTTCGAATAATCATATCCTTGTAATCGAAGAGATTTACGGTAACGAAATTTTCGATGGTGAAGCATAATTTCAAATTCATATAACAGAATACGATAAAAATGAAAAATAGTTTCGATTCTCCTTGTTAGCCAAACTTCTGTTAATTCTTAAGGATACGTCCAATCGCAAAGAAACTAGAACCTACAAAAAACGGCGTCCAATAACTGAGGCGCCGTTTTTTGTCAATAAATTAAGGTCATATCTTCTCCGCAGGTAGTTCCCAGCTCTGTGAGGCCATGCGCTGGTAGGAGCGGTAACGCCATTTGGCATTCTCTTCAGAGGCTTTAAAGAGTTCGTGAGCCTCGGCAGGAAACGATTTCCGCAAGGCCGTATAACGCACCTCCCCATTGAGATAGTCTTGAAATTTACTCCAGTCAGGCTCTTTTGAATCGAGCTGGAAAGGGTTTTTACCCTCTGCCTCCAGCTGTGGATTAAAGCGGTAAAGATGCCAGTAGCCACACTCGACAGCCAGCCGTTCCTCTTCTTGAGTGCGGCCCATTGAGCGTAAACCATGTGCAATACAGGGTGAATAGGCAATAACGATCGAAGGGCCCGGATAGGCTTCCGCCTCTCTCATCGTTTTAAGAACTTGTGAATTGCTGGCACCCATGGCAACCTGAGCAACATAAATATAGCCATAAGTCATCGATATTGCCCCAAGATCCTTTTTGCGAATCCGCTTTCCGGAAGCTGCAAATTTGGCAACTGCACCCACTGGTGTCGACTTCGAAGCCTGACCACCGGTATTGGAATACACCTCAGTATCTAAAACAAGTACATTAATATCCTTTCCTGATGCCAATACATGATCGAGACCACCGTAGCCTATGTCATAAGCCCATCCGTCACCACCAAAAATCCAGATTGATTTTTTGATTAGATACTGACTTAACGAAAGAATCTCCTGTGCATAGATGGCATTATTTCCCTTGAGAATTTCCAATACCCGCTTTGATGCAGCTTCCGAAGCGGCTGCATTATCGCGACCTTCAATCCATTCTGTAAAGATCTCCTTCTCGATACCTGAAACACCCTCTTCAATGGCAACTTTCATAATTGATGTAATCCGATCGCGACTTGCTGCCACCCCCTCAGACATTCCGAAACCATATTCTGCATTATCCTCGAAGAGCGAATTAGCCCATGCCGGACCATGGCCAGTCTCATCATTGGTACAATAAGATGTTGCAGGAGCTGAACCCCCATAAATAGAAGAACAACCCGTTGCATTGGCAACCATCATCCGCTCTCCAAATAGCTGCGTAACAAGCTTAATATAAGGTGTTTCACCACACCCTGAACAAGCACCGGAAAACTCAAAAAGTGGCTGTGCAAACTGCGAATTCTTAATTGATTTATCCTTCTCGACTAGCTTATCTTTGTAGGTAACATGCGCCGCAAAATGATCCCAACGGGTAATCTCCTCTTTTTGAGATTCAATAGGTTTCATCACCAATGACTTCTCTTTTGAAGGACATACATCGGCACAGTTGCCGCAACCCGTACAGTCAAGTGGTGCAATCTGAATACGAAACTGAAGTCCTGGAAATTGTTTTCCGTTCGTTTTTATCGTGGCTGTGCCATCGGGAAGCGTTGCTAGCTCCTTTTCGTCGATAAGGAAAGGACGGATAGCAGCATGAGGACAGACATAAGAGCATTGATTGCACTGGATACAATTCTCGGCAAACCATTCAGGGACTTCAACGGCGATACCGCGCTTTTCATAGGCAGTGGTTCCCGCCCTAAACGTTCCATCTTCGATCCCAGTAAAGGTTGAAACAGGCAAATTGTCCCCACGCTGACCATTGATAACATCTACAACATTTTTAATAAATGCAGGACGCGAATCCGAAGCCTCCTCAGTGTCCATTTTAATTTTTGCCCACTGCTCAGGAACCTCAAGCTTCAAAACATTATTGCCTCCTGCTTCAACAGCAGAAAAGTTCATCTTAACCATTGTCTCACCTTTCATCCCATACGACTTAACAATGGCCTTTTTCATTTGCTCCTGAGCAAGTTCATAAGGAATCACCTGAGTGATCTTAAAAAAGGCCGATTGCATTATCGTATTCGTTCTATTTCCAAGTCCAAGATCGGCAGCAAGTTTCGTTCCATTGATGGTATAAAAGTTAATCTGCTGCTCGGAAAGGTATTTCTTCATTCCATCGGGAAGGCGTTGCTTGACCTCCTCCTCATCCCAGATGGTATTAAGCAAGAACGAGCCACCCTTTTTCAACCCTTTTAAAACATCATAGAGATAGATATAAGCCTGCACATGACACGCCACAAAATCGGGAGTCGTGATTAAATAGGTTGAACGGATATGACTATCTCCAAAACGGAGATGAGAAGCGGTAAAACCGCCAGATTTCTTTGAATCGTAAGCAAAATAAGCCTGACAATATTTATCTGTTGCCGTTCCAATGATCTTGATTGAATTTTTATTCGCCCCTACCGTACCATCAGAACCAAGACCATAGAATTTTGCTTCATAAAGATCTTCGGCAGAAACCTTTATCTCAGGAAGCAATGGGAGAGAATGGAACGTTACATCATCTTCGATACCAATCGTGAAATTATTCTTTGGCTCTTTCATCTCCAGATTCTTGTACACAGCAATGATCTGAGATGGAGTAACATCCTTAGATCCAAGTCCATAACGGCCACCTACAATAATTGGAGCATTTGGTTTATTATAAAAAGCATCCCGTAGATCCAAGTGCAATGGCTCTCCATTGGCGCCCGGCTCTTTGGTACGATCCATAACGGCAATCCGTTTTACGGTCTTGGGGATTACATTAAACAAGTATTTTATGGAGAATGGACGGTAGAGATGAACACTGACCAGACCATAATTCTTCCCTTGGGCATTGAGGTAGTCGATCGTCTCTTTTATGGTTTCTGTCACAGAACCCATAGCAACGATAATATTTTCTGCATCGGGGGCCCCGTAGTAGGTGAATGGGTGGTATTCACGCCCTGTTATTTTAGTGATCTCCTGCATATACGACTCCACCATGTCTGGAACGGCATCGTAAAAAGGGTTACAAGCCTCGCGTGCCTGGAAAAAGATATCTGGATTCTGGGCAGTTCCGCGTGTTACAGGATGTTCGGGATTTAATGCGCGGTCTCTAAACGCTTGTAGAGCTTCCAAATCGAGTAAGGCAGCCAAATCAGCCTGATCAATAACTTCGATTTTCTGCACCTCGTGTGAAGTACGAAAGCCATCGAAGAAATTCATAAAGGGAACTCTGCTCTTTATGGTGGTGAGATGAGAAACGCCACTGAGGTCCATAACTTCCTGCACCGATCCTGAGGCAAGCATTGCAAAGCCGGCCTGACGGCAGGAATAGACGTCGGAGTGATCGCCAAAGATTGATAATGCATGACTGGCCAGGGCACGTGCACTCACATGGAATACCGTAGGCAAGAGCTCTCCGGCTATTTTATACATATTGGGAATCATCAATAACAAACCTTGAGAAGCAGTGTAGGTCGTAGTAAGCGACCCTGATTGGAGCGCACCATGAACAGCTCCGGCAGCTCCCCCTTCACTCTGCATCTCGGCAAGCCGCACGGGCTGACCGAAAATATTTTTTCTCCCATTTGCAGCCCACTCATCAACCACCTCGGCCATTGTCGATGAGGGAGTAATTGGATAGATACAGGCCACCTCACTGAACATATAGCTGATGTAAGAGGCTGCATAGTTCCCGTCGCAGGTAATAAATTTTTTCTCTTTTGCCATTTTGATTTAATTTTTATTCGATATAAAACCAATAGATAATTAACAATCAAGGAATTAATAAAGAAACCCGAAAAGCCAAAGTGGAATTACATTCCCCTCTCCTAGCTCTATCATATCTGCAGCGGCAAAACAATGCTCCCCTTTAGCTTGAGTATATTTACCACCCACTGCAAATTTAAATTGGTCATTCACTATAAAATCAAAATCCAAGGAACTGGAGACTTTATGAAGAAAGCCAACCTGATTATAGAAAAAAGTAAGTCTAAGATTGCGGTTGTTGATGTTTTCGGGAGCTATAATGTGTAATAAATTTGTGTTATGAAGGTAAACCTGGTCAGGTTTCTGAAGCTGGCCATTTGAATCAGTAGGAAATAATAGATTCACTATGCGCGCCTTTTTAAGGTATTGAAGATAATTTACCACTGTTGCCCTTGATGTTTCTACCTCTGCACTTATCTTAGAAACATTGGGAGATAATGGCATCTGACTCCCAATGATCTTAACTAACTTGCGAAGTTTGGAAAGGTATTTCAGCTCTATTTGGTTGAGATAGGTAACATCAATTTCTAGCGCCAGGTTAACATGGCGCAGTAATGTTTCGCTGAAAAATTCAGGATTTGTAATAAAATAGGGATAAAATCCGCTTTTGAGATATTCCGTAAAAAAAGCCAACGGTCTAACTTTCGCAATTATCGGAGGTGCAATATCCCGATGACGGAGTAAAATATCGTCTAAAGTAAGTTTATCAAACTCCTCCCCGGACCTGTAATTTAAATATTCACGAAACGATAATCCCTCGAGACTATAGAGTGTCACAATATCCTTCAGATCACTATTCTCATCGCTGATCCGAAGCACCGGAGAGCTGCTAAAGACAATCTGTAATCCGGGTAGCTCATCATAACATTGACGCAGATCTTTTGACCACTCTTCATACTTGTGAATCTGATCTAAAACCAGAACCTTCCCTCCCCGTTTATAAAATTCATCGGCAAAAGAGAAGATCCGCCGTTTGGTAAAATAGAAATCGTTCAGATTGACATATAAACATTCGCGCGAAATACCATAGTTCTTTCGGATATAATTCAGCAGAAAGGTCGTTTTACCGACTCCGCGAAAACCCTTAATTCCAATTAGCCGGCCAGACCAATCAATTTCACGATACAACTCCCTGTTTATCAAATCTGAAGATGCTTCAACTAAAACGCGGTGTGTTTCAAAAAAATAGTCCACTTGAGATATTTTATGAGACAAAAATAATGAAACACAAAAAATAATTGCTATCCAGAGGTTACAATTTTACTTGATTTATGCTATTTGTATTTAGTAAAAATAAAAATAAGCGTTTCATAAATAACGACTTACAGTTCGATTACCTGAGCTAAAGTAAAGTCTTAATGAAGGGGATAATCATCCGATCTGAGAGATAGAGGAATAAAAAAAAGGGACCGATTGGTCCCTTTAGCTATCTATTTTAGATGATCAAAATTTAGTCGCTATTCATTGAGACGAGAAACTCTTCGTTAGAGGAAGTTTTTTGCAACCTGTCTTTGACAAAGTCCATCGCCTCAACAGGATTCATACCATTTAAGAAATTGCGCAATACCCAAATTTTATCGAGCATTGCCTTATCAAGCAGCAGATCTTCGCGACGAGTACTGGATGCAATAATATCGACCGAAGGGAAGATACGGCGATTAGAGAGTTTACGATCAAGCTGAAGCTCCATATTTCCTGTACCCTTAAACTCTTCGAAGATTACATCATCCATTTTAGAGCCGGTATCGGTTAATGCCGTGGCAAGAATGGTAAGAGAACCACCCTCTTCGATATTTCGGGCAGCGCCAAAGAATCGTTTTGGTTTATGCAGTGCATTGGCATCTACCCCACCGGAGAGCACCTTACCCGAGGCAGGAGCAACGGTATTGTAAGCTCTGGCCAATCGGGTTATTGAATCCAATAGAATAACCACATCATGACCGCATTCGACCAGTCGTTTAGCTTTTTCGAGAACCATATTGGCCACCCTTACATGACGTTCTGCTGGCTCATCAAAAGTTGAGGCAATAACCTCAGCATTAACACTTCGCGACATATCGGTAACCTCCTCTGGGCGTTCGTCGATAAGTAGAACTATCATATAAACTTCGGGATGATTCGCCGCAATAGCATTGGCAATATCTTTTAGCAGCACGGTCTTTCCTGTCTTAGGTTGGGCAACGATCAATCCACGTTGTCCTTTTCCGATAGGAGAGAAAAGATCGACTACTCGGGCAGAGATACTGCTTGATTTACCCGTGATATTAAATTTCTCATCCGGAAAAAGTGGGGTTAGATGTTCGAAAGGGACCCTGTCGCGGATATATTCAGGACTGCGGCCATTGATTTCGATAACTTTTACCAGTGGGAAATATTTCTCTCCCTCTTTAGGTGGGCGTATAATACCATTTACAGTATCTCCGGTTTTGAGACCGAATAATTTTATTTGTGACTGAGAGACGTACACATCATCGGGAGAGGTCAAATAATTATAATCGGAAGAGCGCAAAAAGCCATAGCCTTCCTGCATAATCTCAAGTACTCCTGTGGCATTGATGATCCCCTCAAAATCATACGATTTCTCCGGTTCACGTTGTTTCTGCTGATGTATCTGCTTCGGATTATTTGATACGGGGGTATGAGGAATTTTTTTAGGGATTAAGGTACGAACAGCAGGTTCCGTTTCATTCAGAACTTCGGCAACCGAATCTCCATTTACAGAAACTTCAGCTACAACCTCGAGGCTCTCAATACCGTTTTCAACTACCTCATCCGCGATTATTTCAGAAGATGCTGCAATAGAAGCCTCCGTACGTAAAACCCTGGGGCGTCTGTCTTTTGAATCAGAAGTATCCAAAGCCGGTTTCTCAATCCGCTTTGGAAATGGACGTATAGGCTGCTTCTCTGGCAGATTCGCAGGAATAACTTCCTCAGCGGGTTCAATAGGTAGATCTTTTTTAAGTATAATTGGAGTTTTTACGGGTTCTGATTCTTTCACCGTTTGAGCAACCTCAGACTTAAATATTCGTGGCAAAACCTTTTTTTCCGGTTTCTGTATGCCCGAAGCCATAATAGCCTGATTATCAAGTATTTTATAGATAAGCTCCTGCTTTTTAAACGATTCGATCCGTTTAATATTTAACTCTTTGCCAATATCGCGTAATTCTGGCAATAGTTTCTTGCTTAATTCAAGAATGTCGTACATATAGTATTATTGATTGTTTATGGATCACCTGTAAGATTAGTCAATAGAAGATTATTGCTAAATCAGGCAGCTAAATACGTTATAAATTATTGGAAGTAAAACAGGATTCAATGAAGTTTACGTGCAAAGTTGAATATGAAATCCAATGCAAAAATAGAGATTTGATTTGAATTTACAAAATATCTAACTTATTTTTCATAAAGGCTCAAGAATGAATTGCGAAATACCTACATATAGGGCTATTTAGAGCGCTAACAGATCAGCTGAATAAAATATTTTTTATCTTATATCAAAATAAACCATATTGATTATCGACAATTATATTATAACTTTGACGCATCCTAAAAATCCTAACCTGATTTTTTATGAGACAACTAAGAATCTCAAAGCAGATCACTAACAGAGACGCAGCGTCTCTGGATCTTTACCTTCATGAGATCAGCAAATTAGCCCTTATTACCGCAGATGAGGAGGCTGTTCTTGCACGAGCAATAAAAACCGGAGACCGAAAAGCATTAGAGACGCTGATTCAATCGAATCTCCGTTTTGTTGTTTCTGTTGCCAAGCAGTATCAAAACCAAGGGTTAACCCTTCCGGATCTTATCAACGAAGGGAATCTGGGTTTAATAAAGGCGGCCGAGCGGTTTGATGAGACGCGAGGATTTAAATTTATCTCCTATGCCGTTTGGTGGATCAGACAATCTATCTTACAAGCTATTGCCGAACAATCACGAATAGTAAGGTTGCCCCTTAATAAAATTGGCTCAATCTTAAAGATCAACAACGCATTTATCCAACTTGAGCAGGAATTTCAGCGCGAACCAATTCCAGAGGAGATTGCAGAGATGCTCAAGCTTCAACCGGCCATAATTGAGGAGGCGTTGCAAACTTCAAATTTTCATCTCTCAACAGATGCTCCATTACATGACGGTGACAATGAGGAGTACACACTCTACGACACCTTAATTAATAGTGATGAGCCGAGTCCTGACATATCGTTGATGAACACCTCCTTAAAGATTGAGATTGAGCGGGCCCTGGGCACCTTAGACCATCGGGAAGCTGAGATTTTGCGTTATAACTTTGGACTAATCGGTGAGCACCCCCTCTCAATAGACGAGATTGCCGTTGTGATGAATCTCACCCGCGAGCGAGTTAGGCAACTCAAGATGAAATCGCTGAAAAAATTAAAAAACAGCTATAAGAACCGTTTGCTCAGAGCATTTTTGGGATAGACTCGATATAGACGTATACACATTAAAAACAAATGGCTGTAACCTTTAAGTTGCAGCCATTTGTTTTTAAATTTTGTGGAGCTGGCGGGAGTCGAACCCGCGTCCAAACGAGGAAGCAATACGCTTTCTACATGCTTATCCAAGATTTAGTTTTCGAATGACGACTGGATCAAGGCCACCGATCATCACCTTATCTCCTTTATTTCATCGACTTGACGGAGTATTTAGCCGACTATTTCCGATATTACAGCATCTCCGGTTCAGGCCGCTTCGGATCTACAGCACCCGGGAGATGTCCCACTCCAGCATCTAATGCCGGATTAGCGTAATCTACTTGATTCGATTAAGCGGCAAGAGCAAAATTATTTTCGCCAATTATTTGGTTGGATATTGAGATTTACGGGCCAACAATCCAATGCCCGGCATGCTTACATACCTCTCCTGCCCGCTGTCAATACCGGTCAGCCCCAAGGTAATCATCAACTGCAAAGGTAATCCAATTCGAGTCATATTGGATGGTCAGGAGCAATTTTATTTTTGCACCTTCTGAGGTTGTGAATAAGAGAGTAACGAATAAAATGAAGAATCAGGCACCAAATGTCAGTAAACTACTGAAATCTAAATTGTCTTAAAGTGATGAATTTGCTCACTGGGATTCTGAGCATCAAAGATTGAGCTTCCGGCAACCAAGACGTCGGCCCCGGCCGTAAAGAGGAGTTTTCCGTTCTCCAGATTTACCCCACCATCAATCTCAATGAGTGCATTCGAATGCTTATCGTTAATTAGCTTTCTCAGTAACTCCACTTTACGGATGGTATTCTGGATAAATTTCTGACCTCCAAAACCAGGATTTACAGACATCAAAAGAACCAGATCGACCTCCCGAATAATATCTTCCAACACATGAACAGGGGTATGTGGATTGAGACAAACTCCAGCTTTCATCCCCTCCTTTTTAATGGCACTAATCGTTCTATCAAGATGCTTACATACCTCATAATGAACCGTAAGGATATCGGCACCCGAATCCCGAAATGGGAGTATAAATGGATCAGGATTAATAATCATCAAATGGACATCCAGAGGCTTTGTGGCAATTTTTTTAACATGCTGAATAACAGGTAATCCAAATGAAATATTGGGAACAAATACCCCATCCATCACATCAAAATGGATCCAGTCGGCTTCACTCTGATTGATCATTAAAATTTCCTTGCCAAGGTTATTAAAATCAGCCGCTAATATTGAAGGTGAAATTATCCGGTTCACAGTTATTGTTTTTAGTCAATTACGTCACTAATTCTGATCAAAAGTAATTAAAACGCCGAATTATTGAAACATCAAAATATCACCGCCAATTAAAACTTGCGCAAAATCATTCAAATCTTCAAAACTGAAGTTTCTTAAATACGGTATGATTCTGGTTTAACGAATTAAAATCAGGTATTGAAAAATCATATAAAACGTCTCCAATAAGCTAAAATCAGAGAAAAACGTCCCTGAAATCATATATTTTCAATATATTGATTTACAATAAACTATGTCTAGAATAGAAGTTTTATCGTTATTAAGATCGAATAAAAATAGCTAATTTGAGCAGAAAATGGTAATATTGTGTTTTGGAAATAAATTATTGAACACATGGCATGCAATGGATGCAGTACAAATACTGATTTAGATCGGCCAGCGATGCTGGAAACATTCGACTGGATGAGTGATATACCTGACACCTCAAATGAAACAGATATCGTTGAGATTCGGTTTAAAGGTACCAGGAAAGAATTTTATAGAAATGAGAGTGGACTACCTTTAAAACGAGATGAACTTGTAGTAGTATCGTGCAATCCAGGGCACGACGTAGGTGCCGTTTCGCTTACAGGAAGGCTGGCAGAGATGCAGTTTAAACGTAAAGTGAAGAAGCAGGACCGCTATGAATGGAATAAAATTTACCGAAAAGCGACACCCTCGGATGTTGTGAAATGGGAAGAGGCGAAAGCGAGAGAGAATAAAGTGATGATTCGGGCTCGTGTAATTGCCAATCAGCTGAATCTAAATATGAAAATTGGTGATGTTGAATTCCGCGGAGATAACACCAAAGCGATATTCTATTACATTGCTGATGGAAGGGTTGATTTCAGGGAGCTTATCAAGCAGTACTCCCGGGAATTTATGATCAAGATTGAGATGATGCAGATTGGGGTTCGTCAGGAGGCTGGTCGTATTGGAGGTATTGGCTCATGCGGCCGTTCACTATGTTGTTCAACCTGGCGCACTGATTTTACAAGTATAACCTCTGACGCAGCAATAAAACAAGGGTTGTCTCCTAACGCCGAAAAGATGACAGGGCGTTGTGGAAAACTTAAATGCTGTCTTACCTATGAACTGGATCAGTATCTTGAGGCGCTAAAGGATTTCCCAAATGAATTGTTATCGATTGATACAGACAAAGGATTAGCACGGCATCTAAAGACCGATATCCTGCAGCGTAAAATTTGGTATAAGTACGAACATAATGTTGGTCAAACTTTTGAGCTAGGATTGGATGATGTGATTAAGTTCCTAAATTTAAATAAGCGTGGAGAGAAACCATCGATTGATGGATTCATTGAGAAAGAAGAGCCGAAACAAAATATGATGAATGTTGGAATCTTAGATCAGAAATTTTTCACCAAGCCGGCAATTGTAAAGAATCCCAATAAAAACCATGGGAGAATCCACACAAAACCGAGTCATGAGCTTAAGAAGCTCAAAGATTAACACAAGCACTCTGTTGCTTAAAACAACAGTCATAAAAATAACAGCATGCCTCTTTACAACTCCATAGACCGTAAGGTATTAAAGGAAAACTTAATGGCTGAACCCTTTATTCGGCGAACCATTTCTTTATACCGCTATTTCATCCTTGAAAATCCGCATGAATTCAGAGATCAACTCTATCGTGAATGGGCAGAACTGAACTGCTTTGGTCGTATCTATATTGCACGCGAAGGGATCAATGCACAGATGAGTGTTCCGGAAAATAATTTTGAGACTTTTCTCAATTCCCTCAAAGCACATGCTATATTTGAAAATATTCCCATTAAATATGCCGTTGAGGATAATGGGAAATCGTTTTATAAACTCTCTATGAAGGTTAAGGAGAAGCTTGTTGCCGACGGACTGGATGACGATGCTTTTGATGTTACCAACGTAGGGAAGCATCTGAGTGCGCTCGAATTTCATGAGTTGGTTGAAACGAGCGAGCATATCGTTGTTGATGTGCGTAACCATTACGAATCAGAGATTGGCCATTTCAAAGGGGCCATTTGTCCTGAGGCAGATACATTTCGCGAAGAGCTTGTAATGATCACAGAATTACTTAAGGAGAATAAGAGCTCTAAATTATTACTCTACTGTACGGGAGGTATTCGGTGTGAAAAGGCAAGTGCCTATTTAAAACACCACGGGTTTAACGATGTGAATCAGTTACATGGTGGCATCATTGAATATGCCGGGCAGATCAAGCAATTAAATCTCGAATCAAATTTCATAGGGAAGAATTTCGTTTTTGATGAGCGGATGGGGGAATCAATTAATGGTCAAGTGATTGCGCACTGTCATCAATGTGGCAATTCGTGTGACGAGCATCTCAATTGTGCTAACGAACTGTGTCACCTGCTCTTTATACAATGCACGGCGTGTGCTGAAAAATTTGAGCATTGCTGCTCAATAGAGTGCCGCGACATTAAAAATGGATCGGCGGATCAGAAGCAGATTCTTCGTCAGGCGATGACCCCCAAATTTGGAAACAGGAGTGTTTACAGAAAAAGTTTTCGGCTTGTTAAGAGCAATAACCTGGAAGGATCGGGTGCTGAGTTAGGACAAAAACCTACCCTTTAGTATGTCTAATTTCTGGAACGATCTTACTCAACCAATATTCACGCTTGCTCCCATGGAAGATGTTACTGATACATCTTTTAGAGAGATTGTCGAGAGACTCTCTGATCCCCATATTCTAAGTGTTTTATTTACTGAGTTTACCTCTGTTGATGGGATGAACCATCCCAAGGGTCGCCCTCGTGTATCCGAACGTTTAGAAGTTAGCACTACCGAAAGAGAGATTTTAAATCAAAAAAACTTTAAGCTTGTTGCTCAGATATGGGGAAATAAACCTGAGCTATTTTCTTCTGTAGCAAAAATCATCACGGAGGAGTATAATTTCGATGGCATTGATATCAACATGGGGTGTCCGGTTAAGAATGTCGTAAAAAATGGCTGCTGCTCTGCATTAATTGATCAGCCAACATTAGCCAAGGAGATTATCTTGGCCACAAAAGAGGCTACTCACCTACCGGTATCGGTCAAAACTCGAACAGGTATTCGTGCACATACTACTGAAGCGTGGATTGAGCAAGTTGCTCAAACGAAGCCTGCAGCGATAATTCTTCATGGAAGAACGCAAAGGCAACTCTCTAATGGTCTTGCCGACTGGGAGGAGATTGCCAAGGGGGCTCGGGTTCGCGATCAAATAAATCCCTCTACTCGCTTTTTGGGAAATGGCGATGTAACGTCAGTGGCTCATGGACAAGAGCTAATTTCAACATACGGCCTCGATGGTGTCATGATAGGACGAGGAATTTTTCATGACCCTTGGTTGTTCAATCCTTCACTGGTAACCCCAACAATAGTAGAGAAATTAGAACAACTGATTCTGCACACCCAAATTTTTGAAAGAAACTGGGGTGGAAAAAAGAATTTTAATATCCTCAAAAGGTTTTATAAGATCTACACCAACGATTTTCCCAATGCAGCCAAATTAAGAGCTGAACTGATGGAGACAAAATGCTTTGACGATGTGTACAAAATCGCCCAAGAGGCAATGCTTCATCTATCAGATCTTTATTCATAAGTACCGACTCAACCTTCAGAAATACGAACACATTTGCGATTCATAGTAACCGAAGAATTACAATCTTTTATTGAACGATCTCTAAGATTGAATAGATTGGTAATTCAGGAACAACAACCGTTGAAATCCCATCTTTAAAATCGAAATTTAAAACTATTCCTTCGGGCTGTAATCTGATCTGCGATGGCTTCTGAGGGGTATTAATAGAAACTTTAATATCCTTGAGTGGCGGAATTTCATCATAACCAATGGCATTGGGGTTTGTGTGTTCACCGGCAATATTTATTAGACTTACATAAACTTTATCATTTAGCGTATTCACGGCCGAATGAACAAGATGCGATCCGGTAATTCGAACCAAAGGATTGGGGAATAATTCATCGATCCGACTACTTATAAAATCGCGTAATACAAATGATTTATAGCTATTATACCACGAGCCTGCATTAAAATAGATACCTGTAATTTTCCCCTTCCCAAACTTATTCGTTGATGCTGCAACTGTTTTGATTTGATCTCTTAAATCACCCGACGTATAAAAGTGTTCAAGCACAACCGTTCCGGGGAGTAATGAAACCGAATCGGAACAAATTCCAGCCGAAACAATCTTTCCATCAGATTCGATATAGAGGGGTCTATTTGCCACTTTGCTTACTGCTTTTATTCCCAGCTCCATATCGAATAACTGGGCTGTCTCAGTACCTAAAAGCAATAAATTACCTCCCTCTTTTACATAATTACTGAGTTCATCTCTAAATGAGGGATCCATAGAATTTGATTCGGGTACAATAATGAGCGGGTACTGCCCCATTCGGCCGTGCAGAGTATGCTCCATAAGGATTTCTGCAGGATGTTGGCCATCGAGGGTACTATTTATCGCCCCTTTGAGCATTGACGTTGAGCCGGCAAAGGGTCGTGTCGTATTTTTCTGATAAAAAGAGGTTGGGTAAAGGACAGCAATCTGAGGTATTACTTTTGCCTTATGTACAAACTGTTGCCTGGCCCGACAAAATGGAGCAATCTCAGAGAGCATCGTTGCCAGATAAGGTCTTAAAGACAAATCTGCATTCTGCTGGAAATAAAATTGAACACCACCACCCATAGCCATAATTTGCGAAGCTTCTTGCTCCAGTTGAACTGTTGATTTTACGGTAAGAGGCATACTGCCACCATTCCATGAAAATCCCCAAGCCATTAAATCCCATGGTTTTCCTTGCGGAGCAAGACAGCGGGCATCGTAAGCTGCACTGTAAACACCATTGAGTGAGCTAATATCACCGGATAAGAAATCTACGTTATTTCGTACTGGCTCAGGCATAAGTGAAGAATAAGACCAGTTACTGGTTATCTGAAATGCCGGATTATAGAGATGAATAGCATCGATATATTTCTTCATATATTCCCGAAAAAGTTCACGACTGTACTCCATCCATTCGGGAAAATATTTATCGGTACTCTTTCTGGGTATCTCAACAATTCCCGTTTCATGTGTAAACCTGCTCACTGAGGCTACTCCATAATCGGGTTCAACAGCCCAGCAATCACCGTCAATCCATGCTCCGTCCACCCCATAATCACTAAGTTCCTTTAATTGAGGAATTAGCACTTTATCCAGATAAGGGCTAAAGAAGGAAGTTTTCTCGGTACTTACGTCGCCATTGGCTTTTACAACAGCCCAGTCGGGGTGATCGCGGACTACTTTTCCATCCCAAACACCCGAATAGTGCATAAACAGCGCGACATTATTTTTTGCTGTCACCTCCCGATAGAGCTTAAGCGGGTCTTTTTGAAATCCCTTCACATGACTACCGGCTTTTGTAGGGTAGCTGGAAATACCGGGATGACCCTTGCAATCGATTTGGATATAATCGGGGCGAACTTTGGCAAGAAATGTATCGACCATCTCCGGAGTAAGAGTTCTTCCGGCATCGTTGATATCCTCATTGGCATGTAAATCAAAATGAAGACCAAAGAAGCTATCCACCCTTCTAAGTTTTTGATGCGACTGAGCACTTAAGTCAACCCTTATAAAGAGAAGCATCAGGAATAGCAGACCAAGCTTAGAGTTATTCATCATGAAAATAAGAATCCTTAACCAGCGTAATTTCATATCAGTTAATTTTAGTTTTATATGGGTTATCAGATAATTGCTAGTTATTTCCAAGTTATACGTGTAAAAACAATCGTTGAATAATCGGCTTTTTCATAGATAACACCGATTTTGTGGCTCTCAATTTTTACCACATCAGAATATGCCGTATAGTCGGATGAAGCGGCGTCATGTCCTTCATCGACAAGATACGTTCCCGACCAGGATAACCCTTCGTCGTAACTAATTCGTAATGTTAGTTTATTTCTATTTACGGTATCTGCGGCATTGCAAAAGGCAAGGATATTTCTCCTATTTTGAACTCCTACATTTAATATTGACCCTTCACAAACCGGATCAGGTAAACGATGATCAAAGAAAACAGTATCCCAGAGCTCTCCCCCATTTTTACTCAATGCTATGATCCTGGCTTTTATATCACCCTTTTGGTTTCTGCAATTTAGCAGCAGCGCACCGTTAGAAAGTTCAGCAGCTGTGCTTTCATTACTTCCGGGCATAGGCACTACTGCACTAATCTTAAACGAGGCACCATGATCGTCGGAATAAAATCCATGAGCCGCATAATCCTCGCTGTGGCTATCGGGATTACCTGCAGAATGGTTTGCCGCAATATACATTCGTCCTTTGTAAGGCGGCAGATTAAACTGCAACCCATGTCCCGGCGTATTGGCGTATGATCGCCAATCTTCCTTAAAATTATACGCTGGATTTATGGCAGGCTGATTAGGCCTATGGACTTGTAAGGTTATATTTAGTGGTGTAGACCAAACATGACCGCCATCTGTCGAGGTTTTGTACCATACCTCCCGAAGACCATTTCCCTTTCTCACCTCGCTTTCTGTGCGATTGCCTGTATTATAAAACAGAAAAATTCGCCCCTTTGGAAAGTTTGGATCTAAAAGATCAACAACAGGAGCAGGATTTCCGGCCTGTAGATTATTATAATCGACTAAGACAATCAATGGACCCCAGGTTTTACCCTGGTTGTGACTCCGTTTAAATACGATATCGATATTTCCAAAATCATCTGAGCCATCGGCTCTTCCTTCAGCAAAAGCAAGTAAATCACCGTTGGGAGCTTTTACGATAGCCGGTATCCTGTAGCTCTTGTATCCTTGAGAACCTGAAGTAAAAACAGGGACAGAGGCTGTTTGTGCCACCGTCGGTAACCACAGCATAATAACAATCCAAAAACAGATAATATACTGAACCATAAAGTTTTATTTAAAAATCACAGCTACCATAAAACCTTCAATGTGATCATTCCATTTGCAGGTACCGAAAGAACATTTGCAATTTTATCTCCAGGGATCTCCTCACGATCGCACAGATAAACCGACTGTGGGGTTCCCGATGGCCAGGATAATTGAATCGTCTCTGCTTTATCTGAAACAGAGCGTAGGCGCATGATCATAGAATTGGCTATCAAGGTGGATTTCAAAATTGAAGCAGTAACAGCCGCAGAACCTTCAATAGCAAAAAGCGGTTTCTGAATGGAATTATTTTTAGCTGCAAACGAAACCAATGGTTGAGCCTGCTCAAGACCAAAGCGGTTTGCCACAGCTGCATTATATCCATTATGGGGTAAAATCCGGTAACGGAAAGGAATCGGTCCCTCCTGGGTAAGGGGGAAATTCGTAAACCAATGATTATTCATCACCCAGGAGTAAATAGCAGATCCAGACTCCAGTTTTTTTAACCATGGCTTACGTTCGCCACTCCAGGTACCGGTTTGATTGGCAGTCATTGAACCACTCTCGATTAATGGAGCATCCAGCGAACACCAGGTGACGCCTTCCGAATCATTTGATAAGTCAGCCCATCGCTGCATGGTGAGCCAATTTCGATTTGCGGCAGGCTGCTGATCTTTTTCGACCTCCACCACTCCCCACGGAATATCAATCCGAGTAATAGCTTTAGGAATATCAAATCCAAAGCCAATGTGGACGCCATCCTTGGCAGGCAAAGGAAGTTTATCGATAACATCTGAGATTTCAACCGAAGGGAGCCCATAAATCAAACGTACCGACCGTAAAACAGAGCGACACCCCGTTGCCTTAGAAGTAGCTTTAAGCTCGACAACCAATGGGCCTGCTTCTACAGTTGAAATTACAATAGCCGAATCAGCTTGTGCGTTATCGCTATCACCGGGCATCCAGCGAAAGGAATTAAGTCCAGCAGTGGTTTTTAGATCGACGAAATTTTTCCCAGTTGCTCTTTGTATTAAACGGCTGATATTTCCCGAAACCGGATCTATGGTAACCTCCAAAAGTTCATTAGCCATGGTGGTACTCACGAGTGAACAACCTTTGTTTAATGGGCTAGTACCTGCCATCACCTGATAGTGGGCAGAGCCAAGTGCAGGAACATCAGATGCCAAAAATACCAGTTCGCCCGTTGAGAGTCTTTGCGACATAACCTCTTTTCCTTCACTATCAGTAACGCGATCACCACGTTGGCTTTCAGCTTTAGTTAGTGTTACCAGACCACTGTGAGCCCACGATTGGGTATTGATCACTGAAATACCTCCTCCGGATGGTCCCTCTATTGGTCCGAGAGCCCCTGCGGAACGGTCGGTAGCCGGAGCTAAGGCCTCCTCAAAGAGGCTCTGTGTCCGATCCTGGGCTTCATGAAAATAGTGCTGTTTTACTTTCCAAATAGCATCCTGAAAGAATGGTTCAGTAGGGTTCTCAGTGGTATAGGTATGTTCCGAACCTAACGCGATAAAACGCCACGCCTCATCAAAGTCGGCACGAGGGGCTTTCTTCCCATGACCTAACATGGTCCAGAGTGTTTCTGCCTGAACAAGCTGCTCCTTGGTATTTCTGTTCATCGCAGTAAGTGCAGCAGCAGTCCCTAAACCATCGGTCCAGTATTCGGTGAAATCACCCTTAACTTGAGGAAGCTGATCTCCATAATCTTTCTCAATCATCTGCATAATCTCGGTGCCACCGGCAATGATCAAGTGGGGAAAAGCATACGTTTCATTCCATTTTTTTACTGCATCAGGCACATCGGCATCAAGTGGGCAGTTATCCCAGAGACACCACGACACGACATAAAAATCATACGGATTATCTGACCGTTCACGTTTAGATAAAGCACCAAGAAAATTCACATTCGCACTATCTGTTTTAATGACAGCAGGGATCTTATCGGTATCGCGCTGCCCGAACCACGGACGACCCGTTGCGCCCCCTTTGGTCATACTGCCGCTATTTGAATAACTGCCAGGCTGAAAATAGAGGACCTTCGATTTTCCATCCGGGCCGATCCACCAGAATGGCTTCTCATCCAATACATGAGCATTACCGGCGCGACAGCCGTTAGGCCAGGTCATG
This sequence comes from uncultured Bacteroidia bacterium, assembly GCA_903907075.1. Classification (GTDB taxonomy): domain Bacteria; phylum Bacteroidota; class Bacteroidia; order Bacteroidales; family Prolixibacteraceae; genus JAAFHB01. The sequence continues at coordinate 19,628 of CAIVMQ010000092.1, forward strand.
ATATAACGTCCACCCTGCTGAGCCATAACAGGCACCAAGCCCCACGACATTCCGGGGATATCCATCTGCTGGTAGGTGCGCATGGGCACGCCGGATAATTTCTCCATTTCGCGGCTAAAACGCAACACCTGAAACAGCTCTTCTCCCGAGCAGCTGCTGGTATTTAGATTCAGATAACTCGCATCAATACATAGCGAACCATCCTGAATGGCTTTCACTACGCGCTCCTTTTGCTCTGTGCCGGCGCTCTGCCAGTACCTCTCCAAAGGCCAGGTGATTTCAGGATTCCAGCGATACTTTGACCCTTCCGGATAATTCTTCGTCGCCTGCGCAAGTTTAATCCCTTCATCGATATTGCGTTTATGAAGAATTTCTACATTCGCCTGGGTATTGGTATAGCCGATATCGACATGAGAATGGGGATAAATATAAACCGACCATTGGCGCATCGCTGGAACCTTAAAAGAGCTTTTGAGCACCTTCTTGCCTTGTCGGATCACTACGGTAGCCCGTGACTCTTTTTTTACCCCAACGTGATCCGGTAATAAAATCTGATAGTTCGTTTGACCGGAATCAGGTATTGAGAGATCGCTTCTTTCTGTTTTACCATCAGCAGTAACTTCGAGGGTTATCTTCCCTGAAATTTTTTGACCTTTAAAATCGAGGGTCACTTCCCGTCCCGGTTTACCATCGCTGCGCAATTTGTAATATGGCTGAACGGTACAATTCAGTTGGGTAGGAAAAGATTCTTTCGACTCTTCTGCCCCACTGCTTTGCCCAGCCAATGCCAGCGAAAAAAACACAACAAAGATCACGTAATATTGTCTCATGGTAATGGATTAAAAATTCTTTCGAATCCGGATGATTCACTAGTATTAGTTTTCAACCCGAGTAACAGGCTGATCGAATGTTAATTCTACGATGGTGTCGGGTGAAATACGATCTGCCGTTGTACTTAATATCACCATCTTTCCTTTACGCTGCTCCACTTTAACCTTCCCGCCCGTAAGATTTTTGACCGTTAATAGTTTATGGCCAAACAGCGGCAATTCAACTGAATTTTTTGCCGATTCAAAAAGATGAATATAAACTTTATTCCCCACAAAAGTGCCGCCACCCCAAGATCCATTTCGCATCGGACCTCCGCTGGTTCCATAGATGGTAACACCATATTTTTTTATCCACTCGCCAATTTGAGCAAGACGATTAGCCTGATCATCAGGGATAATTCCAGTTGCATCGGGCCCCACATCCAGAAGCAAGTTACCATCACCGGTAGCACAACTTACCAGGTTACGAATACATTCATCATAGGGTTTTACGTGTCCATCCGTTCGATATGACCAGCCGCCGCCAGGCGCATCAACAACACACATGCACGATTCCCAGTCGCGATTTGTCTGATAGGAACCTATTTGTTGTTCGGGAGTATCAAAATCGGCCTGTAAAATGGGTTTGCTTTCGCCAAAATAATTGCAACGATTATTGATGACAGCTTGAGGCTGAAGCTTTCGAACAAGATCAAGAACCTTATCGGCATGCCAGTAGTTTATTGATTCACCCTTACCGAAACTATCAAACCACACCACGTCAACAGCACCATAATTCGTAAGCAGTTCAGTAAGTTGACCGTTCATATACGTTTCATACTTGCTATTATCACCCATGCCATAATCGGGATGATGCCAGTCGCGCGGAGAGTAGTAGAGGCCAAAACGGATTCCGGCCTTATGACATTCGGCGGATAGTTCTTTGATTACATCCTTACCATATGAGGTATTCATAATGGAATAATCGGTGTATTTCGTATCCCACATGCAGAAGCCACCATGATGTTTTGCGGTAAAGACAAGATATTTCATCCCCGCATTTTTTGCGATGCTCACCCACTGTGCGGCATTAAATTTTGTAGGATTAAATCGTTTATAGAGATTATCATAGCTGGAATCACAAACCGCACCAGCAGGTGCATTGAATATATCCAATGGCTTTGGTCCCAGTCGCGACCAGCTAATTTCTGTTCCGGCAACACTCGACATATCCCAATGGATAAACATCCCAAAGCGGGCCTCACGCCACCATTTCATCCGTTGCTTTGTTGTAGGATCAGGTTGACAATAAACAGATGTAAATGCCGATAAGGCAATAATTAACAGGATCAGTTTTTTCATAAGAAATTAGTTCAAAGTTTTTTTAGTTCAATTCTTTCATTTTTTGAGGTTTGAAATGAAATTCGATCCCCCGAAACTGTTTCTCCTGTTTTTCCATTTCTCACCAACACAATTTTCCGCTGTGGCCAGGGATTAACGAATGTACAAATTTTTCCTTTTTCACTAAAAATTGCAACATTTGAAATTACACCATTTGACAATTCGGCAGAAACCAGAAAAGCACCCCATGTCCGGATATTTTTAAAAGCGGCCTTTTGATCATTTGGGAAATGACTGAAGATGCGTATCACATTTCCTACACTCATACAGAACATTTCATTAATTGCATTGGTTACAGTGCAGCTATTTTCGATACCGTGCGGATTATCCAACTGGAAGCCATTTGGAACGGTATGCAGTGCATATTTATGCAACTCTGTGAGCACTTTTATAGAATCGTATCCGACCCTAATGGCGGCCGCAAAAAAGCTGTTACTGGCATTTATGTCCTGCCATCGTTGCATTACATCAATTGTATTTCGGGCCACTTTCAACAATTCGGGTTTACTATCTAAGGTAATTGCGTTGCAAGGATAAATTTGCTGAATCCCAAGTCCATTTCCATCAAACCAGTCAACACCCTCTTCAGTGTAGCGAAAAACTTTTCTTCCATCACGCATCTGGACAGGGAATTCACTCAGTTTA
>CAIVMQ010000093.1 GCA_903907075.1 uncultured Bacteroidia bacterium
AATTTTTCAAATCTCCATTTCTAAAGTTAAGCTCCGAGGTATTTGTTAGCTTTTCGACCGTGAAGTAGCCTGTATCTGGAGTTCGGGCCGAGACCTGTTTAGTCCCATTCGCAATTAGAACAGGTGCATTTTCTTGGGTAAAAGGTGCGACCCAACCATTGCCACTTTTTTTCCAATTAACAACCTCAATCCCACCTGAAATTATCGGCTTTTCACCAGGATAAGCAGAATAAGTGACATAGTGATCCCTTAAATGATTAAACTCAAAAGCTCCGGTTGGAAGAGTCGTTTCCACACGTTCGCCTCCCTCTTTGGGCTTAAATTCTAATGCTTTAGATAAGGTGTAAAGTCCTTCCCGTATGAAAATCACGATATCCTTACCCTTGCCATAAGGATGATTACTCCCTATATACCTAGAAATATGGGAGATCCCTTTGGCTTGATATACTTGCGCCTTAAGGTCAAGGACTCCCTGCTGAGCTCTTTTTATCGTTGCAAAAGGGCCATCTGTACCCGCACCATTTGGCTCTGCAAGTGTTCCCGACCAAGCATCATTACCCTTCGTGGAAACATAAAAATCACCCTTTACCTTCGATGGATTAAACTCTTGTGGCAACTCGCTGCGCATCAATGTCCCATCACGAAGCTGAGCCATTAGTGAAAACGAAATATGGAGTAAAATAAAAAATATGGAAAAACGTCTCATGAGTTGATTCTCTTATAAATATTTAAAGGCACTAAGCGATCATGGTTGACACCTGAGTTTACCATAATTAATAATAGGACGAATTATTCAAAGTTTAGAATGACAAGCAAGGACATGTAATGCAACTAAAATGCAGTTCAGTGAAATGATCTTAAATAGAAAATGAAAAGTACAACTAATCAACATACTACGCAATATAAATTATGACTTTTAAAACCACGGAATCAGTAAAATCAAATTTTAATTGATCGATTAAAATTCTATATTTATAACCCATTAACATTTCGTGAATAATCCTAAACAGCTCCAATAATGAAAACGACTCATCTACCTTTCTATTTCACCTTCCTTTTGGGTATTTCAACTTGTTTTGCACAAAGTAAAACCCTTGAAGACAACCTGCGTAAGGCCGATGAGTACTGGAAAAACATGCGATTAAGTGAATCAATAAGCCAATACAAATCGATTATCGCAACCGATTCGGTACCCGAGGAGTGGAAGTCGTTAATCTTTCTTAGATTGGCAAAAGCCCAGTTCGCTGCTCACCTGAACACAGACTGTAAAGCAACCTTAGCGAAAGCAAAGAGCCTTACTGTCCTTCCGGCGCATCATCAATTAATGGTTGCTGAATTAGAACAAAAAATCGATGGAATAAATCAAATCAGACACACCCCGATTCCAGTAGCTGCAAAACCCGCCGCAACCATCTACGTTTCGGCAATGAGTACAAAAGAAAAACATTCTGGTCAAAAAAGGATGGTGTACGCCAACATAAATCTAGCACTCGAAGCAGCATCTCAACTCTTGAAAAATGGTACTCTCCCTGAAGGAACCATCGAAATCGTCGTTGAAGGGAAGAGCTATGAATTAACCGAACCAATTATGCTTAATGCTAAAAATTCAGGAACTAAGAGGAACCCACTATTAATTCGCTCTTCATCAACAACTGAGCAAGTCACGCTCAATGGTGGACGGAAATTAAAAAGCTGGAAATTGGAATCTGATCCACAAGTTTTATCGCGGCTACCTCAAAAACCAAAATCTCAAGTTTGGGTTGCCAACTTTAAGGATAATCAGATAAGTGGACTAGATAGTTTGACTTTTGGTGGATTCTCAAGTGCCAGATCGGCAAAAGCAGGTCCTAACTTTACCACATTCCCTGTACCCGAACTTTTCAACGATGGCATACCCCAGAAAATGGCTCGTTGGCCAAATGATCGGGACACGCTAATCGCATTAAAAGATTTCAAGAGTGAGCGCACCTTGTGTTGGGCTGCTGACCAGGATGTGTGGCTTCACGGATATTGGTTCCATCTTTGGGCCGACGCATATGAGAAATTCAAAGGTTATTCTGCAAAAGATTCTATCATAGAGCTAGTCCCTCCAACCAACTTTTATGGGTTTGGAAAAAGTAAATGGCATGTCGTAAATGCACTATCGGAACTCGATACTCCAGGCGAATGGTGCATCTCACTTAAAGAAGAAAAGATCTGGTATTTTCCAAAAGCGAACGACAAACTCAGCCAGATGGTGTTAAGTCTGCAAGGACCGGCGATTCAAGCTCAAGAATGTGATTACCTAACCATCAAAGGGCTTAATATTCAATATGTCAGAGGTGATGGGATGCTAATTCAAGATTGCAACCATCTAACACTTGCTAATTGCGCCATCAGTAATAGCTCTGGTCTGGGAATCAGAATTAAGGGTGGAAGTGATCAATTAATCCACTCATGCACCATTAAAAGCATGGGACGGGGAGGTATCGATATCAATGTTGGTGATCAACTTAAGCTAATCCCATCAGGCAGTGTGATCGAAAATTGCAGCATCAGCAACCTCTCGCGCATCGACCGGACCTATACCCCTGCCATTGTCCTTGATGGAGTTGGCATAAAAGTTCGAAACTGCAGATTTAAAGATATTCCAAGTAGTGGCATTCGTCTTGAAGGGAACGATATGCTTGTAGAATTGAATGAGTTTGAGAACTGTGTGAGTGAGTCAGATGACCAAGGGGCGATCGATGTGTGGGGAAATCCGCTATTTCGAGGCAATGTTATCCGTTGGAATTTTTTCAAAGATATTGGAGTTCCTAATCTTCGGATGGCAGCTGGCGTGCGTCTTGACGATGCCATTTGTGGTTTCGGCATCTATGAAAACTTATTCCTGAGATCATCAAATAACCTTTTTGGAGGGGTTCAGATACATGGAGGGAAAGATAATTTCATCGAAGGAAATATCTTTGCCAATTGTCATGCTGCGATAAGCCAATCATCATGGGGTGACAAAAGATGGACTGAGTCTATTAATGACACCGATCACCCCATGTATAAAGCCATGCACACCACTGAATGGCAGAGTGAATTATGGCAAAATCGTTATCCAGCCTTAAAAAACTTACTTATCAACGCCGATGTTAATTTTGCATCCGACAACCTAGCGATCAATGCTCAATCCCTAACGATACGAACTTCAAAACGGTTTGAGATATTAAATAATCTGCTTTTAACATCAGATAAGCATCCTTCAACGCCTGTCGATTACAAACCGTATCTTGTTCCATGGCATTCCATTCCTGTTGATCAGATCGGAACTTATTAATAATATTCAAAAATTTAAGCTTAACATTTAATCTTTTCCTATGAGAACTATCTATCTGACACTTGCTTTAACGTTCACTCTAATCCTTGTAAATGCTCAGCAAAAAAGTGATCGTGAAAGTCAAAACCCAGTCATAACCTCTGTCAATCAAAACATCAATTGGTATGATGTTCAGAAGCAGTCGAGCCCTATCTTACAAGGAGTAAGTTGGAATGAAGAGCTGAGAGGGACCTTCGGTCGACTTCCGCTACGTGCGAAAGCTAGCGTGCGGTCCGATGTGTGGGGGCTATCCGAAAATTGCGCAGGAATCACGATTCGGTTTAAGACTAATGCTTCGGAGATCAAAGTTATTTATCAGGTATCCAGTGCTCCATCCTTTAATCATATGACCGCCACAGGAGTCAGTGGCCTAGACCTCTACACGTCAGATAGACAAGGGAAAGCCGTTTGGAGTTCAGGAGCCTTTTCATTCGGAGATACGATAAAATATACGTTTAAGAATCTCAACTCATTTGCCAGCGAACCTACGAATCGAGAATATCAGTTGTTCCTCCCGCTGTACAACCATGTAAAATGGATGGAGATTGGACTGCCTACAGATGCTGAGCTCTCCTGGATCACGCCATCGACGGAGAAGCCCCTGGTAGTCTACGGAACATCCATTGCTCAAGGTGGATGTGCCTCAAGAGCTGGGATGGCCTGGACAGGGATTCTAAACCGTGAGCTCCCCTATCCCCTTATCAATCTTGCCTTTTCAGGAAATGGCTTACTCGAGAAAGAGGTGCTCAATTTTATCAACGAGATAGACGCCCAACTTTATATCCTGGATTGTCTGCCTAATCTGGTTGGTCGTTCAGCGGAAGAGATTGAGAAAGCTACTCTGGAGGCAGTTCAGCAGATTCGAACACTTCACAAAACTCCCATTTTACTTGTCGAACACCCGGGGTATAATGATGGCTTTGTAGACAAGAAAAAATTCGAGTCTTATATTCGGGCTAATAACGCTTCAAAAGCTGCGTATAAAAAACTTAAAGCTGACGGAGTTCATGATCTATTCTATCTTTCGTACGAAGAGATTAATATGCCAATGGATGGCACTGTCGATGGTATACATTCGACCGATTATGGGATGCGGGCCTATGCTGATGCGTATGAAAAGAAGATCCGAAAGATCCTACACACACCAACTCAACTAAAAAAATAGCCATGGAGAAACCCTCTCGTTTAGCCTCATTGGATGCCCTGCGCGGGTTCGATATGCTGTGGATCATTGGAGGAAGTCACCTCGTTGAAGACCTGGCAAAAGCAAATAACAACCCGATTTTCAATGCGCTGGCAGTGCAAATGGAGCATCAGCAATGGGAAGGATTTCATTTTTACGATCTGATCATGCCGCTATTCCTGTTTATGGTTGGCATGTCGATCCCCTTTTCGCTGAGTAAACGTCTCGCTCTGGGGGATTCGATGAGTCAAATTTATGCTCATGCTGCCAAACGTGCTGGCATACTCTTTATCCTGGGGATGATTTCACAATGTAATCTCCTTACGCTGGATCCTTCAAAGATGTTTATCATTCACGACACCCTTCAGTCGATCGCTATCGGGTATCTCTTTAGTGTGATCATCTATACCCGACTAAACCTAAAGTCTCAACTAGGAGTTACAGCTGCACTCTTACTTGTTTATTGGGCTATTTTACAATTTATTGCAGTCCCGGGACACGAAGCCGGAGTGCTAACACGGGAGTCAAACATAGCCAAATATGTCGAGCAGCTCGTCTTTGGTCGCTTTGACGATGCCCCTTCGCCTTACACTTGGTTCCTTGGGTCACTCGGTTTTGTTGCTACCGTGATGAGCGGCGTTTTTGCAAGTACCATTCTGCGTACTCAAGAGTTAAAAACAAGCTGGATTAAGTCGACTAATCTGCAGATCCAAAAAACGATTAGTTTAATTGGGATAGGAATTGCCCTTATGATAATTGGACAAGTCCTCGCTATCTGGTTTCCAATTATCAAAGTCATCTGGAATCCAACTTTTGTGGTTTACTCCTCAGGATTAAGTTTTCTGCTCATGGGGCTATTTTATTATATCATTGACGTTAAGGGGTATCAGCGCTGGGCCTTCTGGCTCAAGGTGATTGGAATGAACAGCATTGCCATTTATATGGCTATTCACTTTATCGATTTCACGCAGATCGCACACAAAGTATTCTTCGGTCTCGAACAGTTTATGGGTGACTACTATTTACCCTTTAAGTCGGTTGGACGATTAGGGATTGAGTACGGAGTTCTGTACTATCTGTATAAAAAGGGGACCTTTATTAAGGTCTAAAGATTTTAACTCTTTTAGGATGAATAATTATACAATAGAAATTAGGTTCTTAAGACGCCTTATAGCTTGCTAAAATATCACTAAATAGAGTTAAGGCTTAAACTAACTTCTCAAATGAAAATCAAAAAAAAACATAACAATCTAATAATCTATACGAAATATCGCCTCAAGATGCGGAATTTAAATTAGCTTTCGATTCAAAGTATTAAATAAAAATTTAATTTCTTGGCGTATTGCTCTGCTATTTAGTGATAAAAGACAAAAATGACTGTATTTTTATACAACTATAAATTTGACTCTGAGGCATAGGTATTTAGAATATGTTAAAATTAAATAGATAATTACTAATATACCACAGGTTTACAAACTCAATCTATTGTATTATTGCATTCTCTAGTGTATTAAAACCTAAAAAAAGCATGAAACGATTTGGCATAATTCTCGGCTCTATTCTCGGGGCTTTATTCGTGATAATTTTTCTCCTTACCACTTCCGTGGATAGCAAACCCTATTTTAACGAGGAGTATTACACCAAGACGCAGTCCCGAATTGAGAGTCTCAAGAAGATTATTGTAAGTGCTACCGATTCAGTTCAGGCGGGATTTGCAAAAGTCAGCATTACTCCAGGGGTTAACAATGCCCAGGATGATTTTCTGAATGGCAAATTTAAGGAGGTACCCCTCGCGGGATATGGAGCGCGTAAAGGGAAATCGGCTACCGGAGTCCACGACAGCATTTTTGTTAAGGCGGCAGCACTGCGTGTAAACGGCACAACTGCCGTAATTGTTGGCGCCGACTTGTTAATTATGCCTCCCAATATTATAGATGCGGTTACTCTGGTATTAGCCAAAGAGGGAATTGGTAGAGATCAGGTATTTTACTCAGCGTCGCACAGTCATTCGAGTGTTGGCGGATGGGGACCCGGATTTATCGGGGAGCAATTTGCGGGAAAGGAGAATCCGAATATCTCGAAATGGTTGGTTCAGCAGATTGCCAAAGTGGTAACTGAAGCGGTTGCTGATCTTCATCCGGCACGCATCGGCTCAGGAAGTTTTAGCGCTCCAAACTTTACCCGAAACCGTATTATTGGGTTATCTGGGACCAAAAACAGCGATTTTAGTTATATCTCACTGGAACAAACCGGTGGTCGTAAGGCGGTTATTGGTTCCTATGCGGCCCATGCCACCACGCTGGGTGATGAGAATATGGAGTTCAGTGCCGACTATCCCGGCTATTGGGAGCGTAAGATGGAGCATTCAGCAGTTGATTTAGCAATTTTTTGCGGAGGATCTGTAGGCAGCCAAAGCCCTTCAGGTGAGGGAAACGGATTTGACAAACCTAAATTAATCGGCGAATCATTGGCCGACAGCCTCAACAGCTATCTGCCGCATACCGAATTATCAGCTAAAACAACGCTAACTGCACTATCGCTAAAGATCGTATTGCCCGACTACCATATTCGGATTACAACCACACGCAATCTCTCGACATGGCTCAGCGAAAAATTGATGCCCGTCCCTCAGAATGTTTATCTTCAAACCCTCCAGGTTGGAAAGCTAATATGGATTACAACACCGTGTGATTTTAGCGGAGAATATGCTCTTCAGATAAAGAATAGCCTTGCAGCAAAAGGGTTTAATGCGAACATTACAAGTTTTAACGGCAGTTATGTCGGATATATTATTCCGGGACGTTATTTCTACCTCGATTCCTATGAACCCAAAATAATGGGGTGGTTCGGGCCAAATATGGGAGAATATACCGTTGAACTAATCCGTCATCTAACGGATATCATTACACTAAATTAGAAAAGGATTAACGCTCAATAATCCTGAATATTAATACAACTACTACATTTTCATAACCCTCAAAGATGGTTTTAAAAATTATCAAAAGAGCCTTGAACCTGCTTGTTGGAATTATCGTTGGAGCGCTGCTGATTCTAATGGTTCCGGGTATCTGGCACCATTGGGTCACCTATCCACGCTATGATCGTCAGGTGAGTGAATTGCAAAAACTACGCAAAGAGGTTGTCTCTCCTGTGAAACTGACGACCTACCGTGGCGTGCTTCATGTTCACAGCTATCTTTCGCACGACAGCAAAGGAACATTAGCCGATATTATCCCGGCGGCCAAAGAGGATGGAATAGATTTTATTTTCCTTACCGACCATCCACGTGGTGATCTGGACACACTTCCTAAAGGATACCGTGGGATGCATGAGGGGGTTTTAATTGAACCCGGCACTGAGAAGCAAGGGTTTTGCACCTGGCCACTCCGTTCGACGATCATAGACTGGAGAGTCAATAAGGATACCATTGCAAAAAATGTCGTGTCTAAGGGAGGAATCATCTTTTACGCCCATTCTGAGGAAGGTCATAACTGGAGCAATCCCGATTATCAGGGAATGGAGATCTATAATTTCCATACCGACACCAAAGATCAGTCTCCCATTCCGATCCTCTTCGATATTGTTAGCAACGGAAATAAATACCGCCAATGGGCCTTGCGTCAATTTTTTGATCCACAGACACCAATCCTTGCACATTGGGATTCATTAAACAGCACACGGAAGATCGTTGGTTTCTCGGCTGTCGATGCACACGAGAATCAAAATCTCAGGGCCCGTTATTTACCCGATGGCCGTATTCAATGGATGGGAAACAATGCTCATCCGCTGGATACTGTAGCGGTGAAATTTTGGCATCGGTGGTTATTCAGCAAGCCCGATCAGAGTGGCTGGGTATTTAAATTGATGGTCGACACCTATCAGGCAAGTTTTAATTATGTCACGAACTATGTTCTTTCCGATAGTTTAACAACCTCTGCATTGGCTGAGAATATAAAAAAGGGGCATCTCTTTATCGCCTTTAAAACCCTTGGGGATGCGAAAGGATTCGAATACTTCGCCTTAAATAAAAATGATAGCCTAACGGCCATCATGGGCGATTCTGTTCAGATTGATCAGGTAAAGACGCTCAAGGCGCTCTCTCCGCTGCCGGCTCAGTTCCGGTTGATACACGATGGCAAAAATTTAGGGGGCTCCGCAGAAGGGGTTTATCAGTTCGAGTGGAGTGCCCCACTGGAGAGAGGATTTTACCGTATTGAAGTGAACCTTAACGTTACCGGGAAGAATACCCCATGGATCTATTCCAATCCGATTTATATTTACTAATTTCAACTCACAATAATCACTATAACTATGAAAACAAAAATTATCGCCTTTTCGCTCATCCTTCTTTGCTCATTTTTAAATCTTAATGCTCAATCTTTTAAAGCCGGTGCGGCGATGAGGAGCATTACCCCCGATCATTTAATTCCGATCTCGGGAGGTATGGGGACTCCCCAGATGCCAATCGGTTTCCAGGGACAATTAAGCGTCCGGGCGATTGTGATCGAAAAAGGGGCCACAAGATTTGCCATCGTAGGGGTGGATAATCTGGGATGGCCGGCTTATCTGGGCGACCGTTCGCGAAAATTAATTACTGGTATTGCACCCGAAAATATCCTTATTGGCGCAACCCATGCCCATAGCTGTCCCGATGCGTATGGTTTTACCGATGAGAAGGGAAATACAGGCGCTGACCTTAAATACCTCGACTGGTGTGTTACTCAGATCGCGGATGCAGTAAATGAGGCAGTAGCTAAGTTAGAGCCGGCATCACTGCGCACTGCAGTGGGTGAGGCGAAAGGTAAGATAGCATTCAATTATTATGCACCTCAGTTATACGATCCACGTTGCGGCGTTATTCAAGCAATTGCTACAACGGGTAAAAATGCAGGGAAACCAATAGCTACACTTGTTAACTATGCTGTTCATCCGGAAATACTTGGCACAGGTCGCAAATTAATCAGCCCCGATCTTTGTGGTCCCCTGTACGACCGGATTGAAGCGAAAGTTGGCGGTATGGCTATCTTTATGAATAGCGCTCAAGGGGGTATGGTTACTGCCGATGTGAGACTCGAGAATGACAAAGAGGCTAACGACTGGAACGAATGTCTCCGTATTGGAAACCTGCTGGCTGATGAAGCATTACGGATCATCGAGCCCGTTGCGGCAGAGCAGAATCCTGAGATTTTTTGCACTTCTAAAATAATCCGTTTCCCGATCGACTCCGAGATGATGCGTTATGTATTTAAGCATTCGCCCCTCGCAGCTAACAGCGGAAAAGAACTTGATTACTCGTCGGTTACAACACGCATGAATCTTTTAAATATTGGTAAGGCACAGGTATTAACGATTCCCGGTGAGGCATTACCCAATATTGGATATTATGTCAAGCGAAAGATGAAGAGTGCTCAGCCCTTTCTTTTCGGATTGACCAATGATGCCTTTGGCTACATGCTTACCAAGGAGGACTTTGGCAGTTTCGAACGGTATAACTATGTGAGTCGCACCTCGTTGGGCGAGATGACAGGTTGTATTTATGAAGAAGAGGCTATTAAGTTAGTCAATGAAAGCCCTGTTCCCCAGAAATAAAAAATCTGCTGTCAAAATATGTGTTGTATTAAAGTTTAGCACAAGTATAAAAATAGTACAAACGAAATACGATGATTGCAAAAACGCCTATTCCCCCTTATTATGCCGTTATCTTTACCTCTTTACGAACAAATGTCAAGGGTAATTATTCGGAAACATCCGAACTAATGGATGATTTAGCTCAACAGCAAGAGGGCTTTCTGGGTGTAGAGAGTGTTCGGAATAATCTTGGAATAACTGTTTCGTATTGGAGCGATCTGGATTCAATTAAGAAATGGAAAGAGAATAAAGAACACGCCTTAGCCAGAGAGAGAGGGCGAAATGAGTGGTACACCCATTTTAAAACGCGAATTGCGAAGGTTGAAAGGGACTATGAATTTGAAAAAGAGTCTCCCTCATTAGATTAGTAAATTAGCTGGCGAAGCTTTAGAGAAATCATATACGAATGAATAAGATGCTGTAATGGATACAACCGAAAAAGATAGCTCAACGCTATTCCGAAGCCTGATTATATTGGGCCTATTTTGCCTTTTCTGTTTTATTAAGGCAGAAGCACAGCAGCATATTTCAACTCAGGCTGAGCCCTCCATCTCACCAACTTCACTGTTACTCGACACTAAGGAACCTGAGGCTAGCTGGGTATGGGATTCAGGCAAAGAAAACCCCCGCAACTACTATTTACTGATGCGCAAGACTATCGATCTTGACCAGGTCCCCACAACGGCAAAAGCATTTATCTCAGCTTTCGCCTATGCCGAAGTATATATTAATGGAAGACTTGTAGACCGTTGTCCGATGAACTGTGATCCGGAATTTCAGGTTTATGAGAAATTCGATCTAACGGGATATTTTCATCCCGGAAAGAATACCATTTCAGCCCTGGTATACAATTTTGGTACCGGCATGCACCATCGAATCAATGGCAGAGGCGGATTTTTCTTCCAGGGATCACTTACGTTAAGTAGCGGAATACTTAGCATTAACTCAGATAACTCGTGGCGAGTCTTAAAAGCCGAGGCGTGGGATAACGCAACAAGTACGAGAACCCAATCCTCCAATCTAATCGGATTTATTGAGAAATTTGATGCGCGTAAGATGCCGCAGAGTTGGAAAGAAAATAGCTTTGACGATTCAAAATGGGAACAGGCCCGGATGATAGGTATTCCTCCTATTGCCCCATGGAATAATATCGTAGAGATAAATCGGCCACCGCTCTTCCGTGAAAAGGTAAGTCCTGTAAATCATTGGTTCGTGGGTGACAAGGTAATTTATGATTTTGGCAGAGAGATCGCGGGCACTCCGGTTCTTGATCTATACTCCATTCAGGATGGGATAACCCTTGAGATGGGTACCGGAGAGCGTTTATTGCAGGACAGCTCAGTGTTATATACCCAAAGGGTTAATTACACTGATTTTTACACGAGTAAAAAAGGGGTTCAGAGCTGGAGTCCATTGACCTGGAGAGGTTTTCGCTATCTTAGTCTTTCTGCAAAGGATGAGGTTATCATTAAAGAGATCTCCGCTATCAGCCGCCATGCCGATTTAAAGCGCGAAGGGAGTTTTGAATGTTCCGATCCCTTGCTAAACCGGATCTGGGAAGTGGGTAACCAAACCTTATTGCTCTGTGCGCAGGATACCTATATGGACACCCCTTGGCGCGAACAGACTCAATATATTGCAGGAGACAGCCGTTACCTTCAAAAATATGCCTTCTACCCTTTCGGGATGAGTTCCGAATTGCTGATTCATTACAATATTCTCTCAGGCGCGTGGTCGCAACGCTGGAAAGATGACGGCTCCATTCGTTCACGTTATCCCACCGACTGGCTATTAGGAGAAGGAACATCTGCATATCTTGCCGATTATGAGCTGGAATGGGTGATTATGCTGGGCGAATATTATAGTTATTTCGGAAAAAAGGAGTTGATACAACAAGTTTATCCAAACCTAAAGAAACTAATGACGCTCTTTGACGGATATATGGGGAAAGAGCATGGACTGTTATCTAAGGTACCTGGCTGGATCGTTCTTGATCATCCCGATACCTATCCGATGGATCAACGGGAAGAGATCACTGGATTAAATTGTCTGTACTACGAGGCACTAAATCAAGCAGCTGCAATTGCAAAAAACCTGGCCTCAGATCCTGATCAGTCGGCTCTATGGACAAAGAAAGCAGAAAAGATCAAGGAGAATATCCGGAAATATCTGTGGCATCCCCAAAAGCACCTTTTTATGGATAGCTATGGCGGAGATAAATGCAGCCAACAAACTCAAGTTTATGCACTGCTTTACGGGTTAGTAGAAGATTCAGAAAAAGAGCATGTTGTCAATGGCATCATCTCAGGAAACAGGGTAAGCGAGCAATCTTTCTCTTACTACGTTGTGAATTCCGTATTTGATGCAAAACCGCAATGGGCGCTTGATTTTATACGCAAATACTGGGGCGATCAGCTTAAATCGCCATTCTTTAATGGTGGATGGCATGAGTCCTGGGAGATTGCAAATTTTTTAACCGATCTGATGACTACTTCTCATGCCTGGTGTTCAGGACCAACCGCATTACTGCCGCAGAAAGTACTTGGTGTAGAACCGCTAACTGCAGGATGGAAGACTTTTTCTGTACGACCAAATATATGCGATCTGAAATGGGCAAAAGGAGTTATTTCAACACCCTATGGGGCAATATATTCGAATTGGAAACTTGATTCCAAAGGGGATTTCAACCTCTATGTCAAGGTGCCTGAAAATACAATAGCTTATATAACCCTTCCGGGAATTGATCAGAAGAAAATCCGTTTAAACAATCGCCCATTTACAAGTGTGACGGAATCAAAAACCGCAAAAATAGAGAACGGAAGAGTGGAGTTTAAAGTTCCTGCTGGTGAATATAACATTGAAATAACAAATTGATCAAATATCTTTAGAATAATTTAACTGATTCAAAGAATAAAAAAAAGGGATGCCACCAATTCTTGATTTCATTCGTCATGATTAAAATAGCCAGAAAACATATTAAACGCTAATTCATGCACAAATATTCGCTTATTGCCATAATTATAACTTGCATTATTTTAAGTAGTTGTAAATTTCATAAGGATTTCTCCAGCCTTGAATCCAAAAATGAATGGTCGCACCATTTTGCTTTTGGTTCTCCTTCGTGGGATTCGTTTGAGCGTTTTGCTACTAATCCGGTCTATCAGGGTCGCGATGGAATGGAGTGGCCCGTGAATGGATTTTTATTCAATGATCCGATATCCCGTAGCTGGTATTTATATATTGGAGAATATCGCCGTAATTATGCGATCATTAATGACTCGGCCTCTAAAAATTTCAATTGTGCGATTTACAAATCATCCGATCGTGGTAAATCGTGGGCGAAAATGGGTGATCTGTTTCCCGTGAATATGCCCTGTTACGACTCTCTGAAGATACAGGCGCCCGATGTGATGGTTGTTTATGATAACGGTAAATACCATCTTATTTTCGATTGGGTTTCGAGCAACTCATCATGGTCAAAAATGGCACAGTCGGGTATTGGATATGCCGTTTCAGACCATCCTGAAGGGCCATTTCAGATCACCGCGAAACCACTCAAGATAAATACCCAGCACATAAATGCTCCTCTTCTGAATAAATACTGGCGTATGTATGCCCCCATGCTGGTAAGACGTCACAACGATTGGGTGATGCTGTATATGATGGATACCGCACCACCGCGCAGCTGGGCCCTCGCGGCTTCGACATCGATAAACCCTGAAGGGCCATATTCCGATCCGGTGATCATCAAAAACGTTGAAGGAGAAGGAAATTACCCTCCACTGATGGAATATTTCCCGTCATTTACGCATGGAGAATACACTTATTTCCCCGCCACCTCGGTGGCATCCAACCGGAACTATCAGCTTATTAATCGGGTAAAAACGGAGGAGGTTACCGACCCCAAAAAGTGGGAACTCTTCCGCGCCGGATCGTTCTGGCATTCGACAAATGCCCCAAATGAGTATGCTGGAATCTGGGGGCAAACAGTCACGGGTTTTGTGGATGATACCGACTCCTTAATTTTGATGTATCCATCAAAAAATAAACAGAATTATGGCACCATAAACCTCGCTAAGGCGAATTGGAATAAGCTATTCCGCAAACATGGATTTAACCTTTCTGCCAATGACGGTGGATCATTTACCTATATTAAGAAAGGTATTAAACCCGATAACCTCAGCGTCGGTTTCGACCTCACCGGAACGATGCATCTGGTATGGGATTTTCATAAACCCATCGAGATTAAGGATACCTGGGGACATCATACTTTTGATCAGAACGAAGGTGATTATAAAGAGATTGAAGTCTCAGAAAATCATTGGAAAATAAAATATATCAACGGATTAACGACCCATTCCATTGATTCGGGTCAGCTCTCATCAATCCACGATGCAGGAAATAATCTGGAGTTGAACCACGAAAAAGATGCGTGGAGCCTTCATATCAACAATCAAAAAGTTTGGCAAGGGGCACTCCCCTCCCATCCTGGTGTTATTGGGATTATTCTCGATCCTCACAGTACTCTTTTCGTTAACCGGTTTGAGGTAAAGGGGGAGCAAACACCCGCAGAGCTGATATTGGGCTTTTATGAAGCGCTGCTCAATGTGGGCAATCAAGAAGCCGATTGGGATTTTAAGACAGACCCGATGTTTCGGAGCGGTCATGGAGCTATCTCAAAAAAAACCTCCGCAGCCGCAAAATGGAATTTTGAGGGGACGGGGTTTGAACTCTGGCTGCCCAAAGGTCCACAATTTGGGTTCATTTCTGTTGTTATCGATGGTCAATTGATAGAAAAGGTGAACTTAAAAACAAATATTTCTGTCAAATCTTCCGTAGTATTTAAGTCAGAATCATTATCTAAAGGGGCACATGCAGTTTATCTCACCACTGCCGATGGTCAACTTCCGGTTGATTGCATCGTGGTAAAGTTTTGAGTTATGATCGTTCTTGATTCTCTGGGAAAGCAGGATTAGAATTATTATCGAGAAATAAACTTCTAATTTTGAGTTGGACGAGCTATCTCATTGTCAACTAATCTGGTTTTATCATAATATCACTATTCCCCTGATTAACAAACGTATAAATACCCTTTGTATTCGGCATGAATTGTTTAAAAATTGTGTTGTTGATAAGAACAGTATAGCTTTTGTTTGGACTTAATCCATTCAGAATATACGCCACCTTTACCTTCGAATTACCCGATGATTGCTTCCACCTGATCTTAGAATCGCTCTTATCAAAAGATTCAATTTTGCATTCAGCGCTCGAGCTCGCTTTGAAGGTTTCTGTTGGTTCACTGCCATAGAATACAGAGATCTCATTTTTACCCGGATTAACCCCAAAAGGCTTTGCAGAAGAGACGGTAAAATGATCGACAGAAACGGTTATCATAGCTGTATTCAATCCGATTAGGTAGTTTTTATCACGCAGATTATATTTTACTACTGTACCGTTTAATTCTGCTGTGAGATGAGGTTCCAGATAGAGCCGGTTATATTGAGGCCGAATTCCATAGATATTCCGGTAAAGACCCACAACGGCCATTGCATTATTGGCGAGAATATCCTCTCCTGCTCCGGTTTGGGATTTTCGAAGATAACGCTGGTGAGCAAGACCGTCCTGATCATATTTTGCGATTACATTCTGAATGTATTTGATTGCAATATCCGGATTCTTCTCTGCATAACAACGGGTTCCCAACTCGGCCCACCCTAAAAACATATCTCCGTTTTCGTAATTTGGCCACGGATAGTTTACATTTTTCAGACCCACGTTTTCCTCGTACGGGAAATAGCAGGCAGGCCAGATAAAGAGGTTTTCTTTGCGTGTCAAATCTTCTATCTTTGATAAGATAGCCTCCTTACGGTTAGGATCATCACATACACCATATCCGATAGCCATAAAATTGACTATGCTCACGAGGTTATTTCCATAGACCGAGCCATCCTTTTCGCGCCAGTGGACATACCACTGTTTTTCGGGATTCCAGAAACCACCATCAGCAATATTTTTGTTGAACGCTATTTTTAGTTTTTGTGCCAGCGACCTATAGCGCTCCGCCGTTGCCTGATCACCAAGTAAAAGCTCCAATTCAGACCAACGCATCAATGCCTTATACATTAAGGCGTTTATTGACGACACCTCATAGGATGCCCAAACAACATCGAGCCAATCGGTCCCTTTTTGCTCTTTGTGGGTGTTCTGAATTACCTCAAACAGCGCGTTTCCATCTTTATCACGCCTGATCATATAATCCAACGCACGTTCACAGCTTTGCTTAAACTTAGCCAACCAAATCTTGTCGCCGGTGATGTCAAACTGTTCAGCGACATCTATCGCGAAGGCAGGCTGCGAATCGAGCATATAACCCCATTGACATTCGTAAAAACCATCTTTAGTAAAGGTATCAGCCATCCCATCGCCGGCATCATGATGCCATCGGGGCAGCACCCTCCCATCAGGCAGAATGGCATGCTCCATCTCATATTCCAGTGTTTGAGAATATCCCCGGATATATTGCGGATCATCAATCGCAAGTCCGAATAGTGCCAGCCATTGTTCCTGAAGAACTGCAAATCCTGTTCTCCAACCATTTGAACCATACAGATTCTGATCGACAACAGAATAACGCGCTATGGTATTGAGGATTTCATTCACAGAACTTTCAGATATCCCTTTTAGCGTGCCACGGTCATAAGCCTGATCATAGCTCAATACTTGAAGGGAATAGCCTATTGTAACCGATGATTTTTCCACTGGGATTGGGGCGAAAACATCACTGCCGGTTTCAATAAATCGGCGCAATCCATACTTGGTTGTTACTTCTGAACTTGAATAGGTCTGTGCCAGTTCCAACGCATTATTTGAGGAATGTGTGAATGATACAGCAGGAAAAAGATTCTTTGCAATTTCAGGGATAATCTGAAAACAACTATTATTTTGTTTATTCCAGAGAGTTACTCCGGAAGCATGTACCCCGTAGGTGAAATTCTCTTTCTCGAGAAAACGGCACCAGGCAACACCACCATTACTCAATACCGCACCATCCCATGTCTGCATGGAATTAAACTTCCATGCCGGCAGAAAATTCTGATCCATAATCCCATCATCCAGATAATCCCTCTTTATTTGCCAATGAATACTGTTTTTTAAAATAGTGAAAACCCATGATTCGACAACTCTAAAGGTGCTATTACCATAGCTGATATTGGATATCGTTACTACGTTTTTCGCAATCTTAATTACCGAACTAGACGATGACTTTGCCGATGAGTAAAGCACTGATCCTTGCGTAAATCCCGTATATACTTGGTTGCCATCACTTACAACGGACTTATTTTTGATCGTTAGATTATCAATCTCACACCCTTGATCACATTTTAATCCGATTGAGATCAATTCGGAACTATCAGACAACGAGATCGTCTTTAAAGCCTTATCATACGCAATAAAGAACTTAATATTCTGAGCATTACCGACGAATGAAAAACAAACTAGAAGAACAATTAGGGAGATATTTTTCATTTTAAATTCAATTAAAGGATCAAAAAAAGGTGCTTTGGTATGAAAAATCAGGACTAAAGAAATTATATAAAAAGAAATCAAAATGGAAAATGCAAAGATCAAAAATCAATTTGGAAGTTGATTAACGAGATTATAAAAATCCAATTTTTGACATTTAGATTTTGAATTTTTTATTTAGTCTTCACAAATGTGTCTTCAGTTACAGTATATGGTATGCCAAGCCAATACTCCTACCCTTAAATATAGCTAATTCTTTTTACTGCTACAGCGTTAAATTTAAGAATATTTTGAGCCAATAACCAACGAATTAAAACGTTAAGGAACGACAGTAGAGAGCATTCTCACAGAACATGCGTTAAAATAACCCAACGCCCCATTACTGATATTTGATATCGGATTGGCAGGCGATGCCGATTGTCCCCCCTGCCGATCCATGGTACGGAAATATTCATAAACCCCCCGATCAATTGTTTCGAGCCACACCGTTACGGTATCCCCCGATTTTAAATCTATATCGTTGTCAGTTGGTCTGATTAAATAGGAGATTGTAAGTCCCTCACTTAACCGGTCATCGGTAACATTGATATCAGGCTGCCGCTTTTGATTAATTGCATAAATGAGCCGATAGAAATTGGCTACATTTGCCCTGTCAGCGAAGTTAATAACCGGGTAAATAGCATGTCCGATCAAACTCTTCTGAAAATAGATTGCACCGATACTTGTAGGAGAAGGGATTGTTGATGTTGCGCTATAGCTCTCCCCTTCACTGTCTATAAGGAGTGTATATGTTTTTCCAGCGGCTCCGATAATCGAGGTGGTATAATATATTCCAGGAAATTTTTCTACCAGACGATCTGAGTTGCCAAAATTATCATGAATGGTTACTGTGGCTCCTGTAACCGCGGGAAAGAGACTAGGCTCATCGAAATTTACCGATTTGAAAATCTTAACAGAGAAGGGGCCCATCTGATCATAAATATTCCCTTGAATAACGATATGGGGCGTTCCGGTGTTAACCTCGAGTTTAATGACTTTTTTACACGCCATAAAACTACTAAATAACAAAAGCAAAACCCCGATTAAAATTCTGTTTCCGGTCATCTGTTCAGAATTTAAAATTGTAGGTAAATGAAGGGACAAACTTAAAGAGCGTCGTTTGTATTGCATCAGTTTTTGTTGGGTCAATTTTATTATCCTTAAAGGTAATAGTATATGGATTATCGTGTCCATAAGCATTATAGAGTGAGAATGACCAGCTCGACTCGAACGTTGCCGTTTTTTTCCTGATCCAGGTGGCACTTAGATCGAGCCGGTGATAATCGGGCATTCGGTTAGCATTACGCGCGGCATAATAAAATATGGTATTACCGTCAATTTGATACTTTCCACTTGGAAAAGTAACGGCATTACCCGTATAATAAACCCAGGTTGCAGAAAAGGTCCATCGTTTGCTTAGCTCATAGATTCCAACCACCGAGATATCGTGTGTGCGATCTTGTTTAGCAGCAAAATAAGCCCCGTTATTTATCCCCTCAAATTTTCGCTCGGTGCGTGAAAGGGTATAACTAATCCATCCATTAAACCGCCCTTGTTTCTTCTTGAGAAAAAGCTCTAATCCATACGCACGGCCTCGGCCTGTAAGGATTTGTGATTCTACATTATCATTAAAGTTAAGCTCAGCTCCATTTTTATAATCGATCTGATTTTGCATATTCTTATAATAGATATCGGATGAAAATTCGTAACTATTATCGTTGAAATTTCGATAATAGCCCATAGAGAGCTGACCCGATATCTCAGATTTCACATTATTGCTACTTGGAATCCATAGATCGGTGGGATTTCCCGATGTTGAATTAGAAAGCAGGTGGAGATTCTGCACATTGCGGGCAAAGGCTGTTTTTATAGAACTCTGAGTATTTAAAATATAGTTAGCGGTAATGCGTGGCTCCAGATGAAAATAGTTGCGTACAAATTCATGCGCACCAAAAGTTGAAAAATCTGTTACCTGACTAGTTGCATCATAAGTCTTAAAAGTACCAGGTCCCATAAGATTAAAGAGACTTAAACGTGAGCCATATTCGAGACTAAACCGTTGCGAAAAATTCCGAAGTCGCGAAATATAAAGGGCATGTTCGAGCGCAAATTTATTTGTAAGGCTCTTAAGGCTAATATTACTGATCGGAGTAATTGCTCCGGGAATGATCAAATGATAGATCTCATTAAAACCAAACTTTAGGGTGTTATTTGAGCCATCAAAAAATTGAAAATCCTGTTTCAGACTATAATCCTGGATGCGGGAAATAATATTCATCTTCACCCCGCTATTGATATTTATTTTATAATCGTAATTACTGAAAATAACCGATGTATTTGAGAAGAGCCGATCCGAGAAGAGGTGATTCCAGCGCAGTGTGGCAGTACTGTTACCCCAGTTGATTCCGAAGGTATTTCCAAAGCCTAATACATCCTTCCCAAAATATCCGCTCAGAAAAATTCGGTTACGCGCATTAAATCGATAGTTAGCTTTGGCATTAATATCGTAGAAGTAGAGTGTGGACTTATTTAATGAGGTATCATGCGAAGCTTTTAAGAAAAGATCGGCATAAGTTCTGCGCGCCGAAATGATAAAAGAACCCTTATCTTTCACGATAGGCCCTTCGACAACCACACGCGAGGAGATCAGTCCTATTCCTCCACTAACAGCGATCTTTTTATCATTCCCATCGTTCATCTTAATATCGAGCACAGAGGAGAGTCGACCGCCATATTCAGAGGGTTCATTCCCTTTAAATACCGCAATATCTTTAATCGCATCGGAA
>CAIVMQ010000094.1 GCA_903907075.1 uncultured Bacteroidia bacterium
ATATTAATAATTTACAATTTAATAATTTATTCTAAAAATGAAAAAGTTATTTCTTTATTCTGTTCTTAAAAACTTTCTATTCGTCATTTTCCAGGCCAGAAATAGGTTGAGATGCCCTCTATTTTTTTATTGGATGAACAAAAAAGTCTTAAGAATCTATATTAAATTAAGTTAAGGTTATTTAAGAGGGATAAATGTAAAACGAAAGAACATTCTTGCTACTCCTGTGTTATACCTCCAATATTACATACAAATTTCTAAAAAGATAAATAATGCAAAAAGCAGAATTATTCGCTTCGTATACCTTGGGTGACATAGAATTAAAAAACAGAATCGTTATGGCTCCCATGACGCGCTGTCGGGCTATCGGCAATATTACAAACGATTTAATTGCTACCTATTACGAGCAGCGCGCAAGTGCAGGACTTATTATCACTGAAGGGACTTCACCCTCTGTCAATGGACTCGGGTATTGCCGTATTCCCGGGCTTTTTAATGATTCGCATGTTGAAGGATGGAAAAAGACCACAAATGCTGTTCATGCAAAAGGGGGGAAGATTTTTGTGCAGCTTATGCATTGTGGACGGATTTTTCATTCTCTGAATTTACCGGACGGTGCTATTGCAATGGCCCCTTCCGCGATTATAGCTTCAGGTCAAATGTGGACTGACCAGGAAGGGATGAAAGATTTTGAGGTACCCAAAGAAATGAGCGCTGAAGAGATTCAAAATGCCATTATAGAATTCGAACAATCGTCGATTTTAGCTATGAATGCGGGATTTGATGGGGTCGAACTTCATGCAGCCAATGGGTACCTTTTAGAACAATTTATCTCACCGGTAAGTAATCAACGCACAGATAACTATGGAGGATCGATTATAAACAGATGTCGTTTTATCCTTGAAGTCGTTGATCGCGTCATCAATGCAATCGGAGCAAACAAAACAAGTATCAGGCTTTCCCCGTTTGGCGTAGCAAGCGACATGACCTATTACCCTGAGGTTGAAGAGACTTACGCCTACCTTGCAGAACAATTGAATGACCGTGGAATAGTTTATATTCATCTTGTAGATCATAGTGCCATGGGGGCACCTGAAGTACCATTCAGTATTAAAAATACAATCCATCAGAAATTTAACAACACCCTTATTCTCACAGGTGGATATAATCTGGAATCTGCAGAGGCTGATCTATCAAGCGGATATACTGACCTTGTCGGCTTTGGAAGACAATTCATTAATAATCCGGATTTAGTACTCAGACTAGAAAACAACCATCCGTTATCAGAAAAAATGGATTACGATACTTTCTATTCTGCATCAGAACAAGGGTTTACCGATTATCCTGCTTACTCATAATAAGCAATCTTAGAGCTTTCGCTCGCTAAGACTCTGTGATTCTCTTTGTGTAATTCTGTGTATTACTTCTTTGTACCATAGCTGACCACAACAGATCACAGAGTTTTTGCTTTAATCCAAATCGCATAGATGCTTCTCCTTTTCAAATTAAAAGGTTAAATTTGATCTCAAAATAGCGTATATGATTAAATCGATGACGGGATATGGGAAAGCCGAATGTGAACTATCCCATAAAAAGATTACCATTGAAGTAAGATCACTAAACAGCAAAGTACTTGATGTCAATACCCGTATCCCAGGTATATATAGAGATAAGGAGCTGGAGATTAGGCGTGAACTTTCTGAAAAGCTAGTTCGTGGCAAAGTAGATTTTAGTATTTTCTCAGAATCATTGGGGGTTGAGAGTAACAGTACCATCAATAGCGAGATGGTTAAAAGCTACTTTAATCAACTCTCTGAAATCAGTAAAGAGCTTCAAATCCCCGTAAGTGAAGTAACATTGCAAATCATTATGCAGTTGCCTGAGGTGGTAAAAACCACACGTGAAGAGCCCGATGAGAACGATTGGAATACCATTAATGGTTCAATCCGGGAAGCCCTTGAGGCGATGGATAATTTCAGAATCCAGGAAGGGGTATCACTACATACTGATATAATACTCAATATCAACACTATAATAGCACTACTTGAGCAGATTGCACCTTATGAACTGGAGCGCAGTGCGAAAGTAAAAGAGCGTATTTTAGATGGATTGAAAGAGCTCTCTTCACCAGAAGGAGTCGATCATAATCGGCTTGAGCAAGAGATGATCTTTTATCTTGAGAAATTAGATATTAATGAGGAGAAAGTAAGGCTAGGCAATCACTGTGTCTATTTTCTGGAAACCTTGGAACTTAATGAGCCAACGGGAAAAAAGCTTGGCTTTATTGCACAAGAAATTGGTCGTGAAATCAATACGTTAGGATCAAAAGCAAATCATACAGAGATGCAGAAGTTGGTAATCGGTATGAAGGATGCGTTGGAGCGGATTAAGGAGCAATTGCTAAACGCCTTGTAACTATTCCTATTTTTAGCTTCTTTATCTATACAAATTAGTACATTCATGAGTGGAGGCAGACTGGTTATCTTTTCAGCCCCGTCGGGAGCAGGAAAGACAACAATTGTAAAACATTTATTATCGCTGAATCTGAATTTTGGATTCTCAATCTCTGCGACCACACGTAATCCCAGAGGGTTAGAGCAAGACGGGAAAGAGTACTACTTTTTATCTGTGGATGAATTTAAAGCTAAAATAAATCAGGACGAATTTCTTGAATGGGAGGAGGTTTATCCGGGTTGTTTTTATGGGACCTTAAAAAGCGAGGTGGAGCGAATCCTAAAGATAAATCAGAACATCCTTTTTGATATTGACGTTGTGGGTGGAAGCAACATTAAAAAATACTATGGTGACCAGGCACTTGCGGTATTTATTCAGGCCCCTTCGATTGCAGAGCTTCAGAAAAGACTAACTTCCAGATCGACAGATCATCCTGAAGTAATTAAAGAACGGATTGCAAAAGCGGAACATGAGATGAGCTACATAGGGCTTTTTGATATGGTAATTGTAAATGATATTTTAGAGGAGGCCCTCTTAGAGGCAGAGGAGAAAGTTATTCAGTTTCTCGGTACCTTTGAGTCTGCAAAATAAAATCGCAATAGGGTTCACTAAGATTCCTACTATACCATTGGCATTCTAATTAATGACATTGTACTTTTCGACCCATGAAAATTGCTATCTTCTCCGGATCCTTTAATCCCATTCACAATGGACACTTGGCTATTGCACACGAGGTGCTCAACAAAGCTATTGCCGGTGAAGTGTGGTTTTTGGTCTCTCCGCAAAACCCGTTAAAGAGGAGTGCAGATCTGATTCCTGAGCAGCAGAGGCTCAACATGGTACAACTAGCCATTGAGAATGAACCAGGAATGAAGGCTAGCGATTTTGAGTTTAATCTGCCGCGCCCTTCTTACACCATACGAACACTTGAAAAACTAAAATCCGATAATCCGCAGCATCAATTCACCCTCTTAATTGGAGGTGACAACCTTGCCATTCTGCATAAATGGGTAGAATATGAAAGGATTATCGATGAATTTGGATTAATCATCTATCCCCGCCCGGGATTCCCTATTCCAGCAGATTTAAATTATCAGAACACGATCAATCTTTCCGCCCCACTTATCGATTGTTCAGCAACTGAGATTCGAGAAAGAGTTCGATCAGGAATATCGATAGCAGATATGGTACCCGAAAAGGTTGCCCAATACTTGGAACTACGTGACGACAGTTAATCCTACAGAACAAATTATTCAGATAACAACCTAACTAATACCACTTAAAGAGTTTCATTCCCATTGCAAACGATCCAATACCCATTGAGGTAAGCGCAAGCGCTTCGCGCCACACATCCGTAAAACCTGCCCCTTCGTTGAAGATGTTCCTAAAGCTATCGGCAATCAGAGTAAGGGGAAGCCATTGTATCGCAGGAATAATCCAATCGGGAAAATTATGATAACTAAAGAACACGCCCGAAACGACCATCATCGGCGTAACGATTGCATTAATAATTCCATTTCCAACTTCCGAATTAGCCGTTCGCGAAGAAATAAGTATTGAAATCCCTGAAAAGGCAATATTTCCAGCAATAAAGAGTAGAATTAATGCTGGCCAGCTTCCTTGAATTTTAACCCCAAAGTATAGCCAGGCAAAAAGGAACAGTAGAAGTGCTTCTGCGAGATTCATCACAAATCGCGCTGTGATTAACGCAAACAGGAGATTTGACTTACGCATTGGAGTTGCGACCATACGACGTAAGAGTTTCTTGGAGCGGCGATCGATGATGGTATAACTAATGCCCCAGCAACTTGCCATCATAATTCCCATACCGAGTAGTCCGGGAATTAAAAAATCGATATACCGGGTGCCGGAGAGTGACAAGGGTCTAATCTCCTGCTGATTGGAGCCGTATGATGCTATCCCATATGCTGATACATTTGACGCAATTCGGTATGCTGCTTTAGCCTCAGCATTAGCGGGATCAAAATAATATCTCGAGCCAGTAGAATCGGCCTCTATAATTACTGAAACCTCCCCTTTCTTAAGCATCTTAAAGGCATTAGACGAAGAGGTAACGAAATAACTTAATTTTGTATCTCCCAGTTTCTGATTTGTCAAAGCCAGCGAAAAGCTACTGTCTTTTTTAACCGCATTGGCTTCAAGGAAAGAAAATAGTTTTGGATCATGAAGCTTTTTATGGTTCGAGTCACTAGTTACAATTGCCAGATTTACCTGTGCTCCACCTTTTTGAGTAAAGGCAATTCCCAATCCCCAAGCCATTAGAATAGGAAAAACAACACCCCAGAATATTACGGCCGGTTCTCGGATAATCTCTGCAAAGTGGGCAACAATAAGCCTGAACAGCTGATGATTAGTTATCTTATTCATATAAATGACGTCCTGTAAGTGAAATAAACAATTCATCAAGAGATCGATGGCCACCTCCGAGGGTTAGAATCTCATGAAGGGTCCCTTCCGCCAAAATATTTCCCTGATCCATAATTACAATCCGATCGCATAGATATTCAGCCTCTTCCATATAGTGGGTAGTAAGAATCAACGAGGTATTCTGCCTCTTTCTCAGATCGAG
Source organism: uncultured Bacteroidia bacterium (assembly GCA_903907075.1). Taxonomy (GTDB): domain Bacteria; phylum Bacteroidota; class Bacteroidia; order Bacteroidales; family Prolixibacteraceae; genus JAAFHB01. The sequence continues at coordinate 5,045 of CAIVMQ010000094.1, forward strand.
CAGGATATTCCAGATCTCGCGTCGGGCATTTGGGTCGAGACCTGTTGTCGGCTCGTCGAGAAGCAATATCTGGGGGTTATTTAAGAGTGCAACACCAAGGGCCAATTTCTGACGCTGTCCCCCTGAGAGATTATCAACAAAAGCTTTTTTCTTATCGTCCAAACCGATAAGAGTGAATATCTCATCCACACGATTAGAATTTAGCTTATAAAAACTTGCAAACAGACGCATTGTTTCATATGCGGTTAGCTTATCCATAAACCGTGTCTCCTGGAGTGAAAGCCCGATCAATAGATGCAATTCATGCCGGTGAGATTTCCATTGTTTCCCCGCGATAAAGATCTCCCCCTGATCAGGGTGCTGGATCCCTTCGATCATTTCGACTAAGGTTGTTTTGCCCGCTCCATTTGGACCTAGCAATGCAATAAATTCACCGGGTTTAATTGTCAGACTTACCCCTTTTACTGCCTGCACCTCCTTAAATGATTTCTTAACCTTCCTGACCTCAACAATATATGGTACTTCTGTCATACTGAAAAAATGTATAAGTATTGAGTCCGGTAAAATTATCCAAATAATCAAAAGAAAACTTCATAGTCCTAAATATTTTGATCCCTTTATCACCTATTTAAAACTTTAATAGTTATTAAGATTTGTTATTTTTGCAGTCTAGTTTGAACCATCAGCAAATTTGGAGAGATGCCAGAGTGGTCGAATGGGCCTGACTCGAAATCAGGTGATCTGGTTAAACGGATCCGGGGGTTCGAATCCCTCTCTCTCCGCAAAAAAATTCTTTCTCTTTTGCACGATTCTTATTTTTTAATCAAAAGTAAGTAGGCAAAATTCAATAGTTTGATACATGATTTTTTATCGATTTCGTAAACTCTCCGATAGATCGTGAATGTACCAAAATGGAAAAGCTAATTTGAGATCTCAGATTAGCTTAATTGATTTAATGAAAGGAATAAAAAGTTAATAAAAAGATAAAATTAAACTGATTTATAAATGAAATTTGCCTCAATTATTCTGCTTGTAGTTCTCTCCATTTCACTTTATGCACAACGCCCCACATCCAACCCAGTTACCAAAATCAATAAAAGGCCCAAATTAGTGGTAGGAATTGTTGTTGATCAGATGCGTTATGATTATATCTCGAAATATTACGCTAAGTTTTCCGAGAATGGATTTAAAAAATTAATGAATCAGGGTTTTAATTGCAAGAACACGAATTATAATTTCGCCCCAACATACACTGGTCCCGGACATGCTTCAATCTATTCGGGTACCTCTCCTGCATTTCATGGAATAATTGGGAATGATTGGTTTGTGAGGGAGAAAAATAAGACTACATATGTTACTGATGACTCCTCGGTTCAAACCGTTGGTGTCGGCTCTGTAAATGGCGGTAAGATGTCGCCACGTAATCTCCTCTCGTCTACTATCGGTGATGAGCTAAGGTTATATTCAAACTTCAAATCAAAGGTTATTTCTGTTTCGTTAAAAGATCGTGGGGCAATCTTACCAGGAGGGCATCTTTCAAACGGCTCTTATTGGTTTGATTCCGGATCTGGAAACTTTATCACCTCAACTTATTACATGAAAGAATTACCCAAATGGGTGGTTGATTTTAATGAACTTCATCTGGCAGAAAAATATTTATCGCAGCCTTGGAATACATTGCTTCCAATTGCACAATATACCGAGAGTGAGGCCGATGACAATCCTTACGAGGGCTTATACAGTGGAGAAACGAAACCTATATTTCCGCACAATTTACCTGCCATGCACAGTAAAAATGATTTTGGAATTATCCGTTCATCCCCTTCAGGAAATTCAATTATCAAAGATATTGCACTCGCAGCTCTTAAGGGTGAAGGTTTAGGCAAAGGAGACTTCACCGATTTATTGGCTATCAGCTTCTCGGCAACCGATTATATCGGTCACAAAATGGGGCCTCAGTCAATAGAAATTGAAGATACCTACTTGCGCCTAGATCGTGATCTGGGTGAGTTAATCAATTACCTGGAAAAGAATTATGGAAAAGAAAATATTATTCTTTTTTTAACTGCTGATCATGGTGCGGCATATGTTCCTTCAGAATTAATTGACAACAAGATGAATGCGGGATATTTTAATACTAAGGGATTTGGAGATTCATTAAAAAGTCATCTTTTAAAAACTTATCACGATACCAACCTGGTCTCTTCAGTGATAAATAATCAGATCTACCTAAATCATAAAATAATAACCGATAAAAACATCTCTCTCAAGGAGATTGAGGAGGAAATTGCCTCCTATTCGTTGACTTTCGCTGGTATTGCGAATGCTTATCCGGGTTACCTGTTAAATGGTTACTCCTATAAAAATAAAATGGCACTATTAATACAAAATGGTTATACGATTAAACGTTCAGGTGATATTGCCTTATTCCTTGAGCCGGCATGGCTCGAAGAGCTATCACCAACAGGAACAACACACGGGAGTGCCTATAGCTACGACACGCATGTGCCTCTTCTTTGGTATGGTGGCAATATAAAAGCTGGCTACAGTTGCGAACCCGTTGAGATTATAGACATCTCACCAACAATTGCAGCATTACTCGATATAATGGCTCCAAATGCATCTACTGGTAAACCGATCTTGAGTATTACCAACTAATTATAACCATCATAATTTGATTCCTACACCGACAAATCAAGTTAGGAAAGTGATTCGATTTTTCGCTATTTTATTTATATCTATGAACCCCTGTTTGAAATATTAAGAACAAGGAATTTATCACAAACAAACTAACAACCAACGTTTTATAATACATAAGATTAAATAAACTAATCCGTGTGAAGCCGAACGCTACTCAATATGCTGATGTTATTCTTCCGCTTCCTCTTGCGGGCTACTTTACCTATGAAGTACCCGAAGAATTGAGAGACCAGGTGGTACCCGGGGCACGTGTGATTGTTCAATTCGGGGTAAAAAGATTTTATTCGGCTCTGGTACATCACCTACACGACAAAAAACCTATTGAATACCAAACAAAGCCCATCGAATATATCATTGATGCAACTCCTATTTTGCCCATTTCGAGTTTTCCATTTTGGGACTGGATCGCAGGATATTACCATTGTGCCATTGGAGAGGTATTGAAAGCAGCGCTTCCTTCAGGTTTAAAATTAGAAAGTGAGACACGAATTAATTTCAATAGTGACTATATCGAACAAAGTTCCAATAAACTTACCCCCAAAGAGCAACTTTTATTTGAAGTAATTCGCGAAAAGAAAAGTCTGTCAATTGCAGAACTTAACAATTCAGTTCTGAAAAAAAACTCTATTGCCATTGTCAAAGAGCTGTTAAGCAAAGGAGCCGTATCGATAGAAGAGGAGATGAGAGATGGTTATCGTCCGAAGAAAGCAACCTACGTCGAGTTGGCTGAAAGCTTAAAAAATGAGCGATCAATCAATCTTGCGATTGAATCCTTACGAAAAATTCCGTTACAGCAAAGATTAGTGCTTGGCTATTTCGAACTAGCGGAGCAAAAGAAAACCAACGGAGAACTGGGAATTACCAAAAAGGAACTTCTTGAGGCAACGGGATTAAGCAATACTGTATTTAATGGTGTAACTAAAAAAAATATTCTGACCGTTATCGAGAAACGTATTGATCGGTTGCCTGGATATGACGGAGCGATAAAAGAGCTGTCAGTATTAAGTAATGCGCAATCAGAAGCTTTGAATCAGATTAAACAATCCTTTATTGAAAAACCTGTTACGTTGCTTCATGGAGTAACCTCGAGTGGAAAAACTGAGATATACATCAAATTGATAAAGGAGTGTCTTGACAGTGGCAGACAGATCTTGTATCTACTGCCTGAGATTGGACTAACCACACAAATAATTAACCGATTAACGCGAGTGTTTGGTGACCAGGCAGGAGTCTATCACTCAAAATTTAATGACTCAGAGCGTGTTGAGATTTGGAACAAGGTTCTAAATTTTGGAGATTCCAATACTAATGCAGAATATCAATTAATTGTAGGAACCAGATCAGCGTTATTTCTCCCGTTCAAAAATCTCGGATTGATTATCGTTGATGAAGAACATGAGAATAGTTTTAAGCAATATGATCCTGCACCACGATACCACGCACGGGATGCAGCGGTAATCCTTGGCCATCTGCATCACGCACCGGTTTTATTAGGTACTGCCACTCCTGCTGTTGAAACGTATTACAATGCTAAATCGGGAAAGTTTGGATTGGTAACCCTAAGCGAGAGGCATCAACAGATAGAAATGCCAGAGATTCAAACCGCCGACTTCAAAGATGCATATCGCCGAAGGCAGATGAACTCACATCTTACTCCATTACTATTCAATGAGATAACAGGTGCTCTTGAACGCAAGGAACAGGTTATACTTTTCCAAAACAGAAGAGGTTTTTCGCCTTTCATCGAGTGCAAATTATGCGGATGGATTCCCAAATGTACCCATTGTGATGTCAGTCTTACTTATCACAAGCATAACAATTCATTGGTGTGCCATTACTGCGGCTACTCGATAAGCCATCCCGGCAGTTGTAAGAGCTGCGGAAATAAAGAACTGACCAACAAGGGTTTTGGGACCGAGAAAGTAGAAGAAGACCTTCAATTAATCTTTCCGGATGCAAAAATTGACCGAATGGATCTCGACACCACCCGATCAAAAGGTGGGTTCGAAAAAATAATTGCTCGCTTTGAACAGGGAGAGATTGATATACTTATTGGCACTCAGATGGTAACCAAGGGTCTTGACTTTGAGAATGTAGCCATAGTAGGGATTTTAAATGCCGACAATCTTCTTAACCAACCCGACTTCAGGGCCTACGAGCGTGGATATCAGCTTATGGCTCAGGTAGGCGGCCGCGCAGGCCGGAAGAATAAGCAGGGGAAGGTGATCATACAAACCTCAGAACCCACCCATCCTATTATCTTAAACATTATCGACAATGATTATGAGGCGATGTATAGTAGTCAGATTGCAGAAAGAAAACACTACAAGTATCCTCCGTTCTATAGGATGATAGGAATTACTGTTAAACATCGTGAAAAGAATGAGCTTGACAGAATCGCCGATGAGCTAACAGCAAAGTTACGTGAGAGATTTGGAGCTCGGATATTAGGGCCCGAATACCCTTTGATAAGTCGCATTAAAGCTCAATATATTAAACAATTATGGATAAAAATTGAGCGTGATATCTCAGTCGTAAATGCCAAACGACAGATGCAGGAAATCATCACCCAGGTAAGGACACGTGAAGGAAATAAGGCAATCCAAATCGCCATTGATGTGGATCCGATTTAAGAGCTATTCCCGAAAAAATATCAACGGACATAGAGATTGATTAAGGATATAATATCCTGTATTTTAATGATTTGAAAATTCAAATTAAAATAATTTGTTGATAATTTCGCTTTATTAACATCGTGGGATAGCCAAATCCAATCTAGAGAGGGCAAATTCAGCTTAAATTGTTAATTTTGAGCCGGTCTTTTTAAAATTAATAGAATGGGAAAGGTAATTGCGATAGCGAACCAAAAAGGGGGTGTGGGCAAAACAACAACTGCGATAAATTTAGCCGCCAGCTTGGCTGTCTTGGAATACCGTGTATTGCTCATTGATGCAGATCCTCAGGCAAACGCAACATCTGGTGTTGGTTTTGATGTTCGGAACGTTAAAACCAGCATTTACGAATGTGTGGTTGACGATGTTGATCCGAGAACGATTATTCTAAACACAAAAACACCAAATTTCGACTTACTTCCTTCTCATATTGATTTAGTTGGAGCTGAAATAGAGATGCTCAATCTACCAAATCGTGAAAAAGTACTTAAAGAGGTGATTGATAAAATTACAAATGATTACGACTTTATCCTTATTGACTGTTCGCCTTCACTTGGACTTATCACGGTAAATGCCTTAACAGCCGCCGACTCAATAATTATTCCTGTTCAATGTGAATATTTTGCTTTGGAAGGGTTGGGTAAATTATTGAATACAGTGAAGATTATTCAAAGCAGGTTAAATCCGGATCTTCAGATAGAAGGTTTTTTACTTACCATGTTTGATGCCCGACTTAATTTATCCAACCAAGTCTACGAAGAGGTAAAACGTCATTTTCAGGAGATGGTTTTTGAGACTGTTATTACCCGTAACATCCGTCTTTCTGAAGCACCTAGTTACGGTCTTCCGGCTATTGAGTACGATATAACATCTAAGGGAGCTCAGGCATATCTTAGCTTCGCCAGGGAGTTACTTCAGAATAATAATCTTACAAAAATTGACCATATTGAGATTGCAGAACACTAATTTTAAAACTATTTCCAAATCATGATAAAACGAAATGCACTTGGCAGAGGCCTGGGAGCTCTTATTGAGGGAAGTGATTTAACCGTCAGTTTACCGGCTTCAAATGAGATATCAATTAACGAAATTGAGGCAAATCCGTACCAGCCTCGAATTCATTTTGATGAGGACGCACTTGCAGATCTTGCAGCTTCGATCAGAGAACTCGGCATTATACAGCCGATAACACTCAGAAAGCTAGGGGATCGCAGGTATCAGATTATTGCAGGAGAACGCCGTTTTAGAGCTTCCAAAATTGCAGGATTAAGGACTATTCCATCATTCATCAGAGAAGCAGGTGATGAAACCATGCTAGAGATGGCTTTGGTGGAAAATATTCAGCGTGAGGACCTTGATGCCATAGAGATTGCATTAAGTTATCAACGATTGATTGACGAATGCAACCTAACTCAGGAAACACTCAGTGAAAAGGTTGGGAAAAAGCGCTCTACGGTATCAAATTATCTCAGACTACTCAGGCTTCCCGCACAAATACAGAAAGCAATTAGGGAACAAGAGATCACCATGGGTCATGCCAGAGCTTTAGTGAATATACAAGAGCCTGAGACTCAGATTATGATTTACCGTCAGGTTGTCAAATATGATTTCTCCGTCCGTAAGACTGAAGATATTGTGCGAAAAATAAGTGTAGAGGATAACGGCGAGGATACAGCGGAGAAAAAACCTGCAACCCCTTTCCCCGATGAATATCGAGATTTAAAAAATCATCTTACGAAATATTTCAATACAAGTGTCGTATTTAAAATTAATGATCTTGGCAAAGGAAAAATTGAAATTCCTTTCGGAGATGCGAAAGATTTGGAACGTATCATTGGAATATTTGACAAATTAAATTCGTGATAATCAGTTGAAATTGGCATGTTTAAAATCATTATCGCACTTTTTTCGATTTTTTTTATTATCCTTACAGATAATCTGTCAGTTAAAGCACAGCCGATAACGATTTCAAACGACAGCATAAAGGTTAGCACACCGGTTCATAAAATCGTCCGTTCACCGAAGAAAGCCTCTATCTATGCGGCCCTTTTCCCTGGTTTAGGACAGATATACAATCGGAAATACTGGAAGCTTCCCATTGTCTATGGAGGGTATGCCGGATTGATCTACGTGCTTGGTTGGAACAACAATAATTACAGAGATTTTTTTCAAGGTTACCGGATTATTGCTCAATATAAGAGTGCTGAAAGCCTGAAACCAGATGAACGATTATTTCTCAACAATCTTATTAAAAACCCATCGATAAGGCTTGATAATCCTGCAACTTTCACCTATATCTCTGATCAGTTAAAAAGCGGGAAGGATTTTTATCGCCGGAACAGAGACTTAACCGTAATTTGTATTGCCGTTCTTCATGTTCTAAGTATTATCGATGCCAGCGTAGATGCCAATCTTTTCGACTTTGACATCAGCAGCGATATAAGCATGAGAATTGAGCCAATGCCTGTAAATTTAGGCAATCAGAATATGGGAATGGGTCTAAATTTAGCCATTCAATTTTAAATCATAAGAAAATGAAGCATATACATATCATACTATTTATTTGGGGTTTATTCATTTTATCAATCAATTCGATTGGTCAAACGACTAACGACCAATCAAAAGCGGTATTACCGGAAAGTAATCCTATTGAGGCATCCCGGATTATACCTGCCGATTCGTTACAATCTATTCATCCCGATTCAACGTCGATCGATAATCTTGACAATATATTATCAGACAAGCTCGATTCGATGGTCCATACCTGGTATGTACAGAATGCTTTTCCGGTAGACAGTTTGGAAAAAGCATTCTCTGCAGATAGTCTGCAGAAAGAACTTCCAGACTCTCTTTATATCAGCCGTCTTCAAAATTTAGACTCCTATATTCCACTACCGTATAACGAATCGGTTAAGAAATTCATCAATTTTTACTTTAACAGACGCAGAGGAATGGTCTCAATAATGATGGGGCTTACAAGCTACTACTTCCCCCTCTTTGAGGAAGCACTTGCAAAATACAATCTCCCTGCAGAGTTAAAATACTTACCCATTATTGAATCGGCGTTAAATCCGAAAATTGTATCACGAGCCGGAGCTTCAGGACTTTGGCAATTTATGCATGGTACTGGCAAGATGTATGGTTTGGAGATTAACTCCTACATCGATGAGCGGAACGATCCGGTAAAATCGACAGATGCTGCTGCTCGCTATCTCAAAGATCTATTTGCAATTTATGGCGACTGGCATGTTGTTATTGCGGCCTATAATTGCGGTCCCGGAAATATAAATAAGGCAGTCAGACGTTCAGGTGGAAAACAAAGCTATTGGGAGATCTATTCTAAATTACCCAGGGAGACACGGGGATATATCCCTATTTTTATTGCAGCAAATTATGTTATGAACTATGCCAAAGAGCATAACTTAAATGCTGTGCAGCCATCCTTTAAAATCTTAACCGATACGATAGCTATAAATTCGTATTTAAATTTCGAACAAATTGAGTCGGTACTCAATATTCCTATTATGGAGATCAGGCAGCTTAATCCTCAATATAAACGTGATATTATCCCTGCCAGAGCAGATAAGCATTTCGTATTAAAGCTACCCATTGATAAGATCTCACCATTTATCGATAATCAGAGTCAAATATTTGCTTATAACAGGGAGAAATATTTCCCAAACAACCAGATTGTTTCAATTAAAGATGGGTCAAGATACTTTGATACTGCAGGGAAGAAAAAGATCACCTATGTCGTTAAGGCCGGTGATAATCCACGTTCAGTAGCCAATAAGTATAAAGTCACAGTGGCACTTCTTAGTGAATGGAATATTATTAATCATAACCGGATCAAGGTTGGTCAAAAACTTACAATTTACACGGCCGATAAATCAAAAGTTTCTGATTTAGTAACAAACAAGGGTAAGTCTGAAGTTTCAAAATCAACAGCACCGGCAGAGGTGAGTATTAAGCCGACTGAATCAATTACTGGTACTACAGAATTAAATGCTGAATTTACCTATTATACTGTTCGCCCTGGGGATAGCCTCTATACCATTGCCAAGCAATTTGCAGGGGTGTCTGATGTTGAAATAAAGTTACTAAATAATATTAAAAATACCAGAGGACTGACAATTGGACAGAAGTTAAAGATCCCAATTAAGGCATAGGTATTGCTTTTAAAATCGCAATAGTATAGTTTAATCTTTTTTTGTTGTTAACCCTAACGAGAGGTTACCCGAAAACACAACATTCGCCTTTACTGATTCGGGTGTAAGATAGAGATCTGAGACCGATAATTGAATCAACCGCCCATTTAATTCAAGACCATACTTCAATGGATAATGACTGATTAAACGAGAAATCTGCCGCTCTACCGACGAAATGTTTGTATTAAATGGGATTGCAACGGCTGAGGTAATGGCGCGTTCAATTTTCCCATTAAAGAGCCATTTAGAGGAACGGATTGCGAGATTACGTGTTTTGATATCAAAATTAAGTTCTTTTATCCGTAAGGTTGTATCCTTCTGATTAAAATAGGGGGTTCCAGTCAGATAAAGAGTCCCATTAATACTTCCTGACACCTGTGTTTCAACGGCAAGTTTACCATTTGTACCATAAACACGAAAGGTTTCAAAACGGATCTTTCGATTTCCAAACAGAAAAGTAGAATCTCCAATCTCTTCTTTTATACGGCTATTTATGGTTGTATAAGGAATATCGGTTAATAAATTAACTTTAAAAGAGTCGCTAGCCATTTTTAATGGTTCTAAAGGCGGCAAGGAAGCCAACTTAATCAGTGAAGCCTCCCGATCGACAGAACAGATAACTTCGGAGGTAATTGCTACTCCCAGTCGAATATGGCCTGATCCACCAGTTATTGGCAACAAGGCTACTGAATTAGGAGATACGGATAGCCAGGCTTGATAATCGCCGGGTAATTTAAATGGGTTAGATAAAATATTCCAACCCTTCTCAACAAAACCTCTAAAATCAAAGTCGTTTACAATCAACGTATCGATTTGTTTTGAAAATGCATCAAGATAACCAGGAAGAATCAAGTTAGCAATAAAGGTGATGGGGAAATCTACGGCACCAATTTTAACTATCGGTTTTTTAGTCCATATATAACCATCTGATACGGTAGATGTATGAAGTGTCCAGTCTCGATTAACGGTTAATTTGGTTTTATAGCGAAGAATGATTTGCCCCGTATATTCCCACGAATCAATCATGGGAAGATTAAAACCAAAGACTTTAATCCCTTTCTGAAAATTTATTAGTGCAGGTAATTCCCAACTAAGCTGATCATTTGCAAAATCCAGTTTAACTAACCCACCTTTGGAGGCTTTTATTTTAAGATTATCGTTATTATGATCCGTAAAACTTGTGTCTTGATAAAGTACACTGTCTAAATGCAGGTCGATAAGTTGTTCAATCTTGGTGACTTCAATATCTGCATAGAGATTCACAATTGAGGCTTTTGGTTGCTGTAATGCGTTGCGATAACTCTCCGTTGGCATCGAAGGCTTTAGAACATTACATTGGATAAAAAGAGAGATGCACACACTAATTGTGAGACTATTTCTTAAAATCGTTGGGCTAAGCATATTGTAAAGGATAACTAAAACAAAGCAAATCAGCGGTATAAAAAAAAACTTGATAGTAGTGGCCATAAACGATCACTAATCCTACGTCAACCTCTTTATAATCTGGAAATCAATTGCTTAAAAATAAAACTTAATTGAGGCTCAGCTTTCATTGCAACAGCTTGAACCTCCTGATGCGATATTTCGACAATTTCTCCGGGAACTCCACTGTCGGTAATAATCGAAATTCCAAAAACATCCATACCCATATGTCGAGCCACAATTACTTCAGGAACAGTTGACATTCCAATTGCATCACCACCAAGTATTCTAAACATCTTATACTCTGCCTGTGTTTCAAAGGTAGGACCGGCAACACCAATATATACCCCCTCTTTAAGCACAATATCATTCTGTTCGGCAATTGTGCGGGCGAGATTACAAAGTTTGAGATTATAAGCCTGACTCATATCCGGGAAGCGCGGTCCAAGCTCCTCGGTATTTGGTCCAATAAGTGGGTTTCCTCCAAACATATTAATATGGTCGGTGATTATCATGAGGTCACCAACTTTGAAGTCGGGATTAAGTCCTCCACTGGCATTAGAGACCAACAGAATTTTAATACCCAGATCATTCATCACCCGAACAGGGAAAGACAATTCTTCCAAGGTGTAGCCTTCGTAAAAATGGAAACGCCCCTGCATGGCAATAATATTCTTGCCACCAAGGATACCAAAAATCAATTTACCCTGATGACCCTCAACCGTTGAGAGGGGAAAATTAGGAATTTCACTATAGGTGAGCGTATGAAGGATTTCAATATCGTTTACCAATCCACCAAGACCGGTTCCAAGAACGACCCCAACTTCGGCTTTAAGCCCAATTTTTTGTTGAATAAAAGTTGAAGTTTCCCTTATTTTCTTTAACATAGCTAAGTATTTTGCGATCAAATTCAGTTCCTGCATTATTTAAAAAGCTTACCATAACAGGAACACAATAGATATTTTGGCGGATTATATCAGGAATCGACGTAAGGTCTCGGAATCGAACCATATCTTTCTCTGTTGTGATTATAATCTTTTGCGCTGTAGTAATCGAATCAAATTTTACTCTTATCCGTTCAATATCTTTGGTCGTAAATTGATGATGATCCTTAAAATTCATCTCTAAAATAGTGTGCGAACCTATTATTAAATGATCTTTTAAGGGAGCCGGATTTGCGATGCCGGTAACCATTAAGATACCCGTGCTTTCAGATAGTTCAAGGACTGGGGTAACAACATCTTCAGGAAAAACTGGGGCTAAAGGGCCATAATTAATTCGGGTAAAATATAGATTCTGATAAGGCCTGATTTCCAGCTCCTTGGTGATTATACGTTCATCAATAGGCTTAATCTCAGCCGGGCACTTCGTAACTATGATAATGGTAGCTCTCGATTTATTGGAAGCAGACTCACGTAACCGGCCGTAAGGCAGAAGGGAATCATGGGTAATTAACCGATTATAGTCAGTCAATAAAATGTTAATACCGGGTGATACATACTGATGCTGAAATGCATCATCCAAGAGAATTACTGCAGGTTTCTCAGGTAAGGCGATCAGATGCTTGATGCCTCGCACACGATTTGCATCAACGGCAACAATTAGTTCATTAAACTTTAATTTGATTTGTAATGGTTCATCACCCACTTCGCGTGCCTTTGAACTCTGCTCCACGAGTCGATAACCCCAAGTATTTCTTTTGTATCCGCGACTTAAGACCGCGACCCTGAAACTCTTTTTTAATAGCGCCGCAATATACTCGGTATGAGGTGTTTTACCTGTCCCCCCAGCAGTGATATTTCCAATAGAAATAATTGGAATATCAAATTCCTTCGACGAGAGTAATCGAAGATTAAATAACTCATTTCTAATACTTACTCCAATTCCATAAAATACAGACAATAGTTTAAGGATAATATATTTCAACATAAATAAATGTGCTAGTTAATTTCCAGATTATAAGGCAGTCTTGTATATATGCCGTTTGCTCGTGCCTCGCGGGAAAAATTCTCCCATAGGTAGAATGAATTTCCCAATTTTAATTCTAAAATTGAGGTTTGCATTTTTGTCGAGAAACTTTTCATCAACTCCTCAAACGTATCTTTTTGTTTCGGCAATTCCTTTATTCGGTAATGTTTAACATTAGCCTTAACTGCTGCAAGTTTAATTGCATCATTTAGGCCTCCAAATTCATCAACCAAACCATTTAGCTTTCCATTCTCGCCGCTCCAAACCCTACCCTGACCAATTGAATCGATAAAAGCTGTTGACTTTTTTCGGCCATCAGCAACATGAGAAATAAACGTATCATAAGTTGACTCAACATAACTCTGCATCAGATTCCGTTCAAAAGGGCTCATTTTACGAGTCATTGATGGCATATCGGAATGATCGTTGGTTGAGACATTATCGAAGGTAATCCCAATTTTGTCTGTCAATAAACCACTTAGATTCGGTATTATTCCAAATACACCGATAGAGCCGGTAATCGTTGTTGGATTGGCAAGGATAGCATCGGCACCACAGGCGATATAATATCCTCCTGATGCTGCATAATCACCCATTGAAACGATTACAGGCTTAACTTTCTGAGCAAGAATTACCTCGCGCCAGATCACTTCAGAACCGAATGCCGACCCGCCTGGCGAGTTCACCCGAATAACAATTGCTTTTACCGATGAGTCGGTACGCGCCTCACGAATCCCTTTAGATAACTCTTTGGAGTCGATTTGATAGGGGCCATCAGAACCACTATCAATCTCTCCCGATGCATATACGACAGCAATTTTATCTTTTGCCAATCCTCCAGAATCAATTGATTTTGGAACATTGTCATACTCAGCAATGGTAACTACAGGAATTTCATCATTTGAACCCAGTCCGGTTAATTTTCTAAAATCGGCCAATACCTGATCCTTGTATTTAAGGTTATCAAAAAACTTAGTTTTCAAAGCGATAGTAGCTTTTTGAAAAGTCATCACATTATCGGCATAATGATTTAGACTATCTATAGATATTCCTCTTTCCTTAGAGATACCTTTAAGGAGATGTTTCCAAATACTATTCAGATAAACACTGGTTTGTTCGCGATTTGCATCCGACATCTTATCATAAAGATATGGTTCTACGGCTGATTTAAATTTGTTATTCTTGCCGCGTACAACCTGCATTTCAATTCCAAATTTATCAAGCGCCTTTTTAAAGAATGTATGCTCGGCGTTTAAACCGCGAAAATCAAACATACCCATAGGATTCAGAATCAAGCTATCGGATACCGAAGCAAGATAATATGCCTTTTGAGAAATCATATCTGAATAGCTATAGATAAACTTACCCGACGATTTAAAGCTAATTAACTCATTTCTAATCTCCTCAACTGTTGCATAACCGGCGTTTATCTCATTTAATTCAAGATAAATCCCTTTGATCCGATCATCCTTTTTGGCTTTATCAATACAACCTAAAATCTGGTTCAGCCCTACAGTAGTCGACAGTTTAATTCCTGGCAATTCAAGGTCCTCGAACGGATTATTCGATTTGCGTTCTACTATACGTCCATCGAGCTTAAGGACAAGCAATGACTGGCTCTTAATCGTTACGATTTGATCTTTAAATGAAGTAAGCGCAGAGATTACACCAACCAATAGAAGAATCATCAAAATTGATGCAACGACAATGGCGAGAAGGGATGCAAAAAAGGCTTTCCAGAATATTTTCATAACTGATAAATAAGTTCTAATTAAGGTAAAATTCAATTGTTACTAAATAATCCCTATATTGTTATACTAAAATTACGCAAATTTATAAAAAATGGCCAAAGTATTTATCCTTTTAGGTGGTAATGTGGGAGATAAGTCAAAAATACTAGAGCAAACACGAAATCTCATTGATATAAGAATTGGAAAAATAATCCAACAATCGGCAGTTTATAAAACCGAATCGTGGGGCTTTAAAACGGAGCAATTCTATAATCAGGCAATCTGTCTAGAATCACAACTTACCCCTTTTGAGATCTTAGAGCAAACTCAGGCATTAGAGAAACAGATTGGTCGAATTAAAAAGTCGGACAAATACGAAGATCGAATAATTGATATTGACCTTATTTTTTACGATGAGCTTAGTATCTGCTCAACTCAGCTCACAATTCCTCATCCGAGAATAGGCGAACGTAGATTTGTATTAATTCCCTTATTGGAAATAGATCCTGAACTTAGCCATCCTATAACGGGGATGAGCCTATCACAGATGCTAGACACTTGTCCAGACAAGCTTAGTGTTGAGCGGCTTGATTAAAAATGGGTCGATTTAATTTCTTCCTTAGAATCAATTTTCTCACCAAAAGAAAGATCACCTGCATCACCTAAACCAGGAATGATATAGGATTTAGCATTTAAGCCACTATCCACAGCGCCAATCCATAAGGTAATTTTTTCATTTGGAAGTGATTTTAAGATATGATCGATTCCATACTGACTTGCAATTACCGATACCAAATGAACATGAGAAGGTTCACCTTTTTCCAATAATGCTTTATAGGCAATCTCCATTGATGAACCGGTAGCGAGCATTGGATCGACCAGAATAACCACTTTGCCATTCAAAAGAGGAGAGGCAATATATTCGAATTCAATCTTAAATTCCCCGGATGAATCATATTTACGATATGCAGAAATAAAGCAGTTCTCTCCATGGTCGAAATAATTGAGAAATCCTTGATGAAGAGGTAGGCCGGCGCGCAGTATTGTTGCCAAGACAGGCTGAAATGCAAGAGTTTGCATGGTAGATATTCCAAGTGGAGTTTTTACCTCATTGGTTTTAAAATCTAAAACCTTACTTATTTCATAGGCAAAAATCTCTCCAACCCTTTCGAGATTTCTGCGGAATCGAAGTGGGTCTTTTTGGATTATTTCATCACGAATCTCAGCAATAAACTGACTTAGCAAGGAATTTGTTTGGCCTAAAAGATGTACCATGTTTAAATTTTATCCAAAAATAAACAATAAATCACAACAAACCTTCGTCGGCAAAACTAAAATGCCCATCCTGAGTAATAATCAGATGATCGATTAACGGAATATCTAAAAACGTTCCAGCCTCCTTTAATTGATGGGTAATCTTACGATCGGCCTCACTAGGATCGAGATTTCCGGAGGGGTGATTATGGGCAAATACAAGGGCGGTGGCATGTTTCTCTATAGCCATTTTCAAAACCAACCGAACATCGATTACAGTTCCGGTTATGCCACCCTGACTGAGTCTTTGTTTATCAATAATTTTATTTTGTCGATTTAAAAAGAGGGCCCAAAATTCTTCATGCGGTAATTCACCCATTAAAGGGCGAAGGTAATTGGCGACATCTACGCTGCCATTAATCTTATTCAGCTCAAGGGCCACGGCATGATTCCTGCGACGCCCAAGCTCCATTGCAGCTACAATGGATATTGCCTTAGCATCACCTATACCTTTATATGTTTTCAGATTATCGACATTTAATTTACTGAGCTCATGGAGATTATTTTTAACATTCTCCATGATTCGTTGTGATAACTCAACAGCTGTCTCCTCCAGATTTCCTGATCCGATTAAAATAGCAATTAATTCGGCATCTGAGAGTGAGGAAATGCCTCGGTACAAGAGTTTTTCACGAGGCCGATCTTCTAAGGCCATATCTTTTAGGTGTCTTTTGGAATAGTTTTCCATAGGGTTGACAAAATTTAGGATCGGGGATGATCTTAAATTTACCCAATTAAAAGGAGAAAAACAAAAAAAGCCCACCCTATAAAGGATGAGCTTCTGAAATTATCGTATACCGAAATCTATAAGCTGTTGACGTGTAACGCCAGGCTTGATTTCAGGTTAGAAGCTTTGTTTTTGTGAATTACATTCTGCTTGGCAAGTTTATCAAGCAAGGTAACGACTTTTGGTAAAAGTGCTTCCGCAGCAACTTTCTCAGTAGTCTCACGTAGCAAACGAACCGCATTACGGGTTGTTTTTGAATAATACTTGTTGTGCAGACGTCGAACTTCACTCTGCTTAGCTCTTTTAATAGCTGATTTATGGTTTGCCATTTTAAAAAAAATTTCTGTGTTCTAAAAATTTGTAGCCCGTAGGAGAATCGAACTCCTATTTCCAGGATGAAAACCTGATGTCCTAACCGTTAGACGAACGGGCCATCTTAATTTATTACCCCACTGTTTGGGGTCGTAAAAGTAATCTATTTTTTTAAACCGATTACAAATTCAACCATTATAATTGAAATAATAACGTTTAAGGCTACTTTATTTTAGCGTTGCAAAGAAAAGAACTATTTCTCAGAAAGACAAGGAGAAGATAAAAAAAAACAGAGAATTTAAATTAGCCTTAATTCACTGACTATGAATCATCGCAACTCAAATAATATCCAAAGGCGATTCTTAATTTTAGTTTTTTTATATCTTTACCATCAAATAAGTGTCTGACAACGTTAGTAGGATTCTCATTATGATTTAGAAAGCGTGCTTTCTTTTCTTCAAAATGGCAGTTAGGCGCTATGGAAATTTTCATTCAAGTATTTACATACACTAAAATAAAAATGGCACACAAGATTTCAATCTCCATCGGCATTTCAACCTTTATACTTCTTCTTTTATCTTGTGGCCCTTCCAAACAAGAGCTTGCCCAGGGTAAACTAAATAGAGCTGAAGTATTCCTGGCGACAGGAGATACAGCTTCATGTTTGTTACACCTCGATTCGATAGCACGAATATACCCGGAATGCAAAAGTGAAATTGCGAAAGCAACAACAATCAGCTCTGCAATTTATACGTCACAACTTATTAAGGAGCGACAAAATCTGGAATCGGCGAATACGCTAATCGGCTCATACCTCAAGGAGTTCAAAACGGAGAAAGGAGAATTTGAACGGTACACTAACTATATCCCTAACCGACAAGTATTCGATAAAAGTTGGTCCAGATCATATATTCAGGTATCGCTGAATGAAAAAGGGGATCTAACGTTAGCAAGTAACTATTATGGAGAACAATGGTTAAGCCACACCTCTTTTCGCATTGTCACAGAATTGTTTACCGTAAAAACAGATTCCGTTCCGCTTGGGACTATAAATAATCACAGAAGTGACTTCGGTGAATCGAAGTGGGAGAAGGTAACCTACCGAGGAGAGCAAGCTGAAGAAGTAATTAAGGCAATCGCATTAAATGCAGATAAGAAAGTCAAGGCTGTATTTAAAGGGGAAGGGAGCTCGACCTACATTATGTGGCTTGAAGACTATGATAAAGAAGCCATTAAAGCGGCATATAATCTTTCAAAAGGATTTAAAATTAAAAAAGCGAGCGAGCAGAAAATTCCTGAACTTGAAAAAAAAATAAAGTCCTGACTTTAAGAACGTATCAGAGTAAATCCAACAATCTTCGGGAAGAGACACATAATAAGCTGAATTTAAACAAAATAAAATCACACAAGGAAAATATGTAAGATCTTCGCTTAATCTTCTTGTGCCGCGATTAGGATCTCCATGATCTTGCGTCCTGCGGAAGCCACTGAGCTTCCTGGGCCAAAAATTGCTACAACACCATTTTCATAAAGGAACTCATAATCCTGTGCGGGTATAACCCCTCCTACTATAACCATAATGTCTTCTCGACCTAAATCCTTCAGATTTTTTATCACTGCAGGAACGAGTGTTTTGTGACCGGCGGCAAGCGAAGAGATACCCAACACATGGACATCATTTTCAACCGCCTGTTTGGCTGCTTCCGCTGGGGTCTGAAACAACGGGCCCATATCCACATCAAAGCCTAGATCGGCATATCCTGTTGCCACGACCTTTGCGCCCCGATCATGCCCATCCTGTCCCATTTTTGCGATCATAATACGAGGCTGACGCCCCTCTTTCTCAGCAAATTTTGTCACAAGTACTATAGCTTGCTCAAAATCCTTATCGTTTTTAGCTTCTGATGAATACACGCCTGATATTGTTCGAATGGTTGCTTTATAACGTCCAGCAATCTTTTCACATGCTGTTGATATTTCGCCTAAAGTAGCTCTTTTTTGGGCAGCGACAATAGCCAGTTCGAGTAAGTTTCCATCACCTGATTGTGCGCAACGGGTTATTGCGGCAAGAGCATCTTGCACTTCCTGCTCATTTCGCTCGCTACGCAACTTCTTCAACCGGTCAATCTGAGAGAATCGAACAGCGGTATTGTCAATATCGAGAATGTCTATTGGATCCTCTTTCTCGAGCCTGTATTTATTAACCCCCACGATGACCTGAGTACCTGAATCAATCCGCCCTTGAGTGCGGGCTGCAGCTTCTTCTATCCGCATCTTAGGCACCCCCGTTTCGATTGCCTTTGACATTCCACCCAGCTTTTCAACCTCTTCAATAAGTGCCCATGCTTTTTTAGCCAAGTCATTGGTTAGCGATTCAACATAGTAAGAACCAGCCCAAGGATCAAGAGAACGGCACACCTCTGTTTCTTGTTGGATATAAAGCTGTGTGTTTCGGGCAATTCTGGCAGAGAAATCAGTAGGAAGAGCTATTGCCTCATCAAGAGCATTGGTATGCAATGACTGTGTATGTCCAAGAACTGCCGCCATCGCTTCAATACATGTGCGCCCGACATTATTAAATGGATCCTGCTCTGTAAGCGACCATCCCGACGTTTGCGAATGAGTTCGAAGCGCCATCGACTTAGGATTCTTAGGATTAAACTGACTTACCAATTTAGCCCATATCATCCGAGCCGCGCGCATTTTGGCAATCTCCATAAAATGATTCATTCCTACTGCCCAGAAAAAAGATATCCTAGGTGCAAATGAATCGATATCCAATCCGGCTTGAATGCCTGTGCGGATATAATCGAGTCCATCAGCAAGAGTATATGCCATTTCGATATCTGCAGTAGCACCAGCCTCTTGTATATGATAGCCTGAGATCGAAATGGAATTGAATTTTGGCATATACTTAGAGGTATACTCAAAAATATCTGCTATAATTTTCATTGAAAACTCGGGTGGATAGATATAGGTATTACGAACCATAAACTCTTTCAAGATATCGTTCTGAATAGTCCCCTCTAATTCATCCAGTTTAGCCCCTTGTTCTAAGGCAGCGACAATATAGAATGCCATAATGGGCAGAACGGCACCATTCATAGTCATTGAAACTGACATCTTATTTAATGGGATATTATCAAAAAGAATCTTCATATCCAATATTGAGTCAATCGCAACTCCGGCCTTTCCCACATCACCTTCAACGCGCGGATGATCAGAGTCATAACCCCTATGAGTTGCCAGATCGAAGGCTACAGACAACCCTTTCTGACCAGCTGCCAGGTTTCGACGGTAGAATGCATTTGACTCTTCGGCAGTCGAAAAACCGGCATATTGCCGAATAGTCCATAACCTACTTGAAAACATTGTAGAATAGGGTCCCCGAAGAAATGGGACAATCCCTGCCGCGTAATTCAAATGTCCTAACCCTATAAGATCGTTCTTTGTATAGACACTTTTAACAGGGATCTGTTCTGGTGTTATCCAACGATCGATTATTTCGATACCATCAGATGGGGTAACCTTTGAATGGGTATTTATGTTAATCGTTCTAAAATCGGGTCTCATAATTTTTCTTATTTAATCCCAAGTTTATTATTAAAACCAGTCAATGATTGAATTAAATCACTCTTAACATGGATAAAATTTTTGATGCCCAATGCACTAAGTTCTTCTAAACAAGGTGGGGAACCAGCAATAACAAGAATTGTTTTATTCACTAATAACTGGTGGACCAGAGGAGCTAAGGTTGCGTATTCATTATCTGAACTACAGAGCACTACAATATCGGCTGATGCATCCAAGGCACCCTTAATACCTACTTCAACAGTATCAAGAACACCATTGTCGATAATCTGATATCCTGCTAAAGCAAAGAAATTTGAAGAAAATTGCGCCCTTGCTTTACTGTATAACGGATCACCAACAGTTAACAGATAAACAACGGGACGTTTATGCACTAAAGAGAAACGATCGGTAGCATAACGAATAGACTCCAGATGCTGCGCTCTGCGAAATAATTTGATCGTCTTAACTTCGGACTCCGGAGTCGATTGGTCTGTGGCATTAAATAACGCAGCAGAAAGAGTACTTGAAAGATGCTCTGAATGATTGGCAAATTGATTTATCCCCAGCACATTATCATGCCTTGTAGCCACTGCCTTGGTCCGTTTGGAAGCCATCTCCCCAATACTATCTTGAATATACCCATCGCGGCAAGCGGCAATAAAGCCACCTTTATCCTGGATAGTCAAAAAAAGATCCCAAGCCTTTTCTGCCAAAGTACCGGTGAGTGTTTCAATGTAATATGAGCCAGCACCAGGATCTGCAATCTTATCAAAATGAGCCTCCTCCTTAAGTATTATTTGTTGATTTCGAGCTAATCGTTCAGAAAAATCCGTAGGCTGTTCATAGACACTATTAAAAGGAAGGAGCGAGATGGAATCGGCACCACCTAAAGCTGCAGACATTGCTTCAGTTTGGCTTCGTAAAAGATTGACATATGGATCATAAATGGTCTTATTTAGCAACGAACATTCAGCGTGAATATGAACCTTCCCATAACAAAGACACTCCCCTGCTTTACATTTAGGAATTGAACGGCATTGAGGGTAATAGGCATGAACTATATGAGCCCATAACATTCGAACCGAACGGATTTTAGCAAGCTCCATAAAATAGTTTCCTCCAATTCCGAGATTAAACCGAATCCTTGGGGCCACAACTGCGGCATCCAAGCCAGAATCTGTTAAACGTGTTAAATATTCAGCTCCGATGGCCAATGTAAAAGCCATCTCCTGAATACTGTTTGCCCCTGAATTATTTAAAGACCTCCCATCAACCGTTATAAGTTGTATATCCGGGAAATCGGAGGCAGAAAAAAATAGATCATGAAGATCATTAAAAGCATTAACCTCATCGGGAAAAAATCTCCCTTTTAACACGAACTGCCCAATAGGATCGAAATTTAATGAACCCTTAAAATCCAAAGATCCACTTTCCCGAAGAAAAGTGGTAAGAACATCCAAAAATTCAGTTCCTGGTTGATTTAAGATAAAATTTATCTCTGTTTGTGTAAAGTCAATGTCATTACATAATTCATTAAGCTGAACTTTACTAAGATCATTATTCTCGTTAAAGATAAATCCAATTGAATTAACCCCTTTTGCACAAAGCTCTAAAGCCTTTTTATTTGCAACTGTGAGATTAGCAACACGAATATCCTGACGAACCAGCCAATCGTTTCCAGAATTATGATTTCCGCGCACATACGGAAAAGAACCAGGTAAGGATTCTAAAAACCCGAGCGTTTCTAGATTTTCACTTCGATAATATGGGCGCACGTTGATCCCTTCGAGCGATGGCCAAACCAAGGATTTTTCATATTCTTTGCCTTTAAGATCGTTTGATATTTGAGATTCCCAGGATTCGGTTGACACCGGGGGAAACTCTGAAAATAAATTCATATCTTTCTCATTCATAACAAAATAGCTATTGTATAAATTCGATTGTCAAAGGTAGAAGATTATACTTTAATTAACACTATTAAAGATATTAATTTATGATTAATTATTACCCATAAATTATGTGAAATACCAATAGTAAAATAGCCAACATTGCATGATTAAAAGAAAAAATAAATACATATTTGCGTTAAAGACTCCAATTCTATTCAGGTATAATTAATAGTGAGTAAACTAACAAGAACTAATGAGTAAATTTCCACAATAATCATTCTAAAATCTGATGAAAACAAAATTATATTTCATTTTTAATATACTTTATATCTTAATATTAACTTCATTTACTTCAACTGATAATAAATACCAGGTCCAGGAACAAAATAGGGTATACCCTTATTTGTCAGATTTAGAGGCAGAGGTGATATCAGAGCTTAATCTGGCACGAAGTAATCCTGAGAAATATGTAGATTTTCTTACCGAATACAGTAATTTATTTATCGGAAATGCGCTTCATGAGCCCGGCAAAATAATTTTGATGACCAAAGAGGGGAAAGGGGCAGTACTTGAGGCGATAAAATTTCTTAAGAGTCAAAAGGAGGGTTTACCCACTTTAATTCCTTCACAAGGGATGAGTAAAGGGGCCAGAGATATGGTGCAAATGCAAGAGGAAACGACCCATGTAGGTCATATAGGAGAAGACGGAAGTACCTACGTTGAACGGATAAGCCGTTATGGCACATGGCAAGGCTCATGTTCCGAAAATATAGACTATGGGAATAACTCTGCAAGAAGAATTGTGATGGCTTTGATAATAGACGATGGTGTAGGAAATCGCGGACACAGGAAGAGTGTCTTTAATCCCGATTTTAGAGTTGCAGGAGTCTCCTGTGGGAATCATGCAACATACCGATATATGTGTGTCATTGAATATGCTGCGGGTTATAAAGAGAAATAATTCAGTGCTCTAGAAATAAGACTTTATTAAATTTTAATTGATAAAAAAAGTCTATTGAATATCAACAGACTTTTTTTATCAATTAAAGAGGATACAGTTCTCTATATTGAAAATAGCACGAATCGATTACTCGGTATCGTTATAGATAGTAACAACAGTATTTGAATTTCCAAGATCGATACCAACATAAGTGATATTCTCTTTTAACTCAAGAGTATTTGTAGAGGAAACCATTGAGACGGAGTTTAAGCAATAACCTTCACTGGCACAGAGATATGGTTCTGGATAAACAATAACTTCAAGGATATCCTGAAACTCTTCCTGAAACAGAGAAACTATTTCAGAATACATTGCTCCACCTCCTACAAGGTATAATTTACTTGTTTTTGAGAAGTCTTCATCAGAGAATTTCTTACGCATTGCAGGCGATATAACTTCGTTATAGTAACTTGTTAAAGCACGTTTACGAATCTCCAGGACATCAACTTTACGACGATTAATTAAAAAGAAACCTCTTTGAAAAGCACGCTCAATTTGCTGAGCTGTGAGCATATTCAAATAATATTGTTTTTCAATTTCTGTTTCAAGGAAGTTAACAGCATAATATATCCCCTTTTCGCTATGAGAAGTACGCTGCACAACACCCGCAGGAGTTGAGAGGGCTAATTCAAAAGTTCCGAAACCAAGACTTCCGATAAAAAAGTTCTGTGTTTCAGCCATTTGACCCTGACGAATAGCTTTAATACAACCGTCAATCTCAGACATTACCTCTAGTGCGGAGACATTAACACTGATATTTTCTACACCAGTACCTCCAAAGGTGCGGGTATCGAAACTAACCTGATGTTTACCAAGATAGAAATCCCTGGCCCCTTTTTTATAAATAGCATGCGTGATAAAAGGGAATCCAGTAGTTATAACCAACTTATTATCAGTTCCCTGAGCAGCAATAATTAGCGCAGTAAGAGCCATTAACTGGTAATCAAGGTCCTGAGATGAACTATTTAAAAATTTATGCGGAGCACTTCCTTCAGTCAAGGCAAGATTACCAATTAAATAATTGCGTTGATTAAAATTATTAATTTTCATCCCTTCGATGAAATTGGCTGCTACTTTTGCAAAATCAGCAGTTGTTTCTTCGTAAACACTTGGAAATACATACGATCGTTTCATA
>CAIVMQ010000095.1 GCA_903907075.1 uncultured Bacteroidia bacterium
AAACCCAAACCCAAACCCAAACCCAAACCCAAACCCAAACCCAAACCCAAACCCAAACCCAAACCCAAACCCAAACCCAAACCCAAACCCAAACCCAAACCCAAACCCAAACCCAAACCAACCAAATTCATCCCATAGCCCCCGCAACCAGCGCCGTGGCCAGATGCAGATGCGAAATCGCCACCACACAAAACATTTACCCCTTCCGGTTGTTTTAATCAAAAAAGATAATGGATACACCTAATACCACAACGCTCGAGATTGACGATCTTACCTCATGGGAACAGCGCAAGAGAGCCCAGCTCATAAACTCACTGGGCGGATTTAAAAGCGTTTGTCTTATCGGGACTCAGAATAAGGAACACCACACAAATTTGGCTATCTTTAACTCAGTGATTCACCTGGGTGCAAACCCACCGCTGATCGGTTTTATCCAACGACCCGACACCGCCGAGCGGCATACCCTGGCCAATATTCTCGAAACAGGATACTATACTATTAACCACCTTAATGAACAGATTTATCGGCAGGCTCACCAAACATCGGCCCGCTATGCGCATACAACCTCCGAATTTGATGCCACTAATCTAAAGCCAGAATATAAAAATGGGTTCTTTGCCCCATTTGTCGCTCAGAGTCGCGTGCAGATCGGAGTCCAATTTAAGGAGCGGATTAATATTACCCTGAACAACACAATTCTAATCATCGGAGAGATTAAACTTCTCTGTTTTCCGACAGATTGTCTGAGCTCCGACGGATTCCTCGATATCGAAAAAGCACAAACTATTACCTGCAGCGGACTG
Organism: uncultured Bacteroidia bacterium; assembly: GCA_903907075.1. Lineage (GTDB taxonomy): Bacteria > Bacteroidota > Bacteroidia > Bacteroidales > Prolixibacteraceae > JAAFHB01. The sequence continues at coordinate 804 of CAIVMQ010000095.1, forward strand.
GATAGTTATCATAAAACAGAACGTTTATCACGACTGTCTTATGCTAAACCAGATAGTGAGCCAACTGAGATAGAGTTTACTTACCCGATAAAATGATTTTGATAAGTTATTAGCTATTCGTGGTATTGTCCTAAGATTTCAGCCAATAATATCAGCGCGTACTGAGGAACAAACTAGCCGCCCGTATTTCACATTTGATTGATTGGGATAAAATAAATTGGGATGAAACGGTAACTGATTATATTTTTTAACTCAAGTCAGGTATCCGGCGAAGGTGTCGCAGAAAAAAGATCATGTGCATTTTCAGTGACACGAAATAATTCGCTCTTAAATAGTCACTAAATCTACCACACACTATTGGAGAAGATTTGAATTATTAACGAATTTAGTATCACCAATCTCTCTGGAGTACGCGATACTCCTATTCCCTTTGGGATAAAATTTTCTTAATGACCATTAGAAGCCTCATCCGAGTGCATGATCTTATCGGTTATTGCAAGGAGCAATGCCGAAAGAATAAATACCATATGAATACCGATTTGCAGCAAGGCATCTTGTAATGGAATATTATGAATGTCAATAAATGTTTTCAAAAGATGCACTCCCGAGATGCTTACTAATGAGATGATGAGTTTTATTTTCAACGAGCTGGCATTAATTTTACTCAGCCAATCGGGTTTGTCTTCATGCGATTCGAAATTTATTTTACTTACAAAGGTTGAATAACCTCCGATAAAAACGATTACCAATAAGTTGATCACCATGGAGATATCGATTAACCCTAAGATGGATAGCATTATTGTATTTTCGGTCATTGCAGAGAAATCAGCAAGCAAGTGCCATAACTCCATTATAAATTTAAATGTATAAAGTATTGAAGCAACGATAAGTCCTAAATAGACGGGTAATTGCAGCCATCGGCTAAAAAAGATAAAATTTTCTATCGCTCTCTCAATGGTTTTCATAGCTTAGTAGTATTATTCTGATTTTTAAATCTGATATTTAAACAATGTATATTTCTAACAGATTTCAAATTTAGTATTTTTTCTAAAATCCTTATGAAATTGTCATTTCATATTAAACCTTTTGTTTCGTAATACGTCAAAAGGGTATTGAAATTTAGATCTTTCACGAACCAATAAATCCATTACCAGTTGAAAATCGAGATTAACGGGCTGAATAAGGTTTATCCGAATGGGAATCATGCCCTCAAAGATGTAACCATGACCATTGAGAATGGGATGTTTGGACTCTTGGGGCCCAATGGGGCGGGCAAGTCATCGCTGATGCGTATTTTGGTAACCCTGGCAAAACCCTCTTCGGGCGAGGTGCTTGTTAATGGTCTTGATCTTCAAAAAAATAGAAAAGAGATCCGCACGATGCTGGGTTATCTGCCTCAGGATTTTAGGTTTTTTGCTAAGTTGCGTACCTATGAATTTCTTGATTATATCGCTCGATTATCGGGGATGAATAATGCCTCGAAGCGCAATGATGCGGTAGCGAAGATGCTTGAGGAAGTTGGACTCTACGAAGCACGAAACAGGTACGCCAACAACCTGTCGGGTGGCATGAAGCGGCGATTGGGAATCGCACAAGCGCTGATTGGCGATCCGCAGATCATCATCGTTGATGAGCCTACCACGGGGCTTGATCCCGAAGAGCGTATCCGTTTTCGTAATCTCCTTACCCGAATCAGCGAACGCGATGTTGTGATTATCCTTTCGACACATATTGTTGGCGATATCTCGAGCACCTGCACCGATATGGCACTCCTAAATCAGGGAACCCTCGCCTTTAAAGGGTCACCCGAACTGCTTATCAGCCAGGCACGTGATAATGTTTGGCGGATCACCGCCACGCACACTGAATACCAGGAGATACAGGAGAAATTCCCGATCATCTCCTCCATCCCTTCAGAAGATGGCTGGGAGGTTCAGGTCGTCTCTAAGAATATTAATGGTTATCTGGGAGAACGTATTGAACCCAATCTTGAACATGCGTATGTGAATTTCATGGAGAACGAACTAAATCAACATTGGCATGATATTTAATTTCCTCCGTTGGTTCTTCAGTTGTGCATTTTTCTGTTTCATCTCAAAAGCTAAACTATGAGCGCTATACACAATATTGTTACTGTTTCGAAATACGAGTCGAAGACCCTTTTTAGGAGTTGGTTCTTTCGGATCTTCTCTATTTTGGCGCTCGTTTTTATTTTTATGTTTAACCTTATCGTGCAGACTAGTTTTGGCTGGCCCAACGGCGATATGGTAGCCCTTCCCTCTATGATCCCATTTATAAATCTTTACATTATAAATGTGGCACAGGCAATAATCGCGGTTTTTCTGGCTTCCGATTTTCTGAAACGGGATAAGAAACTCGATACCACAGAGGTGATTTATATGCGTTCGATGACCAATGCTGATTATGTTATCGGAAAAACTATCGGTAATCTGTGGGTCTTCTTTGTACTGAATTTTGTCGCCTTAGGGTTGGTTGCCATCTTTAATGTGGCCTCTCCCTACAATCAATTTTCCCTCGTCCCCTACCTATACTATTTTCTGCTGATTAGTCTTCCAACCTTGATTTTTATCCTGGGATTCTCCTTCTTTTTGATGTCGGTAATTAAAAATCAGGCGGTTACATTTGTTGTCCTGCTGGGATATATTGCTGCAACGCTATTTTATCTGCAAAATGTCTATCATTATCTGTTAGATTACATGGCCTTTCATCTGCCCATGACCTATTCTGATTTTATCGGCTTCGGTTCATTGAACGAAATTTTGATTCATCGTGCGATCTATCTCTTTCTGGGATTAGGATTTATTGGATTAACAATTCTTTTGCTTCAGCGGTTGCCCCAATCAACGTTGATTAGAAAAATCACGATATTTTTTACAGCTATCTTTCTAGTTTTGGGTTTTGGTATGGGATATAAATATATCAACAGAGTTAACCAAACAGATAGCCATCGGGCGCAGATGCTCGGGTTAAATAATAAATATGCGGCTGCTCCAATTGTGGAGGTTACTAAATGTGATTTAAATCTGGAACATACGGGTGAATCGATAAAGGGGGAGGCTTCGATAACGTTATTGAATTCAAACAGTGAACCACTCAGCGAAATTATCCTTACCTTAAATCCCGGCCTCGAAGTGACAGCGATAGAAGGATCGAAGTTTAGCCGTGAACTTCAGCTTATCAAGTTAACACCTGAAAATTCATTAAAAAAAGGTCAAGAACTTACGATTAAGGTTTCGTACCGCGGCACCATTGATGAGACTTTCTGTTACCTCGATATGAATCGCGAGAGGCTTGAGCTGTGGCTTCAACGTGGTAATGGTATTGCTGACAAGAAACATGCGTTTATAAAACCCGATTATTTATTGCTTACTCCTGAGACGCGCTGGTACCCCACTGCCGGGATCAGCTACTCGACAAAAGGGTTAAAATGGCATACCGTTCAATTTTCTGATTTCCATCTTAACGTAAAGACAGTAAGCGGACTAAAGGCAATCTCGCAGGGTAAGGTGACCGATAACGGGGGTGGTAAATTTGAGTTTGCCCCTGAGCATAAGCTACCACAGTTATCACTTGCGATAGGTAAGTATCAGACGCGTAGCATTGAGGTTGATCATGTTTCATATTCGTTAAGTTTTATGGCAGGTCACGAGAAAGTCTTTGATCCATTTTTTAAGATTATCAAGGATTCCATCAAACCGGTAATTCGTGATCTGCGTAAGACATGGGAAGCTAAGGTTCGGTTTACCTATCCTTATGAACGGTTAAATCTTGTGGAGATTCCTGTCCAGTTTTGCTCTTTTAGTCATGTGTGGAGTGGGGCAGGGGAGCAGGTGCAGCCCGAAACGGTTTATCTTCCGGAGGGGGGATTTAAGCTCAACAGCGCAAACTTCGCAGGACAGAAAAAGGCTACCGAGCGATGGGGTGGTCATGATAACCAGACCATAAGTCCGCGTGAGAATGAAGAAAATTATTTTAAGCGATTCGTCAATGAGGTCTTATTAAGTAGTAAGACTTCTCCGCAACGAATGGGAGGAGGTGGTCCTGGCGGACCTGGATTTAGCTTCGGAGGACCTCCCTCAACGAAGGAAGAGATAAACCCATATTTTATCTTTCCAAATTATTACACATTTATAAGCTATTTAAAATCAGATGAATATCCAATAATAAACAGGGCCATTGAATCCTATTTATCGAAGGCTGCCACCGAGACGGGAAATCCCTGGATGCGTAATATGACCGGTTTATCGGATGTCGAGAAGGGTAATATTGCCTTGCAGGATGCCTCCTTTGCCGAGATCTTGGATAAACAAGATGATCCGGATGTAATCAATAATGTTGTTTTAACAAAGAGTGGTTTTCTCTTTGCCTTGATGAAAGGGGCTGTCGGACCCGATAAGTTTGATGAGTTTATTCATAAGTTTATTGAGACGAAGCGCTTTCAATCGTATCCTGTAGAACTGCTCAATACGGAGTTGAAGAGTTCTTTCAGCATGGACCTTAACCAGTATCTTCCGGGATGGTATAACTCAAAGTCGTTGCCCGGTTATGTGATTACCAAGATCAACACATCAAAATTAAAGAAAGACGAACAGATAAAAACGATGGTTTCGTTTGTGATCACCAATACGGAGAGTGATCCCGGCGCTGTATCTGTCTCATTCAGAATGGGTGGAGGAGGTCGCGGCGGTTTTAGAATGAGAGGTGGCACTCCGGATGATAACATTGAAAAGACGGTGTTGATCAACGGAAAGACTTCCAAGAAAATTACTTATCTCTTTAATCGGGAGCCACGTTCATTAACCGTTAATACCTATGCCTCACACAATATCCCCTCCACTATCACGCAGCAATTTGGGAAAATTGAGATTGATGAGAAGTTACAGGCCAACGAGTCGGAAGATGTGATTGCCTACACCGAAGGGGTTGAGCCGAATGAAATTATTCAGGATAACGAAGATCCCGGATTTAAGATTAGCTCTCCGCGATCGAATAGCTTGATTCAGCGATTATTTATCCCGGCTGATGGGACTGCTGCGTCAGGAAGTAAAGTTAATAATCAGGATTTTAAATATAAAGGGTTGGTTAGCTGGAATCCGCCAGTGGAGTGGACTCTCTCTACCAATGAACAGTTTTACGGCAAGCAGATCCGCTCGGCTTATTATCTCAAAGCGGGAATAGGCGATCGTAAGGTAACCTGGAATATCCCCATTAAGGCTCCGGGATATTATAAGGTATTGGCCTATGTCCCAAAGATCAGAATGGGATGGAACAGAGATGAGCATGTCGATGAGGAGTATCATTTTACGGTATTTCACGATGATGGTGCCGATCACCAAACGGTTAATATGAAAGACAATGACAGTGGCTGGATGCAGATTGGCTCTTACCATCTGTCGCCTGATACCGTTAAAGTGGAACTTTCCAATCTCTCGAAGGCAAAGGTTATCTATGCTGATGCGATTAAGCTGGTAAAAGAAAATTAACAGAATTATTTAAAAATGATGAAACAGAAATTTTTCGCCCTTGTGATCCTTTCACTACTGTTTATCCGGGTAGAGGCTCAGTCTATTATCACTCTTGAACAGGCACTCGAAATAGCAAGTAAAGGAAGTCCAAGCTTACAGACTTCATTGTTTAATCTTGAGCGCACTACCGAGACGCTCAATGCTCAGCGGGCAGCATTAAAGTCGCAGTTTTCATTAAATGTGAATCCCATGGAATATAGTAATAGTCGTAAATTTGATACCCGACTGTCACAATGGTTTACCAATAAGAATCTTGCTACATCGGGTACCTTCCGTGTCGATCAGCCAATTCTTTATACCGATGGTAAGATCTCGTTAATCAATCAGTTCGGATGGCAGTCAAATTCATCCGAAGTGCTAGGTGTTACCAATGAAAATAAGACTTACTTCAATAACCTTAACTTAAGCCTTACGCAGCCTCTCTTTACCTATAACCGGACAAAGACTCAGATTAAAACCCTCGAGCTGAATAATGAAAATGCGATGCTCAGCTATGCCATGCAACGATTGGCTCTTGAGAAGAATGTTTCGCAATTTTTCTATAATGTCTATCTGGCGCAAATGAGTCTGAGTATTAAACAGGAGGAGTTGGCCAATACGGAGAAGAGCAATGAGATCATTAAAAATAAGGTAGAGGCTGGGCTTGCGGCAAAAGAGCAGCTATACCAGTCGGAGGTTAACCTCTCCACCTCACAATCGAGCGTCGAGTCGGCACGAGTAACGCTTGAAAATGCAAAAGATATGTTTAAACAGTATATTGGAATGGATATTTTTGCTGAGATGACCGTTATGACCGATGTTGCCGTTACTCCGATCGTAGTGGATGGTAAGAAAGCCCTAGAGCATGGACTGGCCTCGCGCATGGAGTTAAGGCAGCGGCAGATCAGTGTAGAGACGTCGCAGTTTGATCTGTTAGCGGTGCAAGCCACGAATGAATTTAGGGGTGACATGGTCCTCTCGATGGGGATGTCGGGCGATAATCCATCTGTAGGGAATATCTTTGATAAGCAGACACAGAGCCCTCGGATAAGTTTGGGATTTAATATTCCGGTGTTCGACTGGGGTGAGCGTAAGGCCAGAATCCGGGCGCAACAGGCAGTGATAAATTCTCAAAAACTGAATTATTCAAATCAGGAGACTCAGATTAAACTCGATATCCGCCAGATAATTCGAAACCTGAGCAACTTAAAGAATCAGATTGGAATAGCCCTTCAGACGCAAAAAAATTCACAGCTTACCTACGATATCAATCTGGAGCGGTATAAAAATGGCGACCTTACCAGTATGGACCTGAACTTATACCAGGTGCAGCTTTCGAATAATAAGATGGCTTACGCTCAGTCACTTATAAATTATAAGATTGAGTTGCTCAACCTTAAAATACAATCGCTATTCGATTTCACGACCAATGAAGCGATTGTACCCGATAAATTTGTGAAGGAATATCAGTCAGGCACATTAAGTAATTAAACAAAATAATCTACACCATCATGGAATTTAAAATTAAACGTAGCAGCAAGTGGGTATTCGTTGTATTGATACCCTTTATAGCCGCCTGTGGGAACCAAGGCAGTCAAATTAACAATGAGCTAGCAATACCCGTTTCTGTGGCAGATGTAATTAAAAAACCTATTGTGCAATATATTAGTACCACGGGAACTGCCAATGCAGCTAGCCAAGCTCTACTGAGCACCGAAATGGCAGGGATTTATCGATTGGGTAAAAATCCTAAGAAAGGATCCGAATATAGATTAGGTGATATTGTGGAGAAAGGTCAGGTGTTAATAACGCTTGAAAATCCGGAACTGAGTAATACCATTGCCATCGCTACCAAAAAACTCAACCTTGATATCTCAGCATTAGAGAATCAGAAGCAAAAGTCACTCTACGAAAAAGGTGGCGTTACCTTGCGTGAGCTGAAAAATTCAGAAGTTGCCCTTGCTCAGGCGGCAACAGATTATGAAAATGCAAAGATTCAGCTTGCTAAGATGGAGATTATTGCCCCCTTTCGCGGAACAATCGTAGATCTTCCGCAGGTTACCAACGGAACACATATAAATGCCAATACTGCTGTGGTAACGCTAATGGATTACAGTAAGCTTCTGATGGATATTAATCTGCCTGAAAAGAATATCGCCTCTATCCATGTAGATCAGGATGTCTCAATCACCAATTACACCTTGCCTAAGGATACCCTTGCGGCTAAGATCAACGACCTCTCTCCCGTGGTAAGTACCGAGACTCGCACCTTTAAGGGTCGGTTGGTGATCGATAATCCTGAGTTAAAACTGCGTCCCGGAATGTTTGTAAAAGCCGATATTGAAGTAGCCAGGCGTGATAGCGCTATTGTGATCTCCAAAGAGATTATCGTTTCAGGTAATCGAGGAAAAACTGTCTTTATCGTAGAAAAAGGGGCCGTACGTGAACGGATCATCACCACGGGACTGGAAACTGAAACTGCCATTGAGGTCATTGAAGGGTTGAAAAAGAACGAACGGGTAGTCGTGAAAGGGTTCGAAACCCTACGGAATAACTCAAAGGTTAAGATTATTAATCTATAATTGGTGTGGATCAGTTCATTAAACAACTAAATTACGAATGAAAAAACTGACTTCTTTTGCAGTCAATTACCCCGTTACCGTGCTAATGGCAATACTGGGAATACTGCTTCTGGGGATAATCTCATACCAGAAACTGGGGATTGATCTATTCCCCGACCTTACCTCTCCCCGGGTCTTTGTAGAGATCAAATCTGGCGAGCGACCACCCGAAGAGTTGGAGAAACTATTCGTGGAGAATATTGAAGCCGTAGCTACCCGGCAGAGTGGCGTGATCGAGGTCTCGTCGGTAACCCGCACAGGTTCTGCGCAGATCACTGTCGAATATGCCTGGAATAAGGATATGGATGAGGCTTTTCTGGACCTTCAGAAGGCTTTAACAAGCTTTTCTCAAAACGCCCAGATCGATGCCCTCACCATTACGCAGCACGATCCAAATACACAACCTGTTGTGGTGGTAGGACTTTCGCATGAGTCGATCACCGATATGAATGAGCTTCGAAAAGTAGCGGTTAATTATATCCGTAATGAGCTTGTCCGTCTTGAAGGTATTGCCGATGTGGAGCTGTCGGGTATTGAAGAGAATGAGGTTCGCATAGATACTGATCCGTATAAATTGGAAGCCTTTAATATCACCGTTGATCAGTTGTCGACGAAGATTCAGGCTTTTAATCGGAGCATCTCGGGAGGTACTATTTCTGAAACGGGTCTGCAGTATGTTGTAAAGGGGGTAAGCCTCTTGCAACAAAGAGAGGATTTTGACAATCTGATTATCGGCTATCAATCGCCGGTCTTAGGAAGTACTACCGTAGAAAAAACGGCCACTTATCTGCGTGATGTGGCGACAATAAGTTTTGCGAACAAAGAACCGGTTAATATCGTACGGATTAATGGTGTACGTTGCCTTGCCCTCTCGATCTTTAAAGAGACCCGGTACAATACGGTAAAGGCGGTTGAGGATATCCAAAAGGCGCTTGTCAGTATTACCAAAGCTCTTCCGGGCTATAAATTTACTCCGGTCACAAACCAGGGAAGCTTTATCCGTACTGCGATCGATGAGGTTCAAAACACCATGCTTATTGGGATTGTTTTGGCGATTATCATCCTATTCATCTTCCTGCGTAAGATTGGGACAACGTTAATTGTGAGTCTGGCAATTCCAATCTCCATTATTGCTACATTTAATTTAATGTATTTCAATGGTTTGACATTGAATATCATGACTCTTGGCGGACTTGCGCTGGGTGCGGGGATGCTTGTCGATAACGCTATCGTGGTGATGGAGAATATCTTTCGAAATCACGAACTGGGGATGTCGGCTAAGGAGGCAGCCATAGTAGGAACGGCCGAAGTTGGAGGTGCGATCACCTCTTCGACCCTTACCTCAATAGTGGTATTCCTGCCAATCGTATATATTCATGGTGCTTCAGGTGAACTGTTTAAAGACCAGGCATGGACCGTGGCGTTCTCCCATTTCTCGTCTCTCTTTGTGGCTATCTTCCTCATCCCGATGCTCTATCATCAGTTTTTCAAGAAAAAAGGGCTGCAGGCACCTAAAGGGGCAAAGTTTGCCGGATATGGAAATTTTATTGCGAACATTCTGCCTCATAGATGGCTAATATCTATTGTTTCACTGATCTTAATGGGATTGTCTTTTCTTTTAATCCCTTATATCGGAAGTGAATTTATGCCTAAAACAGACAGTAAGGAGTTTACTGTCAATGTAAAAATGTCTGAAGGAACCTCACTGGAGCGCACCTCTAAAGCGGTAAGCTCGATCGAGGGGATGTTAAAAGAGTTGCTTGGTGACGAGCTTCAATCGGTCTATTCTAAAATTGGACCATCCACAGAAACAACGACATCGGCAACTACCGTATATGAAGGTGAGAATACTGCCGCAGTTAAAGTAGTCCTTAAAGCGACAGGGAAATATTCAGCATCGCAAGTAATTGCTACCGTATCGAAATGGTATGCCGGGAATCCTCAGTTTGAAATTACCTTCTCACAGGATGAGACTGCCTTGCAAAGTATTCTGGGTACGCAAGAGGCTCCTGTAGTGATTGAAGTGCACGGAATAGACCTTAATGAGATTAAAAAAATCACCAAGGAAGTGGAAGCATCGGTGAAGGATATTCCGGGATTATACAACCTACAGACCAATATGGAGGGGGGGTATCCGGAGATTAATGTTACTATCGACCGCTTTAGGGCCGGTTCATACAATCTTGCCGTAACAGATATAGTCAATCAGGTAACCGCCAAACTTAAAGGGCAGAATGCCGGACAGATGGATAAAGATGGTGAATTACGTGATATTACCATTCATGTGCCAAAGATTGGTGTTTCGGCCCTAGGGGATATGATCATTAAAAACGGAACTTCAGTAATCCGGTTGTACGAAATTGCACGCCTCGAACAAACGGTGGCTCCGACCGAAATCTACAGACGAAATCAAAGTCGCATTGGTAAGGTGATGGCTGAACTCGATAAAGATAAACCGCTCGATAAAGTTGTTGATGCGATTCAGGCTAAAATTGCACCGATGGTATTGCCAGCCGACTATTCCATTAAAGTGGCGGGCGAAGAACAGAAACGACAGGAGTCGATGAGTAATCTTAAGTTTGCCTTGCTTCTCTCTATCGTATTGGTTTATATGGTTTTGGCAAGTCAATTTGAGTCGCTGATTCACCCGTTGATCGTTCTGCTTACCATCCCTTTTGCTATCGTGGGTACCATTATCCTATTCTTCTTAATGGGGCTTACCTTTAATATGATGGCCTTAATCGGTATTATTATGCTTGGTGGAATAGCGGTAAACGACTCCATAATCCTCATTGACAGGATTAACCAGCTGAGAATGGGAGGTATGGAAAAGCGCATGGCGATTGCACTTGGTAGTCAACAACGACTTAGGCCAATTCTGATGACCAGTATCATTACGATCATTGCATTGCTCCCTTTAACGATCGGATTTGGAGAGAGTGCCGCGCTGCGTTCTCCGATGGCTTATGCTGTTATCGGTGGTATGATCACCAGTACCTTGCTTACCCTTTTGGTTATTCCGTGCGTTTATGACCTGATGACAAGTAACGGCACATTAAAAACGGAGGATTAAGTTTTCCTTGAGATATGAAGCGAAATTTTATAAAGTAGCCATGATCAAAATAGTACAACGAAGAAGTGTGAATTCTGTCCGGTCATGGGAATTCTATTGGGCCTATCTAAAACCAATTATTCGCAGATGAATTTTATTATTAACAGAAAGGTTTTAATCAGCATGCTTTTCTTCGGATTAAGCATGATGGGCTATTTCTCGTGGAAGAATCTCTCTATGGAGCTCTTTCCCAATGCTGAACTTCCAATGCTGTATGTTCAGATATCGAGCCAGCTGGAAGTTGACCCCAAATATATGGAGAGCCAGGCGATCATTCCCCTCGAAGGGACTATTGGCACCCTTCAAGGAATTGAAAATATGGAATCTACGGCCGAGTCCAGGCGCGGTTCGATCATGGTTGAGTTCAATAAAAATGTGAATTTTAAGTACACTTATCTCAAGGTTCAGGAGAAAGTTGATGAGATCAAAGCATCGCTACCCGAGCAGTTTCGGGTTACGGTAGTAAAGGTTGATCTAAACCAGATGAAGAACCAGTTTATGCAACTTCAGGTTCTGGGTGGTGGCGATGTAGACCGTGTTCGCAATATTACAGATCTTAAGATAAAGACGGAACTCGAGAATATTGACGGTATTGCCGGTGTTAATGTCTTTGGTGGTCATGAAAAATCGGTCGAAATACAGCTCGATATGGATGTTTGCGAGGCCTATAAGATCACTGCTGCTACAATCCGCAGTAAAATAGCGCAGAATTATAGGGCACGGGCATTTGCTGGAAATGTATATGAGTCGAAAAAGGAATATTTCGTTCAGGTTACTTCCGAATTTGATGATCTCAAAGAGATTGGTAATTTAATTATCGCCCCGGGGCCAATCTTGCTAAAAGATGTAGCCAAGGTCTATTTCGGAACCAAGGAAGAGACCTCATTTTCGCGTGTAAACGGGAAAAATGCTGTCTCGATAAGCCTGGTTAATGATGCTCAGTCGAATCTGATCGATTTGTCGCATAATACCTTGGCGGTAATTGCGAAGCTTAATGCCACCCTTGCCTCTAAAGATGTTCAGATCAAAGTTCAGAACAATGCTGCCGATACGATGGAGAAGAACCTCAATCAGATTGGTGAGCTCGCTCTGGTGGGAGGGCTCCTTGCCATTATGGTGCTGTGGATATTTTTGAAGAATTTTCAGCTCGTCTCGATCATTGCCTTGGCGATACCTATTTCGGTCCTTACTGCTTTTAATTTTTTCTATGGCGCCGATATCTCTATCAATAGTCTTACCCTTGTTGGGATGGCACTTGCTGTGGGGATGCTGCTCGATAATAGTGTGGTTGTGCTCGAGAATATATACCGATTGCGTGGCCTTGGGAAATCCCCTCGCGACTCCGTCATCCAGGGGACAACAGAAGTATGGCGCTCTGTTTTTGCTTCTACACTAACAACGGTAACGGTTTTTCTCCCCTTTCTTTTCTCTGATAACTTTTTAGTCACCCTTATCGGTAAAAATGTTGGGGTATCGATAATCTCTACCCTGTCGATATCGCTCTTTGTTGCCACCTTGCTGGTTCCCATGATGGCATTCTCATTTTTAAAGCGCAAAGGGAGCGAAAATCTGAGCTTTAATATTGTCTCAACCCGTAATAAACTGGTTCAGGCATACGTTATGCTTATGAAATATTCATTACGCAAACCTGCTCAGACTATCGTCGGCGTGCTGATCTTCTTCTTTGTATCTGTATTTCTATGTTTGGCAGTGAGTATGAGTAACCTCCAGGAGGTTCAAACCAAGGCATTCCGTATTAGTGTGACTACCCCTGTGGGCTCAACTATTGAGGCTACCGATAAGATCGTCTCGCAGATAGAAAACCGCATTGACACGATTGCGGAGAAGGAAGATATTTCAAGCAATATTCAGGCAGAAAGTGCCACGGTAAATGTTATACTCAAAGAAGATTTTAAGAAAACTAGTATCCGAACCATCGCTCAGATTCGTGAAGATGTGCAGCAGAGGGTTCAAGGTATTCCGGGTGCCGTTATCGATATTTCTGATGCCTCTGAGACGACACCCTCCTCGGGTGGTGGTGGCGGTGGCGGCGGCGGTGGTGCCGGTGCACGTCAGAGTAGCGGTGGATCAAGCAGCATGATGAAACTATTGGGAGTCGGGTCGAATCAGGAACGGATTCAAATTAAAGGTCAGGATTTTGATGTGATGAAAAATGTGGCTGGCGACCTGCAGTATTTTCTCGAATCATTGGAGTCGATGAATCGTGTCAGAGTAAGCTACTCAGATAATCGGCCAGAGGTTCATCTACGCTTTCACCCCTTGTCGATGAGTGAAAATGGGGTGTCACTTGCCAATATCTCCGGCGAGCTAAACTCATTTAGTAAAGAGATCAATACCAATATTAAATTTAAACAAGGTATCGATGAATATGATATCCTGATCAAGGAGATGCCTAAGCTTGGAACGACTGTGGAGCAACAAAAAAAACCACGTGCGATGTTCGATCTTAGAACACTCCCTATCCCCGATAGTAAAGGTGGTTTGCACGAACTTCAATCTCTTAGCGAGATCATCTATTCTTCAGGTTATGCCAATATTACCCGAGTCAATAGAGAGAAGCAGATTGAGGTGACCTTTTCGTTTGTTGCTGCAGCTCAGGATTCGAAAGATTTACTTGCCTCGTACCGTCAGGAGGTCGACAGGATCGTAGAAAGCTATAAGTTACCTTCAGGAGTTGCGGTTCAGGTTATCCACGAAGAAGATGAGCTAAAGGATTTTTATTTTCTTATCCTTGCGGCCTTTATCCTGATCTTTATGATTCTGGCCTCGGTATTTGAATCGCTCTCTACCCCTTTTGTGCTGATGTTCTCTATCCCGCTCGCAGCTATTGGTTCTTTTGTCGCACTTATTCTTACTGGCAATTCGCTCTTTAGCGCCAATACCCTTATTGGATTTATTATCTTAATAGGTATCGTAGTCAATAATGGCATTATACTAATTGATTATACCAATATCCTTCGCAAGCGCGGGTATCGGATTGAACGGGCACTTATTGTAGCGGGCATGTCGCGTATCAGACCTATTCTAATCACCGCAATAGTTACGGTAGTGGCTATGTTGCCATTGGCAATGGGTGATAATGAATATGTTGGGGCTATTGGAGCACCGTTTGCCATTACTGTAATCGGTGGGTTAAGCATGAGTACCTTGCTTACGCTGATCTTTATTCCAACCTTCTACTTTGGCCTCGAAAATGCGATCAACTGGATGAAGGAGTTATCTGTCAAGACCCGGATAATTCAATTAATCCTCTTTTTTATTGGCATTTATCTGATTTATACCCGTGTCGATTCGTTCCTATGGCAAATGCTAAATACCATTGCCTTGGTTATGGTAATTCCAGGCTCAACCTGGTTTATGATGAATAGTTTGCGTAAAGCAAAGGAGACGGTAATCGATCCATCCAAACCTATCCATATTAAGGTACAGAATTTGGTGAAAATTTACGACTGGGGTAGCCGTTTCAAACGGGAGTGGATCGGAAATCGCACTATCCGTGAGCGGGCCGGACATATGAAATACTACCGAAGCTGGCGTGACTTTGATGATTACGTCTGGGAGATTCCCCTTCTCGGGTTTATGATCTACTTTACGTTAGGCTATCTTCAAAATGGGCTCTACATGTTTATTTTTGCCCATCTAATCTTCTTTTTTGCCTTGTTCCTGTGGAATCCAATCAGCGAATATCTTGAATATAAAGGGGAAAGAGATCAGATCAAATGGCTCGCCAAAGCTGCCTCATTAGGATATTCACTGATTTACTGGGTATTGCCTCTTGTCTTCCTTGTCTTTTTTTATCTCGCATGGAAATCACTAGGTTCAGTAATTATGATTGGTGTACTTTGGTATTTTGCCCTCTCGGTGAACCGAACAGCACAAATGCTTTATAACGAGAATGTCAATATCGAAAGACTAGAGGGTCGATTTGCCCGCTCGCGACGGTTCTTCTTCAAAATGGTTGAGCAGATGCCATTGATAGGCCGAAAGCGCGATGCCTTTAAAGCTTTAAAGGGAGTTTCGCTCGAAATAGAAACCGGCATGATCGGTTTATTGGGGCCTAATGGTGCCGGTAAATCAACGATGATGCGCATAATATGTGGCATCTATGAACAAAGTTATGGAAAGGTTTGGATCAATGGCATCGATACCCAAGAGAAACGGGAGGAATTACAAGGACTTATCGGATATCTGCCTCAGGAATTTGGCTCATACGAAAATATGTCGGCCTTTGAGTTCCTAGATTATCAGGCTATCTTAAAAGGATTGACGACTCCTGTTGCAAGAGCTGAGAGAATTGAATACGTGTTAACATCTGTTCATCTGTGGGATCGCAAAGATGATAAGATTGGAGGATTCTCCGGAGGGATGAAGCAACGGATTGGAATTGCTCAGATCTTGCTTCACCTACCTCGGATTCTGGTCGTTGATGAGCCTACTGCAGGTCTCGATCCACGTGAGCGGATAAGATTCAGAAACTTGCTGGTCGAGTTAAGCCGTGAGCGGGTGGTGATCTTTTCAACCCATATCATCGAAGATATTTCAAGCTCTTGTAACCAGGTGGCGGTGGTTAATCGCGGACAACTTCACTATGCCGGTAATCCGGGCGATATGGTGAAACTTGCTGACGGGCTAGTGTGGCAATTTACGATCCTGGCCCGCGATTTTGATTCGTTCCTGGCTAAAGATCGTGTTGTACATCACATGCGCGACGGAGAAAATATTAAACTCAGATTCCTCTCCACCGAGAAGCCTGCCGATGATGCTATCGTCGTTAAGCCAGTGCTCGAAGAGGCTTATCTGTGCCTGCTAAAAGGGATTAAAGTTGTTAAGCAGTAGAATATAAGTTTGCCGAAAATCGATATCAGCCTTAATATGTAAAGAATAAAATGAGGGGCTTTATCGAATTTTAAAGGTGCTATTTAGAACGTGAAACAGTTTTGTCTTTGTTAACCCGGATCATCGGGTTGGATAAGATCAGAAAATTAAATTAGAGCAATGGATAACAAGAGTAAATTATTTTCTAAGGAGAGCCGTCTCTACTATTGGGTCGATCTGATTCATAAGATGGCCCGTTATAACCTTAAAATTATTTTTGCAGGGAGGTTTATTTGGTTTGTTATTGCGGCTCTGCTATTTTTTCTACTATTATCCATAAGTATGGTATTTAATAATCCGGGCTACGACTCTTCCAATGTATTTGGTATTCTTATCTTTCCCGGCATATTACTCGTCTTTTACCCTACAGTCTTCGGTATTCAAAGTGATGCCGATACCCGGATCTTGGAAATTCTTTTTGGTATCCCTAACTACCGTTATAAGGTATGGCTTGTGCGACTGGTGATGATCTTTTTGTTAACCTGGTTCTTTCTGTACCTCTTTTGCTGGGTGGGTTATTATGGTTTGATTCCTTTCCCTGTTTTTGAGATGTCGTGGCAGTTGATGTTTCCTGTCCTTTTCCTAGGCTCTCTCGCTTTTTTAGTCTCCACAATGGTTAAAAATGGAAACGGAACTGCAGTAGTGATGATTATAATTGGTGTACTCTTAATGATGTTCGCCGAAGCCCTCGATCGGACCCAGTGGAATGTTTTTCATAATCCCTATTCAATTCCTGAAAAAATGAACGAAATGATCTGGGCGCAAATCTCCCAGAAAAACAGGCTATTTCTTGCCGTGTCAAGCATTATCTTCTTTCTCGGTGGACTGACAAATCTGCAACGGCGTGAGAAATTTCTCAAGTAGTTCTAAGAGTGGAAAAACTTAGTCTAGTCTCCTAGTCTCTCCCTCATTTTATTCCCCCTCGAGCACAATATATTGCCAGGGTTCGAAATAACAGGTTCTATTTTCAGGATTTAAATTAATCTTGTTGTTATTGAAGATGTTGACATATTTTCCGTCGGCTAAAGCACTTCTAATATCTGCAGTAAGCGTATCCTGACTCATATTGATCAAGACCACTACGCGGGCGTTTTCTATCGTTCTAAAAAATGAGATTACTTTCTGCGGTGCTGAGTTTTCCAGCGGCACAAGTTTTCCTCCGTATGGCGAATTCCAGAGTGCCTGATTTCGATGTTTTAGGCTAATTAGTCTTTTGTAAAATGGAATTCGTTCAGTGTTGCTCCAGTCGATGGTATCTTTTGCGAAAAAACGTAACCTTTTTGTTAAAGATGCCTCTTGACCATTGTATATCAAGGGCATTCCAGGAAGGGTGAAGGTAAGTACGGCAGCACAGTTTTCGCCATTTCCAAATTTCTCTTTCGCCGTGCCATTCCATGAATTTTCATCATGATTGGTAATAAAGTTTACTTTAAAAGCTCTTTGCGGTAAAGTAGAGTCAATTTTCGAGGCTAATTTGAGGATCTCACCAACCGGTTTTTTACCTTGTGTTACTGCCGCCATAAGGTGATGCATCTCCCAGCCGTAATTCGAATCGAAAGCATATTTATTCAGCTCAGGTTTATCCTCATTTTCCGCAAGCAGGTAAAGAGGCTTAATCTTTTGAAGTGCCGAACGCGCATCTTCCCAGAAATCTGTGGGTACCAGACCGGCCATATCACATCTGAATCCATCAATATCAAAATTTGTTACCCAGAACTTCATGGAATTGATCATCTCCTTACGCATTGAATTATTGGCAAAGTCGAGTTGGGCACAGTCGGTCCAATCGAAGGGGGTCGCAATCTCCCCATTTTTATCTTTTTTATACCAACTGGGGTGTTCTGTGATCCAATTATTATCGCGTGCAGTATGGTTGGCAACCCAATCAATGATTATTTTAAACCCCATGTTGTGAGCCTTGGTTACCAGACTTCTAAAATCATCAGCTGTGCCAAATTCAGGATTTATAGCCTCATAATCTTTTATCGAATAATAGCTCCCTAGGCCGCTTGTAGCCCCTTGTGGAACCTTCCGGTTTTTTTCACCAATAGGATATATTGGCATTAACCACAGAAGATCGATTCCTAACTCTTTTATCCGTGGTAGGTCGGCCTCAAAAGCTTTAAAGGTCCCCTCGGGAGAATATTGGCGAATATTGGTCTCGTAAATCACACTGTTTTTAACCCATTCAGGATACGGGGTAGCCACGGGTAAATCTTTCTTAAAGAGAAAGCATCCGGACAAAAGCGAGGCAAGGGTGAACAAAAAGATAATTCTGATTGGAAGAGTTCTCATAATGTTGGAGGAATGGTTTATTTGGTTAAAAGTATTCAAAATTGGGGAAAATTTGATAATTTTAATTAGTAAACATTTGAGATGACAGATAAATTTCAAAATAAATATCGAACTACGTCCACCAGGGCCCCTTGGTGGAATTATTGTAATAATGGGGCATATTTTGTAACCATTTGTACAAAAAACAGGGAATGTTATTTCGGTAATATAAACACGTGGAAAATGGAAGTAACACCAATTGGAGAGATTGCACAATCTTGCTGGCAAGAAATTCTCCAACATTTAGCGTATGTGCGATTAGATGAATTTGTAATTATGCCTAACCATGTTCATGGTATAATTATTATTGACCAATCGAAATACAAAATAAAAGATAATTTGTTGCATGGGGATGGCGTATATACGTTGCATGCAACGTATATACGCCAATTGCCAATTGCAAACCAACAGATGTCATCCATTTCGCCAAAATTCGGATCATTGGGTTCGATCGTTCGTTCATATAAATCAGCAGTAACCAGAAATGTACATTTAAACCATTTTAATATGTCCTGGCAGCCACGTTTTTATGATATTATCATTCGTAGTAAACGTTCGCATCAGCGGATTTCCAAATACATTCTGCGTAATCCCGTTAATTGGTATTACGATAAACTTAAATATCAATAACAAAATTATGGTTCCAATAATCGAAAATCTCCGACAAACCTTATCGGAAAACAGCAATGAACAGCTGAAAATTACCACGCAGCATTTTTTTAAGGAGGGAGTTTGTTGTTATGGCATCAGAAGCGCAACAGTTGGCAAAATCGGGAAGGAATATTTCAAAGCTATAAAAGAGCTGTCAAAAGCCGAAATCTTTGGTTTATGCGGTCAGCTATGGCAGTCTGGCTATATCGAGGAGTCGATTATCGCCTGTAACTGGTCTTATAATCTCAATAAAAAGTTTGAGCCGGATGATTTTAAGGTATTCGAAAAATGGATTAATAACGATGTTAATAATTGGGCCTCGTGCGACACATTTTGTAATCATACGGTTGGGAAATTTATTGAAATGTATCCCACTTATCTTACTGATTTAAAACGGTGGACGCAATCAGACAATCGATGGATGAAACGGGCAGCAGCTGTTTCACTGATCGTTCCTGCTCGTGAGGGGAGATTTTTGAAAGAGATTTTCGAGATTGCCGATATTTTGCTCCTTGACGGGGATGATATGGTTCAGAAAGGGTACGGGTGGATGCTCAAGGTGGCGAGTAAAAAACACCAGAAAGCTGTTTTAGAATATGTTGTAGCAAATAAAGCGGTGATGCCCAGAATAGCTTTGCGATATGCGATCGAGAAAATGCCAGCTGAACTCAGAAAAATAGCGATGGAGAAGTAGCGTGAAAGTAGGCTAGATTAGATGGCTTACTATTAGCACTCCAATCAATCCCATAATACCAATAACGGTCTCCATTACAGTCCAAACCATAAAAGTCTGCTTTATGGTTGTATTGAAATACTCTTTAAACATCCAGAATCCGGTATCATTAAAGTGCGAGAACATAAGACTTCCTGCACCTGTCGCAATCACCATTAGTTCTCTGGAAATTCCGGTTCCTTCAATCAGTGGCAAGGTTAGTCCGGCGGCGGTAATGCACGAAACAGTTGCAGATCCGATTGCAAAGCGTATTAAGGTCGCTACGCACCAGGTGAGGATCAATGGAGATATGCTGAGTCCGCCGACAATTTGTTTGATATATTCTGCTGTGCCACTATCGGTTAGTACTTGCTTAAAAGCCCCGCCTCCAGCAATAATAAATAGGATCATTGAAATAGCAGCTGTTGAAGCCGATATGCTTTTCATGAGGTCGGTCATTTTTTTCTTTTGCCGAATTCCCAACAGGTAAATACCTAAAAATACCGCAATAAAAAGGGCTATGGAGGGGTCGCTGATGAATTTTAAAAGGTTGATGTATTGGTTATCTGCCGGAATGGCTAATTGAATGATAGCGCCCGATAACATAAGGATAATCGGACTCAATGCTGTAAAAAGGCTTGCTCGGAGCGAGGGTAATTCAGCACGGGTAAATTCGCGGGCTACATAAAGTTCTTTGGGTGGTGTCAGCTCCCATTTTGTATAGAATCGAGATAATAGAGGTCCTGCAACAAGGATACTTGGAATTGCAATCCCCAATCCGTAGAGCAAGGTCAGGTTAGGATCGGCATGGAAAATAAAGGCAATCGACGTGGGTGCCGGGTGTGGGGGTAGAAAGCCATGCGTAACTGAAAGTGCCGCACACATGGGTAGCCCGAGATAGATTAAAGGGAGCTTTGTCGAGGAGGCCAGGGCATAGATCAAGGGAATCAAGACCAGAAAGCCCGCATTATAGATCATGGGAAGACCAACTAAGAAGCCGGTGATCATTATAGCCAGCTGAATTTTTCCGAGTCCAAAAAGATCAACAAGTTTAGTGGTTATCTGATAGGCAGCCCCACTTTGTTCAAGAAGTTTTCCAAGCATCGCCCCGAAAAGAATTATCAGGGCCAAGCTACCCATTGTGCTTCCAATTCCTGAAGTAATAGATTGCAATATCACCGTCGGTTCCATTCTATTGAGCAATCCAACGGCAAACGAAGTGATTAGTAACGATAGAAATGCATTGATTTTATAGATCGTAATAAGGAGGAACAGGAGTATTATTCCTGCAGAAATAAAGATCAGTGGCATAGTTGGTACAATTAGTCAGTTGCTAACGAAAATAGGATAAAATTAGACTACTAAGAAATTTGCCGGATTTATTTTTGTTTGATTTGATTGTTTATCATAGGGACCCCCTGTCGAATCGTAACCTGGAATTTATCTGTATCAAGTAGAAATCTGCTTTTTAAAATTCTTTGCCCGACAGGGAATTAATAAAACTTCCTGAATCCTATAATTTCCCTAACTTCAGTAAGGGTTTTAGACGCCGAGGCACGTGCTTTTTCTGCGCCCGCTTTGGCAACTTTCGATAAGTACACATGATCCTTGGAAATCTCTTCTATTCGTGTTCTGATCGGATCGGTAAAGTTGATAATATCCTCAGCGAGTTGTTTCTTCAGATCACCATAGCGGATTGAACAATTGCTATATGCTGTATCAAAATGGCTTACGACATCAGGCGCCGAAACGACCTCCAATAGAGAAAAGAGATTTTGAATAACCTCCGGTTTTTTCTGATGCATCTCTTTGGGTCCTTCGTCAGTTACTGCACGCATAACTTTTTTCCGAATACTATCGGGTGATTCGGCCAAGGCTATTGCGTTGCCTTCTGATTTACCCATCTTGCCTGATCCATCAAGGCCGGGAATCTTAACCATATCCTTCCCCTCAAAGGTGTAAGCCCGGGGAATGGGAAATGTTTCAACATCATACATCCGGTTAAATCGTCGGGAAAAGGTACGTGCCATCTCTAAGTTTTGCTCTTGATCTTTACCTACGGGTACTAAATTTGCTTTGTGGATAATTATATCTGCCGCCATTAAAACGGGATAAGTCAATAGCCCGGCATTCACATTTTCGGGCTGTACCCGCGCCTTGTCTTTGAATGAGGTCGTGCGCTCGAGTTCCCCGAGGTAGGCATTCATGTTTAACAGGAGATAAAGCTCCGGAATCTCCGGTACATCACTTTGGATAAAAATTGTCGCTTTCTCCGGATCAATACCACATGCAAGATATTCTGCTAGAACCTGTTTCACATTGGTGTGCAGATCGGCCGGGGTCGGATGAGTAGTGAGCGAATGAAAATCGGCAATAAAGAAAAAAGTGTCGTGTTCATACTGCATCTCAATGAAGTTCTTTACTGCTCCAAAATAATTTCCAAGATGCAGATTACCTGTTGAACGAATTCCGCTTACTACTGTTGGCATAAGTTTTAAAATCTAATTTTATAATGCAAAAATATAAAAACCTATGAATTAGTGCGGACTATTCTTCGGTGGAGGCAATTTCGTAGTTCTCTTGGCTAATTAGAGGCTCCCCTTTAAAGCGTAATATCAATTGGGCAATAGCAAAGGTGTCCTTCTCACAGTATCGTGCAATGCGTTGTATATCAAATTCTTTATAGTAAATGGCCCCAACCTGACTTCCGTCAATATCATCTTTAGGTGTCGGAATATCAAATATCGCACAGAGTAGTTCGAGCGAGGTATAGTGTTTATAATCACCGAATTTCCATAATTGAAGGGTGTCGAGCATAATCTCCTTGAGCTCCCACGGTTTGGCTCCCGCGATATCTAAAGCAGTTGGTAGCGGCAGACCATTGATCAACATCCTTCTGGCGATATAGGGAAAATCGAACTCTTGTCCGTTATGGGCACATAACTTATGATTTGGATTACTCATAAAACCCGTTATCATCCGGGAGAAGTCTTCCAGAATTTTTTTCTCATCGTCACCCGCATAGGATATCACACGATAAGCCCGTTCTTTCCCTTTGCGATAGATCTTCCCTGCAGAGATACAGACGATTTTCCCAAATTCAGCATAAATGCTCGCGCGATTATAGAGTGTCTCTGGGGTGTCTCCCTCCTTGCCAATCTGTAGTGCCTTTTTAGTCCATAATTTTTGAATGTTTTCCGGGGCATCTTCAAGTTCAGGGTGTTGAGAAACAGTTTCTATATCAATAAATAAAACATGTTCAGGTAAAAGTTTTCCAAGCATTTTATGTTGAATTAATGATGTTCTGATCGTTGATTATCATTGTCTCTGTCTAGTTGATGACTTTTCAGAGCTATTGTTCAGCTTATATTACTGAATCGGATTTAAAGTAAATAGATAATTCATCCGATTTATGGTTCAATCAAACTGAGAAAAGGATGCTTTATCAAATTCAGAGTATAGAATTCTTTGCAGAACTACCTTCTATTCAAAATTAGGGATTTATTTTGTGATTATAAGCTTTAAATGGCGTAATTACCCCTTTTTTAATCCGACTTTTAGGATAAAGTATTAGATTTACACTCAAATTAATTTTCTGGAATATGATAAATCATGTCGTCCTTTTTAAACTAAAGGAATTTGAGAATGAAGATCAAAAGGCAGTAGTTAGGAGTAAAATAAAAAAAGCCCTCTTGGCTTTAGTGGATAGTATCCCAGAGATCAAGTATATGCAGGTTGGCGAAAATCATAAGCTTCAATCAGCAGCATTCGATTTGTGTCTGATATCCCATTTTGAGTCATTTCACGATTTGGAAGTTTATCGGGTTCATCCGGAACATGTTAAGGTTATTGATCTTGTTCGGACAAATACAGTCGATCGCTCAGTTGTTGATTTTGAATTTTAATTAATTTGGTGATGAATACGCTTTACCCACTTAAATTTACCCCGATCTGTAAAGACAAAATTTGGGGTGGTCATAAATTACATACACTTTTAAATAAGGAATTCTCTGAATTACCCAATTGTGGTGAATCCTGGGAGATTTCAGGCGTTCAGAATGATGTTTCAGTGATCTCGAATGGTTTTCTGAAAGGGAACAACCTCGAAGAGCTGATAGAGGTCTATATGGGAGATCTGGTGGGGGAGAAGGTGTATGAAAAATTTGGCACCGAATTTCCTCTTCTGGTAAAATTTATTGATGCCAATGACTATCTCTCTATTCAGGTTCATCCGGGTGATGAATTGGCTTTGGAGCGCCACGATGCTTTCGGTAAAACGGAGATGTGGTATGTGGTGCAAGCTGATACCGGATCTCAGCTGATCTCTGGCTTTAATCGGAAAATGGATCAACAGCACTATCTCGATTCGCTTAATAGCGGGAAATTGGAACAGATCCTTAATTATGTGGATGCAAAAGCAGGTGATGTGTTTTTTATGCCTGCAGGTCGTGTACATGCAATTGGGAAAGGAATAGTCGTGGCAGAGATTCAGCAAACCTCTGATATTACTTACCGGATTTATGATTTTAATCGATTAGACGATAAGGGGATTGCACGTGAATTGCATAATGATTTAGCTCTTGATGCCATTGATTATCGATTTGATCCTGAATGTAAAACAAACTATCAGCCGGTTGCAAATCAAAGCACCAAGTTGGTCGAGTGTCCCTATTTTACAACAAATATCCTTTCTCTCACGGCAACCGTAGATCGCGATATTGCAGATCTTGATTCATTCGTTATTTATACCTGCCTCGAAGGTGATTGCCACTTAAGCTGGGACGGTCAAGATATAGCGATAGTTAAAGGAGATTCGGTGCTTATCCCTGCACTAATTAGTAGTTTTTCCCTATCTGTTTCAACAGGTCAATCGGCAAAATTGCTCGAGGTATATATCAATTAATTTCAACAGTATATTGAAAAGTGATTTAGCTGAGATTTAACGATTCAGCCAATAAGTTTCAAAAATATCGAATGATCATTAAAAAAGCAGAATTTGTAATCAGCAATACCGATCCACAGTTGTGCCCGGTAACCGAGAAACCAGAATTTGCTTTTGTCGGGAGGTCTAATGTTGGAAAATCGTCACTGATAAATATGCTTACCGGCTTTGGTGATCTGGCGAAAGTCTCAACAGCGCCCGGGAAAACACGTCTTATTAACCACTTTAATATTAATGATGAGTGGTTTCTTGTCGACTTGCCCGGGTATGGTTATGCTAAGGTTGGGCGCTCTTCGCGCGAACAGTGGATGACATTTATCAGAAAATACCTCGCTGTGAGAGAGAATCTATTCTGTGTTTTTGCTCTCATCGATTCGCGACATAAACCACAGGCCAATGATCTCGAATTTATGAGCTATTTAGGGTATCACGAAGTACCCTTTGCGATGGTTTTTACAAAAGCCGATAAACTCTCGCGCAGAATATTGGAGAAAAATATATCAGATTACAAAATTGAGATGCTTAAACTCTGGGAGGAGCTGCCACCCGTTTTTATTACCTCTTCGGGAACTAAATTAGGAAGGGACGAAGTTCTTGGTTTTATTGACCAAATTGTCAATCCAACGAAATAGTTTAAGAGCCTAAAATGGAGTAATTAACCATTGTTAGTTCTATGTTTATAAAAAATATTGAATTCGGTAAAGTTGTTAACTCAATAGTTTTACTTTTGCCATCATAGAGTTACCCATAACATATTCAACCAAGAAAAAATCTCGCTATGTCCAATGCTTTTATTAAGATCTTTACCGGCACAGAGTCTAAATATCTTGCCGAAAAAATTGCAGAAAACGCTGGAATGGAACTTGGTAAATCGTCGTGTCCCCGATTTTCAGATGGTGAATTTGAACCTTGTTATGAGGAGACTATTAGAGGTTCATTTACCTTTATTGTGCAATCAACATTTCCACCTGCGGACAATCTATTAGAATTACTTTTCATGATTGATGCAGCCAAGCGGGCGTCATCGTACAAAGTTATTGCCGTGATGCCTTATTTTGGATTTGCACGTCAGGATCGTAAGGATCGGCCTCGGGTTTCAATCGGAGCCAAGGTGGTTGCAGATATGCTCTCTGCAGCCGGAATCAACAGATTGATAACTATGGATCTTCATGCCGATCAGATCCAGGGTTTCTTCGATGTACCAGTAGACCATTTAAGTGCCGTGGCGCTTTTCATCCCGTATATCCGTCAAATGGGACTCAAGGATATTGTTATTGGTTCGCCTGATGTTGGTGGTACCAAGAGGGCCAATGTTTTTGCAAAACACCTTAAAACTGACCTCGTTATCTGTCATAAATCACGTAGTAAGGCGAATCAAATAGATTCTATGACCCTTATCGGGGATGTTGAGGGGAAAGATGTAATTATTATTGATGATATTATTGATACTGCAGGGACTATTACTAAGGCTGCAGATCTGATGAAAGCCAAAGGGGCTAATTCAGTAAGGGCATTTGTTACCCATGCGGTGCTGTCAGGTCCTGCCTTTGAACGTATTGAGGCTTCATCAATCGATGAGGTACTCGTGACGGATTCAATTCCACTGCGTCGTGCGTGTGATAAGATTACCGTTATTTCGTGTGCTCCCTTATTTGCAGATGTTATCCAAAAGGTTTTCGAAAATAAATCAATTAGCACCGCTTTTATTTAAGATTTGTTATCTTTGCGCCCGGTTTTACAACATACCTTTGATGGTGTGATGCGGAAACCTTTCATCGGAAAGGAGTTCTGAGTAAACACTTAGTTACAAAACAGTTAATTTTTAAAGCAAATGAAAACATTTCAAATTAAAGGTACTGCCCGTTTGGGTGTAGGCAAAAAAGATTCTAAAGCGCTAAGAGCTAGCGATGTAGTTCCATGTGTTATTTATGGTGGCGAAAAAGTAATCCATTTCCAGGCTCATGAAAATGAGTTCCGTAAATTGGTTTATACACCAAAAGTTTATCAGACTGAAATCGAAATTGAAGGTGTCGTTTATAACGCATTTATGCAAGCATTACAATTTCATCCTGTTACGGATAAACTTCTTCATATTGACTTTTTGGAAATTCGTGAAAATGTTCCTGTTAAATTGGAGATTCCTGTTCGTCTTGATGGTTATGCAAGGGGTATCCAACAAGGGGGTCGTCTAAAAGCAAACCTTCGTACGTTGAAAGCTAAAGGATTTTCAAAAGATTTTCCTGATGAGATCGTTATTGATGTTACAGATCTTGGTCTGAGTGAAAGCGTTAGAGTTGGAGATGTAAAAGTCGATGGTATTGAGATATTAAATGCAAAATCTGTTCCAGTTGCTACCGTTGTGGTAACACGTGCTGCTCGTGCAGCAATGGCAGATAATTCAGGCGGTAAAAAGAAATAAATTCGAACGCTTTGAAATACCTGATTGTTGGTTTGGGAAATATCGGGGAAGAATACGAAAACACCCGTCACAACATAGGATTTTGGATATTGGATGCCCTTGTAAGGGTGTCCAATATCTCTTTTAACGAGGGTCGTTATGGCTCTTTTTCTGAGGTGAAGCATGCTGGAAGAACGCTTATTTTATTGAAGCCCAATACGTTTATGAATCTTAGCGGCCGGGCTGTCCAATATTGGATGCAAAAAGAAAAGATCGATCTTGATAAGGTGCTTATCCTTGTTGATGATCTTTCGCTCCCCCTTGGAAGGGTGCGGATGCGGCTCAAAGGGAGCGATGCTGGCCATAATGGATTAAAAAGTATCCATCAGATTCTGGGGACTCAGGATTATGTGAGGCTTAGGTTTGGAATCGGCAGTGATTTCCAACGAGGCCGTCAGGTTGATTACGTTTTAGGCCGCTGGTCACGCGAGGAGGAAGAGATCGTGAATTCAAAGATGGAGAACTGTATTGAAATTATTAAAGCTTTCGTTACCATGGGAGCTAATCAGGTGATGACAAAATATAACAAAAGCTGATCAGAAGCCTTTACAAAGATTAGGTTATATTTAGTGATATTCGCAGATTCCTCGAGCTATAATCTCTCCAATTTGTCTTCCTCGAAATTTTATACCACTCTATACCGAATTGCATCGTATCAAAATGCCCAATTGGTTAATTCTTTTCCTATTTTTACCTCATGGACGAACAAGTACGCATCGATAAATGGCTTTGGGCTGTTCGCCTATTTAAAACCCGCACCCTTGCAACAGAGGAGTGCAAAAAGGGGCGTGTAACGATTGAAGGTGTATCGGTCAAACCATCACGCATTCCTAAGCCCGGTGAGATCATTAAAGTTCGCAAAACACCAATAACCTATTCCTATAAAGTTCTAGGACTTACCGGCAAACGCATTGGTGCTAAGTTAGTTCATGAATTTGTTTTGGATATTACGCCACCTGAGGAGTTGCAGATACTCGAAATCAGGAAGCAAATGGGGTATTTTGAGCGCGATAGAGGCACGGGAAGGCCAACTAAGAAAGATCGACGTGATCTAGACCGCTTGCAGGAGTGGGAATAAAAAAACCGTACTAATCCGCGTTGAGTAAAACCCCGAATGCTCAGGATTTGAGTGCCTGACTGATCAAACTTCCAATGGCAGCAACGCTGCTCTCCGAAGAGATAAGGCCTGTTTTAGCGGTCATAAGCGATCTCATTTAAATGATAATGTTGGGTTTACCAATCTAGCAAATTAATACGGTCGTATCATGATCTTTAAAGAACGTCTTATTGTAAATACTCCCCTAAATTAGTGATGTTTTAGCCATTTTGCAACAAAAATTTCATATTTTTTGGGTTGTTAAAATGTTTTTATGGTAAATATTGAAGATGAGCTAATTGGAGAAATAATTGCCTTAACTTGAATTTTATTCGTTTTTTTTCGGGATTTATTTTGTCCAAGTGAAAATGATTCCTACATTTGCACCACCCAAAAATAAGGAGAGATGGGTGAGTGGCTGAAACCAGCAGTTTGCTAAACTGCCGCACGGGCGACCGTGTCGGGGGTTCGAATCCCCCTCTCTCCGCATAGTTTTGGGAAACCGATTTTTCTTGAACATCTGTTTTAATAAAATAGGTTTAGGAGTATAAAAAAAAAGTTTTTTCGGGGTGTAGCGCAGCCCGGCTAGCGCACCTGGTTTGGGACCAGGGGGTCCCAGGTTCGAATCCTGGTACCCCGACATTAAAGAGAGTAGATTTAGTTCTGCTCTCTTTTTTTGTT
>CAIVMQ010000096.1 GCA_903907075.1 uncultured Bacteroidia bacterium
TCAGGCATAAAAAAACCCGGACTAAACGCCCGGGCTAAACTATTAAATTACTAAAATGGCCCTTATTTTTCTTTTTTAGCTCGTGCAAGTGCCGATGTTGTAGTATAATATTTAGTAATCATATTGGTAACCTCCCATTCAGGAAGTTTTCCCGCTTTGAGGTACTCGAGATATTTGATCGTTACCTGGGCAAAGTGAGCCTCATGACCGATTTTTAATTGATCAGGAATAATAAGTTTCCATTTTGAGGGAGTGATCTTTTCAAGTTTCATACCGATCTGAGGCAGCGCTTTTACCGCGTTCTCAAGCTCTGTAGCGAAACCGATTAAGTCGATTCCTTTAGCAGCCTCCACATACAGTGTAGGATCAAATTTCTCTTCAACACCTTGGCAGATTTCTAGATTTGCCATCGACCCACGCATGATAGCGTAATGGGTGTCACCAGCCCCTTCAGCAGCTTTAAAATCCCAGATTGCGGTAACTTTTGCTAGTGCCCCTTTTAATTTGTACAAGATCTCGCCATTGGCGTAGACGTTAAGTTTATCATCTTTTACATCTTTTAAAAGATATTCGGGATAGCTCTCCAAACGGGTGACAGCGGTAAACTGCTCCTTCGAAAACGTCGTTGGCCAACGTTTAGCTCCGATGATCTGAACATCCTTTTTCTTCAAGATCTGATCCGGGAAACACTCCCATTGGACAAGATCAACAAGGTGGGTGGTCACATCAACAATCCCCTCCCCTTGTTGATTCACATCGAAAAACCATGCCGGACGAACCAAGATATTTCCCGATACATTTTTATAAAAATAATGGACACTGATCATCTCTATTGCAGGCTGCTCATTGGTTCCTGGCTGCAGTGATCCAAAGATCTTAGGATTCTGGGAGAGCTCGCGTTGCAGCAATGTTGTAACAGAAAACCGCTCTGTCATAATATCATAGAGCAACACTCCCTTTTTCTTTGCTGTTTCAAAAGCCTTTTCCAATATAGAAAACTGCTCCGAGGTTGTTACCATAGGCTTATCGGCCAATACATTCAGACCGGCCTCAACAGATCGCAGAATATAGTCGCTCTTAATTTTATTATTACCCGATACGACAACCACATTTCCCTTTTTTTCTGTGAGCATCTTATCGAGAAAATCGTCGCCGGTATAAACCTGTTCTTCCCAATGCGTTGGGTTTTCAAGACGTTTATTGTACCCATTAATTCTTTGGAGATGCTCATTCAGGTCGCTTCCCGAGGGTGCATAGACAAATACTTGCGCGCTAATCTGGTCGTAATTATTCTTCTGAACCAATGCTGCATGAAAATGACCCGGATCAAGAGTTATTAACTTCACCTCCCCTTTTAATCCATTAAATGGGGAGGATTTATTTTTTTTGTCGGAGCCGGATGCCTCTTTAGTGCCTAATGAGAGTAAAATAAGTGGAATAACAGTTGTCATAATTAACAGGAATGATCTCTTCATCATTTATTTTTGATTTTTATATTCTTCAAAATACTTCTTAACATTAGCCTCCTCAGTTGTCCCGCCATGGATAATTACACGATACCGCAAGGTTAAGACCTCCCCCTTTTTTAACGAGGTGTCTGTTCCGTTTGTGGGCCAGTACATGGGTGTAGGGGAGATAAAACCATAATCGCGGGTAAACCATGGTGAGGGATACCACGGATTTGAAGGGTGCTGCATAATGGCTAACCCTTCATTAAAAGCTCCACGTCTGCCTGAATAATCGATCCATGCCGATGGCTTTCCAAAGGTCTCCTTCTCGCCAGATGCCCCTTCTGCGTTGATCATCACTCCGCCATTTTTTACGCTGAGATCTGCAGCCATCCGGGCACTAAACAGGGAGTGATTGGTTTTTAAGATCTGTACATCCATAAGCATCTCCAGCGAGAGTACCACATCAATCTGGTAAACTGAAGGTGAAGGAGCCGTTATCGTTATTTTACGCTGATCCTTTATTGGAGATGAGACCCCCGGGCGACTCCAGATGCACTCATCCGTGATCACAGCCGTGTCGCCTGATTGCTTTACTACCTCTGCATTTACCGAGATTATCCTACCCCGCTCGAGACCCTCCTGCCAATAATTCCCCCCATTAACCTGGTCGAGGCCGAAGAAAAGGGAGCTATGATGCGGGTATTCCCCATTACGCATTGAGGTTACCGAGCCTCCTGTGAGAGGTCCGTTTACCGGATAAAAAAATGGATACTTCTCATCCGATGAGAAGATATAACTGGTAAAAAACTTACCATCTATCGTGACATTAATCTTAGATCCCACCTTGACAGCATCTATTTTAGCAGCCTCTACAGGGGCAAAACCACTAAATAAAAGGATAAGAATGATCTGAGTTAATCGTTGTTGCATAAATATAATTTAATATTCTCCTGAAAAATCAATTAATCTCTGAGTTTCCAAAATTTGATTCAAACAAATATTTTTCATTCTCAACCTTTAATATAAGTTGTTCCATATGGAAATCGCTGTGAACGAGAGAGCAACTTATTCGCCTCATCATCATTAACAAACAGTTCGGCCTGAGGATTCCACTGCAATTTACGCCCTAATTTCATGGAGATATGGGTAATCAGACACACCGAGCATGCACGATGACCAATCTCCACCGGTGAGATCGGTGCTTTCCGGCTTTTTATACAGTCAAGCCAATTGCCATGTTGATTTTCAATCGTATATAAATTAATTTCACTCTCTTTAATTACCGAGGTTAATATTTTTGGATCAGAGGCATCGAGAGCTCCGCTGTTATTTTTCAGAGAGGCGGGATCGCTCGCGGTGGCTGAATAATTGCCACGTGATACAAATATCCACCCCTCGCTCCCTTCGTATCTTATCCCATTGGTAAATCCGCCACTGGTGATCATAGTAATTCCATTTTGGTATTCGGCGACGGCAACAAAATCACCGTGTACGTCCCATAGCCCCGATTTTGGGAATTGTGTCATTGCGTTTATGGTAATTGGACCTGTATATTCGGTGTCCATGCCCCAGGCTGCCGAGTCAAAATGGTGTTGGCCCCAGCCCGTAATCATCCCTGCTCCAAACTGCTCGCACCGCAACCATCCCGGACGATCGGTTATACTGCTTTGGGAGTGGACACGCATCTCGGTATAATACACTTCGGGTGTTGAACCAAGCCACATCTCATAATTAAGATTCGAAGGTACAGGCATCTGTGGAGCCGCAGGACCCGACGGATCACCCGGTAGACCAATCTTCACGGTATGGAGTTTCCCTATTCGGCCATTGCGGACCCATTCTGCAGCAACACGAAACTGTGCCATCGCACGCTGTTGTGTTCCCATTTGAAGAATTGTCCCCTTGCGTTTAACCACATCGGCGAGCATCCTTCCTTCGGCAATGGTAAGCGATGTTGGTTTCTGAAGATAGACATCCTTACCAGCAAGAGCCGCCTCAATGGCTGGTTGTGCATGCCAATGATCAGGTGTCGAGATCATCACCGCATCAATATCTTTTCGCATCAGCATCTCCCGGTAATCACCATACGTCTTCACCTCGACAGCCGATTTGCTGCCTGATTGTTTCGAATAAAAATCCTCAATAAACTGCTTTCCCTTTTTCACCCGGTTGGAGTCAAGGTCCGCCACTGCAATCACACGAGCCTGATCAAAAGGGAGCGTCTCGGCGAGATCGTGGCTCATAGCAATCCGTCCAAAGCCAATCTGAGCGATATTTATTTTATTACTCGGGGCATCTTTACCAAAAACTGAAGCCGGCACAATCGTAGGGAGCACTATAGACCCGGCAATTGCTGCTGATGAATTTTTTAAAAAATCTCTCCGTTCCATACTAAAATCTTTTGGTTGCTGGTTGACATTTAATAGCTAATTCGATGCTTTAATATAAAATTAAAGCTCACTAAGGCTCCCTATTTAAATGGGCTAATCGTTAGTATAACGTAAATTCTATTTTTCAATTGTTACGATTGGAGGATGTGCAAAATCATTCCACAACCGTTCGGCTAGCTGAGACTCTATCTTCCCATCATAGACTAACATCCGGTATTTTAAGACATATTCATTCCCCGGTTTAAGATCCCAACTTTTATCCCGTATGGGGCAGAACTCAAAGAAGAGATCACCTCTCCCATTATTGGAATTCTCAGGCCACACGCGCATGGGCTCGGGGAACTCGCGATTCGAAGGATTTGACATAAACAAAATTCCGGAGCTACCATTGCCCGAAAATGCCCCACCCACATCGCACCACCGGGCACGCGATCCATCAGCATCCTTGCGCTCTTTTCCCTCGGAAGTGAGTACCCAACTATTATTATTGGTCCACTCTTCATTGGCACGAAAACCAATCCCACCACCATAACGGTAGGCTCCAAGGGTAATTGGTGATGCTGAGGCACAACTCAATGTCGTGGTTAAATCCCATACCCAGACTTTTACCCCATCGTAAGATCCAATATTCCAAATCCTCACATCCCAAACTTCATTCATGGCTACTTTATCGCCCCCCTTACATTGGAAATCGACATGCTCTTGTCTGGCCTTAAATCCGCCAAAGACAGGGCCGCTGATCAAGGCATTAAAACCTCCAAATCTCACCGTTCCTTGACCTTCATATAGATTCCAGAAATCGGTGCTATGCCCTTCGAACGTAGTTTTAGTCCATGGATTCCATATCCCGACATGATGCCGATGATCGGGGGGATTAATGCGCGTTAACACATTCCCGGATGGGGACCATAAGGGATGAATAAATGCGCTACGCCGGTAAATGGCACTTACCGTATCGGGAGGAAATACCTCTGCAACATTATATTGCATGACCCGTTGGCTGTTCACACTTAAGGTCAAGGCTTTGGCATTTAGTTCTGTGGTGATCACATTTGCAGCTACAAATGTTGAATCTCTGACCAAAATAAATTTGCGAGATTGAGCTCCTGCTTTTCCTTCTGCAGGAATCCAATAGAGGCGAGGGGCAATTCCAGCCTCAAGCTGACAAGGAACTTCAATTCGAGTCTTGCCACTTTGTTCAAATAAACGAAGAGCCCCTTTATCTGTATTATAATCCAACCCATCCAAAGGTGCTGATACGACTGTCCCCCCTTGAATAAACCGCTTCGACTCGATCACAAATTTACCCACAATCCGCTCCTGTGCAGAAACAGCCGATTCGAAGAGGATCAAAGAGAAAAACAGTGTCTTTAGAATGCGCATTAGAAAACTAATTCCATCCATATTTCTAAATCTATTTAACGGTAAATTGGTGATAAACTATTCGCCACGCCGCTGATTTAGCTAAGTTTGGTTAAAGGTTATCCAAAATTAAGATTTTAATTCTATTCTTCCCTATTTCCTTGTCGGGAGGACAAATGTTTTTATTCAATCTCTAAATTGTCTAATGAAAATAAAAATCTACATTTGCCTATTAGAGCTTCCTAAAATCCTGAAAAATAAAATTATGAACAGCCGTATATTATCCCTGCTTATTATCCTGTTAGTTTCTTTTAAATTAGATGCACAAACTGCCCTGCCCCCCGGATACCCTGACAGAACTGCTTCTTTCGATGCCTTACCCGGATTTGTTAATCCACCTAAGGGGTATGGGGAGGTTCCATTTTTTTGGTGGCAAGGCGATACCCTAACTCATGAGCGGCTTCTCTGGCAGTTAGACCAACTAAAAAACAAAGGGATATCCAGTTTGCAAATCAACTATAGCCACAGGGATACAGGAGGTCTAATCTATGGCTGGTCAAATCCGAGCAAACCGGCACTTTTTACCGATGCGTGGTGGAAACTGTTTAAATGGTTTGCAGCAGAAGCCCAAAAACAAGGGATGACAGTGAGTCTAAGTGATTACACCTTGGGAATTGGTCAAGGTTTTGCTATCGATGAGGCTATAAGCAGTAACCCCGATCTTAATGGCTCCGAATTAAAAGGAGGGGTGAAAATTGTAACTGGATCGATAACACTCGAGATGCCCGACAATATACTAACCCTTAATGGCTATCAAATTCGTGCTGACAGTTCAATAATTACAGAAAGTAAAAAAGAGTTGCTGGCTCTGATCAAAGATGGCAAGTTAAAATACACCTTTGGATCTGAAAAATGGAAGCTTATCACCGTATATTCACAACGTCTGATCCCCTCCTATGACCCGATGCACCCAGAGAGCGGAAAGGCATATAACCACTTCTTCTTTGACAAATTCGAGAAAGCCTTAAAAGAGAGCGGATCAGGAGCGCTGAACTTCTTCTTCTCAGATGAGCTTAACTTCAGAGTTAGTGGTAATCTGTGGGATAACCTTTTTGCTGCGCAATTTAAAAAACGAAAAGGGTATGATGTAGTTCCATATCTGGATGCCCTCTATGAGAATATTGGTCCAATCACCCCAAAGATAAGGCTCGACTACAATGATGTTATGGTGAGTCTAAGCGAAGAGAATTTCTTTGAGCCTGTTTATCAATGGCACCAAGACCGTGGATTGATTTTTGGTTGTGATCATGGTGGTCGCGGAAGGGAGGTTGCCGAATTTGGCGACTATTTCAGAACCCAGCGTTGGAATCAGGGCCCCGGATCAGATCAGCCGCGCGTATCCAAAGATATCGTAAAGGCTAAAATTGCCTCCTCTATCTCACACTTATACGATCGTCCACGTGTTTGGCTCGAAGGGTTTCATAGCAGTGGCTGGAGCACCTCATCATCAGATGTTACCGATGCCATATTTGGTAATTTTGTGGCTGGATATAACCTGCTCTCGTTTCATGGGTTATATTACTCAACCATGGGTGGCTGGTGGGAATGGGCACCTCCCTGCAACCATTTCAGAATGCCTTATTGGAAACAGATGGATCCGCTAATGAACTGCGTTCAACGAATTTCGTTCCTCCTCTCGCAAGGGATTCATAATTGTGATGTAGCCATACTATATCCAACAGAGCCTGTAATTGCCTATCCGGACGGTCAGAAATCTGTAGATATCGCCTTTGAAGCAGGCGAACGGCTTTATGACAAAGGGGTTGACTTCGACTATATCGATTATGAGTCATTGGCAAGGGGTGCTGTAAAAGAGGGAGCCTTACAAGTTTCCGGCGAAAAATATAAAGTCCTTGTAGTTCCATCAATGAAGGCTATCCGCTATGCATCACTTCAGAAACTCGAGGCCTTTAAAAAAGGGGGCGGCATTATTGTCAATATGGGACAAGTGCCTGAGGCGACAGAGAAGGGTGGTTCTAACGACCCGGAAACAAAACAGCTCGTATCTGCTCTTTTCGCTAATGGGAAAAATATGATTCAGTGCGATGATCCCAAAGTTATTGTTTCGGCAATTGCGGACAAATACAGCCCTAATTTTAAAATACTAACCCCGATAACTGAGCGGCCTTACGTGATGCACCGGGTCATTGGGAAACGAGATATTTATGCCCTGTATAAAGTTCCGCAAGGGGCAAGGTGTTTTTTCAAGGCAAAAGGGGCCGTGCAACTCTGGAATCCATGGAATGGGGAGACCTCATCGATAGCCAAATTTGCAACACCAACCAACGATGGGACGGAGGTTATACTACCTATTTCGGGCAACGATCTTCAGTTAATTATTTTTGATCCAGACAACACCACATGCACGAATGAGTTAAAACCGGAAAAAACGATCAGGGAATCAGACCTGGGTTCTACCTGGAACTTTGAATTAAAACCGTCGCTCGACAATCAATGGGGCGATTTTCAGCTTCCTGCAAAACCTGAAATGCTCGGAGCACAAGTTCGTCAGCTCCATTTTTCTGAGAACGATACTTATACCGGTGGAGATCTAAAGAGAGACGCTAGCTGGAGATCTGTAACATGTGGCTATGGCAAACAATTTCTTAAAATCGGAGGATTAGAAAGTGCCCCTTCGGAACAGGATCTAGTAAACCTAAACCCTGACGGCGACGACGAGCAGGTTTCATTATCAGGGAAACTTCACCATTGGACCCCCTATGGCTTCTCCTGGAAGCAGGGTGTTGAGGGTGACCCGGGGCATCAGGGTTATCATGGCCTTAAAGGGGAGATGTATGATAATTTCATCCGCTTGGGTGCTTTTAAGGATATACGAATGTCGAACAAGAGAGTGGATGAAGCCACCGGCAAGTACTATGTGCTCTACACTACTGTTATTGCACCTTCCGACGGCAAGTACGATCTGTTAACTGGAGAGATAAAACCGGGTATGTTAATCGTTAATCACACCAAGATAGATCCCAATAGCAAAACAATCGGGCTAAAGAAAGGGGCTAATCCCATCGTAATACGCTACGATCAAGGGTGTGAGACCTATCTGATTATGCGTAAACCCGGAGCCCCACGACCCAAGAAAGTCGAAGTTGCCATGAGCTGGTATACTGATTCGGGAATATTACCTTTTGATTGCTCATTTAACAAAACCTCGTCAGCCCTATACACCTTTAATTCTGCACCGGGATTAGAGACCTTTACATTTGGGGCCTACGGAAAAGTCACCGTTTGGATCGATGGGATAAAAACAGAACTAAACACATCAGAAAAGATACAGGATGGGATTAACAGATATTCAGTAACACTGAAAAATCATAAACAAACAACCACCCCTGTCGTGATTAAAATTGACTACCAGAAGGGATTTCAAGGAGGGGGAGCAATTCCTGAATATATCGAACAGCATTGCATTCAGGGGTCTATTAATTTAGGTGATTGGTCAATGATTGATGGTATGAAGGCTTACTCCGGCGGAGCATGGTATCGGAAGTCGATTCAGTTAAACAGTGCTGATTTAAAGGAAAAGCTCTTAATCGACTTAGGTGATCTGGTTTCATCTGCAGAGTTACGTATTAATGGCCAAAGTGCCGGAGTCCGACTTTCACCTCCGTGGAAATTCGATATCACCCTGTTTGCCAAACTGGGAGAAAACACTATTGAAATTTTGGTATACAATACCATCGCCAATAATTACACCACCGTTCCGACTAAATACCTGGGAAGCATCAAGTCGGGATTAATTGGACCGGTACGACTGCTGGTGAATCATTACAACGAATAAGTTTTAAAACCCTACTTCTTCAATAGGCTAAACAGTTCTGCTTTACTATTGATATTTAATTTGCGGTAGATACTCTTGATGTTCATCCGTACGGTGTCGATTGCGATATCTAGTTTGTCTGCGATTAATTTGTAGCTTAAACCCTCGAGTATTCCGCTGGCAGTCTCACGCTCTCTTTCCGATAGTTGATCAATTATATTATTGGTAGTTTTAAAATAGTCAAATACCTTTCTAGCTATTTCTGTTGACATATATGCTCCACCGGAACTAATATCATCAAGGACTTTATTTAATTCAGTGCTGTTACTTTGCTTATTTATATAGCCAACGGAACCTAATTTTAAGGCAGTAAATAGGGAATCAAGTTCCTCGATACTGGTATGCATCACAATACTTGTCTGTGGATATTTCTTTAGCAGAAGAGGGATCGCCTGGAGTCCGTCCATCTCAGCCATCCGGATATCAAGTAAGATAAAATCTGCTTGTTTTCCTGTGGATAAATAGGTTACAGGACCAGGGTATTTGCCAATACAACTATAACCGTCAAAATTTTCGATGTGATCACTGAAAAGATCCGCAATCAACGGATCATCTTCAATAATAACGACTGTTTTCATCCTAATAATAAATATTTATTGAATTTAAATACTCCCGTTGGATTTGAATTATACTTACTATATTTAGCTAAGCAAAATTCCTTAGTAGATATAGCTGATCTTGTAGAGATTCATCTTTTATCCTTTAAGTTGATCCAAAATTACTATTAATCATACCATTGTAGTCATTAGTCGTAAATATTTAGTTCTCATTATCAATATTTAGAACCAAAACGAATAACAGATTCTTCAATACGGCCTCATGACGTTTAAATAAACTATTTTATTCCTGATGGGCGATACTGTTAAACAGGATAAAGGAACTGGCAATTGAAGACTAACTAAATTAATAGTACCGGGGTGTCGAAATTTGAATTCAACAAAAGTAGTTTTCGCTAATAAATGGTGGTCATTTAAAATTTTATGAGATAAAATACCATTAAGAGTGGTCAATATTTGAGTTGGATAATCTCTTTTTTTCACCCTATTTTGCTTGTCTCTTTCTATGAGCCAACCAGGAGTTGATTTACGGCTTAACTCAACTCCGAATAGGGATTAATATTAATTGTAATTTTTCACCATGAATAAAAGTTCACTCCTCCTCTTGTTACTAGTTCTTCCGTGGATGGCATTTGCCCAACCCCTTGAAAGACGCGCAAAATATGATATCTCGACAGAGCGTATCCTTTATGCCGTAGGATATACTCACTTGGATACACAATACGAGTGGGATTATAAGACTACTGTAAGTGAGTATATTAAAAATACCATGGAGGAGAATTTTCGGTTATTGGATAAATATCCCGATTACGTCTTTAATTTCACAGGCTCACGGCGCTATCATATGATGAAGGATTACCATCCCGAATTGTATGCCAAACTCAAAGGATATATTGCAAACGGAAGATGGTTTGTCGCAGGTTCTTCTGTTGATGAGGCAGAGGTTAATATTTCGTCTTCTGAGTCAGTGCTTCGTCATGTGCTCTATGGCAATAATTTTTTCCGCAAAGAATTTAATAAAGAGAGTGTCGATTATATGCTTCCCGATTGCTTTGGCTTTGTGGCGAACTTACCCTCCGTGCTTCATCACGCCGGGATGATTGGTTTCTCGACTCAGAAGTTAACAGTTCCAAACCTTGCTCGTGCACTGCCATTGCCTTTTAATGTGGGGGTTTGGAACGGTCCCGATGGGAAAGGATTGGTTTCCGTTTTAGATGCCACCGACTACGATGGCGATCTTATGCCTCGTTTGGATATTGATACCTATTGGGACAATCGACTACTGGATGATTTTAAAAGGTATGGGATATCCTTCGACTATCGGTATTACGGCTGCGGTGATATGGGGGGTGGTCTGCGTGAAAGAGATGTGATCAATGCTGAAGGGAGTTTGAAAAACCCGGACAGTAAAATTAAGGTGATTTTAACCTCCTCGGACCAGATGTATAAAGATATCACACCCGAGATAAAACAAAAGCTCCCTGTATTTATCGGTGATCTTTTTTTGGTAGAACATAGTGCTGGATCATTATCATCTGAATCGTATATGAAACGGTTGAACAGGAAGAATGAAATCCTGGCTTCTGCTTCTGAGCAGATGGCAACGATGGATAGCTATTTAAATGGGACTAACTACCCATTTGAGAAACTGAATAATGCCTGGGAACTAGTGCTGGGAAGTCAGATGCACGATGTGGTTACCGGAACAGCTATTCCAAGTGCGTTTAAACTTGCCTGGAATGATGAATTTATTGCACAAAACGGATTCTCACAAGTTTTAAAAGATGCCTTTGGAGGTGTTACACAACAGTTAAACACCCAAACGAAAGGGAGAGCTATCTCGGTTTATAATCCGGTCGCTATTGAGCGTGAAGATGTCTGCACGGCAGAGTTGGAATTTGTTAATGCACCGGCTCATCTTCGTGTTTTTGATGCAAAAGGGAAAGAGGTTGTCGTTCAGATTATCTCGCGAAAAGCGAATCGGGTAAAATTTATTTTCTTAGCTAAAATGCCAGCAATTGGATTATCGGTATTTGATGTGCAAGAATCGCAAAGCGCGTCAACAGTAAATACTCCCGCCTTGGCTATTGAGCCTAACACTTTAGATAATGAATACTATAAGGTTAAGCTCAACGACGAAGGTGATATCTCCAGTATATTTGATAAAAAAGGGAATCGCGAAATTCTTTCAAAACCTTCAAGATTGGAATTTCAACATGAGATACCAACTAAGGAACCCGCGTGGAATATGTTCTGGTACGACCGTAAAAATCCACCGTTTGCTTTTATGAATAAAGATGTCACAATAAAAATGGTAGAAAATGGTCCTGTTCGAATAGCTTTTGAGGTAACACGTAAGGGACAAAATTCTGCCATTACCCAAATCGTTAGTCTGTCGGCTGGTCAGGCAGGTAAACGTGTTGAGGTGGCTAATGCCATTGACTGGCAATCGACAGGCGTAAGTCTAAAAGCTTCGTTCCCACTTGTGGCATCAAACGAAAATGCCACATATAACCTGAGTGCCGGTGCCGTTCAACGCAATACCAATCACGAAATGAAATTCGAAGTACCGGCAAAACAGTGGTTCGACTTAACCGATAAATCAGGCAAATTTGGCGTCTCTATATTGGAAGATTGTAAGTACGGTTCTGATAAGCCAGATCAAAATACGGTTCGTCTGACATTGCTTTTCACACCTGCCGCAAATCTTTGTCCAACATGGCTTTATCAAACTACTCAAGACTGGGGTATTCAGCAAGTAAAATATGGACTGTATAGCCATTCAGGCGATTGGTCTCAAAGTGAGACTCCTTGGCAAGCTGAATTTTTAAATAAACCGTTAGTGGCTGTTGAAACTCCAAAGCATAACGGTATTAAAGGAACATCATTCTCGATGCTCACCCTGAATACCCCTAAGGTTGGGGTTATGGCACTTAAAAAAGCCGAGAATAGTGACTATTTTATTGTACGTGTTAATGAATTAACTGGCCACGATCAGACACGCGTGAGTTTGAAATTCCCATCTCCAATTGTGGAGGCGTATGAGGTAAACGGACAAGAGCAGAAAATTGGTGCCGCAACTATTGTCGGCAATAGCTTGAATTTTGATTTATCCCATTATACCATTCGATCATTTGCTTTTAAGCTCGCTACTCAAAGTCAGCAGGTGGTTAAGCAAGAGCCAGTAAAGCTTGATTACGACCAGGATGTTGTAAGTTTCGATATCAATCGTACAGATGGAAATATGATGCCTGTTTACGATCCTACCGATCATGGTAATGTCTGCAACTATCCTGCAGAGCTTGTCCCTGCGGAGATCGTTAGCGAGGGTATTCGATTTAAGATGGGAAGTGTTCAGGATTTGCAAAAGAATGTAGTGACTTGCAATGGTCAGACTTTACCGTTGCCTGAAGGAGATTATAATAAGGTTTATATCTTGGCTTCTGCAACGGAGGAGACTTCTGGTGCGTTTAATGCGGATGGTTTAGTCTCTAATCTTACCATTGCTAATTGGAAAGGTTTTATCGGTCAGCATTACGACAGGCAGATTGATCTGGATGGCTACACCGTGCGCAGTATTAAAGAGCCGTATTTAAAAAATGATAACATCGCGTGGTTTGCATCACACTGGCATTTTGGTTATCCGACACGGAATGAGCCGTATAGCTATTCGTATATTTTTAAG
Organism: uncultured Bacteroidia bacterium; assembly: GCA_903907075.1. Classification (GTDB taxonomy): domain Bacteria; phylum Bacteroidota; class Bacteroidia; order Bacteroidales; family Prolixibacteraceae; genus JAAFHB01. The sequence continues at coordinate 13,341 of CAIVMQ010000096.1, forward strand.
TATGCCTTATATGTACCTGCTCATGCCACAACCATTACATTGCCAAGGAATAATAAGATTAAGATATTTGCAATTACGGCTGCTCAAAATACACGTGATGAACTCAAGGTATTGCAGCCACTTTCCGATGATTTTTCTGAGGCAAAACCCTATGCATTAAGGAAAGCGGATGATTGATGGTGTTTGTGAGTTAAAAGCTACTTAGTTGATTTTTGAATAAATTTGGTATTTTTGAACCTATTCGATGGGGCTTTATCAAATTGATCATAATTCTATCAATACTTTATCTTTTACTCTCAAAGATTAGATCTATGTCAAGGTTATTCTCTCCTTTAACTATTAAATCGGTTGAGTTAAGAAATAGAATTGTTATCTCTCCGATGTGCCAGTATTCTGCTGTCGATGGGTTTGCCAACGACTGGCATTTAGTCCATCTGGGGAGCCGGGCTGTTGGTGGTGCCGGGCTAATTATTCAGGAGGCAACGGCAGTAGCTCCTCAGGGACGCATCACCCCGGGAGATCTGGGTTTATACCACGAAGGTCATGTTGAAAAGCTGAAATCGATCACCCGTTTTATTCATGAACACGGGGCTATTGCGGGCATTCAGCTTGCCCATGCCGGGAGAAAGGCCAGTTGCGCCTTGCCCTGGAATGGAGGGGTTCAGCTGCAAGAAAACGAAGGCGGCTGGAAGACTGTATCAGCCTCAGTACTTCCATTTAATGCGACTGATCAGGCACCAGTGTCGCTAGATCTGGCAGGTATTTCAAAAGTAGTTTCAGATTTCAGGGTAGCAGCCCAACGAGCCTTGGAAGCCGGTTACCGCGTAATTGAGATCCACGCCGCTCACGGATATCTTATTCATCAGTTCTTTTCGCCCCTAAGTAATTTTCGCACCGATCATTATGGGGGGAGATTTGAAAACCGAATACGGCTGCTGCTCGAGATTATCGGGAGTGTAAAATCGGTGTGGCCTGATAATCTTCCACTCTTTGTGCGCATCTCAGCTACCGACTATGTCGAAGGTGGCTGGAACCTGGACGAAGCAGTGCATCTTGCCGCAATCTTAAAAATGGTGGGTGTCGATCTTATTGATTGCTCCTCCGGCGGGATGGTCCCCTATGCTAAAATCCCCTTCGCACCAGGTTATCAGATCCCCTTTGCTGCACGAATTAAAAAAGAGGCTGAAATATTAACAGGAACAGTAGGACTTATTACCGAACCGAAACACGCTGAAGAGATATTAGATAATGGTGAGGCAGACCTAATTTTACTCGGACGTGAATCGTTACGCGAACCCTACTTTGCCTTAAAAGCAGCTTCTGATCTCAAGGCTGAAATTGAGTGGCCACTCCAATATTTAAGGGCTAAATTGTAATACTTAAAAGCTTCGATTGGCATCGCAATCTCAGACTTTTTTAAAAAGTTTCAATGAAGAAAACTAAACTTAACTTAACGCAACTATTCAGTCTGATCGTAATTACGGCATTATCGGAAATTGTAATTTCATGCCATACTACGAATACCTCCTCTGCTGATTACAGTGGATGGGACACCTACGCGGGGTCAAAAGATGGGTTGCGTTATTCTTCTAATGATCAGATTAATAGCGGGAATGTTTCAACATTAAAGGTCTCTTGGTCGTTTTGTACTGGAGACAAAGATACCAACAATCGCACTCAGATTCAATGTAATCCGATTATGATCGACGGCATTTTATATGGCACAACAGCCAGGGTAAAGTTATTCGCTTTAAATGCCGCAACAGGAAAACCGAAATGGATTTATGATCCTGCCCTCGAAGATTCAACGGCAAAGAGCAATCCCGCTTCATTTTTTAAAGTCTCGCGTGGTGTTGTGTTCTGGAAAGATGACAAAGGGGATAATCAGCGAATCCTGTATAGCGTCGGATCAAAGGTTTATGCTATCAATGTTAGCGATGGAAAGCCGATCCGATCGTTTGGACACAATGGGTATTTCGATCTAACCAAGAACCTGGAGCGGGAAGAGGGTTCTTATGATCCATACCTTACCAATAATACCCCGGGAATTATCTATAAAGATCTATTGATTATTGGGATGCGCGAAAGTGAAAGTGCTGATGCTGCGCCCGGAACAATCCGTGCCTATGACGTGCGCACGGGAGATCTTCGGTGGAGGTTTCATACCATTCCCCGTCCGGGAGAAAAAGGTTATGAAACATGGCCCGATAAGGATGCCTGGAAAAAACTGGGTGCTGCCAATAACTGGGCCGGGATGGCCGTTGATGAGAAGCGTGGGATCGTATATGTCCCTACAGGTTCTGTAGGAGGCGATTTTTATGGAGGTGTCCGCAAGGGACAAAATCTATATGCCAATTCATTGTTAGCCCTTGATGCTGCTACCGGCAGTTATATATGGCATTACCAAACCATACACCACGATTTATGGGACCGTGATTTGCCCGCGAATCCTAATCTGATAACCCTGCATCATAACGGAAAAGTAATTGATGCCGTAGCTCAGATTACCAAACATGGATATATCTTCATCTTTGACCGCACCAATGGAGAGCCACTATTTCCGATTAATGAGGTGCCTGTGCCGGCATCTGACTTACCCGGTGAAGAGGCTTGGCCTACACAGCCAATTCCAACATTGCCGGAACCTTTTGCTCGTCAGAAATTTGGCCCCGAAGACATTACCGATCGTACCCCTGAGGCACACGCTGAGATAAAAGAGCGGTACGAGAAGGTTAAATATCATGGTCTGTTTGATCCGCCAAGTAAATCAAGTTCCATCGTATTCCCTGGTTTTGATGGCGGTGGTGAGTGGGGCGGCGCCGCTGTTGATCCTGCCTCCGGGATATTGTATGTCAATAGTAGTGAGATGCCATGGCTCTTAACGATGATCGATAAAATAAAAGGGGATAATACCACCGTAAAAGGGATGGGACAGACTGTTTATGGCAAATATTGCATTGCCTGTCATGGCCCCGAATTAAAAGGCAACGGTAGTTCGTTCCCTTCGCTGGTAGATATTCAGAAGAAATATAATCAGGAGCAGATTCTGAGTCTATTAAGTACCGGGAAAAATATGATGCCTTCCTTTAAACAGATTGGAGAAAAGGATAAAAAGGCGCTGGCGTCATTCTTATTAAATGCTTCTCCAAAGAGTTTAGGCTCATCAGCAGAAAAAGGAAAACTAAATGAGAAGCCTCAGAAATATTCAATTCTTGATGATGTTCCCTATTCGATGACCGGATACAATCGTTTTCAAGATAAAGAGGGCTATCCGGGAATTAAGCCGCCGTGGGGAACATTGAATGCGGTAGATCTAAATAGCGGCAAACTGTTGTGGAAAGTGCCGCTGGGTGAATATCCGGAGCTTACGGCACGTGGTATTCCGATAACCGGAACTGAATGTTACGGCGGCCCATTGGTAACTAAGGGGGGTATTGTTTTTATTGCCGCAACCAAAGATGCCCGTATGCATGGCTATGATAAAATAACAGGGAAACTAATCTGGCAGGCTGATTTGCCGGCCCCCGGTTATGCAACGCCTGCCACCTATGTAATCGATGGAAAACAATATGTCGTTATTGCCTGTGGTGGCGGAAAAATAGGAAGTAAATCTGGCGACCAGTATATCGCCTTTGCATTACCCGAAAAGTAAGGATACAATTTAAATCTGAAAGCCTTCATAACCTTTAAATCCCCGTCAGAGCTTTTTATATTTTAGTATGTTTGCACACGAATATCAATTGCCTCTCAGGGTAAATAACTAACTTTCAATATACCGTTAATGAACCGCATTATCACGATTAGCCTTTTAATGGCACTTCTCCTTTCTACAGGACTGAGGGGGCAAACATTTAATCAGCAACCTGTTATTGCAGGGCAGTGGATTACCGACTGGCTCCTTTGCGGCCCTTTTGAATTGGTTAAGAATGATGATGTTTTTGCCCATTGTACCGGTTTTGATACAGATTTTTTAAAAAAATCCGGAGGGGAGCAAGGGCTGAAAGTAAAGGCAGGTGACGTGGTAAAAACCCAGCACGGATCTTGTACATGGAGATTTTATTCTTCCCCTGAAAATACCCTTAACCTCGATAAGGCCATCTCCACAAAAGAGCCGCTATGCGCTTATGCCTATACCGAAGTTTATGCTGCCGAGCCAGGATTCCGCAAGATATCTTTCGGAAGTAACGATGGAGGACGCCTGTGGGTGAACGGTAAACAAGTATGGGATTATGCTCCAAATCGGGGTATTTATTCCGATCAGGATCTCTTCCCTGTTTTACTTAATAAAGGTAAAAATACCATTCTGTTCAAGGTTGAAGAGAAGGGGGGGATGTGGAGATTGGCCTTGCGCTTTCTCCCTTTAGAGGGTCCGAACTTATCTGAAAAGGAAGCTCCTCTGAGACTGAATTATCAAAAGGATGGAACCATCGGACTAACATCGATATCTTCCCTGGTGCAGTTAAAATCAGTGATTAGCCAGATTCATCTGAAAGTGTCAGATAAAGATTTTGATATAGGGGATGAATATTTTCAAGATGATTTTTTAAAACGAATACCATTAAAATCGACCCTCTACCGTCCGGTTGTAGCAGCCATTGACCTCACCCTTAAAGATGGGAGAACGTTCCATTCCGAACAGAATCTCTCTGTCGGGGAACGCAAAGTATACTCTTTATTTGAGAATAACTCCTCGAGTTATGCAATTGTCTTAGGTGCTACTGCCTCTGAATCGGAAAAGTATGCTGCCTCAGAACTTCAGGATTGTATTCAAAAGGGGAGTGGGGTATTGATTCCCATTAAATCAACCAACGAAAAGCACGATGGCGGACGAATAATTCTGGGTTTTAATGAAGCTTCACACGCGCTGGGATTAGCTGCAGCGCCTGCTATTACCGATGAATCATTTAGTTATAAAAATGTCGGTGGCGACATCCTGATCTATGGTGGAAGCCAGCGTGGTACGATGTACGGTGTATTTTCATTTTTAGAGACTGAGCTAGGAGTGCGCTGGTATACCTCTAAGGTAACCGATATTCCGCAACGCTCTGCGTATCATTTCGACGCCCTTTATCATACCGAGAAACCCGGCGTTCGTGTACGTAACGATTTTTATTTTGATGCTTTTAAACCGGGTTATGCCGCTCATAACCGAATCAATGGAGTCATGGGTGGCCGGGAACAACATGGCGGTGTTGAGGGATATTGGGGTGTTCATACCTTTGACGTATTAGTCCCATCCGGAAAATATTTCGACACTCATCCCGAATATTTTAGTCTGATAAACGGAAAGAGAACCCGTGAAAATACCCAGCTTTGCCTCACTAATCCTGATGTGCTTCGTATTACAATTGAAAATATAAAGGATGAGATCAGAAAGGAGCCTGAGTATCTTATTTATGATGTGTCTCAAAACGATCATATTGGTTACTGCACGTGCGATCAATGTCAGAAGATATCGCTTGCCGAAGGGAGTGAATCGGGACTGATGATCTGGTTCGTGAATCAGGTAGCAGAAGCTATCGAGCAGGAATTTCCGGATAAGTATATCGGCACTTTAGCCTATGTTTATACCCGCACGCCGCCAAAAACAATCAGGCCTCATAAGAATGTGGTGGTTCGATTATGCAGTATTGAGTGTTGTTTTTCGCACGATTTACACTCTTGTCCGCAAAATGCATCCTTTCTTAAGGATCTTGAGGCATGGGGAGCGATCGCACCGAACATGTATATCTGGGATTATGTAGTTAGTTATGCCGATTATCTCTCTCCATTTCCGAATTTCAATGTCCTTCAATCGAACATCAAGGATTTTCAGCGTAACCATGCAATAGGAATTATGGAAGAGGGGAATTTCCAGTCTGATGGCGGTGAATTCGCAGAACTTCGTGCGTATGTGTTTGCTAAATTATTTTGGAATCCAGATCTTAATTATCAGGAGTTATTGAATGATTTTTTCTCAGGTTATTATGGCCATGCCGGCACTTATGTGAGGCAGTATTTCGATTTAGTACAGGGGCTGGTGACTAAAGATGTTCATATTACACCCAATTTATCGGTCGAAAACACCCTTTTTACAACCGATTTTTTAACTCAGTCGCTCTCTATGTTCGAGAAGGCCGAAAAGGCTGCAACAAATGAGGATCAGATACGCCGTGTAGAAGTTGCTTCCATAGGTATCTTGTATATGAAATGTATCCGCACACCGGTATTGGCACGTGAAGATGGAACGTATGAGAAGTTTAGTCGCATTGTTGAACGGGAGAAGGTAATTAACTGGATGGACACCGATTTTCTCCAAAAAACCAAGGCCTTTCATCGTATGATAAAAGATGCGCGTTAAATTGCTACTGTTAAGGGGCTCTGTTACTCCAGAAAAGCCATATCTTCGGGCGTGAGACTAATATCTGCAGCTCTCATATTCTCTTCGAAATGCTTTAAGGATGAGGTTCCCGGAATAGGAAGCATCCACGACGATCGGTGTAAGAGCCACGCGATATTGATCTGAGCCTCTGTCGCACCATATTTTTGGGCTATTGTAGCGATTCGGGTATCTTTTTTCCCCAGAGAGTTTAAGAGTGAAAAAAATGGAATCAGCGGAATCTCATGTTTCTCGCACAGATCGAGCACCTCTTCCCCTCCGCGTGTTTCGCCGTAGTGGGCCTTAATGGTGGTGCGCTGTCCGTGTCCATACATATTCTCGACTGTAGCAATTTCACCCATGCTCATGGCAGTCTCGAGCTCGCTACGGTTAACATTACTTACTCCCACATGTAGTATTTTCCCCTCTTGCTGAAGTTCGAACATCGCATTCATCGATTCTTCAAAGGGCACTTTACTCCCCGGCATTACCCTGAAATGGACAAGTGCCATCTGCTCTAACCGAAGAGTGCGAAGGTTATTTTCGATACTGGTCCGCAGATTTTCAGCACTGTTAAACGCGATCCAGCTTTTATCCGGTTTACGTGCTCCCCCAACTTTACTGCAAATGACTAATTCTTCCGATAGTGGATGTAAGGCCTCTGAAATTAGGCGGTTGGTAACATCTTCGCCATAATAATCGGCAGTGTCAATAAAGGTAACACCGCTCTTAACGGCTTGCTTTAATATCTCTAATGCTTCAGGTCTGTTTGCCGGTTCACCATAAATCCCTTCACCTGTAAGGCGCATGGTGCCATAACCAAGGCGATTTACGTTAAGCGGTTTCTTACTCTTTGCTGCAATGACAATCTGTTTTTTCGTTTTCATACTTATGTTTTTTACTACAACATCATTACCTAAAAATTAGTGATGAATTTATTGCAGAACAAGAGATTTAGGTAAAATCACATGACTAAAGTCAACCTATTTTTGTGCAACCAATAGAAATATAGGATATATTCGTCCTGATTCCCGTTTCATATTGAACCCTTGTTCAAATCGGGCAGTTTTAAATCCATGAGATTTGAGTTTCAGAACCAGCTCGGCGGGATCAAATCCCCAATGGACTTTCACTTCGGGGCCATGAAAAGAGCCATCTTCCGGAAACAGATCGGCAATGGCAAGATACCCATCCACGCGAAGCATTGAATAGAATTTTTCGAAAATAAAATCGATATCGGTCACATGGTGCAAAACCATCTGATTGAAAATTACATCGAATTTACTGTCGTAGTCATTATGTACTAGGTCGAACCAAACGGGTTTAACATGACTGGTTTTGAAATGTTCTACCTTCTCGTTGCACACTTTGATCATCTCCCGGGAGCTATCCATAAGGGTGATCTCCGCGAATTTATCCCTGAGCAGAAAACCCAGCAGACCCGTTCCTGCGCCATATTCCATTGCACTCATCTGTGGATGAAAGGGGATCATTCGTTCGAGTCCGGCAGCTATAGCCTCAGAACGTTCCTGATGTATTTTATCTTTGTCCCATTCGCGGGCACGACTGTCAAATTCGCTCATTTTACGTGTCTTTGTGAATCTGACAAAGTTATTCTTTTATCACCGGTTCACGAGAATTTTTTACGCAGCGCTACCTTATTTATTTTCCCAACACTGGTTTTATCTATCGCCTCGGCTCTTTGAACTTTTAATGTGATTGCCTCACGTGGCAGTACACCGTTGTCGACACTGGCCTTAACTAGTTGAATGATCTCCCGGTCTTGGAAGTTGCACCCATCTTTAGAAACAACAATGGCCATTGGGACTTCGCCCCAATTTGTATCAGGGTATCCAATAACTGCAACCTCTAAAACCCCCTCATGCTTAGCAATGACGTCTTCAATTTCGAGTGAACTAAGCCACTCACCGCCTACTTTGATTACATCTTTTGTGCGATCTGTAATTCGGATGCTGCCTTTGCTATTCACCACCGCTACATCATTGGTATGCATCCATCCACCTTCCCATAGTTTCTCAGAATGAACATGATCTTTGAGATAACCTTGTGTGAGATACGGCGACCGAACAATAATTTCACCAGGCGTTTTATCATCATTAGGCACATCGTTTCCTTCAATATCGACAACACGCATCTGTGCTAACCCTACCGGATAGCCAGTTCTGCACCTTATGTCGGCCTGCTCTTCAGGGGTGAGATCCAACTCTTGTTCGGTTATTTGCGCAAGTGATAAGATAGGGCAGGTCTCAGACATCCCGTAACCGCCAAAAATATCAATTCCCCTCTTTAAAGCCTCAATGGCAAGAGCCTTAGGAAGAGCCGCTCCCCCAATAATACAACTCCACCGCGAGAGATCGTAATTCGCAGAGCCGGGCTCTTTCAAGAGCATATTTAATATGGTGGGAACACAATGACTAAAGGTGACCTTATGGGTATCCAGAAGCTTGAGTAACATCGCCGGGACATATTTGCCAGGGTAAACCTGCTTTGTTCCCAAGAAGGTTGCAACATAAGGAACACCCCACGCATGGACATGAAACATTGGCGTGATCGGCATATAGACAGAATCACGGTGAAACCGACCCTGAACAGCCGGAACAGCAAGCGCTGCAGTAGTTGTTAGCGTATGAAGTACCAATTGGCGATGCGAGAAATATACCCCTTTGGGCAGACCGGTTGTCCCGGTGGTGTAAAATGTCGTGGCTCGTGTGTTCTCATCAAAGTCAGGAAAATCATATGCCGCAGATGCCTCTGACAGTAACTGCTCATATTCGCCTTCTAAATGAAAATGGTGTTTTGAAACGTCACCACCTTCATCAATAACAATAAATTTTCGCCCCTCCGAAATGCGCCCCCTGATGCCCTCAAGCAACGGAAGAAAATCGACATGGCATATTATAACATCATCTTCGGCATGCTCAATGGTGTACATCATTTGTTCGGCGGAGAGTCGAACATTGATCGTGTGGAGTACTGCACCCATCATCGGAATGGCGTAATAGGCTTCGAGGTAACGGTGAGAATCCCAATCCATTACCGCAACGGTATTTCCAGGCTTAACACCGATAGAGGTAAGCACATTAGCAAGCCGGTGTACACGCTCTTTCCATTCACGATACGAGAGTGTCAACTGATCCCTATAAACGATTTGTTGATCTGGGTTATTCCCGAGTGGCGCGAGGAAAAGCTGCTTGATAAGCAGTGGGTATTCATACGCTGACTTTGTTTTCTCGATCAAATTACTCATAGTTATGTTTTAGTGATTTTACGGTATATCTCTGATTTTCTCTTGTTAATAGTTAAATTAACAAAACATAGGTTTCGTTTAAAAACTAACTGCAAATAACTAAATTTCTCTGAATTAAAACAAAATATTATTACTAACTATGATTTTAAATGGTACGTTTTGCGCAAGCCATATTCAAAGAACGATTTTTATTTATGCCTAAATTTTAAAGTTAAAGCTTGTGTTAGTTATACGCAATAGCCTTTCATTTCAAGGAGGGCACGAACATAGCTAATTTTTTAAATTAACTTCAGAATCTAATCACAAACATTTTTGGTGATTAATGACAATAAATTTGATTTTTAGGGATTGCTTAGGGATAAAAATTTATATTTGTAGACTATCTGGTTTTAATTCGGATGTTTTAACCCAGCGTGAATACAATGGTAAAAATCAAGCAATCATGAGATTTTTATCATTTAGCGTAAAAGCAATAAGGTTAAATTTTTAATGCAAATTAAAATCAGTGTATTACGAAGTCCTTACAGACAAAAAAATAAATAACTAACAAATATTTCCTATGCAAAACAGACGAGAGTTCTTAAAAATTTCAGCGGCAGGATCATTGAGTATGATGTTACTCGGTGCTGCAGGATGCGCCTCAGGTGTTGGTAAATCAAAGAAAAACTATGGAGTGGGCATTCAGCTTTATACTATTCGGGATGCGATGAGTGCCGATATTTTAGGTACGCTAAAAAAAGTGTCAGATATTGGGTATAAAAATCTCGAATTAGCCGGTTATTCAAACGGTAAATTTTATGGCTATTCCCCTGCTGAATTTAAAAAGATTATCGCTGATTTAGGAATGGCGGCGATCAGCAGTCACACCCAGGTTGAATCGGCCTCGATATCCTTGGATCAGGCAAAGTTAATGGCCGATGCACATGCGCAACTGGGCGTAAAATATTGTATCAAGCCTTGGGTTGAAGAGGTAGATCGGAATCTTGAGCAGTACAAGAAAATGGTTGGCGACTGTAATGAGGTTGGGAAGATTACCAAAAGTGTTGGAATACAATACGGGTATCACAATCATAACTTTGAGTTTGCCACATTAGATGGAGTTGTCCCATTTTACGATATTCTTATGCCCGGATTTGATGCTGATTTGGTGACGATTGAATTAGATTTGTTCTGGGCATCAAAAGCGGGGCAAGATCCGGTTGAGATGTTTAAAAAGTATCCGGGTAGATTTCAACTTTCCCATATTAAAGATATGCGCACAAAACAAGAGCCTTTCTATGAGGTTAAAAAAGATGATATGATTAGTGCAGGTTCAGGAGTTATTGATTTTAAGACTATTCTTGCGTCAAGTGAAATCGGAGGATTGAAATACGCATTTATTGAAGACGATAATCAAAATAACGGAAAACCTTTCGAGGGGATTGAGTCTGCATTCAAAAACGTAACTGAAAAACTTTAAGCTGTTTTAGGAAGACTTCGGGAGTTCTCTTCTGATCGCTTCTCCCAATGAATAGATTTAAATAATGGAAACATAAAAGGGTTCAGATCGCACGATCTGAACCCTTTTATATAAATTAGAATATCAATTAAACTGGCATATCGGGTAATGTAAAACCATTGTGATAGGTATGCTTGATCAACTCCGCAGCAAATTCTTTCGCAGAAATTGAATCCGTTTCGCCTAGCTCCAGTTTGTCCTCATCGGTGATATTGGTAAAGTTCATATTCGGCCCATCCCAATTAAGAACTTTGTTTAGCGATTGAAGACGGACAGCGAGAACACCCATAACAACCATTTCATTGAATGGACCGGAGACACTAAAGTCTGATGCGGCCGGAACACGGCTTTCGGGATTCTCTTTACATGCTCTGATCCAATCTTGCTCATGACTCCCCTCAATACGACGCAGCGTTTTAGCCACGATGGGAACTCTACCTGATAGAAGTATCGGATCGGTGCCATATTCACCACATACCAGCGAGTCTTTGGTTCCATGGAAAATAACTCCTGAACTCTGATTTCTAGTAGCGGGCCAATTCATTGGGTATTCAGGTTTAAGACCACCGTCATACCAGGTAACCTTAACCTCAGGTAGATGGATTTTCATCCCGTTAGATGTTTTGCGTTCCGGATAGGTCAAATGCACAATCTCGGCACTCGGCGCACAGTCAGGCATAACCTCAGTCGAACTGCCTATGACATGAATGGGATATTGCAATTTTAAGGCTGTAAATATAGGATGCATCACATGGCATGCCATATCGCCGAGGGCTCCGGTTCCATAGTCCCACCAGCCACGCCACACCCATGGATGAAAGGCCGGATTGTAGGCGCGCATCTTAGCAGGGCCTATAAATAGATCCCACTTAAGCGTGTCGGGAACAGGAACAATCTCTGTCGGTGCTGTTAACCCTTGCGGCCATACCGGTCGGTTCGTGTAGGCCTCAACACTTTTAATCTCCCCAATCTCACCATTCCAAATCCACTCACAGGCTAACCGCACTCCTTCAGCCGAAGATCCCTGATTACCCATCTGTGTGGCTACTTTATGCTTCGCCGCAAGCTTGGTAAGTAATCGCGATTCGTAAACACTGTGCGTTAGTGGCTTCTGACAATAGACATGTTTTCCCAATGTTATCGCATGTGCCGAAGGACCGGCATGATTATGATCGGAGGTGGCTACCATAACCGCATCTATCGATTTGCCCATCTCATCAAACATCGTGCGCCAGTCGTAATACTTTGCCGCCCCCGGATAGGTATCAAAAACCTTGGGCACATTATTCCTTCCAACACCCCAGTCAACGTCGCATAAAGCAACAATATTTTCAGAGGTCATCTGCGCAAGGTTCCCTTTCCCCATCCCTCCAATGCCAATGCCTGCGATATTAAGCTTGTCGCTCGGAGCTTTATGACCCAATCCAGCAATCGTATTCGAAGGGACAATCATAAATCCCGCTGCTACTGCCGACGATGACCCGATGAAGCCCCGTCTGTTAATCTTCTTGTTTTCATCCATTTTTTTCGACGATTTAATGAGTAGTTAGAGTTAGTTATTTAATTCGTGTATGAGTTGGTTCATTGAATACTGGATTAAAAAAATGAATATTACCCTTGATTAAAAGTTGATTCTGTTGAATAAATATAAAACACTGTTTTCTAATTTATTAAATGTGACAGTACGAATAGTCGTCTTCAAAGGGTTAGCTCCAGCAAGACGTGTAGGGCGAGTTTAAATTCTCAGGGAAGTTATGAAGAATTATTTTACTCCAACTATTCAAATCTATTTATTTTATTGAAATTTTTATTTTTTTAATTAAATTGCTGATATTCAAATATTAAAATGCAATATAAGGTTTATAGATTAATATTTTTTCCCTTTTTACTTTTATGTTTTCTTTCTTTTTGTTCTTTTGTATGATATCCTATTAAACAAAAATATCAGATGAGTATAAAAATGATCTCTTTAAATTCTTGCTTTACTGGGATAATCGGGATTTTAAATACGTGTTTTAGAATTATAACTATAAGATATGCAGACTACTAATAAATGGCTACCCCTTTTTATTACAAATTTCCTCGGGGTATTTAATAATAATTTTTTTAAGACGTTGATTTGCCTTCTGGCAATTAAATGGGTCGCAAGCGATAATGCATCCTTAATTGTTTCCCTTGCCTCAGGATTATATGTATTGTCTTATATTTTCTTCTCTCCATTAGCAGGAAGATTAGCTAAAACAAAGCATAAGAAAAGAATCATCGTTGTTTCAAGGATGTTTGAATTTTCGTTGTTTGTTATTGGAAGCATCGGGTTCTATTTTGAAAATGTCTATGTCGTTATGGCAACGATTTTCTTGTTAGGGTTGATAAGCACACTGTTTTCTCCAGCTAAATATGGCCTGATTCGAGATATTGGAGGTAACGAAGGTTTATCATTCGGGACTGGTACGCTAGAGATGTTCACCTTTTTTGGTGCCCTCTTCGGTCCACTACTCGCAACAATAATTTCGGATCATTATAATTTCTATCTGATGTCCTTCCTGTTTTTGATCCTCTCTATAGCAAGTTTTGTCTCTATTTCCCGATTAAAGGTGGTCGAAAGTGAACCATTGAGCAAATGTGATGACACGATCATCCCATTTGTTTTTGAGTACCGAACTTTCCTGTTTGCCTTGTCGATGAAAGGATTAAATCTAATTATTTTAGGGCTTGCCTCTTTTTGGATGATTGGAAGCTTTCTGCAAATGAATTTATTGGTCCACTGCCCCAAAACCCTCGGAATGACCAATACACAAACCGGCTATGTCCTTACTGCCTCAGCAGTGGGAATTGGACTTGGAAGTTATCTGGCAGGAATTATCTCGAGAGGCAAAATTGAATTGGGATTGACCCCTATTGGCGGTTTAGGAATGACTATAACCCTTTTAACACTCTACCTGCTTCAACCAACCGGAATAATCTTTGGATTCCTGATTTTCCTTACCGCTATGTTTTGCGGAATTTATATGGTCCCTTTAAGTGCCTCTGTCCAGAGCAGCGTGGAGGGGCGAAAACAAGGGGATATGATCGCCTATTCAAATTTTGTGGTATTCTTATTGATATTCATTTCTGCAGCCTTATTTGCTGTAATAACAAAATATTTCGGAACAAACGCCATCTTTATTCTACTTGTTTGTCTAATCTTACTAATGACATTGGCTATGGTTAAGTATGTTCCAACGATGTTTACACGAGTTCGTGGATTACTAAAACCTGGGGGCAACGACTGATCTCTTTCCGTGCATGGACTAAAATTTCCTTCATGAACCTTCTCGCTACTATATGTCGCTTCCTCCTATCTCTTAGATATCGTATAGTTATCAATGAGAGCGATTTAATGAACAGCAGTTCTCCGAAATTAATTTTGCCGAATCATCAGGCCCTGGTTGACCCACTGATAATCTTCTCGCAAATTTACAGACATGCTGCAGCGGTCCCTGTTGTTACAGAATCGTATTTTAAGATTCCAGTGGCAAAGAATTTACTAAAGCGTCTGGGGGCAGTTTCGGTAAGCGATTTGAGCGCAGGTAACCGCGACTTAACCGTTTTACAGACCATCGTAACCAATGTAATCGCGGCGTTGAAGGATAACAAAAATGTGGTGTTATATCCCTCCGGACAAATTGCCGGACAAGGGTATGAGAAGATCTTTAATAAGCAAAGTGCCTGGATCATAGTGAAGAGCTTACCCGATAACACACAGATAATCGGAGTCCGGATAAGAGGTCTGTGGGGTAGCATGTGGTCGAAAGCATCGAGTGGAAAGTCTCCAAATTTTCTATTAACCCTATTGAAAGGAATATTTTTTGTGGCTGCTAACCTTATATTTTTTGCTCCACGCCGCAGAGTTACCCTGGAATTCTACGATATCACAGAAGAAGCAAAAACAAAGGCTCACGAAAGTAAATTAGCCTTCAATAATTTCCTTGAAGAGATCTATAATCAAGGGGGTGAAGAAAATCCACTCTTTTTAAGGCACTTTTTTTACTTTCAGCAGCGCAAGCGGATCCATCCTAATTGACTAGGATGATTCTTTTGCATCAGGCAAATAATAACCTTGTGAAGGCCACATTTTACCTATGGATGGCACTTTAATCTTCTTAAATGTTTTAACTTTTCCTATTAAAAATGTAACTCCCTGAAATAGGAAGATTACATTTAACTCAGCTTTGACAACTAATATAGAATATCAGAAAGAAATAGATTTTACTTTATCGGACCGTAAACTATTCCTTCAGTATGCCAACGATTCAGAAAATAAGGTAATGCTTGTTCAAATCGGCCAAAATTTTTATTCGCTGCAGATGTCCAGCCACACTCGGCATAAGCCGCTAAACGAGGATATACCATTAAATTCATACTTTCGGTTGTCGGGATAAATTCGCCCCACATCTGGCATCCTAAACCCAATACTTTCGCTTCCATCTCTTTGGAAAGACCTTTGGGTATAGGATTGAAGGAGTAGGCTTTTGACAACGGAATAGATTTATAATCGTAATCCAAATAAGTGTATTCGTGGTATGAGTTTACAATCTCATAACCTTGTTTTATCGTTTTCAATATTAAAGTTGAGTCTCCCTTCCAAAACTGGACAATTGTGCCCTCGGCAAGTTTCTGACTAACCGTTTTGGCGTCAGCATCCGACTGATAATCATGTAATTTATCGCCCGTGATATCATTCCATCCCATCATCCGTTTATTTTTAGAATGTAACATATTGGATATATTGTTAGTGAAAGATACCTGTAATTCAGCTGGTGTTTTTAGCCCATTTTTAGCCATAAATGATTTTACCTGGGCCGAAGCATTCCACTGATTGTATCTAACTTCATCTCCACCGATATGAATTACAGAAGAGGGAAAAAGGGCGATTGCCTCCTCGATTACATCGTTAAAGAATTCCAAAACCTGAGGATTGGTAACATTAAAGATATCGTATTGAACACCAAATTTACAAGGAACCTTAATCTCTTTTCCTGTCGTTCCAAGCCATGGATAGGAGGCAATTGCAGCACTCGAATGGCCGGGCATCTCAATTTCAGGAACCACCTGGATATGTCGGTCGGTCGCGTATTCTACAATCTCTCTGATTTCATCCTGGGTGTAGAATCCATGATGTGGTTTACCATCATAAACATTACTGTGGAAGTGGTTAATTTCGGTTGAATCTCGAAAAGATCCAATTTCTGTCAGTTTAGGGTATTTCTTAATCTCGATGCGCCATCCCTGATCATCAGTTAAATGCCATTGAAAAACGTTCATTTTCAACAAAGCCATTTCATCAAGCAATTGTTTAACAATCTGTTTGCCTTTAAAATGCCTCCCTTCATCGAGCATAAATGATCGCCATTTGAAAGTAGGAAAATCGGTTATTAGGCCTTGTTGCAGTCTAAATTCGCCTTCGCCTTCTTTAATGATCTGTCGTAAGGTTTGAACTCCATTGAAAATTCCGGTATTAGAATCTGAAATAATGGTCACTGCATTTTTACCAACCTCGAGTTTGTATCCACCAGAATTAACCGGTTGAAATCCGCTATCTAAATTCAACAAGATATCTGCCTCACTTTGATTCTCGACCTTTTGGAGTTTAATTCCAAAATCACTTAGGAGATAATTTTTTAATAATTCTGCCTCCTTAATTACTTCTGCGGGGAAAGCTATATTTATATTCTTCTGTAATTTAAGGAGCCCGCTAGAATAATTAATCATTTGTGGCTCAGGGATTATTAGATAATCGGAAACTGGAATTTGTTTACAAGAAAATAAAACAACGAATAAAAATACACCTAAAAAAGTCGATTTCATAGTATGTTAGTTTGAATGACGATAAGCTGCTGATTATTACTTCAATTTAATAGGCAATATTTTAGCCATTAATTTATTTATACGAAAAGACGATCCAAATATGTAACAGTGCTACAAACAAAACAACTACGGACAATAATATATGAAAAAATAACCAGAGAAAATAGTACGTTGAACTTGATTTAAAATGTTGAATGTAATTTAAATAGCCGCCAATCAGGTCAAGGAAAAATAGTGATGTTAAAAAAAATAGTAGGCCATACCCCGGTTTAATACTGTGTAAATAAAACAAGATAGGAGCAAATGCACCTATCCATTTATGTAAATTAACAATACGTAATTTTGTTTTGTCCTTAATTTCATAGACAATTCTTCCCAATGATAATGACCACTGAATCATAATAAGGAGAAAAAGCACTAGCCCACTCCATCTTTTATAACTTTGATCACCTTGGAGTAACTCAAGGCAACTCCATTTCAGTGACAACCAATATTGTAACAGATAAAGGCAGGTAAGTGTAGGTCCTAATATTTCTTTGATTTTTTTCACTTCAATAATCCCTTAGCGATCTCGTACGATGTTAGTTTGTATATGGTATCGGCATATTCTGGGGCATCTGGCAAATAATAACCTTGTGAAGGCCACATTTTACCTATGGATGGCACTTTAATCTTCTTAAATGTTTTAACTTTTTCGAGGTATCTTTTATAGGTATTGTCAAGTCCATTCAGGTAAACATTAATCATATCCTTTAATTCCTTGGTATTTATTGAGTCGCCCGGGTATGTCCATGTTGTAGCTCCCATAATATCATTTAAAACCCAATCTTTTTTTGGTGAGTTTTTATTCTCATTATGACATTTTACGCAAGCTCCAGAAATGGCAATGTCAGGAAACATTCCAACATATCTTTTACTTGACACATCATAAAAGAATTTGGGTTTCCCGTCTTTCCTAAGTTCTTGAAAATTTTCAGCTTGCATCTCCTTAAAAAGATTAGGTGCTGAAATTGGAAAATCTGATCCCAGATAAAGTCCTAATCCCAAGGGGCTTTTTTCTATAAAGGCTGAAGTTTCGCGAAGAATTTGTGCCGGTAAAGGTCCGGCTTCAATCTCGTTATCCTGCCAATTCTCATCAAATGATAAGCCTACCTCTAAACCCGTATTAACTATGTTTCTAGTATAAAGGGATCTGGCTATACTATTGACTCTCGCAATAATTCTAAAGGCGTCCGCTATGGAATAGGTGCTTTTTTCCTTTGGCAAGTCTACTTTTAATGGTACAGGCGCTGAACTGAATAAATATACATTTAATGTGATAAAACAGAGCATTAAAATGGCTATAAATATATATTTTCTATTCATTTCCCTATTGTTTTATGGTTTTAAACATCTTACTAGTAGAATACGGATCATTACCACCCTTAAAATAACCCTCTATTTTTGTTAATGGTATAGTATCTTTAATAAATTTAGCAACCTGCATTTTATGATTTCCATGAAAATCATGACACTGCAAACAGGTTTTCCATGAATTTGATTTAATGAGTTCAAAATGTTTTTTATCAAGTGGATCATTATTAATCTTAGACTCTTTATGACAATTTTCACAGAAACCAGTATTAGGTATAGTCACGCGTAAATTGTTGTGCTCATCATGACAACTGATGCATTTTTCTGGGTGTATTTTCTCCCTGGCAGCAGAGTATTTTGGTTCATTAAACCGATGCGTCGGATGTCTGTCATTCGGCCGCAGATGGCAAGCTAAACATTGATTATTTGTAACCGCCTTGTAGTTGAAATCTAAACTCTTATTCTCGAATATATTACGGACATTGAATTGAATTTGTTGTCGCAATGTGCCTTGCGCATTTACATGACAATCCCTGCACTTTAGATCTGTGTGACCGGTATTGTAATCGCCTTTTGCCAGAAACTTTTCGTTTTTAGAACTTGTAAAACATACTAAAATTAGTAATGCAAAAACTAAACCTATGATTATCATCCCATTCCTATTCTGAAATATTTGCTCTAATATACTTTTATCAAAATTAATAGTTGTATTTTCTTCCTGAGGATATGACTGACACATTAGAACCTTACGCGATTTATCCCAAGTGCTGTCAATAGATTTTACGCTGCCGTTTTCAACTCTTGCCAAACAACTCTTACATTCGCCAACCCTGCAACTATAATCTACAGTTATACCTGATGAAAGGGCTCCTTCTAGAATTGTTTGTCCAGCTTTTACAGGTACCGAATAATATTTTCCAGATTTTATAATAGTTATGGTAAATGATTGATCGCCTAAATCGCTGTCCGATAATTGACTAAAGAATTTTTCTGATCTAATCTTGTTTGAAGAAACCCCATTGTTCACTAAAAATTCTTTGGCATTACTAGAGACAATAGGTGGTCCACTCGCATAAAAAATAGTATCGTTAAAAGGAATGTTATACTTTTTAAACAGGACATCTAGCATTTCTACTGTCAGTCTTCCGGTTTCACAATTTTTTTCATCAGATCCATCTTCCAGAATATGAACTAGTCTCAACTTATTTAAGCATTCTAATTCATTGAGATAGTCGTAAAAAATGATATCGTTTTTCTTGACATTTCCATATATCAGATATATATTTCCACCATATTTTTGTTCCAGAAGTTGGTCAATTAAAGCCCTTACAGGTGTTATACCACTACCGCCAACTATAAATAGGATGTTTTTCCCCTTGAATGCATTACCTGACTTTAAGGTGAAATCACCCGTAGGCTCACCGGTTTCAAGCCAGTCATTTGGCTGATAATTATCACATAATAAATTAGATACGATCCCGTTCGGAATTCGTTTCACAAAGAATGATATACTACAATCGGTATTAGAAAAAATAGAATAGCACCTGCTTAATTCTACTCCATTATCATCTGTGACAAAAATATTGATATACTGACCTGGAATGAAATTGAATTTTCTTTTTAAATTATTCGGGATAGAAAGGGTTATCGCACAACCATTATCGCCAATAAATATTTTACTTGAAATTTCGAGCAGGTGTTTTTTCATCATTGAAATTATGACAGCCAATACTTTTTTTAACTCTTCCCCGGGATCCAGCTAATCAAGTAAAAGTAAGGTAAACGATAAATTAAATTTTATTAGTTGATTTCTGAAGTTTTTAATGAATCAAAAATAGAGATATTATTTTATGCGACGATCATCACATTGTTGAATTCACGTGTTTTTAAGAATTTTTCCGGCTAAGTTCCTGCGCCATCTTTGCAGTGAGTTGCAATTTTTCTTAAGAATTGTGATTATTCATCCCTCACATTTACCTGTTGTACTGAAAATGTCTGGCCCTCTGATATATTATTAAATATAATTTTAAAATATACCTGTCCTTTTGGAAATTCCTCAATGGTAGCATTCGCACAAGATTTGGGTACTTCCCATGCGACTATATTAAAACACGAGGATTGCAAAATATCAGGATCAGAAGAATTCACGGTTTCAAAAGCATATTTGACAACGATTGATTTTACCAATAGTGACCACTTTTCTTATTATTGTTCATAATGTATGAAGATTGAATGCCATTACAAGAAACCGATCTTCGAGGAGCTTGATCCCACTTCCTCGAATTTTGAGATCTTCCATGATCCGCCGATGAAACGGGGTGCTCCAACCGAAGCAAACAACATTCTCATTGCATCATAGTTGAGTGTTTCAAACATGAAAACTACTTATTTTATTTTGGCATTATTTCTTTTTTCTTCTTGTGCTTCCTTTCAAATGATTACAACCCCTAAGGCTGGAGACATTATTGAATTTAAAGGCACAAAAGAAGAACTATATTTAAAAGCCAATGCATGGATGGTGAAATCATTCAGCAATTCAAAAAGTGTAATTCAATTTCAAGATAAAGAGGCAGGGAAAATTATGGGTAAATATCTTATGAAATCATTAGCAACAGACAATGAAATTTATTCTTTGATCACAATATCAGTAAAGGATAATGCAACTAAAATAGATATTGAACCAATGGGCAATTGGAGAAGTTGCACAAATTGCAGTGGTGGGTATGAGAAGATATTTGCATATACTTCAGAACAGGCTCAATCTGATATAAAGGTATTGCTTGATAGTTATAGAAAATACATGGTATTAAAGGAAGATGTTTGGACAAAATAATTTTTGATAAAATAAGTCTTTATTATAATTCCAAGTGATAAAAGTGACTAAATATATTTAGTGATCCTTTAGTTGCCAAAAACAAAACCCCTGCAAGAAATTAACTTACAGGGGTTTACTTGTTATTATCTGCTCCTCATCCCGAGAGTTCGGGATACGACCTACGGATTAATCCCGAAGTTTCGGGACCGCTCTAACCAACATTTAAGATATTTTTTATTAGGGTATGAAAGAATTCATAGTTATCCTTTTCTGAAATTAAATAATGAATAAATTTTCTACTTTTTTGGGATTTGATAAATTTTTCGACTTTCATTGTATCCCCTCTGTCGTGATTTATTGGGAAATAAAGCATTAAATACCAGGGAATGTATTTTGCAGTGAATTTGGAGTTAACAATTGGGGTATTATGTTCTAATAATCTTCTAGCAACATCTGAGGTTTGCCCGACATAAAACTTGTCAGCTGCTTTCGAATATAAAATATAAACATAAAACATAGTTGTAAATATAAACAAAAAAGGCCAAAATCTTTCGATTTCAGCCTTTAAAGCTCCTCTGCCCGAGAGTTCGGGATACGACCTACGGATTAATCCCGAAGTTTCGGGACCACTCTAACCAACTGCCTAAAAACAGAAAAGGCCAAAATCTTTCGATTTCAGCCTTTAAAGCTCCTCAGGTAGGACTTGAACCTACGACCTACGGATTAACAGTCCGCCGCTCTAACCAACTGAGCTACTAAGGA
>CAIVMQ010000097.1 GCA_903907075.1 uncultured Bacteroidia bacterium
CCACAAAATACCGATATTCGTGAACTCAGGAACTATTGGGCACCTGGTAAGGAAGGGGTTGTGCAAAATGTCCCTTCAGTCTCAGACTATAACAACCCATACTTTCTAGCTTATGAAGTAAATAATAGTTATACCAGAGATCGTATTTATGGTAATCTTAAAGCAGATTGGCAAATAACAAAAGAATTAAGTCTATTTGTCCGTTATGCATTAGATCAATTCAGTGAAACACGTGAATCTAAAATAGGCCCGGGATACACTGATGAGCCAAACAATGGGGCTTACGGGATCTCCGATTCTAAGAGCTACCAGCGCAACACCGACTTCTTAGCCACTTACGCGAAACAAGTTAATGATTTCAGCCTTTCTTTCTCTGTGGGTGGGAATTCACTTTATACCATGGGACAAGGGATCTCAAATTCATCAACTGCAGGTTTGATCGTTCCTAATGTATTTACAGTAGGAAATATTAAGAATGGTACATTATCTTATGGAAGTGGTTGGTCACAAAAAGCGATCTATAGTTTATATAGTGTAGCGAATCTTGGCTGGAAAGATCGGATTTATCTTGATCTTACTGCACGTAACGACTGGTCAAGCACACTGCCAAAAGCAAACCAATCTTATTTTTATCCTTCTGCTTCATTAAGCTTCTTAGTTGATAAAATTGCGAATATGGGTGAGAATGTATCTTTATTTAAAGTACGTGGTGGAGTTGCCAAAGTTGGTAATGACACAGATCCTTACCAACTTATCAACACTTACGGTAATGCCGGTCAATGGGGAAATGCAATTAGACTTGCAAAGTCTGGAACCCTATTGGCTCCAAACTTAAAACCTGAAGAAGCAACATCTATGGAAGGCGGTCTTGACTTAGGCTTTTTTCATAACCGATTAAGGTTTGAAGGGACCTTTTATAAGGCAGACAACCGCAATCAGATATTACGCAATATCCCTATTGCAAGCTCTACGGGTTCTGATGCGATCAATATTAATGCAGGTTTGCTTGAGAGCCGTGGATGGGAACTCTCTTTAGGAGGAACACCTATTAAGACTACAAACTGGAGCTGGGATATTAGCACAAATCTTACCCGCAACAGGACACGAGTTAAATCTATCGCCCCCGGAATTGAAGCGATCAAATTCTGGGAACAGGCAAATGGAGGAGCATGGTCTTATGTTGGGGATGAAGTTGGAGCAATTTATGATGCAACAATTCTAACCGTTACTGACAAGAGCTCTCCATATTATGGTTATCCAATTATCAATCCGGAACCAGATTATGAGTGGATAAGAGATAAAGAGATTCAGGATTCACGCAATAAAATCGGAAATTACAACCCTAGATTTATTTTAGGTGTAAATTCAACCCTTACCTATAAATCTTTTGCATTGAATTTCACCTTCGACTGGAGATGTGGCGGACAATTTATTTCGCAGACAGAGCGTTATGGTCGTGATGATGGATTTTCCGGATCGTGGTTAAAGAGCATGATCAACCCAGGTGGAAGAACTGGAAAAGAACTTCGCGACTGGCTGGTTTCCAATCAGGATAAATTTATCCGTAACGGCTTCCATGTTGTTGGTGGACCAACCAAAGAGCTTGGTGGATTCCGCGAAAATCTTAGTGGTAATTATTTAAATGACGGGGTCTTTGTTCCTGGCGTTGTAGCTGTTGATAATGGCAATGGAGGTATTACTTACCAAGAGAACCTTGGCGAAAGTGGAACTCTATTCCAACCATATATAATTAGTAATGGATGGGATTTTGCCCGTGATGCAATGTTTGATGCTGATTTTGTAAAATTGAGAGAGGTTTCTCTTAGCTATAGGTTACCTGCAAGTATTATTAACCGAATGGGTGCAGTGAAAGGATTATCGGTCTCTATTTACAGTCGTAATATCATGCTTTGGACTAAGGCCAAGATTGGTGTTGATCCGGAACGTGCTTTTCAGGCTGAACAATCTACAGGAGGTAAACGAGGTGTCCAATTTATGCAGGGTATTGAGAGATACAACCTTGATCCATGGGTAATCCCTGTAGGTGTTAAATTCGACCTTACTTTTTAGTAACCTTTAAAAAATCTATATTATGTACACTATAAAAAATACATTATCCGCAGCCTTGGTGCTGCTCGCCTTTCTTACCTTCTCGTGTAAGAATCTGGCAGAAATAAATATTAATCCCAACGGAGTTGACCCAGCAAATACATCCCCAAACTTCCTGATGGCAACGGTTATTACCTCAACTGGTAGTTCCGTTATCAATATGGGTTATGGAGATATTGCAGGAGTAATGCAGCATACCCAAAAAGATGGTTGGGCTGGAGGCCATAACAGGTACGACTGGAGTGACCAGAGCTGGGCAGGATACTATGGTATTCTTAGAAATGCAGATGAGATGCTAAATAAATCAAAAGCTGAGAATCTAGATTTTCAAGCCGGTGTTGCGATGCTTTTTAAAGCGTATAACTTTGGTATGATTGCTGACTTATGGGGTGATGCTCCTTTTAGCCAAGCTCTTAAAGGAGAGCAAGGGGCAGCATTCTTTAAACCTGCTTTTGATTCCCAAAAAGATATCTATATGGGAGTTATTGCGATGCTCGACAGTGCAAATACCTTGTTCTCGAAAGATCCAAGTGTATACAAAATCGATCCTGCACAAGATGTTCTTTACAATGGCAATGTTAGTCAATGGCAGAAATTCGCAAATTCACTAGCATTGAGATACTATTTAAGAATCTCAACAAAAGAACCAGAAATTGCTAAAACAGGAATTGAAAAAATAACAGGTAACCCGGGCAAATATCCCCTTATCCTTAGTGCTGCCGATGATGCAAGTTATAGCTTTATCGGACTAAGCCCATCCGATTCATGGCCAACAGCTACTCAGTTCAGCAACGATCTATCCAACTTTACACGAGTTAAGCCTTGTGCTACTTTGGTTACTAAATTGCAAGCGTTAAATGACCCACGTCTGGATATCTGGGCTGCAAAAGTGAAGATCCCACTCGTTGTTGACCCTAGTAAACCTGCCGATTATGACGAGATCGTAGATGGTAAAAGAATAATTTCGCAAGAAATTGCTACTGATTTTGAGACACGCTATAATGTGATGCTTAATCTTGATCAGAATTATGTAGGTTATCCACCCGCTTGGTCGACATTTGAATTTTTCTACAATTTAAATCCATCTCTTCAACAAGGTAGTGCCAATCCACATTCATCGCAACTTAACGACATCTATAAAGCAGCCTCAGGTCCTTTACTTAAGGTTCGATTAGTATCTGCTGCAGAAATTCGTTTTAGTCTTGCCGAGATTGCACTTAAAGGTTGGAATGCCGGTGGCTCTGCAGAAGCTCATTACAATGCAGGTGTTCACGCATCGTTAGAAACATGGGGTGCAGGTAGCTCTTACGACAGCTACATTTCAAACTCCGGAGTTGAATTTAATAACTCTCTTGAACAAGTAATGGAACAAAAATGGATTGCAAGCTGGACTGCTGCAACTGAGTCTTGGATGGATTATATCAGAACAGGATTGCCTGCAATTCAATCCGGCCCTTCAGCAAAAAGAGTTGTTTTACCTGTAAGGTTTACTTATGGTAATAATGAAACATTATACAATCCTGATAATTCAAATTCAGCAATCGGAAAACTTCAATCAACACCCTATTCTACCGAAGGACAGAATAGCAATTGGTCGAAAAACTGGTTACAACAAGGGACCAATAAACCCTGGTAATCAATAACACGTATTTAAATAAGCAGGTGATATTAGTAC
>CAIVMQ010000098.1 GCA_903907075.1 uncultured Bacteroidia bacterium
AAATTTTAAATTAAACCCTCGTGGAAATAAACTTTTTTTTAGAAGAACTGATCACTCGTTATCCGCAGCTGATAACTGTAAAAGGTGAGATTAGTAACGCTGTTGCGAGTTTAATCAAATGCTATGAGCAAGGTGGAAAAGTTTTGCTTTGTGGTAATGGAGGTAGCTGCTCTGATTCGGACCATATTGTTGGTGAACTGATGAAGGGCTTTGAGAATAAAAGACGCGTGTCTGAATCGTTAAAGCAGCGTTTACTTGCGTCATCCAGTGAACGTGGTACATACTTAGGCGAAAAACTGCAACAAGGATTGCCTGCCATCTCCTTGACCGCTCATAGTGCACTCATTACAGCGGTTGCGAACGATACCGATGCTGATCTTATTTTTGCTCAGCAGGTCGTTGGTTATGCAAAACCAGGCGATGTGATTATTGGCATTAGTAGTTCTGGAAATTCTCAGAATGTTATCGATGCTTTAATAACAGCCAGAGCAATGGATATGGTTGTTATTGGTCTTACCGGTGAAACGGGTGGCAAGATGAAGCCACATTGTGATATCTTAATTAATGTGCCTGGACGACGGACAGCTTTTGTGCAGGAGTTGCATCTGCCAGTTTATCATATCCTATGCCTAATGGTTGAACACCATTTTTTCGGAAATCAAAAAAACTAAACGACACAACTATGATCAATCAACCCAATTCTCAGAGAGATAAAGGGATTTCTCGCAGAGCATTTGTAAGTCGTGCTGGTGCAGGATCTGCATTGTTGGCCTTTGGCTTAGCTACGACTCTACGTGCTGATGACCTTACTAAAGTTTTGCCTTGGAAAGAAGGATCAACTGCGTATAAATTTCATATGATCGGCAATGCGCATATCGATCCTGTTTGGCTTTGGCCTTGGTCTGAAGGAATTTCTGTTGTATATAGTACGTTTAAGTCGGCTTTAGATCGGATGAACGAAAATCCAGATTTCAAATTTACGGCTAGTTCAGCTCAGTTTTATAAATGGGTAGCAGAAAATGATCCAAAGATGTTTGCTCAGATCCGTAAGCGTGTCGACGAAGGTCGCTGGAGTATCGTTGGTGGATGGTGGGTAGAACCTGATATCAATGTTCCAAGTGGCGAGTCTTTGGTGCGCCAAGGTTTATATGGACAGTTGACTTATCAAAAGCTATTGGGTCATAAAGCGACCATTGGATACAATCCTGATTCATTTGGTCACCAGAGTACGCTGCCTCAGATTTTGAAAGGTCAAGGGATGGATCATTATGTATTCATGCGCCCTGGGCCTCATGAAAAAACACTTCCGTCGGATCTTTTCTGGTGGGAAGGTATTGATGGAACACAGCTGTTAACCTACCGCATTCAGATCGGTTATGGTGATAGCGGTTCTGTACGTAACCGACTAACTCAGATCATGGAAAGATATAGCGATCAACCTATGAAAACGTTTATGGGTTATTATGGCGCTGGAGATCATGGCGGTGGTGCAACAAAAGAAAACATGCGCTCAATTCTTGAAATTAGCAAAGAGAAAGATGCTCCTAAAATCTTGTTTAGTACCAACGAACAATATTTCAAAGAGGTATTGGCCGATAAGAGCCTAAAAATACCAGTGGTAAAAGACGACCTTCAGCATCATGCCAGGGGTTGCTATACCGCTGAATCATCAATTAAGAAAGGCAATCGTCAGTCTGAAGCTGCCCTTACAACAGCAGAGAAGATCGCAGCTATTGGATCTGTTGTCTGGGGTGCTCGATATCCGAAGGCTGAATTTTCAACGGCTTGGGAACGGGTACTGTTCTTGCAATTCCACGATAGTGCTGCAGGAAGTGCACTATATGATCATACTGCAACCGCAAACGACGGACATGGTTATGCACGTGATGTGGCTCATCAGGCTACGTATATTGCGGCACAAGGATTAGAAGCGCATATCGCTTCTGAAGATCCAGAATCACAATATGTTGTTGTATTCAACCCTCATGCTTGGGATGTTCGTCAAAACTTGGAGTACGATCTAAATTGGGGAACAATGCATAAATCTTCGCGTGTAGAGGATAATGAAGGCACTCCATTGTATCATCAATGGACCAGTGGTTCATCGGAGACTGGAAGTCGTAAGAAGCTTATCATTAATGCGTCTATCCCTGCGATGGGTTATCGTCAGATTCGTCTGTTCGACGCTGAGCCTTTGCTTCCTAAAGTGCCTTCACGCGTGAATGAGAACACCTTAGAGAATGAGTTTGTAAAAGTTCGTTTCTCTATCAACGGAAATATTAGCATGCTTGATAAGAAAACTGGCAAAGAACTCTTTGTTGGTGGAGACACAGGTTGTAAAGCCGTCGTTATTGAGGATCTTAGCGATACCTGGAGTCATGATATTAAATCATACACTACTGAAGTTGGAGCATTTGGAAATGCATCAATCAAGATATTAGAAGATGGACCGTTGAGGTCTTCTTTACGCGTGATCTCTACCTATGGTGCATCAACGTTAACTATTGACTGGACACTGTATGCCGATTCTACAAATCTAGAAGCAAAGGTTACGCTCGACTGGCACGAGCACTTAAAAATGCTGAAATTCTCATTCCCTGTTGATGTTGCTTCTCCAGTGGCTACCTACGAAACGTCTTATGGACATATCGTGCGTGCAACAAATGGAGAAGAAGAGCCAGGTCAGAGATGGCTTGATGTTAGTGGTAAACGGAATGATGCGGACTTCGGTCTAACGGTGATCAATGATGCTAAATATGGTTATAGCGTATCTGGTAATGATCTTCGTATATCAATTGCTCGTTCAGCAGTATATGCACACCATAATCCACGTGTTTTGGATATGAAAGCGGAACATCTCTGGATGGATCAAGGCATTCAAACGATGCGACTGCTGTTAGTACCTCATAGCTCAACTTGGCAAGAGAAACATATTCCTCGTATTGCTGAAGAGTTTGCGGCACCGTCGTTAATTGCTTATCAAGGTATTCACACGGGAACGATGCCAAAATCGGGATCTTTCCTTTCTGTTGATGCGCCAAACGTTATTATATCAGCAGTTAAACAGTCGGAGCATGGAAACGATATCATCCTTCGTTGCGTGGAGACCTCTGGTGTTCAAACCACAGCTAAGGTGGATCTGAAATTTGCTAACCTTAAATGGAGTGGATCTTTCCGTCCAAATGAGATAAAAACATTGCGTGTTAAATTGCATTCTGGTTCTATTAAAGAGGTAAATCTTCTTGAAGAGTAAGCCAAATTTATCAATTCTTATTTTTAAACCAAATTAACCAATTAAAACTTAAAATTGTGAGTACTTCAAAAATTGATCTTCGAAAATTACTTCCGGTATTCCTATCCTTTGTAATCATGGGATTCGTGGATATTATCGGTGTCGCCACCGGATTTGTTAAACAGGATTTTAAACTGACCGATTTTGTAGCTCAGTTTCTTCCGATGATGGTGTTGCTGTGGTTTTTTGTCCTTGCTGTCCCCGTAGGAGTTTTGCAGGATAAATACGGTAAACGCAATATGCTAAATATTGGTATGGTCGTGCAGGCCTTAGGTCTGGGACTACCTTTTATTCACTACTCTTTTGAGATGATGCTTGCCTCATTCATCCTTTTGGGGGTTGGAAACACAATTATTCAGGTTTCTGCAAATCCACTTTTACAGGATGTCTCGCCGTCAGATAAACTGGCTAGTTACATGAGTACTTCTCAGTTTGTAAAGGCGATTGTATCTTTTGGCGGACCTATTATCACAGCATTTTTAGCTACTAATTATGGAGACTGGAAGCTCGTATTTGCAGTTTATGGTGCAACCTCTTTGTTAGGTGCTTTATGGCTCTCAATGACGCCTATTACTGAATCGAAACCTGATCGTAAATCTGCCTCTTTCTCTTCTTGCCTGGGTTTACTTAAAAACCGTTTCGTAGCCTTGATGGCGTTATCAATCTTTCTGATCGTAGGTGCTGAAGTGGCTATTAACACCAATATCGCCAATGTGTTGATCGCAAAATATAATATCGAACTAGCTACGGCTGTTTATGGCATCAGCTGTTTTTTTGCCGGTGAAACTATCTCTCGTTTCCTTGGTGCGATTATTCTGAACTGGATTAAACCTCGTCTGTTCTTATTGCTGATCGCCTTATTATCCCTTGTTGGTGTTTTAGGTGTATTCTTAGCTCCAACTATTACCGTGGCTTATGCGCTGATATTTATCATTGGTTTAGGAGTTGGAAATATGTTCCCAATTATATTCTCCTTAGCCTTGGCGAAAATGCCAGAACGTTCAAATGAGATCTCTGGATTATTGATTATGGCTGTTTCAGGTGGAGCCGTTATTCCATTGGTAATGGGTTATGTGAGCTCAACTTTCGGACCACTTGCAAGTATCTTTGTGGTTGGTGTATGTATGTTGTACATCCTTTGGGTCTCTTTCTTTGTACGGAAAAGTCAGGCTGCGGCATAAGCTGATCGGTAGTTTATCGAATAGCTTTCTCTTCGTTCCTCTGTGACGGATTGATAATCGGTTTTGGAACTTAATTTCCTTAATACGAATCAGTTATCACAGAGGAACGTTGAGTTTTAATTTTTTAAAACCATAACTTATAAACTAATCAGAATGAGAAATTCATTGGTATTAACCCTGCTTCTAAGTTTACTAATAGGAACTACTCAAGCACAGGAGAAGATTGCCTCTAAAGGAGAGATCCCAATCTTAGCTTGGTATAGTATTCCTGAAAGTCAGATCACCTTAGAACGCTTTCAAGAATTAAAAGACGCAGGAATAACCTATTCATTCAGTGGTTATTCAAGTGCTGATGCTGTGCAAAAGGCGTTGGATATTGCTGCTAAAGTTGGCGTAAAAGTTGTTGTGTCATGTCCTGAACTACGGACTGATCCGGAAAAAACAGCGAAACGATTTGTTAATCACCCAGCAACTGCAGGTTATCACCTTCAAGATGAGCCCCCATTCGGAGAACTAAAAGGACTTGGGGAATGGACACGAAAAATTCAAGCCATCGACAAGAAACATTTCTGCTATGTTAATCTTTTCCCTAATCATGCCGATTCGACTCAGCTTGGGACAAAACATTACATCGATTATATTAAAGAGTATACCAAGCAGATTCCATTGCAATTTATCTCTTTCGACTACTACCCAATATTAAAAGAGCGCATCTCAAAAACTTGGTACCAAAATCTGGAGCAAATTGCA
This sequence comes from uncultured Bacteroidia bacterium, assembly GCA_903907075.1. Lineage (GTDB taxonomy): Bacteria > Bacteroidota > Bacteroidia > Bacteroidales > Prolixibacteraceae > JAAFHB01. Next base: position 5,224 of record CAIVMQ010000098.1, read on the forward strand.
GAAGAGGGAAAAGCTAGCGGATTACCCTTTTGGGCTTTTGCACTAACCACCAATTACGATGAAGATCATCTAACGCCTCAGACTTTAGCCGCTATGCGACTTCAGGTCTATAGCGATTTGGCCTATGGTGCTCAAGGTATTCAGTATTTCACGTACTGGTCGGCCACTTCTACAAATGCGCCATCGGGGGAAGATCAGCGTGGCGCTCCTATTACCGCTGCCGGGAAACGCAGCGTGGTATATGATCGGGTGAAGCTGATGAGTCAAGAGATTAAAACTTTATCTGGTGTCTTTATGGGCTCTAAGGTGCTTTCTGTTCGGCATTCAAGTAAAGGGATGATTCCGCTTGGAACAGTTCGTTTAACGGCCTTGCCAAAAGCAATTCGTGTTTTAGAGAGTAATGGAGAACCAATACTCGTTTCTGTTTTAGAAAATGGTTCAAATAGCTATGCTGTTATTGTGAATAAAAATCACCTAGCCTCAATTAATCTGACTGTAGCTGGCGATGAAACACTGAAAAAAGTGTTGAAAGATGGAACAGTGGTACCTGCCAGTTCATACGAAAATGCACTTGAGCTAGATGCTGGTGATGCCGCTATCTATATGTTCCCAACAGAAAAAAAGTAGGTCATGAAAAGGATATTTTCGGTACTTTCTTTAGTCCTGCTTTTAGGTGCATCGCTTCAAGGTCAGCAACGGTTGACATCGAAGGGTGTCATGCCAATCAATGCGTATGCGTTTATTCCAATGGACCAGTTTAACCTGGTTCGATTAATGGAACTAAAAGAGAGTGGGATCAATTTGGTTATCGATAATTTCCCTTCACTTGAATCAATGAAAAAAGGGCTCGACATTGCGGCTCAGGCAGGGGTTAAGCTTTTAATCTCTTGCCCTGAACTTCGCACGAACCCAGAGAGTACGGCCCGATTGTTTATGCATCATGCGGCCATGGGTGGATATTATATCTACGACGAGCCTCAAATTCGGCTCTTCCCTGAGCTTAAAACATGGTGTGAGCGGATTCAAACGGTCGATAAAAAGGGTTTGTTGTATGTTAATATCTGGCCAATCTTTGCTGGACAGGATAATATTGGATCGAAAGGCTATCGCGAATATGTTCGAACCTTGGTTCATGAACTGCCTATTCAGGTTCTCTCTTTCGACTTCTATCCAGTCTTAGCAAATCGAATTTCTAAGAGCTGGTTCGAAAATTTAGAGCTGATTGCCGATGAAGCTCAAAAAGCAAATATCCCCTTTTGGGCCTTTGCCTTGACTTCAAATTACGATCAAGATCATATTATGCCTCAGACCTTGGCTGCACTTCGACTTCAGGCGTTTAGTAACTTGGCTTATGGCGCGCAGGGAATCTGCTATTACGAATATTGGGATCGCACCAAGGAGACAGCCTCTCAAGAGGATGATCGAGGTGGCCCTCTAAATTCATCTGGAAAAAGAACAGTGGTATTTGATCGGATCAAAAAGGTGAGTGCCGAAATTCAAGCTTTAGCTCCCGTTTTCTTAGGCTCAAAAGTGATTAGTATTCGACATACTGGTAAAGGGATGATTCCAACTGGAACTATCCGACTGACCACGCTGCCAAGGGCCATACAAGTTTTGGAAACCAATGGAGCCCCAGCATTAGTCACGGTGCTTGAAAATGGACCAGATACGTATGTGGTTATCGTCAACAAAGATCACTTGAACGCAATTAATCTGATTGTATCAGGTGATAACACATTAAAAAGAGTTTTGAGAGATGGATCAATTGTTCCAGCAGAGGCTTATGAAAATTCAATGGAATTAGATCCTGGGGATATCTCGATTTTTAGTTATCCAACAGTACCAAATAATACTAAACTATAAAACTAACAAACGAACATTTATTATGATTGAAAATTTTAAATCATTAACGCCCGCTAGGAATCTTTTTCTTTTTGGTGCGCTGTTTATTCTCTCTTTTAGTGCCAATTCTAATCCAACAGAATTTGTAAATCCATTCTTAGGAACCGATTTTCATGGTCATACCTTTCCTGGTGCAGCACTTCCTGGCGGAATGGTTCAGTTAAGTCCGGATACCGATATTCAAGGTTGGGACTGGTGCTCAGGCTACCATTATAGCGATAGCTCAGTGATGGGATTTAGCCATCTGCATCGTAGTGGTATGGGAGCTGGCGACTGGGGTGATATTCTGTTAATGCCTACGACCGGTGAAATAAAAACGGTCCCAGGAGCAAAAGATAAACCTGGTGAAGGATATCGTTCACGATTCTCTCATGACGATGAAAAAGCCTCTCCAGGGTATTATACGGTGAAATTAAAAGACTATGGAATTAAAGCTGAGTTAACGGTTTCTGAAAGAACTGGCTATCATAAATACACCTTCCCGAAATCAGATGCTTCCCATATTTTGATTGACTTAAACCATGGAATTCACGACCGTTGTTCTGGCGCCGACGTTAAGATTGTGAGCAAAACAGAGATCGAAGGTCATCGTCTTTCAAATGGTTTTGTTGATGATCAAAATGTTTATTTCTATGCTAAGTTTTCAAAACCTTTTAAAAGTTCGGGTACTTGGGACAATGGTAAAGTCAATGTTGGATCGAATGAGCAATCTGGAAAATCTATTGGTGCCTTTGCTAATTTTGAAACTTCAGAAGGCGAAATAGTAGAAGTAAAAGTTGGGATCTCCTATACCAGCATTGCTCAAGCTCGTTTGAACTTTGAAAAGGAAATCTCGAACAAGGATTTCGAGGGGACTAAAGCAGATGCGGCAGCAACATGGAATATCGCATTAAATAAAATAGAGGTGGAGATGGAAAAGGGTACTGATGCAACGTATGTCAAAAATAAGATGATTGCATTCTATTCTGCAGTTTACCACTCTTTGCTCTTTCCCGCCACATTTAGTGATGCCGATGGTACCTACATGGGTCTCGACAATAAAGAACATAAGGCAACTGACTTTACTTATCGCAGCGACTTCTCACTGTGGGATACTTTCCGTGCTGAGATGCCATTGCTGACATTGATTCATCCGCAACGAAGTAACGATGTTGTCAATACCATGATTGCCCAATATGAGCAAGGAGGCTGGCTTCCAACTCCACAGGAATTTGGGAATAGCTACACCAACGATATGATTGGTGACCATCCGGTAGTTGCTATTCTAGATGCTTACCGCAAAGGAATCAATAAATTCGACTTACAAAAGGCTTACGCAGCAGTACGCAAAAATGCCATGGAGACACCTCCAGTAGGCCATCGGTCTGAAGGGAGAACAGGTTTGCAATTCTACCTTACATTAGGCTATATCCCTTATGACAAAATCAAAGAATCTGTTTCTCAAACATTAGAATATGCTTTTAACGATTGGTGTGTTGCTCAATTGGCAAAAGAGGCTGGTCAGACGGCAGACTACGAAATGTTTATGAAAAGAGCCTATAACTACAAAAATATTTTTGACCTTCAGTCTGGATTTGCTCGTCCTAAAGATTCGGAAGGTAAATGGCTCGAGCCATTCGACCCTAAGTTTGTAGGTCATGGAAAAGATCGTCATTATACCGAGGCCAATGCTTGGCAATATACCCTTTTTGTGCCTCACGATGTTAAAGGGTTGATTGCCCTTGAAGGTGGGCAGAAAAATTTTATATCTAAACTAGATACCTTATTTACGACTAGCTCTGAAATAAAGAGTACCGTGGTTGATATCACCGGATTAATTGGACAATATGCGCATGGCAATGAGCCCGGTCATCATACCGTTTATTTGTATAGCTATGCCGGAGCTCCCTGGAAAACTCAGGAATTGGTCCGTTTAATCAACGATAGTCTTTATAGCGAGGGCCCTGCAGGTCTTTGTGGTAACGAAGATATGGGGCAGATGTCGGCTTGGTATGTGCTTAGTTCGATTGGGATCTATCAGGTAGCTCCCGGACAGAATATTTATGCAATAGGAAGTCCTACATTTAGCAAGGTGACTATTCATCTCGATAAAGCATTTGGTAATGCCAGCGACTTTGTAATTGAAGGTAAGAATAATTCAAAACAGAATAAGTATATCCAATCGGCAACCTTAAATGGCAAACCTTTAAATAAAACGTGGTTTGAGCAGTCGGTGATAAAAAATGGAGGGCGGTTAATCCTGGTTATGGGACCTAAGCCGAATAAGAATTGGGCAAATTCACTTAGTGATGCCCCTCCGTCGATGACTAAATAACTTGATTGTAATCCGTTCAATTTCATACTGGTTCGCCAGTTTAATAAATATAAAAATGAGAAGTGTTGTCGTGTTGTGTGCATTAGTTTTGATCCTGGGTAAAGAGGTTCGTGCGCAAGTAAAATTAAAATCAGAACGTCCATTGCCAATTATGGCTTGGTCTGGTATTCCGGAAGGGGAGACCAATAGCGAACGATTTACCGAGCTTAAAGAGATGGGCATCACTGTAAATCTGGCCAATTATTCCAGTGCCGATGTTATGCAAAAAGCCTTGGATCTTGCTCATTCATTAGGTCTTAAGATGGTCACCTCTTGTCCTGAATTAAAAAGTGATCCCGAAACAATTGTTAAACGGTTTATGAATCATCCTGCCTTGGCCGGATATTTTCTTAGAGACGAACCGGTACGTAAAGATTTTGCCGATCTTGCTGAATGGGCAAAACGTATAACTGCACTGGATAACACCCATTTTTGCTTTGTTAATCTGATATCAAGCATTAATACCACGAAGTCGGATGCCTTAGGTACATCTTCATACGCAGAATATGTTAGGACTTTTGCAACTGAAGTGCCTACACGATTGCTCTCATTTGATTTCTATCCAATCCTCTCTCAGGGTATTCATGAGAGTTGGTATGATGGTCTCGAAGTATTCGCGGCGGAAGCCAAAAAAGCTTCGATCCCTTTCTGGGCTTTTGCCCTTGCCAGCTCTTACAATGAGCTTCATCCTATTCCAACTGTTGCTGCTCTTCGACTACAGCTCTATAGTAATCTAGCTTATGGTGCTCAAGGTTTAGAATATTGGTCTTATTGGATGTCTCAGGGTTTGCGTTCTGCACCAATAGGCTTAGATGGGAAACGTACCGTAGTCTACGATCGTATCAAACTGGTGAACACTGAGATCCAAAACCTCGCAGGGGTATTTGTTGGAGCTAAAATGATTTCTGCTAATCACACAGGTGTTGTAATCCCCAAAGGGACATTTCAATTAATGTCTCTGCCTTCTGCGATACAAGTTTTTGAAGCTGAAGGTAGTGCAGTGGTTTCTACCTTAGAAAATGGAGCTAATACCTTTTTTGTGGTTATTAATCGTGATCTGAATACGGTATTGCCAATCACCATCTTAGGCGATAAATCGTTGAAAAGAGTACTTAAGGATGGAACGGTAGTGGCCGCAAGTTCATATGCTAGCACGACTGAAATTGAACCAGGTGACGTGGCAATTTATATGTACCCAACTAAAAAATAAACAGCAATGAAGAAGAAAATCATCGTTAGCATCGTTTTGACTTCATTGTTATGTCAAGCATTTGCACAGGAAAAATTAAAATCAACTGGTGTTATACCAATTATGTCGTGGGGCGGAATAACCCAGAAGGAAGTATCGGTAGAGAGTTATCAGAAGCTTAAGAGTGTTGGGGTAAATATCGATATCGCATTTTTTAGCAATGCTGAAGCCATCGCCTCGGCACTCGATGCAGCAGCGAAGGCTGGAATTAAATTGATGATCTCCTGTCCGGAGCTAAAGGCTGATCCCGAGAAAATTGCTAATCGGTTTAAAAACCATCCTGCTCTTGAAGGATATTATCTTTCCGATGAACCAGATCAGCCCCAATTTCAAGGATTAGCCGATTGGACAAAACGGTTAAAAGTGGCAGATCCAAAACATTATGGATTTGTAAATCTATATCCTAATATTAACTCGAATAAATCGAAATTTGGCACAAAAGACTATGCCGAATATATCAACTCATTTGATAAAATTTTTCCTGCTCCTTATATTTCTTTCGATTTCTATCCGCTTGTCGATGGTGCAGTTCATAATAGATGGTATGAGAATATGGAGTTCTTTGCGAATAAGTACAAAACTGAAGGGCGTCCATATTGGGCTTTCGTCCTTTCAACATCTTACCTGGCTTATTCAGGCGATGCTGTGCAACCTTCCTTGAATGATTTCTACCAACTTTATAATACCTATAATCCCGAAAAAACTTTTGTTCATGATATTCCAACACTATCGGAATTGCGACTTCAAGCTTTTGTTGATTTGGCATACGGTGCTCAGGGTATTGAGTACTGGAGTTTCCGAGGGTTCGGTTCTCCCCTTGACGCTCAAGGCAAACGTACTGTTGTCTTTGATAGACTGCAAAAGGTTAGTAACGAAATACAACAACTTTCGGGCGTGTTTCTGGGTGCAAAATTGATCTCTGTCGCTCATACCGGCTTGAATATTCCTAATGAAACAAAGAAACTTGTTGAGCTGCCTGCTCCAATTCATCTCTTGGAAACGGTGGGTGAAGGTGCCGTAGTTTCGGTGCTGGAAAATGGAAAGAATACCTTTGTGGTTATTGTAAATCGCGATTTTAAAAACACTATGAAATTGATCATCTCAACAGATGATACGGTAAAAAAGGTACTCAAAGATGGTTCGCTTATTCCTGCGACTGACTATGCGAATGCAACCGAAGTTGAGGCGGGTGATATGGCCGTTTATACCTTTCCAACGCAAGGATTAACGAAAAAATAAGAAACAAAAACTGAAACATATAAATTATTTCGAATGAAAAAGGAACAACTTCAAAAGATTTTAGGTGACATTAGCAATGTTAAAATTGCGGTGATTGGTGATTTTTGTCTCGATGCCTATTGGTTTATCGATGAGGCAATGAGCGAGATCTCAGTTGAGACTAACCAGGCTACCCGTCCGGTTCGCGAACAACGCTATTCATTAGGCGGTGCAGGTAATGTAACCAATAACCTTGCCGCGATGAAGATTAAAGATATCCGCGCCTTTGGTGTTATTGGTACTGATCCGTTTGGAGCAGAGATGGTTCGCGTAATGAAGGAGACAGGTATTGAGCCTCGTAATTTGCTAATCCAGGAGGAGTCCTGGTATACCCACGCGTATGCTAAACCATATATCAACGAGACCGAATTAAATCGCGTTGATTTTGGAAACTACAATGTTTTGTCTAAAGATACTGCCGATCGCTTGATCGCGAATCTGATCAAGGAGATTCCTGAAGTCGATATTATCATTATCAATCAGCAGGTTCCTTCCGGTATCCATATCGATTATTTTAAGAAACGTTTGGTTGAGGTGATTGCTCAATTTCCGCAAAAGACATTTATCGTCGACAGTCGTAATTTCAACGATTTCTATACAGGTGCTATTCGTAAAATGAACGATACTGAAGCTGCACGTTTATGTGGAATGGATAAAAAGCCCGATGAAGTTGTGCTTCATTCTGAGGTTGTCTTTTCGGCTAATGAATTATATAAACGGTATAAAAAACCGCTGTTTATAACACGTGGAAGCAAAGGCTCATTGACCATCGACGAGAATGGTATCTCTGAAATTCCGGGATTAATGATCCTTTCGAAAGTAGATACCGTAGGTGCCGGAGATAGCTACCTTGCCGGTGCAGCTTCGTCATTGGCAGCCGGATACTCTATGAATATTGCTGCCGAGATTGGTTCTTTAGTGGCCGGTGTCACGGTTCAAAAACTATTCCAGTGCGGTACAGCATCTCCTGAAGAAATCCTCGCATTAGGTCAAGATCCCGATTTTGTCTTCGCAGCTGAATTAGCCGACGATATTCGTCATGCGAAATATATCCCCGGTACAGAAATTGAAATCGTGAATAAGTGGGAGGGTGATTTGCAAATCGAACACGCAATCTTCGACCACGACGGAACGATCTCAACACTGCGCGAAGGGTGGGAGCTAATTATGGCTCCAATGATGATCAAAGCAATCTTAGGTGAAAAATATTTAGAGGCCGATGAGGCTTTATATCAACGCGTAAAAGAGCGGTCTGATGAATTTATTGATAAGACAACGGGAATCCAGACCCTTGTTCAGATGAAAGGACTCATTGAATTAATTCGTGAATTTGGATGTGTCCCTGAAGATAAAATACTGGATGAGTTTGGATACAAACAGATCTATAACGACGAACTGCTAATTATGGTTAAAGTTCGGGAGGAGAAATTTGCCAAAGGAGAGCTCACACTCGAAGATTTTACACTGAAAAATGCAGTTGCATTTCTGCAGAAACTTCACGATTCGGGAATTAAACTATATCTTGCCAGTGGTACTGACGAAGAGGATGTTAAAAGTGAAGCTCGCGTTTTGGGCTATGATCATCTCTTTGAAGGTCGTATCTATGGAGCAGTGGGTGATATTAATAAAGAGGCGAAGAAAATCGTTCTCGACCGTATTCTCGATTCTATTGGCGATTCTGCTCACGGTAAGGTGGTCACATTTGGCGATGGACCCGTAGAGATGCGTGAGACCAATAAACGTGGAGGAATCTCGGTGGGTATCGCAAGTAACGAATTGCGTCGTTATGGATTAAATGAACAGAAGCGTACCCGGTTAATTAAGGCGGGTGCTGATGTGATCATCTCTGACTTCTCACAATTGTCTCAACTCCTTAAATTGCTTAATATTTAATAAGTTAATTATGCCATATCCAAAGCTTGACCGGGATAGACTATCGATAAAGAAATTAGTCGACCGGAAAAACAAGGTTTATATTGAAAAAGATCATGTTCCTGTTGATCAGAAGCCGGCCCATCTTTCAGAGTTGGGGGTTTCCCTGATTGAAAAAACGGCAGCTCGCATAATGTCGGCGCGTAAGGGTGGTCATTCCCGAATGCTTACTTTTGGAGCTCATACGATAAAAAATGGGATGGCTCCAACCTTAATTGCGTTGATGGAAGAGGGCTGGGTTACTCATCTCTCGACCAACGGTGCCGGAATTATTCACGACTGGGAGTTTGCATTTCAGGGTAAATCGAGTGAGGATGTGCGTGAGAATGTCGAACTCGGACAATTTGGAATCTGGGATCATACCGGATATAATATCAATCTGGCGCTTATCGTGGGTGCTTATGAAGGATTAGGATATGGGGAGTCTGTTGGGAAGATGATCTCTCTTGAGGGATTACAAATCCCCGCTCTGGCTGCATTAAACGAAGAGGTTGTTCGGAATCTTCCTACAAATGCGGATCATGCCGCTGCTTCAGCTGACCTTGCCGGAGTGATCCAAAAATATAACCTTACTCCGGGATTTTTAAGTATCCCTCATCCGTTTAAACACTATTCCGTTCAGGCTAGAGCTTTTGAGCTCGGAATCCCTTTTACCGGGCATCCCATGTTTGGCCACGACATAATATATAACCATCCGATGAACCATGGGGCGGCTATAGGACGTGTTGCCCAGAATGATTTTCTGAGCTTTGCCCATAGCGTACAGAATCTCGAACATGGCGTTTATATGTCAATTGGCTCTGCTGTTATGTCGCCGATGATCTTCGAGAAAGCCTTGTCCATGTCGCAAAACCTGATCATTCAGCAAAACGGTCATATCGATAACCATTATATGCTGATCGTTGACCTTGCTAAGTCAGACTGGGATTGGCAATCCAAGGGGGAGCCTCCAATGGATAATCCAGCCTATTATTTGCGATATTGCAAGACATTTCAGCGAATGGGTGGAGAAATGCATTACCTTACGGCCGATAATAGAGACTTTTTGCTGGCTATCTATCAAAAACTAACTGAAAACAAAAGAGGCTAAAGGGCGCTTGCAGAAGATTAAGCGCGAATTGTGTTAATGAAATGACTGCACGCAAGGGGCAATCAGTAGGATCAAACAAGAGCTAATCCTTATTGCGCCGCAAGGAGCTTCGAACGAAAAGAACGATAACATAAACTACGATATCATGACTAAAAATGAACTAATCACGCTAAAGGAAGAAGCCCACAATCATCTTGTTAACGAGCTGCTTCCCTTCTGGACTACCCGAATGATCGATAAAGCAAATGGCGGCTTCATCACCCATTTCGATAAAGATGGAAATGATTCAGGTGAAGATGAGAAATCGTTGATTGCTCAAACACGCTGTCTATTTACGATCTCTTCAGCTCATCGTGCAGGTTATGGCGGAGGAGCATATGTTGAAATGGCTAAGCATGGCTTCGACTTCTTAATTGATAAGATGTGGGATGAAAAGCATGGTGGCTTTTATTGGATGGTGGATCGAAAGGGTAATGTAAAGATTGACCAGAAAATTATTTATGGCCATAGCTTTGCAATCTATTCATTAAGTGAATATACCTTAGCCACTGGTGATCAGCGTGGACTTGAATATGCTGAGAAGGTCTTTGACTTACTTCAAAAATATGGTGCAGACACCAGATATGGAGGCTATTGGGAGATGTTTCATCGCGACTGGACCATGTGTGGACCCGGTAGCCAAGGGGGTGATCGTAAAACGCTCGATGTACATATGCATCTGATGGAAGCGTTTACGACACTTTATGAATGCTCAGGCAAAGAGGTGCATCGTCGTAAATTGCAGGAGGATATCGACTTACTTCTGGACAAAATCATTCATCCTCAATACAAAACCGGAATCCCCCAATTTTATAAAGACTGGACCGTTGCTCCTCAGATTAAATTTGATATCATCTGGGGATGGGATAGGTTCTCGCCGGATGGTGAGAAAGGGAATGCAACAGACAATACCTGTTATGGTCATAATGCTGAATTTGCCCATCTGTTAATCCATGCCTATCGGATTATGAAGATCGATCCAAATTCAGATAAAGATTTATTCCGTATCATCCTTGATCATACCGTAGACAATGGCATCGACTGGGAATTTGGCGGCGTTTATGTGGAAGGTCCTCATTCAGGTGGGGTCTACGATAAAGAGAAGGAGTTCTGGCAACAGGCAGAAGGGCTGATTGGTATGCTCGATGGTGTGCTCATGTTTAATGACGAGAAATATATGAAAGCCTATGTAAATATCCATCGTTTTGTATTAGACAAAATGGTCAAAAAAGGGGTGGGCGAATGGTACCCGCTGCTTTCTCGCAATGGAGATCCTATCTGGTTTCACATGAGCCATTCGTGGAAAGTTAACTACCATACAGTAAGAGCTATGATTCAAAGTATTGTCCGCCTGGATAAACTTATTGCCCAAACAAACTAATTTAAATTAAACAACTAAACTAAATTTCTTATGAGTTTATCACTTACAACCCTGGATTATATTGTCCTGGTTCTTGTCATGGGTAGCAGCCTTTTTTTTGGGCTGTTTATGGCATACAAGAAAAAATCGGGACAGAATAGTTCTAACTTCTTCTTAGGTGGAAGATCGATGAAATGGCCTATTGTTGGAGCCTCCATGTTCGCTACTAATATTGGTGCAGAACATTTAGTTGGTTTATCGGGCGACTCTTACCGCTATGGCCTCTCCGCAGGTTCCGTTGAACTAACTTGCGGTATTACCCTGGGATTTGCATGCGCAATCTTATATCCGTATTACATTAAAAATAAAATATTTACGATTCCTGAATTCCTCGAGCTAAGGTACAACAGACGTGCGCGAACACTGTTTTCCGGATTAATGCTGGTAATCAGTATTATGACTAAACTAGCTTTTACCCTCTTTGCCGGTGCCTTGGTAATGCATAGCATATTAGGTTGGGATGTAATGTCTACCGTAATTATTGTAGGACTTGCAGTGGCTTGCTTTACGATGCTTGGAGGATTTACTGCTGTCGCCTATACCGATGTTATACAGGTCGTAATTATGCTCGGAGGAACCTTTATTATGCTCTTTATTGGACTTGATAAGGTGGGAGGCTGGAATGGGCTCATGACTAAAGTGCCTGAGATGATGTCCATCGCAAAGCCTTACGACGATCCTGTTTATCCATTCTGGGGTATCTTGGCAACAGCTTTCTATGCCGGTATTTTTTATTGGGGTATCGATCAGGTTAATGTTCAGCGAGGATTAGCCGCAAAGGATATTTATCATGCAAGATGGGGTGCTATGTTTGCAATATTTCTAAAGCTTACTCCAATCTTTATTTTTGCTTTACCGGGGGTAATTGCCTATGCGTTATTCCCTAATGAACTTCATGGTGATGAAACGAAACAAACGTTTGTACTACTGCTAAATAAACTTCTCCCTACTGGTTTGCGAGGCTTGCTATTAGCCTCATTAATGGCCGCTTTAGTCTCCTCTACAATCGCAGTATTAAACTCTGTCTCTACGTTAGTGGTGCGCGATTTCTTACTTGAATTTAGGCCTAATGTACCCGAAAAGAAACAGGTGTTTTTTGGAAGAATGGTCATCCTGGTCGTGGCGATCTTAGGGATGGGGGCTGCCTATTTGGTTTATAAGAATGAAGAAGGTTTGTATAAATACCTGCAGACGTTATCTGCCTATCTTGTGATTCCTGTCTTCCCGGCAATATTCTTTGGTATTGTGAGTAAAAGGGTAACCCTTAAAGGAGCCGGAGTATCTGTAATTGTTGGTATCATTTTTGCTACAATTTTTGTGATCGATCAACTTCTTCCTGCAGCAACAGCAAAAGAACTTTTTCCGCTGCTTCACTTGAAGTTAACAGCTAATTTTGGTTACCGCGGCCTTTGGGCTGAGATTTTAATTACGGGAATACTATTTGCCGTTTCTGCGTTCACTGAAAAAACAGCATCAGAAAAATTGGAAACAACCACGATAAATTATTCAAACGGTATTGCAAAATTCCAAGGAATCACAGATTGGCGCTTGCATTGGAGTATCCTGGCTTCCATTACACTTTTCTTATACATTTGGCTTAGTTAATTTTAAAATTTTCAAGGAATACGATCGGAATCATTAGTAACGAAAACTAATTTATCATGAAAAAAACTACTTTCTTATTAGTTATTATCTTGATGGTTGGTCTTTCCACAATAGCTGAGGCTAAACCACGATGGAAATCTTTATTTAATGGTAAGGATCTTGCCGGATGGACTGCGCATGGTAAGGCAACATGGTCGGTCGAAGATGGAAATCTGGTTGGAATAGGTGGAATGGGGCATATTTATACCGAGGCCACTTGTTCTGATTTTGAGGCTAAAGGTCAATTTCGAATCTCTGAAATCGGAGCTAAAGCCAATAGTGGATTTTATTTCAGAGCTAACCCACCGGTGGATAATTCCGATGGTTATCCACGAGGCTATGAAGCTCAGATCTGTAACAACCAGGATGCTTATACCGGATGGCTCTGGAAGCTGGGAAAGCCAACTGGAAAAGCAACTGAACTGTTAACTAAAGATGGCGTGTGGTTTAGTTATCACATTAAAGCCATTGGTACTCATATTCAGTTTTGGATAAATGAAAAGTTGGTGATGACTTACGATGACAGCGAATTTAAAACAGGACATTTTGCCATCCAAGTTTATAACCCGGGGATGAAAATCGAGGCTAAAAATCTTTTCTACCTTAGTCTGGATAAGAAAAAATAAGAGATCGATTTAATCAAATAATTTTAATCCTGTCAGGATCCTCGCTACAACACGAGCCCTGACAGGATTAAAGCCTTCTTGGGTTCTTCAACAAGATCTTCTTTTTTAAGTAGTTAAAGGCGGGCAGAGCCCATCTTGGTAAAAGGATCGACACTATCCTGGGCGCTTTGAGTGATCCGGATACTGCCATCAAGGGTAGTTGTACTTAAATCTTTGGCTTGCTGCGATAACCATTCCAAAGGTCTGCCAGATAGACCGTTTAGGGCCGAAAGATTTGAAACCCGCTCTTCAAAGTCATTGTGAATCTTGACCAATGCCTTAAAACCAAGGACTAACATAATAACGGCTGCAGCTCCAGCCTGAATCATGGAGAAATAACGGTTAAAACTATCCCCCATCCAGGCCAGGTTCCATGATTTTGATATCCCGGAGATCTGCTCATTGTGTTCCGCAATGATACCCTTGAGCGACTTTATACCGTTGGCAGTTTTAAGGTATTCCTGACTGCCAATCTTCATACGAGCCTGCTCATTGATTAACTTAGTCATCTCAGCCCGGATGGGCCGGATGTCATTACTGATCTCTTTGCCATTGATATAAAAACTAATCCTTTTATCGTAACTTGTGGCCATAAGCTTTGTTTTTGGCCAAGTTACCGGGATGGTGAGAAGAAATAAAGGACAGTTTATTCAATAAAGAAAAGTTCCATCTTCTTTAAAGGCAACCTCCTTTTTCGCGGAACCTTTTTTAGGTCTGCCTCATAAATTTTTCCATGCTTTGATGTATCTGTCTTATCAGCTTTGGTAATGGTCCAGTCCGAATATTTAGTTTTAATGGCTGCACTAACCGCTTTAGGTAAATCGGTAATTTTTATTTGTTTTTCGGTTTCAAGCCAGGCGCCATTTTCGGCGAAATTTGCAGAAAGTTTATTCCCTTCGTATGAAAATGTTGCTTCCCACTCAGTTTTACCTTCTTTACCCCATTTAACGTTCGTTGCTGTTTTAAACTTAGTCTCAAATGCTTTTTGAATATTTGCTGCTGGAGTCATTGAAAATGAGAAATTTTAGATGAGGACAACCATAATTGCGACCAATAAAATCTACTTCATCTTTTAGTAAAATTAATTTATGATTGAATTGCCATGGATTAAAGGTAGGCATTACTAATAAATTGTACTTATGCTTATTATATTCAAAATAAATACTCCATTTTAATTGATTTTAATTGATTCGTAAGTAAATTTGTTAAGGAATTAACGAATATAGGAGGGCCCTGTTCATGGAAAAAAAGATTATCCAATCTACAATCCAAACGCTTCCCAAGTCGCTTACAGGTATTCAGGGTTTGGATGAAATAACTTTTGGCGGATTGCCAAAAGGGAGACCTACGCTCATTTGCGGTAATGCCGGCTGCGGAAAGACCCTGCTGGCTATGGAATTTCTTGTCCGTGGTGCAACGCTGTAC
>CAIVMQ010000099.1 GCA_903907075.1 uncultured Bacteroidia bacterium
TTATACTGATTAAAAATATTTTATTTTTAATCAGTGCCCCCATTTGAATGAAATAAACTAAATTTAAACCTTGTGATAAGGAATAAGCTTTATTTTTACGACCTAATTTAACAAACTACTAATACTAGGGTATATATTATCCGGTTTGCTTTTGCGAGATATAGCCAAATGAAAAAATAATCTAAAACAGGGGTTTGACCACCCTCTAATTTTTTATCTTATGTTAAATTTTTTTGGAAGTTTACAGATCTTACTTGTTCTGTTCCTATCGAGTTGCTCAAGTTTCAAATCTGATCAGTCAGTTTATGATCTTCAATGTGAGTCCCTCACAAATCCGCTGGGTATTTCGACTTCAACACCGGGTTTAAGTTGGAAGATAATGTCTGATGTCAATGAGAGTATTCAGAGTAGTTATCAAATTTTAGCTGCCAGTGATAGTTTAAAATTAACTGAAAAGGATGCCGATTTGTGGAATTCGGGTAAGGTAAACTCTCAGGAGAGTGTTATGGTTAACTGGAAAGGGAAGAGTCTTTCTTCCAGGTCGCTGGTTTATTGGAAAGTAAAGGTATGGAATAACAAGGAGAAGGAATCTGGTTGGAGCACTATAAATAACTTTAGTGTTGGTCTTTTACCTCACGAAGATTGGAACGCCGATTATATTGGTTTATCTCGTGAGGTTGGAAATCCCGAGAGCCCACTATTAAGAAAGCAGTTTCATATTTCGGGTAAAGCAGATAAACGATTGGTTTATGTCAACTCATTGGGGTATCACGAGGTTTATATTAATGGGGTAAAAGTTGGTGACGGCTTAATGGCTCCGGCTGTTTCACAGTTTAATAAACGGTCATTAAGTGTAACCTATGATATTTCTCCGTATTTAACGGATGGTGAAAATGATATTATTATCTGGTTGGGTCGAGGATGGTATGTTACCGGATTGCCTGGTGTTGCTTATGAAGGTCCTGTGGTTAAGGCCAGAATTGAAGAATTAAAGGGTGAGAAATGGACTACTCTTGCAATTACAGACTCAACCTGGCGAGGTAGAGAGAGTGGTTATACGTGTGTAAAAGTTGGTAAGGAAGGCCATTTTGGTGGGGAGAGAATAAATAAAGCACTTGTTTTACCTGATCTCACTGCGGCAACATTAAATAAAAATAGATGGTTTCCTATTATAACCCCTACAATACCGACCACATTAGTAACTCCACAGACCACCGAATTAAACCGGATTAGGGGGGCTGTAAACGCTGTTTCTATTAAGCCTTTTGGCCCTCAATCGTGGTTAGTAGATATGGGAACAACCCTCACTGGTCAGGCTGAGATTAAGTTTGAAGGACTTCAGTCGGGTCAAGAGGTGCTCTTGGAATATGGCGATCACCTGGATGAAGAGATGCAGGTGGCAGACCAGCGCCAGGAAGATCGGTATGTGGCTAGTGGTGTTGGGAACGAGATATTTCGAAGTAAATTTAATTATCATGGTTTCCGTTTTCTTAAAATCAGTAATCTCGCCGTAGAACCTAAGAAAGAGAATATTAAGGCTTATCTGGTGCATACCGATTACCGTGAGGCGGCTACTTTTCAATGTTCAGACAGCGATTTAAATACAATTCACAATATGCTGTTTTATACCCTTCGCTGCTTAAGTATTGGAGGGTATCTTGTAGACTGTCCTACCTTGGAGCGTTTAGGTTACGGAGGAGATGGAAATGCCTCGACGTTAACTGCTCAGACGATGTTCGATTTAGGTCCCTTGTATTCAAATTGGCTTCAGGCATGGAGTGACTGCATTCGCGAGGATGGTGGAATGCCACATACAGCCCCTAATCCCTATCCAGCCGGAGGAGGTCCTTACTGGTGTGGCTTTATTATTACGGCAACCTGGAAAACCTATCAGAATTATGGTGATATCCGGTTATTGGAAAAATATTACCCGGTTATGCAACTGTGGCTTGGATATGTAGCTAAATATACAGCTGATGGAATCTTAAAGCCATGGCCTGAAACAGATTATAGAGGATGGTACCTGGGCGATTGGGCCACTCCAGAGGGGGTGGATCAGAAAGATAAATCATCGATTGACCTGGTAAACAATTGCTTTGTGAGTCAATGTCTTGAAACGATGGAGAAGATCTCAAACAAATTAGGTAAGGGCGATGAAGCAAAACGATATGCTCTGCAAAATGAACAACTTAAAAAGCAGATCCATCACACTTTTTTTGATGGCGAAAAACATAGTTACGCAAGCGGATCACAAATTGATCTTGCTTATCCTTTGTTATCGAGCATAGTTCCTGACTCGTTGAAAGCTAAGGTTCGTAAAACTCTTGAAAACGAAATTCGGATTAATCGAAAGGGGCATGTAGCAACCGGGTTAGTAGGCATTCCTGTCTTTACAGAATGGGCAGTCAAGAATCATGCTGTTGACCTATTTTATACGATGTTGAAAAAGCGTGATTATCCAGGATATCTCTTCATGGTAGATAATGGTGCTACAACAACCTGGGAACATTGGTCAGGGCAACGCAGCCGTATTCATAATTGTTACAATGGCATTGGATCCTGGTTTTATCAGGCTGTTGGTGGCATAAGGCCTGATGAAGATTATCCTGGCTATCGCGAGGTATTCATTGATCCGCAAATTCCACAAGGTGTGACCTGGGCTAATACGTCAAAAAAGACCCCTTATGGAACGCTTCTTTCAAATTGGGTACTCGAGAATACTAAACTTACTTTAACGATTCAGGTACCTGTAGGTTGTAAAGCGAAAGTTGTCATTCCTCAAGCAGCCAAAACCTATATGCTCAATGGGAAAAGTTATGATCTGGTATCGCAAAAGGAAAATTCTTTAGTAACCATCGGCAGTGGAAAATATACACTAAGCTACACCAGGTAATAATAGCCTTATTTTGTTGATTCTATTAGGTGTCGCCGAATAGTCCTATTAGTGATTTCCGTCGTGTTGAGGTGAATTATTTACCTTTAAGCTATCCACAAAATAAGTACTCTCTCCCTTCCAGGGTAGAGTGCCATTTTTTTCACGGTAGTGTAGGATAACACTTTGTCCCTGAAGTTTTTCTAACTGCATCGCTACCTCTTTATCGGTTACAGAGAAGAAAAATTTCTCTGATGCAAGCGCTACATTTGCACTGCTTTGGATACTGCTTAGGATCATCTCTCCCTCATAGGTCTTGAAAATATTTCCTTTGTAGGATATTTTTTGAAGCAGTCCTGCTCGATAACCTTCGCTATAGGTAAACGAATATTTCCAGTAGATAACCAAGGCAAACACAATAAGAATTGTTGCTGTTGCCTGTAAAATAAATTTCTTCATTGGATTAAAGTATTATAAGATTGATAAATGATCTTGAGCTAGCTAATTTAAATTTGAATAATGATTCAAAATCAGTGAGCTAAATTATTGAATTTTAATTAAATCACATTGAAATGGTTAATATCTCTAAAACTATTGTCAATTCTGATTAAAAATACGAATTTTGGGACTCTAATTAATAAAATTTTCCATGGCAGAAGATCGACAGATTATATTTTCAATGTATAAGGTAAGTAAGACTTATCCACCTCAGAAACAAGTAATAAAAGATATTTCACTCTCGTTTTATCTGGGAGCCAAGATTGGAATTATCGGGCTTAACGGCTCAGGTAAATCGACTCTTCTAAAGATTATTGCTGGAATGGAGAAGGATTTTAATGGTGAGTTAGTCTTTTCTCCTGGTTATACCGTAGGTCATTTATCTCAGGAGCCAATCCTTGATGACACAAAAACCGTCATGGGTATTGTGCAGGAAGGGGCGCAAGAGATTGTGGATATATTGGATGAATATGAGGATATCAATCAGCGTTTTGGATTGCCTGAAGTGTATGAAAATCCTGATGTAATGGAGAAGCTTATGGACCGGCAAGCGGTACTTCAGGAGAAAATCGATGCAACCGACGCCTGGAATCTGAATAATAAACTTGAGCGCGCGATGGATGCTTTGCGTTGTCCGGATGGTGATACTTCAGTGAAAGTGTTATCCGGAGGTGAACGCCGCCGCGTGGCACTCTGTCGATTACTATTAAAACAACCCGATATCTTGCTTCTTGATGAGCCTACCAACCACCTCGATGCAGAGTCTGTGGAGTGGCTCGAGCTACATTTACAGCAATATAAAGGGACTGTTATTTGTATTACCCATGACCGTTATTTCCTTGATAACGTTGCTGGTTGGATTCTTGAACTCGATAGGGGCGAGGGTATTCCATGGAAAGGAAACTACTCGAGCTGGCTTGAGCAAAAATCAAAGCGGTTAGAGATGGAGGAGAAGGGGGTATCAAAACGGCGCAAAACACTTGAACGTGAGTTAGAATGGGTCAAGATGAGTCCCAAGGCACGTCAAGCAAAATCAAAAGCGCGTCTAGGGGCTTACGAAAAACTCTTGAATGAGGATGTTAAACAGAAAGAGGATAAACTCGAGTTGTTTATTCCTAATGGACCTCGTCTGGGAGATAAAGTAATTGAAGCGCATGGCGTTTCAAAAGCTTATGGAGATAGGTTATTATTTGAAGGACTCGATTTTGTGTTGCCTCCCAATGGTATTGTTGGGGTTATTGGTCCCAATGGTGCAGGAAAAACAACGCTGTTCCGTATGATCCTCGGACTCGAAAAAATAGATTCCGGAAGTTTCTCGGTAGGAGAGACGGTAAAGATTGGTTATGCCGATCAGGGACACGAAGCTATTGTTGACGATAAAACTGTTTATCAGGTCCTCTCAGGAGGGACTGATGAGGTGATGGTTGGTGGTAGAATGCTTAACGCAAGGGCTTATGTTTCACGCTTTAACTTTAGTGGTTCTGATCAGGAGAAGAAATGTGGTGTACTTTCCGGTGGAGAGCGTAACCGACTGCATCTGGCATTAACATTGAAATCAGAGGCAAACGTCCTTTTACTCGATGAGCCTACGAATGATATTGATGTGAATACCTTGCGGGCTCTAGAAGAAGGGCTTGATAGCTTTGCAGGATGTGCCGTAGTAATCTCTCATGATAGATGGTTTCTGGACCGTGTTGCTACTCATATCTTAGCTTTTGAAGGAAATTCGCAAGTCTACTACTTTGAAGGTAGTTATTCGGAATATGAGGAAAATAAGAAGAAACGACTCGGTGACAGTACACCTCATAGGATAAGGTATAAGAAATTAGGCGAATAGCCAATTTTAAGGTTTCCTAATTTAAGTATAAAAGGAACATAAGCAAGCTAAATAATCCTGGACTATATCCAGGATTATTTAGTTTGCTTTTTCTCAGTGGCAAAATCCTAGGTTGCAGCAAATTTGCTTTTTTCTTCTTTTCAGATATTATTAACCTTTAAATTCCACCGTTTTCTTCAACCGGTTACTTTCAAGGCAAGCCTCCAAAACTCGAATAATTGTCAATGCCTCTTCAGGTTTTACAAATAGCTCTTTCCCTTCCCTGATTGTTCCATGCAATTTAGTGTAAAATGCGGCTAAATCACCTGCAATAGTTTCTACTTTCCCATGGAAGTGAAGGCCATTAACCGTCGTATTTAAGGTTCCCCAATCGTCGGGCTTATCTTCTCCCCATTGTGGCTCATTTGGAAGGTGATGCTGTTTAAGAAGCTCCTCTTGGGGATCAGTACCCATTTTTACAAATGACCCTTCCGTTCCATGGACACTATATTGAGGCCCGATTTCTCGCACCAGATAAGAGCTGCGCAAGATTGCATTAAACGTGCCGTAATGTAGCCTGATATCAAAATTATCTGTTGTACGACCACCTGTTCTCAAGATATTCAGATGTGCCGTAACTGCATTAGGGATTCCAAATAATACAAGTGTTTGGTCTACAATGTGTGAACCGAGATTAAATAATACACCAGTCCGTTCATCCCCATCTTCTTTCCATGAGCCCTCCTGAATATAATTCCGATAGCGATCGTAATGGGCCTCAAATTCCACAACCCGACCAAGCAGTTTCTCATCCAGTATTTTTTTAAGCGTCTGAAAACCATTGTCTAAGCGTTTGCTTTGATAGACTGTCAGGATCACATCATTTTGATGAGCCAATGAGATTAGTTCGCGCGCATCTTCACTTGTTTTAGTGAAGGGTTTCTCTACAACAACATGTTTACCAGCTAGTATCGCCTGCTTGGCCATATCGAAATGGAGGTAGTCAGGGGTATTAACTAGCACAAGTTCCACTTCAGGATCCTTCAGTATCTCGTCGTAACTACGCACGATTTGCGCTTCGGGATAGCGTTGTGCCGATATATTCTTACTGCGCTCCAGAATCTTATGGATCTTGTACTTCTCTGGAAAGATTTTTAGTGATGGTCCCTGAAATACCACGCCAGACATTCCAAACGAGGCTATAGCCGTTACAATAGGTTTGCTCATAGAGGTCTAATTAATTAAAGATTCAAAGATAGCTGAATGTTTCTGTTTTTTCCAATTAGAAATGGCCATTAAAGCCATTTTTTACGTCGAAAGAAACTGAGCATAATAAGTGTAATCACGGTCATTGCACCCCAGAAAATAAAATATCCAGACTTAAGTTCAAGCTCAGGCAAGTATTTAAAATTCATGCCATAAACACCTGCAAAGAAGGTGAGTGGGATGAATATAGTTGAGAAAATAGTGAGTACTTTCATGATTTCATTCATTTTGTAACTTACTGTCGATAGGTAAAGATCCATCATTCCAGAGGTTAGATCACGTAAACTTTCCAGGGTCTCAATAATTTGAATCGTATGGTCGTAATTATTGCGAAAATAGATTCGTGTTTCATCGTGGATAAGTTGATGATCAGAGCGCTGAAGCTGATTTAATACCTCCCGAGCTGGCCAGATTGTTTTTTTAACATATCCTAAACGGCGTTTAATCTTATAAATAGCCTCCTGACTTGATTGTCCAGGGGAGGTGATTAACTCCTCTTCTATCTCTTCGATGCTCTCGCCGATATCTTCAATTATAGTAAAATAGTGATCAATGATGATATCTATAATTGTAAAGGCGAGGTAATCACTTTTCATTTTTCGCACCCTCCCTTTACTTGTTAAGATTCTATTGCGTAAAGTATCGAATACCAGTGGTGACGTTTCGTGAAAGGAGAGCACATAATTTGTCCCAATAATCAGACTGACTTGTTCAATAGTTACCTCACGGCTTTCCGGATTAATTTGTAAAATCTTGAAAATCATAAAAATATATTCATCACGCTCTTCGATTCGGGGCCGTTGTGTTGTATTGGCAATATCTTCAAGATCGAGGGATATAATTCCAAATCTGGTTCCAAACTCATTGAGAATTTCGGAATTATGCACCCCCGTGACCTGAATCCATTTTATTCCAGGACGCGACAGAAAACCTTCAATCTCTTTTACAGAGCCAACGGTATGCAGATTGGCTATCGTCGATTCGTCGTACTCTAAAAGTTCAATGTTAACCTCATCTTGGCGTGGTTTGCCAATGTATTCAACAGTTCCCGGAATACTTCCTTGTTCGGCCGTTTTAGTGACAAACTTTTGGAGGTCGACTTTTTTTAATTTTCTTTTATGCATGAGGAATAGGTGATTTAAGACTGATCACTAGGTTGAAAGTGAAATTTAAACTTACATTAAATTTGCAAGAGTTGATTGGTAAATCGAAATTAAAATGTTTTAAAGTAACCAGAAAAGGTTAGAATACATTGATATCCTATTTCAGATTGTACGTAAAGAGTTTATAATTTTTTTGCCACCAAAACACAAAGGCACCAATATGGCTCATTATGCTCACCATGATTATTAAAATGTTAGTCCAATTTAGTGTTTTGGATTTTTGGTGTCAACTTTCTATGTCTGTCAAGTATGTAAATACAACAATAATCCTTATGCATTTCTTCTTGATCCGGCTTGTTATGCTGCGCCTGGGTTTGAGTATTTAAATAAATCTCTTTTTTGAATCATATTTGTAAAAAAGTATTTAGGTTTGAAAAGTTTTTATGGGATTAATTTAAAGTCTTCAGATATGAAAAATTTACTCTCCCTAGTTGGAGTATTGATCGTTTTTATGCTAAGTGTTCACACCACTTCTGGCGCAGAAGGTGAGATTATTAAGATTGATAAGTCTCAGTTCAAAACACTGATTATGGATTATGAGAAAAATCCCACTGTATGGAAATATACCGGTAAATTACCATGTATTGTCGATTTCTATGCCGATTGGTGTGGCCCTTGTAAGACTGCATCTCCAATATTAGATGAACTGGCCCGAAAATACAAAGGGCAGATTGTGGTTTACAAGGTGAATACCGATCAGGAGCGCGAGCTAGCCACGGCATTTGGTATTAGTGGTATTCCTGCATTCTTATGGGTTCCTCAAAATGGAAAGCCGGCAATGACAAGTGGAATCTCAAAAACGGCGGAGGCAACCAAAGAGGAATTTGAGAAAATGATTCTAGATCTGATCCATAAAAAATAAAAGAGGACTCAGGTAATCCTAAATCCTCTTTTATAAATATTTATTTGACACTTAGATCTCCATAACGACAATTGTGTCAATGGGTCTTCGTTTGTCTAAAGGAACCTTAATGGTTATTCCAAATTCATTCTGTTTAAAAATTACCACTGATTTGTCCTCAAATAGATAGACCTTTTTAATTTTCTTACCGAAATCATTCAGCAAAATATTTTCATCCGAATCTCCCATAAGATGAACATAAACTTTATTCCCTTTTGCTGTTGTAACTCCCCAAGGATGAGAATCAATTGGTCCCCCGCGAGTTTCATAGATCGTCTCACCATATTTTCTCATCCATTCTCCGATTTCACCTAGTGTAGTAGTAAATTCAGGTTGGATCTTGCCATTTGGCATTGGACCAACATTGAGTAAGAAGTTGGCATTCGAACCCGCAGCTTTTACCAAATACTGAACCAGTTGTTCGGTAGATTTAAAATTATGATCATGGATATTAAACCCCCATGCTCCGTTCATCGTTTCGCAGGTTTCTAGTGGAAGAGAACCGACTTTAGCCTCATCACTAAATCCGGAGGTGTTTCGTCCAGGAAGATCTCTCTCGAACATCTGAAAGTCCTCTCCGGGTTTTGGAGCCTGATGGTGGTTGTTTCCCACTAAGGTTGCCGGCTGAAGTTTATGAATTAAACTATAGGTCTTATCAAGTCTCCAATTTGCATCTTTCTTATCCCACCAGCCATCAAACCAAATTCCGGCAATCTCGCCATAATTGGTTAATAATTCAGTTAACTGACTATCCATATAATCAAGGTAAGCGTTCCAATCTCCTTTATCAGGGCGACCTGAAGTGCCACCAGTTTCACCGCGTGGATAGTAATTTTCTTGATACCAATCGAGATGCGAATGGTAGAAGAATAATTTCACCCCTTGTTTATGACATTCATCGGCCAATTGTTTAAGTACATCTTTGCCATACGGGGTGCGATCAACGATATTCCAGCTCGATTGTTTTGTTGCCCACATGGCAAATCCATCATGGTGCTTACTTGTTATAGTAATATATTTCATGCCGGCATCTTTAACCATCTTCACCCACTCGGCTGCATTAAAAGCTACCGGATTAAACAGTGCGGGGAGTTTCTCATAGGTGGCTTTGTCAAATTTCTGCTGGTACATAACCCATTCTCCACTGGCAAGTGTAGAGTAAACGCCCCAATGGATAAAGAGGCCGAATTTAGCATCCTGAAACCATTGCCTTGCTGCTAAATTTTCAGGTGCAGGTTTGTAACCTTCCTGACTAAACCCTTGTTTCGTGAGCGATAGAAGAATTATAATACCAACCAGAAGACGATTTCTCATAGTTTAATAATTTAGAAGTTATCGGCTATACGGTAGGCCTCGATAAGTGCCAGTTCACCTGCTTTCCCTTCGATACTATTGCCGTGCTCCATGCAGAGAACACCATCAAACCCTTTACTATGGATATGTTTAAAGATATTACGGTAATTCATCTCGCCACTTCCCGGCTCTTTACGACCCGGAGTATCCCCAATATGAAATGCAGCAATTTCAGACCATGACTCATCAATATTCGTAATGATATTCCCTTCGGTGATCTGTTGGTGGTACATATCGTCGTTTATTTTACATGCCGGACTATTTACGGCGCGACAAATAGCATAAGTCTGTGGCATTCCTGTAAGGAAGAGTCCCGGATGATCTTGTTTGTTAAGTGGTTCAAGAACAATTGTTAATCCTGCTTTTTCGGCGATATCACTAAGTTCACGCATAATGTCAATTACATTTGCCGTTTGATAATCCCAGGCCATATGTTCATTGTACCTGCCCGGAACCATTAATCCACATTTTACACCAGTGCGTTTAAACACTTCAACTCCGTCAGTTACTTTTTTCACTAACATCTCCCTGACTTCTGCATTCTTAAGGACCATTGTCTCTTTGCTGAAATCGGCATAGATCAAAAATGGCCCCATATCCATATGCTGATTGGCAAGTTCAGCCATAATCTTTTCTTGCATATTTATCTCGTAATGAGGTAGCCCAAGATCGAACATAGCTGTAAATCCCTGGTCTGAGCAGAATTTAATTACGTCGATAGGATCTTTCCCCACTAATTCAGAAAAACTTCCCAATCCTGGGCCGTATTTAAGTTTGAATTTTGCTGCATTTGAAGGCTTTAAATCGGTCTGATTACCTCCGAATGCTGAGTTTGAAAATCCTGCTAAAGCAGCTACCGCAGCTGCGTTTTGAATAAAACTTCTTCTTTTCATAATCAATTTTTTAAGCGTTTAGTCTAATGGGTTTAATTTGTAGTTTGCAAATGAAAAGCTCATCCAAAACAACGCTGCTGGATGAGCATTTAAACAAGCTATAGTTTAAAGATATCGTTAGCGGAATTAGTTCTCCTTAGGAACAACAATCCACATGATTAAATAAATAAGAACCCCCGGGAATAAAACCGTAAAAAATGTTGCCAACGCAAAAATAAGCCGAACCACCGTTGGGTCTACCTCCAGATAATTGGCTAAACCACCACATATTCCTGCAAGCATTCTATCGTTACGACTTCTGGTTAGTCTTTTGGGAGATTTAGCTTCCATAATCTGTTTCGTATTCGTTATCCTCTATTGTCGTCGCTCTCTTCGTTATTTTCCAATAAATACAACTCCTCTTCATATTCTAATTCAAGATCCATGAACTCCTCCGCTTGTTCAAGTAATTCTTTCTTTAACTCTGCACTTGCGGGTTCATCGTCGATCCAGTAAATCTCCTGATCAATCGTGAATCCTTCGATATCGCACCCTACAATAAACCGGGGCTGCTCGTTATGAACCACGAAGATCTTATCAGGTAAAACCTGCGAATTGTCTGCCAATAGAAATTTAGGTAACATATTTTTTTGAGATTTAAATGATCGGGCAACTCATGTTGCACAATCAAAAATACACTATTTTGTCAAATATCAGTACATATCAATATTCTTTAACTTTTTTATCCTTAAGGCTCTCTACGCTATTCGCCTTTTACTTTTAAGTCTTAGTCCTTTTATACGGTTCGAAAACGGTCATTTTTACATTGTATTTTAACTTAATATGTAAATTTGACATTTAAAATTTATCATATCTGTCAAAATATCATGCTGTAATTTTCAGAATATATTTATTAAGTAATTGTAATTCAGGTAAATAAATATATTTTTCACTTCGCAGGTATTTTTTTGGCATTCTAGTTGATTAATTTTCTGCAAGACCCAAATAATAGGTCTTTTAATTAATCGTTTAACACTTAATCAATGGAGGACTTCGTTATGAAACTAGTAAAAGTATCTGACAGATTATTTCCTGCTTTTCCATCTGTTTTTGACAATTTTATCTCAAGAGATTTGATGGATTTGAACAACGCAAATTTTTCGAGCACTCACAGTACCATTCCTGCTGTTAATATCCGTGAGAGCGATGATTCATTTTTTATTGAGGTTGCTGCACCTGGTATGGAGAAAGAAAACTTCACCGTTAATCTAGAAGGAGATCAATTGGTTATCTCGTCTGAAAGAAAAGAGGAAATCAATGAGAATCCCGGAAATTATTCGCGGCGTGAATTTAGTTATCAAAGTTTTCAGCGCACCTTTAGGATTTCGGAAGGGAGTGTGAATGGGGACAATATTGGAGCTCGATACACTGATGGTATTTTAGAGATCACCCTTCCCAAAAGGGAGGAGATCAAACCTAAGCCGGCGCGAAAGATTGATATCATGTGATTGGTGCAAAACCGCTCTCTGAGGAGGGTGGTTTTTTTGTTTGCTGAAAAATAATATTGCACTACGACTCTCTTTGGAGCATTTGAAGTTCTTCCTTGAGAACTTCTTGAATATCCAAGAAATTATTTTGCAGGATAGCCATATTCTGAGCCATAAATTGATAGATAATTGTCCACTGCTCTGGAAGATTAGGGATGACATCTTTTTTTTCACTATAAATGCGACAAACCTCTTGTCCGTTTTCATTCTGATAGCAAAAATCCCAGGTTAACGGTGTTAAAAAACCTTTATTAAGTAACGATCGATATTTCTCGATCACCTCATAAGTCTGTATTCTTCGGTATTCTGATTTGTGATTAACTTCGAGCGCAACACAAACAGAATTCTTACCGATATCAAACTTAAGGTCGACATGTCCAATTTTTGTGTCGTGTAAGATCCACTTTTTCTTTCTCCCATCATACGTGGGATGAGTAATGCAGAAGGTGTCAAATTGGGACCAGAATAGTTGACTCTGCCTTTTTCTTTCTTCTTTGGCAAGCATCCTTCTTTTTTAATTAATGGTTTTATTGGATGTTATAAGGTTATTAAACCAGTTAATATAAAACCGAAATGATGAAAACAACAGAGGAATACCCATTGTCATATAAACTAAGGCAAGAGATGACAAAGGGATTATTAACGTCTTTCGCAATACAATTCCGAGAGTAATCATCCCTGCCATCATCAGGTAGCTTTTGAAATTAAAAAAATCATAAACAGGATGCTTATCACCCAGAAGATTCTTGATGCGATTGATATGTTTACGTGAGATTTTGGAAAATAGCAGGACAAAGAATAGGATTCCAATGCAAATACAGGGAATTATTTTTAACCAAGAGAATCCGGATGATGCTTCCAACATTAATTCTCCACGTGTTAATAACATTATACCAGCAAAGGTCCACACTAACGCGGCCTCCAAAAGTAAGCTGCTCTTAGATACCGTAAAGTCGAGATTTTTTCGCAGATTCATTTGGGTTATAAATAGTGGTTTTATAAACCTTTAGACAAATATAGCTGATTTCTTTAACTAGGACTAAAAAAAATGGCCTCACAATTAGTGTAAGGCCATCTTTTTAAGCTGCTTGATTTAGTTTGTAAAAACTATGCTAGTTTTACATTTACCGCATTCAATCCTTTTCTACCTTCAGTAACATCGAAGGTTACATCATCATTTTCTCTAACTTTGTCAATAAGACCAGTTACATGTACGAAATACTCTTTGTCAGAGTCATTGTCCTTGATAAACCCAAAACCTTTGGATTCATTGAAAAATTTTACTTTACCTGATTGCATTTTAATAATTTTTAATCTTGACAAATATAACTCAAAATGATGAATTTCAAAGCATTTTAAACTTTTTATTCATTTGGCTAATATATTTAATCAATTTTCAAATAAAGTTTTAGCATTTTAAGCAAACTGTTTCAGAGAGCAATAGTCTCTTTAATCGTATATTTAGATCACGTTATCCCTTTTTGGATTAAAATGTAAGTATATGTAATTTAGGTTTTTATACCACTTTGGCCATGAAAATTAAATTTGGTTGTAATAAGCGAAACTCCGATTGATGTAGACCTTGGAATTGATCCTCTATTTATTAAATAAATTTAGTTAATAAATAGAAAAAATCCGTCTGCGAAATAGATTATTCCTATTATTCCCACTACAAGACTTAAAAACCACACATATTTTTTCTTCGATAAAGCGGAGATTGAAGAGAGTAAAATTGAGATTTGGAGAAAAATTACTGCTATCCCAAACGCCGATCCATGTAATTTGCAAACATCGCGGTCTGATTCATATTTCCTGGCTAAACGTGTTATCTCTTCCTTTTCAGTCTCATACTGTTTTAATTTCTTAGTGTAGGTGTCGATTTTCTCCTGATACTTTAATAACACTTCAGCAGAAAGATTTAATTTACTATTTTGCTGATTTTGAAGTTCCAGATTATCCCGCTGCATCTCGAAGATATAGCTTTTTAGGCTCTTCGACTGAAAGAAGGCCCATTGATCTGATGCCTGGGTTTGATTCATTAAAGATCGTGTACTATATCCTCCGCCTTTGAAGGTTGAAAGGGTTGCGCATACAACAATAATAACGGTAGAAATAGCCAAGTAGGTAGTCCATTTCTCTTTTTTCTCTTCTGCCATTGTTTTAATTTTTAAAAATTATATATTCTTTAAATTTACATAGTTACTCCTAATTAATAAATCTCTATTGTTGATATTAATGGCGATGCTTTTGCATTTAAGATCGAGATTTTAACTCTGTCTGTTTTAATCGGATCTACTTTTACAATTCGTTTGTATCCTATCGTTGTTCCTTTTGAAATCTCTTTCCAGGAATTTCCTGCCCAAACAGAGATTGTGAACTCCTTAACCCGTTGACCTAATTTTATATATTCCTGCAGTGTAATATAATTGATCATTTTCTCCCCATTTAGGCTGATGATTAGTTCCCCTTGTGTAATATTATCTGCTGTTGCCCAATAAGTATCTTTGTTGCCATCCGATACATTTGAACCCGCATAAAGTGTTGAATTCCCACGATGGGTATCGCTACTAACCTGAGCATGTAGAGCAAGGTTCGTCTTGAATGCTTGATCAATAATCTTACGCCATCCCATCAGCGATTTAACATCATTTTCATGAAGTAAGCCTCTCCTGTCTGGCGGGATATTGAGGATAAGATTAGAGCCACGGCCAACCGAAGAGAGGTAGATCTCGAATAGCTTTTCGGGACTCTTTACCTTATTATCTTCTTCTGCATGATAAAACCATCCCGGACGGATGGAGACATCAACCTCTGCAGGGATATAACTTTTCCCATCCTCATCGCCTCTATTGAGCAGACTTTCAATCCCACTTTTACCCGCATAGATTGAATCAGAAGTTATATTTCCCCAGTTTGTTTCACCTGCGTATCCACTCTCATTTCCTACCCATCTTACATCGGGTCCGGCATCGCTAAAGAAAACAATATTGGGTTCCATTTTACGAACCAAATTAAGGGTCGTTGGCCAGTCGTAGTATTTTGATGCATCAATTTTACGTTTTTCTCGTGCACCGCCGTAATAACCATCACCACCATTGGCCCCATCAAACCACATTTCAAATACTGGTCCGTAAAGGGTAAACAATTCACGAAGTTGATTTCTGTAATATTCAACATACGATGGAGAACCATAATCTTTCCGGTTACGATCCCATGGGGAGAGATAAACGCCAAATTTAAGTCCGCTTTGATGACATGCATCTGCGACTAATTTGACAATATTTCCTTTGCCACCCATCCATTTGCTGTTTTTTACAGAGTGATCAGTGTATTGACTTGGCCACAAACAAAATCCATCGTGATGTTTACACGTTAAAACAATAGCTTTTAAACCCGCGGCTTTGACTACCTTAATCCATTGATTAACATCAAGTTTTGACGGATTGAAAACATCCTCTTTCTCGTCTCCAAAGCCCCACTCCTTACCTGTGAAGGTATTGGTTGTAAAGTGAATAAATGCATATTGCTCCATCTCATGCCACGCTAATTGACGATCTGTTGGCAAGGGGTAAACCGGTTGAGGTACGGTTACTTGAGTCTCTTTTTCAGCTCCTGTTACCCTGATTACGGTAATTAAAAAGAGCACTATGAAAAATCTTCTTTTCATCGGATAGTTTTAGAATGGATTAAATTAGTTGAGCAATAACCTTTTCGTGAGGCCAAATATAACTATTCGAATAGCATAATAAAGTACGATACTGGTAGTAATTTTAAAAAAGTTAATAACCAATTGTGTATTATTTCACTATTTGATTTGTTTTTATATTCAACATACAGCCTGGGTGGTATTAAAAGGCAAATGCTACAACTTTAGGGTTGTAGCATTTGCCTTTTAATAGATTATAATTCTTAACTATGTGCTAATTATCTTTTAAAACTTAATAAAGCTTAGCATGACATTCGGAGCATAGTTTTGTCTTCCATTCATCTTTAATATCTACCGGATGTTTAAATTCTAGCGGTTTAAAGGAGCTTGAGATTTGCATCGCAGAATCCGGACCCTGAGCAACAATATTATGACACAGGTTACAGTCACGAGAGATAACTTTTCCACTTGAAGATTGATGTGTCTCATTGTGGCACCGATCACAGCCGATGGTCTCTTTGTGTCCTAAATGATTGGGATGTGCCGACCATTTTACCCCCATCTCCGGGAAGATATTCTGACCATACCCCTCCTGGATTCCTGAAATTACCTGATCGATCTCCTTTTTCTGCGACACTATTAATTTAGGATACATGGTGCCGTAATATTCCAAAACCTGTTTCGAAATCGCCAACATCGCACTATCAGTTGTGGAATAATCCTGATTGAGAATATTCATCGCAACAATTTTCACGTCAGGTAATGTGCGCGGTATTTTTCCTGCAGTGATTAGCTCATCGATAAAGGATTGTGGTATTTTATAATTATGTGACGGTCTATTATGACAATCGATGCAGTCCATTTTATGAATCTCCAGAGAGTCGAGCTGAGTATTGCTTATCTTATCTTTTGAGTCTTCAAAGACTGTTTCTACCCCAGTTTTTAGATTGGTGTATTTCACCCAGGGTATTTTCTCTTTATTTAATGAAGAGGTCTTATATTCGATCTTTACATCAGGATTAATATGCCAGTGGATTCCTTGAGCAAGCCCTTGGGCACTATTGCTGGCACTGGTTTTCATTTGTAATTGAATGTTCCAGGCTGATGTCGTCTCATCGGCTAGGTAGGAAATCTTGTTTTTTTGTTTGCGATCATAAAACTTTTGTGGCCAGTGGCAATGTTCACAGGTTTCCATTGCAGGTCGTAAATTCTTGATTGGAGTAGCTATGGGGTGAGGGATTTGGTTAGTGATCACTGCATATACCTGATACAAACCTGTCATCTTACTCCTTACATACCATCCTGCACCTGAGCCAACATGACATTCAACGCAATTTACTCTGGAGTGGGGTGAGTTTTGATAGGCTGTATATTCGGGTTTCATGACGATATGGCAAAGTTTTCCACAGAACTCATTCGATTCAGTGATATGAAATGCCTGGAAACTTCCTATTGAGGATAGTATTGCTAAAAATATTGTACCGACAAGAAAAATCGCCGCTGCATTTCGCGTCGAAGGTTTATTAAAATCCCAAAGTGGGTAGTTTTCTGAACTGCCACGCAGAAGTTTCTCCTGCTTTTTTGCCTTTATCATTCCAACAGGAATAAGTATCAGCCCAAAAAATAGGAGGGCAGGAAGGACCATATATATAAAGATCCCTAAGTAGGAGTTATCAGTAAAAATAAAAGTTGACACCAGAAACAGTAATATGATAATTCCCAAGCTGGCAATAGCGATTATAGCGCCGGCAATGGTTAACAGATTTTTGGAGGATTTTGGCAGATGCATAGGATTCGATTGCTAAGAATAATTAGAATGAGGTTTTAAGATTCAATGGTGCCGTTGGCTGTGTTTGAAATTCTTAAACCATTTTCAGAACTAAAACCTTTTAAAGCAATAAGTGCTGAGACATTTTGTTGTCTCAGCACTTATTTATTGTCCGATCATTTTAGTGTCCGGACGAAATTTACGAGGCCCCATCGGTCATCTTCTTCGGCCACTTTTTTATCGAAGGCAGGCATTTCATCTCTTCCAATCACAACCTGGTAATAGATCTCACCATCGGTCTGAGCCTGGAATTTGGCATCTTTAAAAGAGCCAATTTTAGTCTTCATACTCGAGGCTTTTGCTCCATCTCCTAAACCAGTACCGCCATGGCACGATTTACAATGTTTCGCATATAACATCTTTCCAACATTAATAGAGGCGGCATCGCCACTTGCTGCATTCTTCATGGCTTTATATTTTGCAGGAATAGTCCACGCTGCTGGGTTTTTTTGATCCTGAGCCGAAACATAAGAACTTAGGGCAAAAAGAAATACAAGTACACTTAAGCTCTTTAGAAATACATTGAGGTTTTTCATAATACCAAATTTTAAAAGATTAAACATCCAGATAATGAATCATTTTTTTTATACTCAAAGCCAGATCGCAGTTCGTGAAAATTTAATTTTTATAACGATTCTTTTGATTGTTGGTAGATTATAAAATGAGTATTATCATATCTCAAAAGTAGAAAGGATAACCCTTTCTACCTGATTATTGACAATGACATAATTGAGTTTAAATATTGATATAAATCAGGTTTTTGATTGATTTAGAATAGTATTGAATACGACAATCTAATACTAAAAAATTACCAGATCGGATTCCTGTATTATAAATCGCTTATTGTTAGATGTTAATGGATGTTAGTGTCGTGGTAGCCATTGACAATACTCCGGAAGTTGTTTAATGGATATTTACCAATCGAAGCCACATATAAATGGATGATTAAAAAAATAGAGGTCAGAAATCCTAAACTTGCATGTAGAATAGCCGTAAGAAATATACCACTCAGCTGATAGATATTTTCTAATATCAGTTCAGGAAATAATAATCCTAGTCCTGTTAGGATTAATCCTGGGACAAATAAATACATCACAATTAGGTAGGCCACTTTTTGCATGGGATTAAATTTCCGTTTTTCTGATATTGGAAATGGGGGCGACTGGTTTTTAAATATTCCGTACGTATAATAAACTATTTGTAAAGTGAGTTTCGTATAAAGTCCTTTTAATTTTAACCTATAGTAAGTATGGTTATGGGTCAATCTATTGCCGATAATAAAGAGGAAATAGCTAACAGAAACTGCTATCCCGGATATATTATGTAGGTTAACGGCTAATTCAAAGTTCATAAGTTTGAATGCCGGATTTGAGTATTGCATGGTAATTCCTGTAGTAATAAGGATTAATATTCCCAACGCATTTATTGCGTGCCAGATTCTTAACCAGAGAGGGTAGAGATATATTTTATGTACGTGCGTCATGGCTCACTTTTTTACGATTCTAGCGATTAGATGAATAAGAATACCGGTAAGGACCACTAAAAACAAGATTATACTAACGCTGTTGAGTAAGTTGTTTTGATAGGCCCCGATAACATAGGCTTTATTTGCAATTATGGTGTGAAGTTTACCTTTTTGAGACCGGCCTTGAAGATTCTTATATTTGTATAGAGAGGCCTCGAGCATTGAATTTTTTGAATGACATTCGACACAATTTTTCAATGCTTTTTCCTTTGGCATTATGTTATGAGAAACAGATAATGAGTCGACAACTTGCGTGTGACATTCGATACATCTAATATTTTTAAAATGGAGCTCTTGGTTCGGTAGCCATTCATGAATTTGTGCCAGTGCCGGTTTTAAAGAGTCAGAAATAAGTTGGAATTTATTGTTATTACTATGGCAAGACATGCACATCTGGTTACTGAATAGAACGATATCTCCAACTTCAGTGCTGTTGCGTGACTTTGCCTGATAGTAGTGCTGGTCATGGCATTTAGAGCAGGTAAAACTCTCGCCGCTTTTTTGAAAATGAACACTTTTTTGAAATTCCTCATCTATTTTTTCAAATTGAAAAGAGGCATATCTTGCATCCCCACCATGACAGTCGAGACAAGTGCTTAGTGGCTCAAGCTTTAATTCGGCTTTGTGAGGATAGTGGCTGTATTCAGCAGGATGACAGTCGGTACATTTGAACCTGCCATGAACACCTTGAGCAAAATGGTTCTTGTCCAGGATATAAAGAGGATTCATCAGCCTCTTGTCTTCACGCTTGGTTAGCGTATTCTCAAAAGTTATGGTCTGATGGGTATGACATTTAATACACTGATCATTCTCGGGGGCTATCTGTTTCTCTTGAGCTGGCAGGGTTTGAACAAAGCAGAATTGAAAAAGGATTACTAGGGATAACAAAGAGCTGCGCATGGCAAGGCTTTTTAATGAAGATGCTGAATCCGATTAGGTATTCAGCATCTTTATTGATACCGATTATTTTAAAGATCTTGTGAAATTGATGATTGCCCAACGTTCTTCTTCCTCGAGTATCTTTTTCTCGAAATTCGGCATCTCATCACGCCCTACGAAAGATTGAAAATAGATCTCTCCATCGCTTTGTGCTTGGAATTTACTATCTTTTAGTGAGTTAATCTTTGTTTTCATGTTTCCTGCCTTAGGTCCGTCACCAAGCCCTAAGGCGCCATGACAAGATTTGCAGTGCTTTGCATAGAGCATCTTCCCTATATTTAAAGAGGCGGCATCACCTTTTAGTGGGTTTTTCATCGCTTTATATTTAGGGGGTATCACCCATGCCCCGCCAACTTTTTGATCCTGCGGGATGGCGACAAATGCCAATAGGCAAATTAAAACTCCAACTACTAATAAACTGCCAATGAAATCATGTAATCTACTTTTCATCTTGTGTGTTTTTAAGTAAAATAAAGTAACCTGAAGTTGAGAATATAGATATTGAAAACGTAAGTCAAAAATTGATTAAAATCCCCAAAGACGGGTGATGTTAAATCCGATCTGGAATTGTTGTTTTGTTAGGTCGTTATGATTCCACATTAAATTCTCCTGAGGGATCAGACCTGTAGCTGTTGCCATATACATCTGGAAACTATGTGTACTTGTCGAGACTTCATACCCAAATGAAAGATTCGATTTGGAAGGATTGGTCCATGTCCGTTGTTCAGCAATATCTTTGATCTTTAACGGCGCATCAAAATTAAAAATTAGTGATCCTTGAGGAGTTACTTTAATCCTTCCATTAAAATGAAGCCCTACTTTATCATGTTCATCCAATAAACCGACCAGATTATAGTGAGTAAAGCTGATCGCTGTTTGCAAGGTTAACCACTCATTAAACTTCCTTCCTACAATTAATTGTGAGAAGTAGGATATTCGATCAGAATTTCTAAATCCGTTTATTAAGCTTGCATTATGAGCAACCTGAACATTTCCTGATTCAAAGGCGCTTATGTTTCTCCCATCGATCCCCATATTACCATAGATTGCAATAGCTACAGGGTAGGTGTTTTTCCTGGTCTGCTGCATTAGTGTCCATTTTGCACTCACATCGGTCGTCATATTTTTATTATTTATCCCTGCGCCGAGTTGAAAGTTCTTCACTAAAACATAGTCTAGGCTAAGTCGGATGCTGGCACCGGGGGCAAACACACCCCACAAATCGGAATGGCCATTCTGAATGGTCCCAAATTTATGCTGTATTACAGCCTCTAATGTATGCGGGTTCTGGATAACTGTTGTTTGGGCGTCGATAAGATAACCACTCTCAAAAGGGGATCTTACCGGTTTGTCTTTTTCTATAACAACTGTTGAGTCACTCGCCCCATCTTGCGCTATAGAGAGTGTTGTGATCAGGGAGAATAGAATTATAAATAGGATATTTTTTTTCATCACTACGAGTATTAAATGTTTCCACTAATTGTTTTTAGCACCCTCTGTTATCCATTGAAGGATAATTGCTGTTTCTCCGGCAGTAAGCTTTTTCCATGCATGGGTGGAGGATGTTGGACCGGGAATGGTGATGATTTTACTTTGATCCGGAGATGCCGTATTTACCAACATCGGCATAAGAGAATTAAATGCATTCGCAGCAGTAAAATCTGGAGAAGACTTTGACCCTCCCGGTTTATGACATGAGGTGCATTTGTCACTGTTGGAAAAAATAGGTGCTACCTGAGTTGAAAACTTAACTCCTGCTGGAACTGGAGCGATAGGGACTGGTAAAAGGAAATCGTATTTACAGCCAGAGATGAATAGCGTTAATACTATCGAAATAAAGAATATGGACCGTTTTTTCATGGTAGTCATTTTTAAGATTAATGCAAAAAAAGACTTCAATTGTAAAAAAGAAGCCTTTTTTTTATCAATTTACATGATCGGCTTAATAAGATTTAAGATAATCAATAGAATTCTGCAAGATCTGAAGGGCGTATATCGGATTGTGAACTCCAAGTGATAATTCACTGTTGATATAACCATAGTTGTAGGCCGCCCCTAATTCTCCATATTTCCATTCACGGCCTAGTCTATCTGCAGAACCAACAACAGCGGCGGCACTTGTAGTGGCTGCTTTTGATAGGTCGACTGCCATAGTAATGTTGTTTGCATAAACCACTAACCCAGTCTTTGGATCAACTGTATTTGCACTTGCTGTCGCAATACCATAGGTTTTAGCTGCTGGTGTTGGGGAGCTTGGTAATAAGTTGCCGTAGAAATCATGAGTTGCCATCGCAGAATAGGAGAATGTTTGAGGGCCTGGTGCGGTCTTGCTACCTATTTTAGCAAATATTTTCTTTGCTACCAGAAGTTCACGTAACTCGATTATTTTACCTGAGATCGCAGCCTGAGTTCTTTCGATAGGATCTGCTGTTCCTGTAGTTGAATGACACGCAACACATTGTGCCTCATTGACAATTAAAGTATGTCCTCCGGTTTTTGATACTGAACTGTAACTATTCATATGACAATCAGTACAAGAGAATTCTGAGTGTTTCCAAGTCCGGGTGTAAACCTTTCCGGTATATTCATAACCATTAATACCTGAGAAAAGATTGGATTGATTTCCATCATGCACCGAAATGCTTTGTCCAACCTGGAACTTAACAGTAGTGTTTTCTAATGCGTTATCAAGAGGGAAGAATGGAAGCTGTTTGAATGTTTGAACCTTACCCGTTGAGTCCGTGAAATTTACTGCAGTAGCACCACGAATCTGATGGCAGGTGACACATAGGTTATTGATTTTTCCGAAATCTTGCGTTTTTGTATTGTTGTAGTAGTTTAATGCAATAGGAGTTGTAGTTCTCAATATGTAGGTAGCAGTATCTCCCGCAAAATCAAATCCACTATGGTTATGACAGGTAGAGCAATTAATCCGCTCACCAGCAGGAATGTCATTTGCAACGACAAACTTACCGTTTGCAGTGATCTCTTTAAATCCATCGCTGGTATGACATCTGGCACAATATTTAGTGTTACGTGCGCTTGAAGTTCCTAAGAAATGTTTAGAAAGCTGATATTCCACTTTCTTTTGATCCATAACTGCTGTGGTGTGGCATTTTAAACAAGCAGTATTTGCATCTTTCCCATTCGCCCCATTCGTCCCATTAGCACCGGTAAGGCCCATAGGACCTTGTTTTACGCACGAGGTGATTGTAAATAAAATAACAACTAGAGAAAATAAAAGCCGATAAAGATTTTGAGGTTTCATAGCATTTAGAATAAGATGGGGTTTTTTACTGGAAATTCTAGGAGAAAACGCATTCGCGATCTTCTGTTTTTCTGCATTTAAGAGGCTCATGATTTACGCTGTTTTTAAATTCAATTAATTTCGAGAGAAATCAATTCTTTTGTTAACTAATTCTTGGGAGTAAAAGTAACAACACAACAACTATGAACCCATAAAAATAGGTTGACATGTCTACTGTTGAGCACAGAGATAAAACAGAAAATTAACAGCAATAAATCAATATTTAATTGATATAAATCAATTAGCCATTTTTGCTGATCTCAATAAGATCTTCTTCTTTAAGAATATGGATGGAATTTCTTGAATGACTAATGATTCCTGAATCTTCAAAATCTTTTAAATTTCGGATAAAACTCTCCTTAGTCATCCCCGACATATCGGCTAGTTCCTGCTTTGTCAGGACAAACTGATAGGGATTTGAATGGTAAACGTCGTTTTTTAAGTAGAGCAGCGTATCGGCAACTCTGCCCGGCATATATTTATGGATAAGATTAATCAGCGTTTGGTGCATTTTGATATGCTGACCATTGTACAATTTCATCATGTCGATTGCAAAGGAACTGTTTATTGCAAGATAGCTGAAAATCTTTGTGGTATCTATAAAGCAACACTCCACATCAGTCAATGCCGCTACGGTAAAATGATGTGATTCGTCTATAACAGTACCGCCACCGGTAAATATATTGTTGTCTTTAATAATATCGACTATAATGTTTTTGCCCTTTGGACCCTCTGAAACTACTTTGGCCATACCACTCTTGATGCAGATCAGATGAGTAAGTGGCGTGTTTTGTTTGGTTAAAGTCTCACCTGCACGAAATTTAATTTGCCGCTTGGTATCCATGATCATATGCAACTCTTCCGGCGAAAGACCATTGAAAATGTTTGTCGCACCACATGTTGCCGAATTCAGGCAACAATTGTATTTGCAGCCATCGCAGGAGTCGCAATTATTTAATGTCGTAGATGCGTGCATTTAGCGAAATTATTGAGTATGCGAATTTAGCATTTTATATTCCATTAATAAAGCATATTCCTAGATAACTACTCTTTTTTTTAATAGATAACTATATAATAATCTTCATGGGATTATTGGGCGGAATAATTAAAATTCTACGATGCCCTTTTTACCCTATAATCACGGGCTTTCTGGTCGGAGATTATTCCTTTTTAGTGCATCAAACTAAACTTAAAATTGCCTATTATTGGGGGTGTAAATTCCGCCTGATAAAAAGTATTGGGTGTTAAAATTCTATCCTGTTTAAGAATCATCATAATAAGCTCATTCTAAATTTAAAAGGTGAATTAATCCTGGAATAAATAGTACTAAATCAAAGAATTATGCTAAGAAAAAATTCGTTGCTAATGTTTCTAGTCCTACTAATTTTGCCAGTTTGCCGATTATTTGCCGAGGGATCTGTGGCCAATCCTAAATGCGAATATATGATTAATCCAATTGGTGTCGATTCATACCATCCACGGTTATCATGGCATATAAACGATAACAGCCAAAATGCATCTCAGAGTGCTTACCAAATTATTGTTGGAAAAGATTCACTGCAGGTTAGTCTGGGTGTTGGCAATCAATGGATAAGTAAGAAAAATATCTCCTCAGCAATGTTGACCGAGTATTTTGGAAAACCTTTGGAACCAAATACCCGCTATTTCTGGATCGTAAAAATTTGGGACAGGAGTGGCAAACAACTAAAAACCACGCAGCCTTCTAGTTTTGAGACTGGTATGATGGATATTAAGAATTGGAAAGGGTCATGGATTACAGATAACCAGGATATCAACTTGAAACCAGCACCCCTTTTTCGCAAAACATTTACAGTTCAGAAAACTATCCTTTCGGCCCGCGCATATGTCGCGGCAGCAGGATTATTTGAGCTTTTTATGAATGGACAAAAGGTTGGAAATCATCGTCTTGACCCTATGTACACCCGTTTTGATCGAAGGACTTTATATGTTACCCATGATGTTACGCAATACCTGAAAAATGGTGAAAATGCCGTTGGGGTAATTCTCGGAAATGGATGGTATAATCACCAATCTACGGCAGTCTGGTATTTCGATCAGGCCCCCTGGAGGGCCAGGCCTCGCTTTTGTGCCGATATTCGAATTACCTATTCAGATGGAACCGTCGAGACTATCTCCTCCGAAATATCTTGGAAGACTTCATTAAGCGAGATCATTTTTAATAGCATTTATACTGGTGAACATATCGACAGACGATTAAACCAATGGGGTTGGAACCAAATAGGTTTCGATGATTCAAAATGGATAAATGCTATTCCGGTAAATGCGCCATCGGTCAATATTGTATCCCAAACCTTGCAGCCAATCCGTGATGTTGAGGTTATCCCAACAAAAAAAATGACCAGAATTAGTGATTCCCACTATTTGTTTGATTTAGGCCGAAATATTGCCGGCGTTAGTGAGCTTAAGGTTCATGGGGCTGCGGGAACAGTAATACAATTAAAACATGGAGAACGCTTGAACTCAGATGGCACTGTTGATCAGTCAAATATTGATGCCCACTATCGTCCAACCGATGATCTTGATCCTTTTGGAACAGATATTTATACCCTTAATGGAATTGGATTGGAAAGCTTTAAACCTACTTTCAACTATAAAGGATTTCAATATATTGAAGTGTCAAGTACTAATCCTATTCAGCTTACAAAAGAGAGTCTTACAGCCTATTTTATGCATAGTGATGTGCCGAAAATGGGTCATATTACCTCTTCAGACTCTATTCTTAATAAGATTTGGGCGGCCACAAATAGTTCGTATTTATCGAACTTATTTGGCTATCCGACAGACTGTCCTCAGCGTGAGAAGAACGGTTGGACTGGTGATGCACATACGGGTGTCGAAGTGGGGCTTTATAATTTCGACGCACTTACCATATACGAGAAGTGGCTTGCAGACCATCGCGATGAGCAGCAGCCAAATGGCGTTCTGCCCGCTATTATCCCTACCAGCGGCTGGGGATATACCTGGGCAAACGGCCCTGACTGGACCAGCACAATAGCCATTATCCCCTGGAATATCTATCTGTTTTATGGCGATACCCGGTTACTCAGCGATTGCTACGAGAATATCTGTCGCTATGTCGATCATATCTCATTAACTTATCCTTCGGGTTTAACAGACTGGGGACTGGGAGATTGGATTCCGGTTAAGTCAGAGGCTTCCAAAGAGCTCACCTCATCACTTTTCTATTTTACCGACGCAACGATAGTTGCTAAAACAGCTAATATTCTTGGGAAAAAAGAGGATTATAAAAAATATTCAGCCCTCGCTTTAAAGATTAAGAATGCGATCAACGCCAAATTCTTAAATGCGGAAACCGGAATTTATGCGAGTGGTTTTCAGACAGAGCTGAGTGCTCCTCTCCATTGGGGAGTGGTTCCCGAAGAGCTTAAGGGTAAAGTAGCTGCTAATCTTGCAAGTCGGGTAATTGCCGATGGAAAACATATCGATGTTGGCTTATTAGGCACTAAGACTATCTTAAATGCCCTTAGTGCAAATGGATATGCCGATCTGGCTTATGAGGTGGCTCTCCAAAAAACATTCCCTTCGTGGGGATGGTGGATTCTGAATGGCGCCACAACATTGTATGAAAACTGGCCCGTAGATTCCAAGTCAGATATGTCATTAAATCACATTATGTTTGGCGAAATTGGTGCCTGGTTCTATAAATCGTTAGGAGGTATATATCCTGATGAGCAGAATCCCGGATTTAAAAATATAATTCTAAGACCCGATTTTGTAAATGGACTAAATAGCTTTGAGGCATCTCACAACAGCCCTTACGGAATGATCGTTTCTGCGTGGAATAGAACAGGAGATAAAATTTCATATCAACTTACTGTACCACCCAATAGCACTGCAGACCTGTTTCTGAAAGGGACGAATATTCTTGAAAGTGGTAAAGTATTGGTGGCAAGTAGCTCACTTCATTTTGTGAAAAGCAATACTGAAACAACACAGATTAAGTTAAAATCGGGAAGTTATTCTTTTACATTAACTAAATCCGCAATTCCCAACTCAAGTACAAAATAGTAACCCTGAGTATTTTTGGTAATCTAAAAACTGGCACCATTTCGATGTCGTTAGTTTTTGATTATAAGGGTATTGCTAATTTATTAAATTTTAAGAAACAGGTAATTTCCAGGGATCGCGATAAGTAAGTTTGGTAAGTTTATTCGCCTCATCTTCTTTGAACGTCATCGTTGAGCAATCCCAATGGAGCAATTTTCCTGTGCGGTAAGCGATATTTCCCATCTCAGAAATTATTGCTGTTTGAGCACCTACTTCAACAGAGGCATGTTGCTTTTCCCCTTTTCTGATCCCATTTATGAAATTTTGTACATGTTCCTTAAGTCCGCCGATCGAAGGTTGATTGGGAATATCTTCGATGTATTTCTTCTTCTCCTTATTGCTCACTTCAGAGGTCACCTGCCACCCATTTCTGGATACGATTAAAGTCCCCTTGGTTCCGGTAAATGATACGCCATGCCCCATCCCATATGGACCCATGCGGGGAATCAAT
The DNA here is from genome assembly GCA_903907075.1 of uncultured Bacteroidia bacterium. Classification (GTDB taxonomy): domain Bacteria; phylum Bacteroidota; class Bacteroidia; order Bacteroidales; family Prolixibacteraceae; genus JAAFHB01. The sequence goes on from CAIVMQ010000099.1 coordinate 28,095, forward strand.
CCGCATTCCCAGATCATCGTATGTTTTGGATAGCTGTATATCGCTTGTTGAATATCGGGAGTCTCTATTACTCCGGCATTAAGATAACATCCTCCTCCGGGACTTATGGCAGTTGGATAACCCGCATTCATTCCATAAACAGCAAAATCAAGAAGGTGCACACCCCAGTCTGTCATTGCACCGCCAGCATAATCCCAGAACCATCTGAAATCGTAATGGAAACGGTTTTTATTAAAAATACGCAGCGGAGCAGGCCCCAGCCACATGTTATAATCGACATAATCGGGTGCCTCTGAATCGGGTTGTGCTGGAACAGGATCCCCCATCCCTTTATAGATCCATGCTTTGACCAGGTTAACCTCTCCAAGCTTTCCTGAGCGCACATAATCTGAGGCATCGAGCCAGTGTTTGCAGCTCCGTTGCCACATCCCTACCTGGACTACCTGCTTGGGAAACCTCGCAGCAACTTTAACCATCGTTATGCACTCTTCGATACTGTGCCCCATTGGCTTCTCAACATACACATGTTTACCGGCCTCAAGAGCCATAATCATCATTACGGCATGCCAATGATCGGGTGTACCAATGATCACGGCATCTATTTCCTTTATTTCTAATAGTTTTCTAAAATCGGTGAATAGTTGAGGCCGCTTTTTTGTCAGTTTTTCAATTTCAGTTGCCCGATCTTCAAGGATATGCTTGTCAATATCGCAAAGTGCAATACACGAAACATTCTCCTCCTCAATAAATGCTTTGAGATCAGCAAAACCCATATTTTTGCATCCAATCAATCCTACCCTGATATGATCTGAGGGACTGCTGCAGCTTACACTGCCTGGAATAGCTGCTGCTGCAAGGGTTATCCCGGCTGCTGCTCCCGACTTTTTTACGAATGATCTGCGGTTAATAGGAGTCATTTTTGTTTAGTTTAGAATTGCGATTAGAAGTCCATAAGTTCAAGACAAACCTAAAAAAAATATTGGTTGTAGCTTGAAATTCTTTTGTAAATATTTTTTGAATTTATGATACTGAAATCAGCGCTCACGGAATTTGCTATTTCAAAAGTGATCAGCTCTTTAAAATACCAGGATTGAGCATATTTCATAAACTTATTGTTTTTTGGGAAATGAATAATCCTATTTTTTTCAATTATTTTCTCGCTTAAAGCTATACCTATACGCTCTTTTGTTAGTTTTACTCCGATTTTTAAAAGTCATGTTTTGAAATCCGACTTACTGTTATCTGTACTATCCATTTATCAGGTTTATTTTAAATCATTCGGATAGGATACTGAATTTTTTGACTTTTAATTGCTAGCCGCGGTAGTCGTAATTTTTTTGATCACACTCTAATTTAATAAAAAGATAAAACCATAACTTATGAAGGCGCTAAAACTAATTTTAATTCTATTTCTAATTCCTCACTTTTCATTCTCACAAGAAATTAACTCTTTGAATGTTAGTAATTTAAAATGCGAGTATCTTGTTTCTCCACTGGGTATCGATGTGTCAGAACCACGTCTAAGCTGGAACATTAAGTCAGCTAATGAACAGGCATTTAATCAGCGGCAAGAGGCCTATCAGATATTGGTCGCTTCCTCAAAAGATAAGTTAACTGAAGCTAAAGCTGATTTGTGGAATAGTGGAAAGATAAAATCGGATGCCACCACCCAGCTTGTGTATAAGGGAAAAACCTTGGTTAGTACGCAGCAGTGTTTTTGGAAAGTTAAAGTTTGGAATAGTGAAACCACATCAATGCCATGGAGCGAGATTGCTTATTGGCGCATGGGACTATTGGAGAAAGCAAACTGGGTTGGGAAATGGATTGGTGACAAACCCGATTTAGTTCAAAAAGCCTATAAGGACGAGCTTGATAAAAATGATCCCGCGAGCTATGATCCCCATAAAAATGGGACGTTGAAGAATCTGAGGCCCGTGCCACCTGCTTCACCAATGATCAGGAAGAAATTTACTTCGAAAGATGATATCCAGGATGCTACATTGTACGTTTCAGCATTGGGATATTATGAGATCAATTTGAATGGATCGAAGGTGGGAGATCAGGTGCTGGCGCCCGAATGGACAGACTTTAATAAGCGTGTTCAATATCAGGTATTTGATGTTACGAAGGCGATTAGACCCGGGGAGAATGTCCTTGCCTCTATTCTGGGTGATGGATGGTATTTGGGAATGCTCGGACCAACAAAGTGGCACCGTGATTATCCGCGCAGAGGAGTTTATGGAAACGATCGCAGGCTGATTGCTCAGTTGGTGATTAATTATACCGATGGGACACATCAGGTTATTGCGACAGATAAATCATGGAAGATCAATACCAAAGGTTTTATCACCGACGCAGATAACTTTCTGGGTGAGAATATTGATGCCCGTAACATTCCGCAAGGATGGAAGGGGATAAATTTTGATGACTCATCTTGGGAGTCTGTCACGGTGGATGAGAAGGTAGTTAAAAATCTTGAGGGGCAGAAGAATGAGCCTGTACGGGTATATAAAACGTTGCCTCCGGTAAAGATCTCCCAGTTAGGGGATAAGTATATTGTCGATTTTGGACAGAGTATCACCGGTTGGACCAAGCTTTCATTAAAAGGAGTTGCGGGCACTGCACTAAAAATCAGACATGGTGAGATGCTCGATGATGATGGGTCGCTTTACACGAAAAATCTCGCAGCCGCTATTCAGGAAGACAACTATATACTTTCGGGTGGTGATGATATCTTTGAACCGTCGTTTACGTATCATGGATTTCGATATATCGAGATCTCGGGATTAACCCATGCACCCGAAAAGGAGACGATCACCGCATGTGTAATCTCTTCAGATCCTGAGGTTACGGGCTCTTTTGAATGCTCTAATCCCAAACTTAATCAGCTCGTAAAAAATATCCTCTGGACACAACGCGACAATATGACCAGTATTCCTACCGATTGTCCACAACGCGATGAGCGGATGGGATGGATGGGCGATGCGCAGGTATTTTGTCAGAATAGTATCTTTAATATGGATATGGCTGCTTTTTATACCAAATGGATAAAAGATATTCGCGATGCACAAGCTGCCAGAGGCGCATTCCCCGATATTACTCCCCATTCCAATAAACCGGATATTCGTTTTAGTAACGCTCCTGCCTGGGGTGATGCAGGCGTGATTGTCCCTTGGCGGATGTATCAGAATTATGGCGACAAAGAGGTTTTACGTCAGCACTATTCGGCAATGAAGCGGTATCTGGAGAATATTAGAATACAAAATCCAAACTTTCTGTGGTTAAAAGATATCGGCAATAATTATGGCGATTGGTTGAATGCGAATACCATAATTGCGGAAGGGTACTCTAAAACACGGGGTGAGATTCCGAAGGATGTTTTTGCTACCGCTTATTATGCCAATTCAGCACGTCTGTTTTCTCAAATTGCTCATGTGCTAGGTAATGAAAAGGATGCCAAAGATTATAACATGTTATTCGAAAATATCCGTGCTAAATTTAATGAGGCGTATGTCGATCAGGATGGTAAAATCAAAGGAAATACCCAATCGGCATATGCGTTGGCACTAAATTTTGAGCTGCTCCCAGCCAATAAGCAGATTCCCGCATTTAATAATCTCCTTAAATGTATCGAAGAGTATGATTATCGAATCTCAACAGGCTTTATGACCACCACTATGATGATGAAAGAGCTTGTGAAATATGGCAGAACAGATATCGCCTATAAATTTCTTGAGTCTGAACGACTCCCCTCATGGATCTACTCAATCAATCAGGGAGCCACAACAATCTGGGAGAGATGGGATGGCTACGTGAAGGGGAGAGGATTTCAGGATGCCGGAATGAACTCGTTTTGCCATTATTCTATTGGCGCGGTGGGCGAGTGGATGTATCGCAATGTGCTGGGCATAAATCCTGACGATAAATTTCCGGGATTTAAACATTTTACCATTCATCCTCGTCCGGGCGGAACACTAACCTGGGCAAAAGGATCTTATAACTCTATTCATGGGCTAATATCTTCAGATTGGAAAAAGGAGAACGGGAAGTTTATCCTCGCTGTTGAAATTCCTGTCAATACCACTGCGTCGGTTACCCTCCCTACCGGATTGGTTGAGTTGATTCAAATCAATTCAAAGCCTGTTCAATCAACATGGGTTAATAACGATTATCAGGTTGGCAATGAAACAACCCTTGAATTAGGATCCGGTAAGTATCATATCGAGGTGGGTGGTCAGCAATAATTAAATAGTTGTTTCACCCTTTTATTTATGCATATTTATACATAAACAAATCATCTAATATCGAATTTGTCACTTAAAATAAAAATATACCGTATGAAGATTTCCCTTATTGTCCTATTTTTTCTACCCTTACTTGTCTTTGCACAGGCTATTCGGAATACTGTTTTCAAGGAAGATATCGCAATTCACTACACCTCGAAACAGGGAATGCCGGATGTGAAGATTAAATCTATTTCATCTGACAATCATTCTGTTATTGCATCATTAGAGGGTTCAGCCTTGCAGTTAAATGGGCAGCAGTGGGTACCTGCTCCTTCGGTAGTAGCCAAGAAAAAATTAACGCTTCCGAAGCTTCCCGCAGATGCCGGGGCACTTTATTGTTCTGTTGTTTATGCGAAAGGCTATGCAGCAGGAACAGAAAATGGACTGTATATTTATTCATCCGAAAGGGGGAAATGGCAGGAGATACTTCCACAAGATGAACACTATAAGTGGGCACCGTATAACGTAAAAGCCTTAACCGTTGACTCAAATGGCGACTTATGGTTTGGAGCAGAGCAGGGAGTTGGACTTCTCAAGACAGGTAAGTGGCAACTCTTTAGCGGGAAAGAGGGGCTTCCCTATAATCATTTTACGTGTGCCGCAGCAGGACCAGATGGTATTGTCTGGTTTGGGACTGAGGCGGGAGCAATTCGGTATGAAAATAATCAATTCTTTTACCGCTTTAGTTTACGCTGGTTACCCAATGATACCATTAATGACATCGCTGTTCAGCATGATAGGACAGCATGGTTTGCAACCAATAAGGGGGTTGGTCAGATTATCCCAACGCAGATGACCCTCGACGCAAAAGCAGCGCTTTTAACCCTCAATACAGAAGCCCGGAACCAACGCATGGGTTTTATTGCACCGAATAATTTAAGAGTTCCGTTTGATGTTACCACCTCCACGCCGGGAATATCGGATAATGACGGTATGTACACTTCGATGTATGGTGCCGCGCAGGCCTATCGTTTTGCAGTAACAGGTGATGTAGAGGCTAAAGAGCTCGCCGTACGAAGTTTTAATGCCTGTAAGTGGCTCGTAGATATTACCCATGAGCCAGGCTTCCCCGCGCGGGTTATTGTTCCCATTGACTTTCCTGAACCGATGAAAGACCCGGAGTTATGTCATGCGATGAATATGGAGGTTCTAAAAGGTGACCCATTTTGGAAAGATATAAATCCTCGTTTTGTGAAGAGTAAAGACGGAAAGCATTTGTGGAAGTGCGACACGAGCTCCGACGAGTTGGCTGGTCACTATTTCTTCTATGGTGTCTATTATGACTTAGTGGCAAAAACCGAAGAGGAGAAAAAGCCGGTGCGCGAAGTTTTGGCAGCCATAACCGATCATTTGATTCGTCATGGATTTAACCTTGTCGACCACGATGGGAAGCCTACGCGATGGGGCAGTTTCTCACCCGAATATTGCAATTCGATCTGGGGCTGGGATCAGCGTGGACTTAACTCATTGATGATGCTCTCTTTTTTAAATGTTGCCAAACATGTTACCGGAGATCCTAAATATGATGTGGTTGCAGCTGAGCTTCGAAACAAATACAACTATCATATCAACGCGATGCATGGCAAAGAGTTTTTTCCACCAGCAAATGTCGTCCCTTGGGATAATAATCTTTGTTTGATGAGTATGTATGGTTTAATGAACTATGAAGAGAATCCTGAACTTCTAATTATGTACCGCGCCTCATTGGAGAATTCATGGCTTCAGATCAGCAAACAGCAGAATGCCTTCTGGAACTCAATATATGCCTCATTGGCAATTAATTTCTCAGCCAAGGTTCAGGAGGGTTATTTTACTTCAAAATCTATTTTTCCTGAAGCCGGTAACCTTACTGCTCAGATTACCAATGAACTCAAGGATGTCCCATCATTGGGAGAGGGTATTCTTGAAACACTTCAACGTATTCCAGTTGATCTAATTGGATATCAGATGGATAATACACATCGTCTGGATGTTGTTTTTGATCCGGCACCTGGACAAAAGCCCACAATAGGTTGGAGAGTGGGCGGTTATGCCGTTCCAATCGAGGAGCGCGGTCATGTAAGACAAGACAGAGATGGGTTTGCCTTGCTCACGCAGGAAGTTGGTGGAGGAAACTCGGAACAGGAGGGTACACTTTTTCTCCTCCCTTATTATATGGCACTCTATCACCGGCTGATCAACTAATATTTTCAAAATGAATTACTATTTTAGTCCACGCTCTATTACCGTTTAATATCCACATTGATGAACAGATTAGCCACGTTACTTGTTTGTGTTTTTCTTGCAGTCGCAGTGCAATTATCCGGACAAGAGACCTATCCGCTGAATGATGTTGCGAATCCCCGGGAGGGATGTACCGCATTTATCCATGCAACTATTATTAAGGATTCTCAGACTACCATTCAGGATGGTTCAATGATTGTCAGACGTGGAAAGATTGAAACTATTGGTAAAGCACTGCCCATCCCTAAAGATGCTGTAGTTATCGACTGTAATGGGAAGTTTATAACCCCTTCGTTTATCGATATCTACTCCGATTATGGGGTAGCTGGTGCTAAAGCTGATGGAGGATCAGGCGATCGCGGGGGGCAGATGGTTTCGACAACCAAAGGGGCATTTGGCTGGAATCAGGCCATTCGATCTGAGGCTGTAAGTTCGACTATCTTCAAAGTGAACCCCGCTAAGGCAAAAGAGTTACGTTCTATTGGAATTGGTGCAGTGTTGAGCCATCAGATGGATGGGATATCACGAGGCACAGGCACAGTGGTGACACTTGGATCTGAAAAAGAGAATAAGGTGATGCTCAAAGAGAAAGCATCGGCAAACTTTTCTTTTGATAAGGGGTCCAGCACCCAAGATTATCCCACTTCATTAATGGGAGCTATTGCCCTTTTGCGACAAAACTTCCTCGATGCCCAGTGGTATCAAAACAAACCGGCGGGGGAGGGGATCAACCTTTCCTTGCAGGCATTTCTCGATAATAAATCTCTGCCCCAGATCTTCGATGGATCTGATAAATGGAACGATCTCAGAGCCGATAAGGTAGGGGATGAATTTGGTGTTCAGTTTATTCTCAAAGGGGGTGGAAACGAATATCAGCGTATTGCCGAGATGAAAGCTACCAATGCACCCTTTATCCTTCCCCTGAATTTTCCCCTCGCAATGGATGTCGATGATCCTATCGACTCGCGCTTTGTTTCCCTTGCCGACTTAAAACATTGGGAGATGGCGCCACTTAATCCGGCCTCATTTGAGAAGGCTAATATTCCGTTCGCCCTTACAGCCAATGGTCTAAAAGAGTTTAGCTCCTTTATTCCTAATCTGCGTAAAGCGATTAAAGCCGGACTTAGTGAGAAGGTTGCTCTTGATGCGTTGACCAAAACTCCGGCCACCTTGTTAAAGATGTATGACCAGGTAGGCAGTCTCGAAGTTGGTAAACTTGCAAATTTTCTGATCACCTCAGCCCCTGTTTTTGCTGAGAAATCGGTGATCTTTCAAAATTGGGTACAAGGAAATAAATATATTGTAAAAGATGAGGGGTGGAAAGACCGAAGAGGAATCTATTCCCTGACACTTAATAATGAGACTTACCGTATGGAACTTAAAGGTGATGTGGCAAAGCCCGATATCCTTTTGATTGGACAAGATACCTTAAAAACTGATTTGGAGATCACTGACCGGCTCGTGAAATTATCCCTTACCTCAAAAAAAGATTCCCTCTTTAAGGTTAAGCTTAGTGGTGTGATGGGTGATGAAAATTGGAACGGCAGAGCTCTGTTTTCAACAGGAAAATCATCTAACTGGATTGCTACAAAAAGTTCAGAGCTGTCTCTGGCCGTGGATTCTGTGAAAACAAAAAAGTCAGATTCTCCAGTTAGGATTGAAGGAATAGTTACGTATCCTTTTGGTGGGTATGGCAATAAGGAAATCCCTACTCAGGAAACAATCTTAATCAAGAATACCACCGTTTGGACCAGTGAAAAGGCAGGTGAATTAGCCGCAACGGATGTGTTGATCCGAAATGGGAAGATTGCCGCTATCGGTAAAAACCTTTCAGATAGTAAAGCACGTATTATTGATGGTACTGGAAAACACCTCTCTGCCGGTATTATAGATGAGCATTCGCATATTGCCGTGAGTGGCGATGTTAACGAATGTTCGCAGAGCGTAACCTCAGAGGCCCGAATCACGGACGTTATCAATCCCGATGATATCGATATCTATCGTCAGCTAAGTGGTGGCGTAATTGGAAGTCATATCCTTCATGGCAGCTGTAATACTATTGGTGGTCAGACTCAACTCATAAAATTGCGGTGGGGTCTTAATGCCGAGCAGCTTAAATTTAGCAATTGGGATCCGTTTATAAAATTTGCATTGGGTGAGAATGTAAAACGCTCCTATTATCCCAGCAGCGCTCGTTTTCCGGATACCCGGATGGGTGTTGAGGAAGTGCTAACAGATGCGTTCACAAGGGCTATTGAATACCAGAAGCTGGGTGCATCGAAAAGAAAAGATCTCGAACTGGAAGCGTTATCGGAGATATTGAATAAAAAGCGGTTTATCACCTGTCATTCGTATGTTCAGAGCGAGATTAACTCACTGATTAAAATTGCCGACCGGTTTAATTTTACGGTCAACACGTTTACCCATATTCTGGAAGGGTATAAGGTGGCCGATAAGATGCAAGCTCATGGGTCAAATGCTTCGACATTCAGCGATTGGTGGAGTTATAAGATGGAAGTTGTGGATGCGATTCCGCAGAATGCTTTCCTGATGCAGCAAAATGGAGTCAATGTAGCGCTTAATAGTGATGATCCTGAGATGGCCAGAAGGCTGAATCAGGAGGCAGCAAAGAGTGTGAAATATGCCAATATGGATGAACACGAGGCGCTCAATATGGTGACGATAAATCCTGCCACCATGCTGCATGTTGCCGACAGAACAGGAAGTATCAAAGTTGGAAAGGATGCAGATCTGGTTTTGTGGAGTGATCATCCGCTGAGTATTTATGCTAAATCAGAATTGACGATGGTCGATGGGATAATCTATTTCGATCGCGAGCGAGACAAGAAGCTTCGAGAGGAGATTCTTTCAGAGCGTACGCGTCTGATTCAAAAGATGATCAATGCGAAAAAAGGGGGAGAGAAAACTGTCCCCGCAGCGCCCTCATTTGCTGTAAAAAATTACTGCGAAGAGGGGTGTCACGATGGTAACAGTTTACTGGATAGACTCGAACACCGACAAACATCAACAGAGCTCCAGTAATTTTAGTCACTTTTAGTTTTTTCGTGCTTTCGTGCCTTCGTGGTGTCTTTTAATTTAGTGCCTTCGTGCCTTCGTGCCTTCGTGCCTTCGTGGCGTCTTTTAATTTAGTGCCTTCGTGCCTTCGTGCCTTCGTGGCGTCTTTTAATTTAGTGCCTTGGTGGCACATTTTTAATTAATTTCAATTCAATAAACTACCATTAATTGCACACCAATATGAGGAAAATATTTTTTAATCTTTTACTGATTAGCTTCCTTTCAGCGAATGCCCAGGAGAATATGCACCCTGCCGCAGCGCAGAAGAATCCGGTGTTGATCAAGAATGGAACTATTCATCTAGGAAATGGGCAGGTGATTGAAAACGGATATATCTTTTTCGATAAGGGGAAGATTGTTGCGGTAGGCAGCGGAAACTATGATGCTTCACCAGTCACATCCATTGTCGATGCGCATGGCAAGCAGCTCTATCCGGGACTTATTGCGGCGAGTACGAACCTTGGTTTGATCGAAGTTGGTGCCGTTCGTTCTACGGGGGATTATGCAGAGCTTGGAACGATGAATCCCAATATTCATTCGCTGGTAGCCTATAATACAGACAGTAAAGTAATCAATACGATACGGAGCAATGGTGTTTTATTAGCGCATATTGTGCCGTCAGGTGGATTATTAAGTGGCACATCGTCGGTGGTTCAGCTCGATGCCTGGAACTGGGAGGATGCCGCCTATAAAACGGATAATGGAATACATTTAAATATTCCGGTTTTGCTAAATCGTCCGGGACAGCCTGACCAGGTTAAATCAGGTCTCGAAAAGATGGAGGAGGTTCGGAATTTCTTCAGAGAGGCAAAAGGGTATAACAATGAGCCTGTACATGCGAAGGTAAATTTAAAGTTTGAAGCTGTGAAAGGGTTGTTTCGTGGCACCCAATCGCTCTTTGTTCATTGTGATCTGGTACGTGAGATGATGATTGCCATAGATTTTGCGCGTGAGTTTGGATTTAAATTAGTCCTGGTAGGTGGTTCTGACAGTTGGATGATTCCGGAGGTTTTGAAAGAGAATAATGTGGCAGTAATCTTGTCGCAGCCTCATAGTCTCCCTTCCGCAGAGGATGATGATATTGATCAGCCTTATAAGACAGGGGCAGTGCTCCAGAAGGCCGGTGTATTATTTACGATATGCCAGGATCAGAGTTTTGGCTACTGGCGTCAGCGTGATCTTCCTTTTCAGGCGGGTACGATGGCGACTTATGGCTTAACCAAGGAAGAGGCGCTCTCGACACTTACCCTGAACGCGGCTAAGATTTTGGGTATCGACCACCTTACCGGTACCCTTGAAGCGGGAAAAGATGCCAATATTGTGCTCAGCGAGGGTGACCTGCTGGATATGAAAAGCAGCAAGGTTACCAAGGCATTCATTCAGGGGCGCGAGATCAACCTCGATAATAAGCAATCGCAGTTGTTTGAGAAATACAAGACTAAGTATTCGATTAAATAAAGGGGGCGTACCCAATAAATTGTAAATTAGTACAAGTTTAATTTTTATTATAAATCCCCCTTGGTCCCCCTTTTTCTAAGGGGGAGAGGAAGAGTAATTCCTCCACGACCAGCCTTTTTTCTAAGGGGGAAAGGAAGAGTTATCCCTCTTGGTAGCAACTTCTTTCTAGTAAGATTCAGATGTGGATATTCGGTTGTTAATTCTTCGTAATCGGTAGGATTTGTACCCTTACTTTTCCCCCTTCAAGCATATCGCTGATTGCTGTAACTATAAAGCTCCCTTTAGCCCCTTTTTTAGCCTTAACAATCACCAGTGCCATCCCATTGAACGCCTCCCGTTCGTGACTTTGAAACGAGACAAAGCTTGTTGCATCACCATTGTCGGTTGAGACAATTTCACCCGGACCTTCGATTGCAAATTTGATCAGTTGTTTTGAACGGGGCACAGTAAGGCCATCTTTATCTTGAATCTTTAGCGTTATATAGGCTAGATCAGATTCATCAGATGAAATGGTGGTTCGGTTAACACTAAGATTTAATTTTGAAGCAGCACCGGTAGTTCGAACTTCGTCAGTAGCCCATTGTTTACCGTTTTTATAGGCAACCACGTTAACTACACCGGGTGCATATTTTACATCATCCCATACCAGGCGGAAATCTTGTCCTGCTTTTTTGATTTTCCGCCCAAGGCTTTTCCCGTTGAGAAATAATTCAGCTTCATCTCCTGAGGTGTAAACATGAACAGGGGTAATCGAATCAAGACGCTCGCTCCAGTTCCAATGAGGCAGGATGTGAGCCATGGGGAAATCGGGGCGCCAACGGGACTGGTAGAGATAAAAGCGGTCTTTGGGAAATCCGGCAAGATCGACGATTCCAAAATAGCTGCTTCGCGATGGGGCATTACTTTTGCGGAGCTCTTCCATCTTTTTTTCGAGTTCTGCCCGTTTGGCAGGGTCGTTGCGGAAGTTCAGCAGATTGGTCTCATCAGAGTTGTATGGTGTTGGTTCACCAAGGTAGTCAAATCCGGTCCAGACATATTCACCTAACAGATTCGGGTATTTGGCATTGGTGCGGAACTGATCATCCGGTGTGCAGCCCCAGTCCGGTTTTGCGTTATCATACGAGGAGATCTGCCAGTTTTTATAATCCGTGCCAAAGAAATATTCACCCCTGGAAGTTACACAAGAAGATGTTTCACTCCCCAGTGTGGGCTTGTTTGAATAGCGTGGATCAGCGTCCCATTGAGGTTGCGAATTGAAAAAATAGTTAACCCCCATGATATCCAATGACACCGGAGATCCCGCTTCACGGCTCCTGTCTGGATCATTATACCCATTCGATACCGGACGGGTCGGATCTTCACTGCGAACAATATCGGCAAGGTGTTTGGTCATTTCCACATCCTTCTGATCGGGCACCTCATTTCCAATCGACCAGATAAATACCGAGGGATGATTCCGGTCGCGTCGAACAAGAGCCTTAATATCTCTTTCGTGCCACTGATCATAAAGCTTGTTGTAATCTAGTTTTTTCTTTCCTGCCTTCCAGCAGTCGAAGGTTTCGTCCCACACCAGGAAGCCCATTTGGTCCGCCAGTTCGAGCAGTTCCGGGGCAGGGGGATTGTGTGAGGTTCGCAATGAATTACATCCTATCTCTTTGAGTATGATCAACTGACGTCTCAACGCACTTGTATTTATTGCCGCACCTAACGAACCTAAATCATGATGGTTGCAGGTCCCCTGGATTTCGACGCGGCGACCATTCAGCAGAAAGCCGTTACGGGCTGTAAATTCAGTAGTTCTAATTCCAAATGGGGTGTTGTACGTTTCGACAAGCTTTCCATTAACGGTGATTGTGGTTTTGGCAACATAACGGTTGGGTGATTTGATATCCCAACACTTTGGATCATTAATCTTCCCTATAGTTGTTACCGTTGTATTTTTACCCGGTGCAATCTGGATTTCTAAATTATTTAAGACAGCCGCTTGTACTCCCGTTCTGTTCTTCCCATCCAGTTCGTATACCGCTGTTTGTATAGTGGCTTTTGTTGCCATTTTGTCTTGATTTTCAATCGTTAGATCCATTTTAATGGTTGCTGAGGCATCCGAAATCCGAGGAGTGGTAATGAAGGTCCCCCAATGTGCGATGTGTACCAGATTGGTTTTTACCATCCACACATGGCGATAAATACCTGCTCCGGGATACCACCGTGAATCCCATTTTTCGGTGTCGAGACGCACGGCAACAACGTTTTCTTTTCCGAATTGTACGAACGGGGTAAGGTCCATGCGAAACGAGTTATATCCGTAAGGCCAGGTGCCAACATATTGTCCGTTGAGCCAGATTTGAGCATTGGCCATGGCTCCGTCGAAGTCGAGGAAGATCTGTTTCCCGGCATCGGTGGCTGATACTGTAAAATGTTTCCGGTACCATCCTATCCCTTTCCAGGGCAGTTTTCCTGTTTCTCCGCTAAGATCTAGTCTGAAGGGTCCTTCGATGGCCCAGTCGTGAGGCAAATCGAGTTTACGCCATGACGCATCTGTTAATGAGGCAGATTCCTGATTTTCAGGTTCAGCAACAGTGGTTCCATTTGGTTGCAAACCATAGCGGTTAAACAACCATCCGCTATCGAACGAAACAACATTTGCATCGCCCATTCTGGCAATGACTTGACCCGCCTTTTGGGCATTCAGTCCAAAACTGCTAACAAGTAACAGGAAAATCAGGTATTTTTTTTTCATTTCAAAAAGTTAAACACATCCGGTTAAAATTAAGCAAAGATTTTTAATCCGACGAATAATACATCGCACTAATAATTAATTAGTTAGCTGACTATTCGAAACTAATTTTCGGAATTTTATTTGCCATCGCTTCCAATTCTTTGTCTCCGTCAAATAGAAGCGGGAAGAAACGGCTGTCGAGCGGTTTGTCGTGGATCATTTCGGGAAAGCTTTTTAACGCGTCCAATCTGTCATATCCGGCAAGATTCCCCAATGTGAGATGATCCATCGTATTAATTACGGTTGCTCTGCGGGGGTGGTCGGAAAGATTGGAATACGAACCGTGCATGGTTAATGGATGGTGAAAGCTGGCATACCCCTTGGGTAACTCATTGGCAACCCTGTTATCAAAAATCGCTAATCGTTCTTCATTTAAAACTGTGCGGACGGCATCCATATCGCCGGTTAGTCCGGTTACCGGAAGTAAACCCCAATTATGACTCCCCGGAACATAATAAAGACATCCATTCTCCTTTGTTGTATCATCCAGTCCAATCCAACAGGTGAGGTGGTGCATTGGTTTAGTGAAGGTCCAGTAGGAGAAATCCTGATGCCAGGCCACCACTCCTCCATGTAGTGCAGGTTTACAAAACAGCTGATCGTGGAAGAGTCGGTACGATCGTCCCATAAGCTGGTATGCCGCCATCCGGAAAGCCGGTGCCCACAGCAGATCATGGAATCCTGGGGTGACCCGCCAAGCCCCTAAAGCATGGAAGAGAACTTTTTCAGGATCTTCTGATTCATTGGTTTCATAATGGTAAAACAGAGCTTTCTCTTCGGTCGTTAAGGATTGGAAATGGCTAAGTTCATTATTCAGAATCTCCACCTGTTTCTCGTTGAGAATCTTAATTCCAGAGATAAAACCTTGTTTTGTAAACAGATCGATTTGCTCTTGTGAAAGCATATATTGTTCCCATTCTTTGGCACTTGAGGGTTGTTTAAACATTTTACTTATTGGATTACCATGAACTGAAAGATCGGAGGATGATTGAGAAGGAATCATAATTACATTAGTTTGGAAGTTTAAAGAAGGTTTTGTTAGTACACCTCGCCGAATCCGGATAATGTCAGAGGTGATTTAATGGATAACAAACATCCTGTGGAAAAAGTTGGGTGATGCGATTTTTAATCGCATTTTTAATCGATACTTCAGCGATTTAAAATCGCTGCACCCTTAAGTGCTAATGCAAATTATTGTTCGAATGGGCGGGTGTTGCGATTTTTAATCGCATTTTTAATCGATACTTCAGCGATTTCAAATTGCTGCACCCTTAAGTGCTAATGCAAATCATTGTTCGAATGGGCGGGTGTTGTGATTTTTAATCGCACTTATATATTTTATTTTCAGCGATTTCAAATCGCTGCACCCTTAAGTGCTAATGCAAATTATTGTTCGAATGGGCGGGTGCTGTGATTTTTAATCGCACTTATAATTTTGATTCAACGATTTCAAATCGCTGCACCCTTAAGTGCTAATGCAAATTATTGTTCGAATGGGCGGGTGTTGCGATTTTTAATCGCATTTTTAATCGATACTTCAGCGATTTCAA
>CAIVMQ010000100.1 GCA_903907075.1 uncultured Bacteroidia bacterium
ATCCTTAGATAAGGTGAAACAAGATGCTGAATTTGCCAAACTTATGGCACAAGGGGATGAGAATGTTAAAGCGACTAAATATGCGGATGCAATAACTAATTTCAAGGGTGCCTTGGCAATTCGTCCGGGTGATGCTACTGCAACATCCAAACTTGCAGAGGCTGAAAATCTCTTGGCTCAATCCTTAGATAAGGCAAAACAAGATGCTGAATTTGCCAAACTAATGACACAAGGGGATGAGAATGTTAAAGCGACTAAATATGCGGATGCAATAACTAATTTCAAGGGAGCCTTGGCAATTCGTCCGGGTGATGCTACTGCAACATCCAAACTTGCAGAGGCTGAAAAACTCTTGGCACAATCCTTAGATAAGGCCAAACAGGATGGTGAATTTAATCGTCTCATTGCAGAAGGGGATGCGAATGTAAAAGCAACAAAATATGCAGATGCGATTACCAATTTCAAAGGCGCCTTGGCAATTCGTACAGGTGATGGTCCTACATTAGTGCGTCTTGCTGATGCAGAGAAAAGATTGGCCCTTCAAAATGAGGCATTAGCATCTAAACTAAAACTTTATCAAGAGGCAATAAAAAGGGCGGATGATAGCTATAATACAAAAAAATGGGAGAGTGCTTTAGATAACTACATCGTGGCATCTGAATTACGCCCAGATGAAGCTTATCCTAAATCTAGAATTAAGGAATTAAATGATTTTATTTCTAAGGAAAAGGCTATCTCTAAACTTTATATTGAAGCAATTAATAAAGGAGCCTCATTTTTTGCAATGCAAAAATATAATGATGCAATTTCCGCTTATCGTGATGCTCAGAAAATTAAACCTAATGAAATTCTACCTCCTCAGAAGATTAAGGAAATACAAGACATTCTTGATACAATTGCGATTAAAGTACTCTATAAAAAGCCAGCAGGAGATGATAAGAATGTTGATGCGATTGATAAATTATTTTTTGAAAAAACCAAAAGTGGAGATGATAATTTTAAAAATTCGCAATGGAAGGTTGCAAGGTTCTATTACGCTGAAGGATTAAAAATTAAACCAGGAGAGAAATATTTGATTGACAAGATAGACTATATCGATAAGATTATTGAGTCGGAAATTAGTGCTGAAAAAATGAAGGAATTTCAAAATGTTGTAAATCAGGCTGATCAACAAATGAAAGACAAAAATTATAGCTCGGCTAGATTTTATTATCGTAATGCGATAGATATTATGAAGTTAGATTCATATCCTAACGAGCAACTCAAAATAATCGATAAGATGATAACAGAACAATTATCACTTACAGATCAGAAAACTTATAGCGAAAGTCTGAAGAAAGCTGATGATGCTTTTGACCGAAAAGAATTCCCAACCGCTCGTTTTTATTATTTTAAAGCTAAAGATATAAGTGAAACAGATCATGTCACTTCACGTTTAAAAGAGATTGAAGCGATTTTGAATGGGATTCACACCCAAAAATAAGTGTATGCTGGAAGATTTAATTAAAATAATTCTTAACAGTTAAAATTATCAGAGTGTATCTCTTTTATCTTGAAAATATAAGTGATCTTTTATAGGATAAGAAATATCAAAAAGAAAGAATGTAATTACTTGATATGGGGATAATTAATCCCTGATTATTTAGTATTCAAATATTAATATAAAGAGTATGAAATTAGTTATTGTTCATTTAGCAGAAGGTTTTGAGGAGATTGAAGCTGTTACTATTATTGATGTTCTTCGTCGTGCAGGATTAACAGTTAAAACCGTTTCAATAACTGGCAATTATGCCGTTAGTGGTGCTCATTCTATTGAGATTATTGCAGATCAACTTTTTGAAGAGGTAGATTATGATAATGGAGCTATGATTGTATTACCTGGAGGTATGCCAGGGGCAAAAAATCTTAACGATCATCAAGGACTAACCTCTCAAATTATGAATTACCATAATCAGGGGAAGTATTTGGCTGCGATTTGCGCAGCACCCCTGGTCTTTGGGAATTTAGGAATCTTAAAAGGGAAAGATGCAGTTTGCTATCCCGGCTTTGAATCTTATCTCACCGACGCAAAAATTAATTATAATCCTGTGCAAAAGGATGGCCATGTCATTACTGGAAGAGGCGTTGGTACAGCATTAGAATTTTCTCTGCAAATAGTTCATTGCTTGATGGGAGAGGAGAACGCACTGACACTTTCAAAAGCTTTGCTTGTAACGTAACGAATGGTTTAATAATTTATTGATGTCTTTATAACTATTTTTATTTAAGGCAAATTAACAAGTAATAATTTGAATCCTCGTCAATCAAACCCTTTCGCACACCTTACACGAAAAAATTGACGGGGATTCATTTTTCTATTATTTAGGTTCTTATCATAAGGATTATAAAAGATATGAATGAATACGATGTCTAAAAATTCAAAAGGCACTTGTAACTTATCTGAACTGTCGTATGAGTAGTTCCGTAATTTAAAAGTTCTAAGATTACGTATAAGAAAGTGCTATGATTTAATATGTTTTGTTTTCCCTGTCTTGTAAATTAAGACCTCTATGTTTTCAAGCGTTGCCAAACATCCATAGGACATCGCATCAAGCTGTGGTCTAATTAGTTCAAAAAAATCCCGTATTTTTTCGGCAGTATCAATGATTTCAATAACCACTGGGACTTTATCTGATATTTCCCAGAATTTATTTGAATGAATTATTGAGCTCGCACCATAACCTAAGATACCTTTAATTACCGTAGCTCCAGCAAGATTATTCTTTTTAGCTTGAAAAAAAATAGATTCATACATAGGATCTAAGTTGAATTTATCTGTCGAGCTTAAATATATTCTGAGAATACTCTTAGGTGAAATATCTTCCATGATTAAATAGATTTAATAAACATTCGTCCAACGTAAACAGCCAGTAATCCCAGGAAAAAACTCAGGGCTGTATATATACTTAATTTCATCCACTCTTTTTCCTGCATTAAAAAAAATGCATCATTGGTAAGTGATGAGAACGTTGTAAAACCACCACATAAGCCAACAGTTAAGAATATACGCACATCAGGACTCAAAATGTGACCTCGCTCAGATATTCCGTAAAATATGCCAATAAGTAAACTCCCTAAAATATTTACGGAGAAAGTTCCCCATGGGAAAAGAGTAGCCGTATTTTCCTGGAAATATCGTGAGACTAAAAATCGTAAGACGGTTCCTAAAAATCCGCCGGCACCTGCAATAAATAGTGTTTTAAGCATAAAATAAGCCTGAATTAATTATAGAATATAGAAATCAATCCATTTTATTGAATACTTCTAGTTATCCTTTGACAAAGGTAATCAACATTAATAAGTAAAATAAAAATCTATGGAGTATAGTTCAATTGGTTTTTTGGTATTCGTAGAAAGTAAATTTATTTATTTCAAAAATATAGATTTAACTGCATAATTATAAATCAATTTAACTTGTTTAATATAAGGTTTTTATGTCTCAAAAATTTCAGAGCGTATTTTGTTCGGACAAAGTATTGCTTTTGGAAGTATAATTAAAATATAGTTTTTCAATTGCCATTCGCATCGCTTTGCCAATAGGTAAATGTTGAATTGCCAGATCCGGATCTATACTATATAGTTGCATTGCATAATTTGTGAAAATCGGTACTGTATCTGGCTTCTCCCTTCCAAGGAGATTTGCTTTATTAACAGCTGCTGGGATTTTCTCCTTCATCTCCTTGCATGTCACTAATTCTGTTAGTCCTATGCGGTCTAGGCGGTATCCAAATCCAAATAATCGACATACAAGACCCCGGTTAGGATAATTTAAACAACCACCTTTCCCTTCTTTCCATGCTTCTGGAGAAAAGAGTGGGCAATGACCGGTTTGATCACTTTTGTCAAGTCGGATAAGAAATTCATCTACCATTTTATTTTCGTACAACCACACTGCTAAAGGAATAAACTCGATGGGACTTGCCTCAATGGTTGTCGTTCTGCAACAAGCGTTGCATAGATTAGAGCATTTCATTCCGGTAATTCGGGTAGTGCTGGCAATATGTTCATCTAATTCTCGGAATACAGCTTCAACGGCCGACCCCATTTTATTTGAATCCATAGTTATTGACTAAAAACCATTGCATTTCATTATTCTTAATGCCAATTAATTGCAATATTAAACATTCCTGTGATAGCACAATGGTATTATTCTTGATTCAGAAAACAATACCATTAACTATTAGTTATATAAATATAAATAGATAATGGTATAATTCAGGTTTCTATTTTAATGCTTGATTTATAGCATTTTAATTTATTTTTAAATGAGGTAATAAAGATTATAACTTGAGAGGTGTAAAAAATTTCTTTAAAATACACGGAAAATGAATTTTATTTCCCAAATTTGAAGCATGTTTATCACAAATTAGGTTGCCTAATTAACTTCGTTGTAATTTTAAGATAGGAGAATGCCTAAAAATAGATATAGTTATTAATCATTTTAAATTATTAAACATGAAGAAATTAATTTATTTATTTGTAATGGTAGCTGGAATGACTCTAGCTGCTGCTAATGTAAATGCTGAGGTTGTAAAAACAAAAGCTGCATCTACAGCTTGCGCGAAAGACTGCAAAAAAGCTTGCTGCAAAGCTGATGATAAAGCAGCATGTGCCAAAAAAGAGGCATGTGCCAAAAAAGAGGCAAGCGCAGCTAAAGCAAAATAATTAAAAAATACCTTGTAGCCATTGTGGTTTAACACGGTATTTTTTAGTGTTGTATTGTAATAATCCCCGATAGATGAATTTCTATCGGGGATTATTTATTCAAATTCTTACCAACACAAATTTTAATTATTTATTAAAATAAATGGAAGAAATATTTTTATTTAAATACAACTTATTGGAAGACAAATAAAAAAGTGTGAATGTTAATGGAAAAACAGATAGCCAATAAATATTGCAGCGATTAATCCGGCTAGGTCGGCTACTAAAGCACACGTAAGAGCGTGTCTGGTCTTTTTGATCCCTATTGATCCGAAGTAAACTGCTAATACAAAAAAGGTCGTGTCGCCAGCACCTTGAACGATACATGACATCCGACCCACAAATGAATCTGCCCCGGATGTTTTCATTACGTCAATCATCATTCCTCGCGATCCACTTCCACTTAACGGTTTCATAATGGCTGTAGGTAATGCTCCAATAAAATCGCTGTTAATACCGATTAAATTAATGATCCATTGAATACCTGATATAAGAAACGTCATAGCTCCTGAAGCTCTGAAAACTCCTATTCCTACGAGCATAGCTACTAAATAAGGTATTATCTTTACTGCGGTAGAAAATCCATCCTTTGCTCCGTCAATAAATGTTTCGTATACATTTATCTTTTTACGCACCCCTAGCATTAGAAAACTGACAATTATTGAAAATAATATCAGGTTACTTAACATCTTTGAATACAACGAAAGATTTTCAGGTGATAGTGTTGATGAGTAATAGATAATGCCAAAAATAAAGAGTAGCATCCCGGATAAATAGGACAAAATTGTACGATCCCATAAATTTATTTTTTGATAAATTGAAACTCCAATAAGTCCTGTAAAGGTTGAGAAAAATGTGGCCAGCATAATTGGAATAAATACATCAGACGGATCATGCGCTCCTAATTGAGCCCTATAAACCATAATTGAGATGGGAATAAGAGTGAGCCCAGAAGCATTTAAAACCAAAAACATAATTTGTGCGTTTGAGGCGGTATCTTTATGAGGATTCGATTTCTGCATCTCAGTCATCGCTTGCAAACCCATTGGGGTGGCAGCATTATCCAACCCGAGCATATTGGCTGCTAAATTCAGCATCATTGGACCATAAGCCGGATGATTCGAGCCTAATTCTGGAAATAATTTATTGAAAAATGGGCCGATTAACCTGGATATAATATTCACAATTCCTCCTTTCTCTCCAATTTTCATAATGCCGGACCATAGTGTGAGTACCCCTGCGAGTCCGAGAGAAATTTCAAAACCACTTTTGGCCATATCAAAAGTCGAATTCACCATATCTGGAAAAACTTGCATATCTCCAAAAAAGATCATTTTAACTAATCCAATCAGAAAAGCAATTACAAAGAAAAATATCCAGATGTAATTAAGTGCCATGAATAAGTGCTAATTTATTAATATTGAGCTGCAAAATCGTCAGCTAACTCATTGATTTTAATGTCTGATAGATCTTCACCTGAATGAATTATAATTCGATATCTAAATATAGAAGACTTGCCTGCCGGAATACTGTAATTTAAGGTTTCCTTACCCTTTGTGAACACACTCCATCCAAGTGGATTGGCAGCGAAAAGGCCATAACCTCTAGCATGCCAATAAGTTGGATAGCTTTGGTTTTTAGGATGATCACAGATCACAATAGCAATTTTCTCATTTCCGATAATACCATTAAGGTCCATCCATTTTGCCCGGGTACTCCATACAGCATCATCTTTAATCCCTTCACTACTGCGATAACTACCCGAGACACCTTCATTACTCATTTTTTTAACCGTAGTAGGATTTCCTTTTGCATCTGTCATTATAACTTCATCCTTTGATGGCAGCTCGAGTTGACGAGCAACACGAATTGCCACCACTCCCTCCTTATTGTCCTTCATAGAAACATCATTTCCAGTTGCTGTAAGCTTGGTAATACGGTCGATAATCCGAGTTGTTCCAAATGCAATAAAATGATATTCAGTTTCTTCTGAAAGGAGTTCTTTTCCTGAAGGATCAATCCAACTTTCAATTGAATTTAACATTGCATTCCCAGATCCCTCCTTTATCTTACTAATCTTAATATGCTTTATAGTTCCAAATCCATTTCTCTTATCGGTAGAAATGGCAGGTGAGTTATTCCAGAAATCATACCCATTTACATCACCATAATTAAACCAGATCCCTACATGATGTGGATGATCAACTCTTTCATTGGCACGCGGGTTCATCGGGAACCCACGCGTTACTTCAGTCCCCTGAGAAGTCAATACCGGATAAAGAATAGGTTTCATAACATTATCAGGCCAACAAAATGCAGTAAAAAGTTTACTGTCAATCAATACCTCTATTTTCTTGTCTTCCTCATATTTAGCAATTCTAATACTTGGTCCTTTCTCTTTCTTGGATTTCGCATTAACAGAAAATGGAACTAAAAGAGTAATAAGAACAATAGTGACGGATGTTAACTTCATTTCTATTATTGGGTTTAAGATTGTACTGAGTGTAAAAATAGTTAATTATTGTTATTTTCACAGTTCAATTTACCGATCGTTAATTATGAAAACTCGTATTTGGATTTTGGCAATGTTTCTGTCTTTAGCGGCTGCTCTTTACCAACATACAACCAACTCAACAAGCCCTCTAATAGTTACGATTAAAAGTGGAATTCAGAAGATTCAGTTTGAATATTTACGCTCTTATTCAAGTAAAGGTGATTGCCCTATTGTAATTCAAATGCCAGATATCACTATTTCAGGATCTATATATTATCGAAAATTCGGTTCCTCCGATGATATGACTAAAATAAATTTACGCAGGGAAGGAGAGCAACTTATTGGTTCACTCCCACACCAACCTCCCACTGGTAAACTAGTGTATCGAATTGAACTTTTAAAAAATGGAGAAGTACTAAAAATGAGTACAGAATCATCTATTATTATCCAATTTACTGGTCATATTCCTGATGTATTATTTGTTATGTATTTAATTTTAATGTTTTTAACACTATTGTTTAGCAATGTAACTGGATTATTGGCTCTGTTTAATACTAGTTCATATAAGATTATGAGTCTATTCACGCTAATTAGTCTAATTATAGGAGGATTGATCTTGGGTTTAATAGTTCAAAAGTATGCTTTCAATGAATACTGGACTGGAATACCATTTGGATGGAGTTTAGATGCGAATAAAACACTAGTGGCAATTTCAGTATGGGCTATTGTTTTGGGCAGAATTCGTCACTCAAATGTAAAATTCTGGATTTTAACGGCTTCCCTTATTACCCTAACAATATTTACTTTAACTTACAGCCTAATTTGAATTAAAATAATAATCCAGTAGAATTAATCATATTATCATACATTGCATTTCACATCTAATTTAAAATTACTTTTATTATCAATTAATTATTTTCACCACGTCAACATCCAGATGTGAAATCTTGAACCGTATTAATTTTCAAATTTACCAATGAAAAAAACAACATTTATTATTCTGCTTCTACTAATATCACTTATTACCAAGGCTCAATCTGACAATTGGTATTTTTCTTTCTCAATGGGTGGTTCATGGCCTTCAGGAACTTTTAAAGAGACGAGCCTTGCAAATAATAATTCTGGGTATGCCCAAAAAGGGTTTGCACTGCTTCTGGATGCAACTTATCCGCTATCTAACCATTGGGGATTAAAAGGTTCAGTATTGATAAATACCAATTCATTGGATAATGTTGCGATGGAAGGATTACTAAGAAATAGAATTAACTCCGACGTATCTGCGTCTAATCCTAAAGGACTTTCTTATACGGCAAATCCTTGGTTATGGAATGCTTTAGTGGTCGGTCCTGTATTTACTCTAAATATAGGACCTATTTTCTGGGATTTTCAATTGCAAGGGGGCTTAAATCTCACTTCGCTTCCACAGCAGAAATTGCAATATAACGACCAGAATCTTACTGCAAATAAATGGTTTTATACAGATAAAAACACGACAACGTCAAACTTATCTTATGGTATTCTAACAGGAACAGCCTTTCGGTTTCCAATCTCAGAACGGTTGAATTTGAAGGCGGGTTTAAACTATTACTTATCCAGTGCAAGAATAAAATATGAACAAACCAGAGTATCTCAGCAGGGTGAGTCAGCTCTGATTGAAACACTAGGCTCTGGCGCTAGCCTTATTCCACTAAAAATAGTTACAGCAACAATTGGATTTGTATACTACCTTAATTAGAGTTTGATAATCATTTAGGAATTATTATTTGCCAGATTCATTGAATGGCTTTATCTATTTTATTTAGTATCGGTTTAATAGATATTTTAGAGCCCACAGCCCCTTCCATCCATCTTTGTGGCGTAAGTTTACCTTGTTGGTATATCCGATCAATTTCACTCGAAAAATCTTTTTCAATAAGATGTTCTTCGATTTGAAATTCAATAATTTGGCCATAGGAATAGGCTGCTAAATATAACGGATTTGAGATCATATGAGAATAAATACCTAATATGAGTTGATCTTTGACTCCAAAGATCTCAGAATAATAGGTATTCCAAACATCCTTGGTTATATTCTGAACGGCAATATTTAACTCTGCAGCTGTAGATTCCGGATGTGCATACAACCATTTCCAAATTCGGATATCGACTAGTCCCACTCCCATAATTTCCATAAGCGACCAACCGGCATCAAGGGTTTTTAGCTGCTCTTGATTTTTTAATTTTTGCTCAATACCTAAAAGGGGTAAATCCCTGCTCTGAAATATAAATGCTAAAGCCTCAGTAAATGCAGTATTTGGCACTCCGTTTAGCAAGAAATAGTCGATATTGTAAAGAGAATTCGTCTGTTCTATAGTATGTCCAAATTCATGAATGGCAATATTATAACCTTTATAATCCATTCCTGCAGATTGTATACGGGTTCTTAAATGCGATTTTTCACCTCTCATTCCTGCACCCCAGGCATGTCCAGACCCTCGTGCAGCATCAACAGTAATCTTGTCCGCAAGAAAAAGTGATCGATCCTTAGACCATCCTAAATTCATAAGAATACGTGGCATATCAGACTTAAAAGCATCTGAATTGGGATAACGATTTACTGTTTGTCGGTTTAAAACTTCCGGAGAAATAGAACTACGTGTTTTAAATCCATCATACCAAATATCAAATGGTCTTAAATCCCTGCCAAGTCGATGTTTAATAATCATACCAATCTTTGCTAATTGCGGAGAACGGAGATATTCATCAAATAAAGCCTCTACTTCCGAAAGAGAGATCTCCATCTCTCCGGAAAATTTTCTTGAAATAAACGTATTTAACTCAGGACTAAAATTGTCAATTGCTTTTTCAGCTTTATAGTTATTTATGATCTGTTGATAGCGGTTATTCGGTTCGGATTTACTTGGAATCTCTTTCCCATTTTCAAAAACCTTATTTGAAATTGGAGCCCATTGAAATTTTGGATTATTAATTACATTCTCAGGAATTTCTTGGGAGACGATTCGCTCCATTATCCGATACAATAACTCTTGTTTTTCATTCCCTAAACTACTATTCCCATAATTTGCTTTAATTTCATCCCGAAGATTCCAGTGGGAGAGGAGAACCATTTTTTCCGGGAAAAGTGCCTCCCCTTTTTCATTTAATATCTTACCCATCATAATATTATATGAAGAGATATAAATGTCTGCCTCATTGACACTTTTTGCCGCAGCTTGTTCCAGTTCTGCTGGCACTCGAGAAACAAAAATATCCCCAAGCCTAACCATTGCCCACTCTTTACGTGATATCGAATGACTGAAATTGTCTTTTTCAGTTAACGAATAATAGGGGAAATTTAGTCCTATCTTAAAAGCTATTTTATTGGAATACATATCACTTAGGAGATGAGAGCCAACGGCATATGAACTAAAATCCTCATCAGTATCCAACATAGGTCCATTTTCTAAATCTACATTTTCTTTGAGATCAAGTGTTATTTTATTAAAATGGCCGTAAAGAGATTCTAAATACTTACTCACTTTATCAAAGAATAAGAGCCTCTTTGCTTCATCTTTTATCACATTCTTATTGCAAAACATCACAAAATCATCAATAGTACCATCATTTCTGCTCCAAAGCGATGCAATATGCCTTACCCCCTTTTCTAATCGGCCTAAATCGGGAATCTCTTTTTGGATTCTAAAGGAATCAATCAGTTGATTTATAGTGGTCTCTGGAATTGTAAAATCCTTAGTATTTTCAGATTTATTTGGTCCAGACCAAGTGCAAGCTGAAAGCCCAGCAAAAAGAAGTATTACAATTTTTTTCATAGGTGAATTTGTCGAATTTAATTCAACTGGGATATCCTAATTGAATGATAAAGGTATTAATTTCATATCTTTATGAAAGTATAGTTTTTTAGCTAATTTATTAAATAACTGGGATTAATTTTGAATCTTAATTTCTGCTGGTAATTTAATAGTAACATTTTTTATTAATAGAATTTATTAACACATATGATCCGGATGGGAAGAATTGCACATAGATTTACTTTACTGTTCAGCCTTTTGCTGTTGGGTCTGCTATTAAAAGCAACAGATAAAAAACATAGTGATTCAATCTATTTTTATGTTGGAACTTATACCGATAATCAAAGTGAAGGAATTTATCTTTATAGTCTTAATCGTTCGACTGGAATTTTAACGAATCATGGGTTAGCTGCAAAATCACAAAATCCATCGTTCTTAACGATGACAAAGGATCAGCGATTTTTATTGGCGGTAAATGAAACGAATGATGAGTCGCAACAAAATATGGGAGTTATAGAATCGTTTTCAATTGATGCTCTAAGCCGAAAATTAATGCCAATTTCTAAAGTTTTAAGTGGCGGTGCTCATCCTTGCTTTATTTCTGTAAATCAATCTGGGTATGTCTTAGCAGCTAATTATACAGGAGGTAATTTTGCGATGTTTAAGCTGAGTCAATCAGGTAAACTAACTGATTTCATCGATCTGCAGCAACATGTTGGAAGAGGGCCGAACCGGGTTAGACAGGAAAAGCCGCATGTTCACAGTGCTTATTTTGAACCATTTACAAATAGAATTTTTGTTGCTGATCTAGGAACGGATCAAATAGGGGTTTCTATCTTAGATGAACCAAAATCCAAATTGCTAAATCCGATAATATCGACCATCGCTATTAAACCTGGTAGTGGACCGCGACATATCGCTTTTCATTCTACCTTGAAGTTAATGTATGTTGTGAATGAACTATCAAATGATGTTTCCGTGATCGCGTTAAATAAGGATAATACATTCAATACCATAGAAACTATTTCAACCCTTCCACAGGAAAATAGAACAACAAGCAATTGTGCTGACATCCATCTTTCCAATGATAATAAGTTTTTATATGCTTCGAATCGCGGATTTAACTCAATTGCAATTTTTGCTGTTGACCAAACTACAGGAAGGTTAGCGCTAATAGGTCAGGGGATGACTCATGGTGAGACGCCCAGAAACTTTTCTCTCTCTCCGGATAATGATTTTTTAGTTGTTGCGAATCAAAATTCGCAGGATATTGTCTCTTTTAGACGTAATTCGACTACAGGAAAGCTCGAATTCTCAGATAAAATAAAAGCGTTTAAACCTGTTTGTATTTTATTTCCAAACAAGGAATAAAATTCCAATTAGAATTGCTCTAATTCAGAGAAAAAGAATGATCCTTCACGAATAGCATTTTCATCACTGTCTGCACCATGAATAGCATTTGCTGTTAATGACTCCGCAAAAAGTTTCCTAATCGTTCCTGCATCAGCTTTTTCTGGATTTGTATTACCTATTAACTCGCGAAAGTCATTTATTGCATTTTCCTTTTCCAGGATAGCAGCAACCAGAGGTCCGGATGTCATAAATTCGATAAGTCCATCGAAGAAAAACTTCCCTGCATGAATGCCATAGAATGCTTCAGCCCGCTCACGTGTAAAATGAACCATTTTTATCGCCTTGATCCGAAATCCACTCTCATTAATTATTTTAAGAATTGGACCTGTGTAATTATTCCGTACGGCATCTGGCTTAACCATTGTAAATGTGATATTTCCACTCATATTATGTGCTTTAAAACTAAAATTTATAACCTCTTTTATCGTGTTGTAAAATTAGCAATTAGTAGGTCATCTTGTTCGAAAAAAATATAGGATGAGAATTGAAATACATAACTATCAGAAATTCAATTATATAACTCAAATAGTCGTAAAATTATTTTCGCCTTTTTACATGCCAGCCAATCAATAAATGATATCTTTGCACCGTAATTTTAAAATTATTACGAATTGAACAGATTTAATTTAGATGCCTGTTTAAGGGTACAGAATTGGCTTGGGTCAGCTGTTAAGAAAGTTGTACTAATTCCTCATGTAAATCCTGATGGTGATGCCATTGGAGCTTCGTTAGGACTTAATGATGTTTTGCGAAATGCCGGGTTCGATTCAAATGTAATTGTACCTAATGATTTCCCAGTCTATTTAAACTGGTTAAGTTCTGAAGGTACACCGATAATTTATGATAAAAATACGGAGAAGTGTAATAATTTAATAGATCAAGCCGACGCATTATTTTTCTTGGACTTTAATGATACTAAGCGATTAGGACTTTTGGAAGAATATATGAAGGGAATCGATACTCCAATTATTCTGATTGATCATCATCCTGACCCGAAAATTTCGGCAGCATATCAATTCTCAGATATTGATGTAAGTTCAACTGCTGAATTAGTATATGATTTTATTGAGGCCTTAGGCATGTTAAATCACCTTAGTCCTAGTGGTGCGAATGCTCTGCTTACTGGAATCATTGCCGATACCGGATCATTCAGCCATAATGCACATAGACATTCAACATATCGGATTACCGGCGAGCTTATTAATAAAGGTGCTGATAAAGAACGGATTAACGAGTCTTTATTCAATAATTTCTCAGAAAAAAGGATGAGACTTCTTGGTCATTGTTTATCTGAAAAGATGGAAATTTTTCCGCAATACCGAACAGCATTAATATGGTTGTCAGGCACAGAATTAAAGCAATTTGATTTTCATCCTGGAGATACAGAAGGGTTTGTTAATTATCCCTTATCAGTAAAAGGAATTGTATTCTCAGCATTCTTTATGGAGAAAAACGATATTGTGAAAATCTCATTCCGTTCGAAAGGTAGTTTTCGCACTAATGATTTTTCTACTACCCATTTTAATGGCGGCGGTCATCGCAATGCCTCTGGAGGAGAATCAAAATTACCTATTGATCAGGCACTCGATCTTTTTAGGTCGCTCTTGCCAAGTTATGCAACACAATTAGATCAGGATTAAATAGGTATTTAAACCTAAATTTTTCACTAAGAGATAAATAATAAAGATTAATTTTTTAAAGTCACCGAAATAATGAAAATTAGAAATTTATATTTGATTGGATGCGTAATCCTGACATCGATCGTTATTGCTTCATGTCAAAAAATATCCACGCCCCAGCAGCCTACTGAGGCGAATGAGATGATTTTACTGGGGAAATATATTGCTAAATATCACCCCGGACTGATGCCCAAGAGTTCAGGCCTCTATTATGTTGTGACTAAAGCAGCTGCAGATTCCGCTGAAGCTATTGTAAAAGGGGATGTTGTAGATGTTTTTTACAATGGATTTTTAATAGCAGACGATCCGAAGGCAGGAGTAGGTGATGGATACAATTTTGACGGAACGGGGGTTACACCATTCACATTTACTGTAGGGGCAGGAAAAGTAATTCCAGGATGGGATGAAGGAGTGGCCTATATGAAAGAGGGAACTGAAGCTAAATTAATAATCCCTTCTAGATTAGCCTATGGTGGTGCACAAATCTCCGTTATTCCAGGTTTTTCGAGCTTAGTATTTTATCTGAAAGCAACCAAAAAACCAGTCAGTCTAAATTAAAATCATCCTCTTTTCCTGTGAAACAAGGAGACCTTTTTAAGAAATTATTACCCGGATTCATTCCACTTTTCGTATTTATTATTGCGGATGAATGGTGGGGTATGAAAGTGGGGATATCTGTTGCATTAGCATTTGGTCTGGGGGAAATGTTAATTACTTGGGTGCGTGAAAAAAGGCTTGATCGTTTTATTTTGCTCGACACTGTATTACTCGTTCTATTATCCGGAATCTCTATAATTCTTGAGAATGAAATATTTTTCAAGTTGAAACCTGCATTGATAGAGTCTATTCTTGCCGGTATTCTTGCTGTATCACTCTTTTCACCATTGGATATTGTTGGAGCACTTACCCGAAAATATATGGTTGGACTGGAAATGAACCAGCAACAGGAAATTCATTTTAAAAGAAATATCCGCAACCTTTTTTATCTTGTTACTTTCCATATACTTCTTGTTACCTATTCGGCTTTTTATATGAGTAAAGAGGCATGGGCATTTATAAGTGGTGGATTATTTTATCTCCTTTTTATTCTTTATTTTGGTTACGAATATCTTAAAACCAAAAAAATGCACCGGTTAACTCATATAGTCTCAACTGATATTTTGGACCAAGAACAGGAATGGCTCCCAATTGTTGAAGCAGATGGACGGATAATTGGGAAAGCACCACGGTCATTATGTCACCGAGGAGATCGAATTCTTCATCCTGTTGTACATTTGCATGTTTTTAATTCAAATGGTTATATCTATTTGCAAAAGAGGCCATTAGACAAGTTAGTTCAGCCCGGGAAATGGGATACTGCAGTAGGTGGACATGTCTCTTATGGTGAAGATATTGAAACCGCGCTGCGCCGTGAATCGTATGAAGAAATTGGACTGGAGAATTTCTCTGCTAAACCTCTGGGGTTTTATCGCTGGGATACTGAAATAGAATCTGAATTGGTTTATTATTTCTTATCGTACGATTTTCAAAAGATCAGACTTCATACCGAAGAGGTAATTGAAGGCAAGTTTTGGAGCCCTGCCCAAATCGAAAAAAATATGGGTAAATCTATTTTTACACCAAATTTCGAATATGAGTATCAGCTGTTGCTCACTCATAAAATGAATTAACAGATGAAATTTATCAATTGAATATTAACGTTTCCGAATTTATTTGGTGATATCTTGGCTGAGTTTAATCCCTTTTAATTTAATCGTTTACCATTTTAATTTTCATTATCGATCCGCTTGAATTAAGAAAATTGCCGGTCGTTTATTCAAATCAGGAATCTCTTTTTTCCAATGAGCTACAGTTAGAGTTTTGATATATTCTGTTTCTAATGTTAGATCGCATGCAACGCAAAGTCGGGTATTTTCAGATAAGGTCTTGATAAGATCAATAATTAATGGGGAGTTTCGATAGGGAGCCTCGATAAATATCTGAGTCTGATTTTCTGTGGCAGATCTCCGCTCAATCTCTCGAATTGCTTTTACTCGTTCATCAGCTTTGACAGGAATATAACCAATGAAAGCAAAATTCTGACCATTCATTCCGGAGGCCATTAAAGAGAGTAGGATAGAGGAAGGTCCTACAAGTGGAATAACCCGGATTGATTTGTTATGAGCATGCCTGACCACCTCTGCACCCGGGTCAGCAACACCTGGACATCCTGCCTCAGATATAATTCCAACGTCAAAACCTTGCGCAATGGGATCAAGATATCCCGCTATACTCTGGCTGTCTGTATGTTGATTTAATTCAAAAAAAACTAATTCATCGATGTTAAGTTGAGAATCTAATTTGCGTAAATAGCGCCGTGCAGTCCGAATATTCTCGACGATAAAGTATTTAATTCCCCTTGCAATATCAGATACTTCATCAGGTATTACCTGAGCGGTTCCTGATTCGCCAAGGGTAGTAGGTATTAGGTAAAGATTTCCCATGATTCAAATTTTGTCAAAGTTAAAGAAAATACATTGTGAGAATTAATTTTTTGATGTATGTTTGATCACACACGAAATAAAGAACATGAGAGTAACCCTTTTGGGAACTGGAACCTCCCAGGGAGTTCCTGTTATAGCATGTAAATGTGATGTTTGCAAGTCTGTCGACTCAAGAGACAAACGGCTTAGAAGCGCCATTATGCTCGAGGAGGGATTGACAAGAATAGTGGTTGATGTAGGTCCAGATTTCCGTCAGCAAATGTTGGTTCACGAAGTTGATAACTTAGATGCTATTTTATTAACCCATGAACATGCTGATCATATATTTGGTTTAGATGATATTCGCAGCTTTAACTGGATTCGTAAATCCCCAATGGATGTTTACTGTGAACCTCGTGTGCAAAATAATTTAAGATCTATCTTTAATTATGTATTCTCGACCAATAAGTATCCGGGGACACCTCAGATGGATTTGATTGATTTAGATAGTAATGCATTTGAAATTGGACCCTTTTCGATACTTCCTATTCGACTCTTTCATCATAAATTACCCGTTTATGGCTTTCGATTCGGAAAATTTGCCTATCTCACTGATTTTAATATGATTGAACAGGAAGAGATCGATAAACTTCAGGGGATTGAAATACTAGTAATTTGTGCATTACGTAAGACTACTCATATCTCTCATCTAAATCTTTCAGAGGCTATTGCTCTTATTGAAAAAATTGCACCGCACAAAGCGTATTTAACACATATGAGTCATGAGATGGGAAAACATGAACATCTTTTGCACGAATTGCCTATGACTATTGAACCAGGATACGATGGTCTAGTATTGGAAATATAAGTTATTGATATCAAATATTTTCAAAGGAAATAACAGCCTTAATTCTTTGTGATTTTATTTACAATATTTTGAGTGTCAACAGCAATCATTAACTCTTCGTTTGTCGGAACAACCATAATCTTAACCTTAGCCCCGGCTTTACTGATTATTCGTTCTTCCATTTTTATACCTTTATTAAGATCTTGGTCCAGTTCAATACCTAAGAATTCAAGATCTTCACAAACACCATAACGTGTAGCATCAGAGTTTTCACCAATTCCACCTGTAAATACAAGAAGATCCAGTCCGCCCATGGCAGCGGCATAACTGCCGATATATTTTTTTATTCGGTAATCAAACATCTTAAGGGCCAAAATTGCACGCTCATCACCTTTTTCGGCTGCATCACGAATCTCACGTGAGTCTGAAGAAATACCAGTAATTCCAAGTAATCCACTATGTTTGTTGAATAGGGTAGAGGCTGACTTTGTCCCTATTTTTTCCTTGTCCATAATATAGGCAACTGCTCCCATATCAATATCTCCTGAACGGGTTCCCATTATTAACCCTTCAACAGGCGTAAAGCCCATTGAGGTATCGATTGATTGACCATTTTTTATCGCACATGCCGATGCTCCGTTTCCGAGGTGACAGGAGATTATTTTTGTTTTCAACGGATCCAGTCCTAATATTTCACAAGCCCTATTTGAGACATATTTATGACTCGTTCCATGAAAACCATACCTTCGGATACCATATTTTTTATAAAGAGCATAGGGAATTGCATACATAAATGCATGCTTCGGTATCGTGTGATGAAAAGCGGTATCAAATACAGCAACCTGAGGGACATCTGGAATTAACAACTGTAAAGCATAAATTCCCTTAAGGTTAGGTGGATTATGTAACGGGGCTAATTCAATAAATTTCAAGAGCGATTCCATAATATCATCAGTAATTAATACGCTTTCGCTAAATTTCTCACCTCCATGTACCACTCGGTGCCCTACTGCATTAATTTCATCAAGGGAACTGATGCAACCATGTTTAACACTTGATAAAACACCTAAAATATATTCAATACCGATTTTATGATCTAGAATCTCACCTTCAAAAAGAACTTTCTGTCCCGTTTCTTTTTCATGTTTTAAAAATGATCCTTTCATTCCAATTTTTTCAACTACCCCCTTAGCCAGAATATGTTTATTATCTAGCGCGTAAAGCTGGTATTTAATGGAAGAACTTCCGCAATTGATTACTAATATTTTCATTGGTTGGTGATTAAAGCTATTCAATTGATATAGGATAGAACTAAAAAATTAATAATCTTGTTGTTATTATTGCCTTTAACCTCGTGTTGCAACTATTGGTCCCGGTCCAATAATTTTACCGTTTTGATCGTAGGTGTAAAAGCCCGAACACACATGAACACCGAAACGACGAGCTCTGCATAATTTTTTAATTACCGGCGATGGCATATAACGTGGATCACCAAATTCAGAATAGAGATTCTCCATCCAGCGGTTTATTTTGTCAATTCCCAATATATCAGCTAATTCAAAGGGTCCAAAACGCATTCCAAAGCCAACTCTCCAGACCGTATCAATATCAACCATTGCACCAACACCCTCAAGTAAAACCTCGCATGCTTCATTTAATAGTGCGGTATAGAGACGGATCGATATTAATCCTGCTGACTCTTCAACAGGAATAGCCTGTCGATTAACCATTTTGACAAATTTCAATACCTTATTGTAAACCATCTCAGTGGTATATAGTCCTTTAACAACTTCACAAACTCTTGCTTCAGGCGATTGAACAAAGAAATGAAGGCTTACGCACCGATCCCGAAATTTCAACTCAGATGATAGCTCTGTAATAATAATAGTTGTGGAATTTGTTGCGATTATGCAATCTGGTGCAACTACGGCTTCAATTTTTTTGAAGACCTCTTTTCTCTCGATGATCTTTCGTTCACTTGTCTCTGCCCGAATAGCCTCAATAACAAAATCACAATCATGAAGAACCTTATAGTCAAGACTCCCTTTGATTCGCGATAATATAAGTTTCTTCTCTCCTTGAGTCATTCCCCAATTATCGATTCGGCGATCTAATACTACACCTAACCGATTATAGGCATTTTGAATCCTCTCATCGGAAAGTTCAATAAAAACTACCTCAATACCATTCGCACTTGCTATTCGTGCAATATTTTGACCGTCTTTCCCGCATCCTACAATTCCAATTTTGGAGAAAAGGGTACGCTGCTGATGCTTTTTACTTAACCCGAAATCTTCAATAGGTTCAATAAGTAGATCTTCCATTATTAAAAAATAATTATGTCGTTTTATTCCCTAATACGCATTAATTAAAAGGCTATTCACACTTAAAGTATTGTCTTAAATGCTAAAAGTACAATACTATAAATTCGTATAAATAGAAAGACTTTTGCGATAAAAGCCTAAATCGAATCTTTAGATCGCTTGTGTTGCAGTTATTGCAACCATATTAACAATATCATTGACAGAACAGCCTCTGGATAAATCATTAATTGGAGCAGCCATTCCTTGAAGGATAGGCCCAATTGCTTCAGCCCCTGCAAGCCGTTGGACTAACTTATAACCTATATTTGCAGATTCCAGGCCCGGGAATACAAGGATATTGGCTTTCCCTGCAACCTTACTCCCTGGTGCTTTCAATTGCCCAATCTCATCTACCAAAGCTGCATCAAGTTGAAGTTCGCCATCAATACATAATTCTGGTGCTAACTCCTGAACTATACGGGTGGCATTTATGACCTTATTCGCTAATGGATGTTGTGCACTCCCTTTTGTCGAAAAAGAAAGCATCGCAATTCGAGGCTCAATATTCGCAATAGTCTTGGCTGTTTTAGCCGTAGCAATGGCAATTTCGGCCAATTGCTTTTCATCGGGATCTGGCATTACAGCGCAATCAGCCAGGACAAGTAGTCCGTTATCTCCTAGTGCTTTATTTTTGAAAATCATGAAAAAGACCCCTGATACAACACTGATTCCGGGGGATGTTTTAATATATTGAAGTGCTGGTCTAAGAACATCGCCTGTGGAATTAATCGCACCTGCAATTTCTCCATCTGCATCTCCGGCTTTTATCATAACTGGCCCAAAAACCAAGGGGTTATTTAAGCTGTCAATCGCTTGTTGATAAGTTAACCCTTTAGATTTCCGAATAAATACCATTAGTTTCGCGTAATGTTCTCTTCTTACATCTGATTCCGGATCTTTAATATCAGCTCCCACGATATTAATTCCGTTAGCTAATGCAATGGAATTAATTGTATCGGGA
This sequence comes from uncultured Bacteroidia bacterium, assembly GCA_903907075.1. GTDB lineage: Bacteria > Bacteroidota > Bacteroidia > Bacteroidales > Prolixibacteraceae > JAAFHB01. The sequence continues at coordinate 20,751 of CAIVMQ010000100.1, forward strand.
TTTCCAAGTAGGATAATTTGTGCAAGATTTTCGCGGATAATGATTTCTGTGGCTTTAAGGGTGCGTAATTCGGTTCCTTCAGCTAAAACAATTCTCTTCTGAAGTTTACGCGCTTTCTCTTTGATTTGATTAATTAAATCCATGATTTGAATCCTAATTCGTTTGATCACCTATTTCAAAGCCTATACAAAATTACAGATTATTACACTAAAACATCTTGAATACAGCGTATTTACTTTATTAAATGATTATTACTTAATATTGACTTCCATATTCTTGAATTAATCTCAGTGCAGATAAAATAGTTGAGTAATAAGAATTTTTGAATTTGAATTTTTAATCTAATTCAATCTATTGGGGTTAGAACTTCGAATATTCTTACCAAACAATAAAATAATCATAATTTAACTTCTAAAAATGGGTATAATAGCTTCTTTTTTATGATATTTGTAATTATAAACATACGAATCCATAATAAGTATTATATGTATAAAATTCAGACGCTTAACAAAATTGATCAAGAAGGACTTCAGGTATTCCCTGCTGCCAACTATGAAATTTCCGTTGATCAAAAAGATCCGGATGCTATTGTTTTGCGAAGTTTCAGTATGCACGAGATGGAAATTCCTCAATCTGTTAAAGCAATAGCTAGGGCAGGGGCTGGAGTTAACAATATTCCAATTGCTAAATGTACTGAAAAGGGGATCGTAGTTTTTAATACGCCTGGAGCGAATGCAAATGGAGTTAAAGAGTTAGTTATTGCGGGGCTTCTTCTAGCATCGAGGGATCTTCTCGGTGGAGCTCAATGGGCTAAAACTCTTATTAATGAGGGTGATAAAGTTCCTGCGCTTGTTGAAAAAGGAAAAGCAAATTTTGGAGGCAGTGAAATTAAAGGAAAGACTCTTGCTGTAATTGGTCTTGGAGCAATTGGGGTTTTGGTAGCTAATGCGGCTCAATCATTGGGTATGAATGTCATGGGTTATGATCCTTATATATCTGTTGATCATGCCTGGAATTTACATCATGACGTGATTCGCGCTTTTGGACTTGAATCGATGTTAGCCAAGGCCGATTTCGTTACCCTCCAAATACCTTTAATGGCAGAGACAACTGGGTTTATAAATGTCGATAAACTTAAAATGATGAAAAATGGCGTTAAGATTCTAAATTTTGCAAGAGGCGAATTAGTTGTTGATGCCGCTATATTGGCAGCAATCCAATCAGGCAAAGTGGGGTCCTACTTTACGGATTTTCCTAATTCAGAACTATTGAAAAGTGATAAGGTTGTTGCAATTCCTCACCTTGGCGCTTCTACCAATGAATCGGAGGTGAATTGTGCAATAATGGCAGCAGAACAAATTCGGAATTTCTTTGAAAATGGTAACATCAGAAACTCGGTCAACTTTCCGGCAGCTGAATTAGAACGTAATAATGGAGCACGTCTGCTAGTAACCAATAAAAATATACCCAATATTATCAGTCAAATCACAACTATTCTTGCACAAGCAGGTATAAACATTGATAATATGCTGAATAAAAATAAGGGAGATATTGCCTATAATATTATTGATGCGAGTAATGAATCTCTTTCTGAAGAGATTATCAACAAAGTTAAATCTGTTGAAGGTGTTTTTGTTGTGCGGACCATTCCTGCAAGATAAGTGCTTTTAGCCTTTATAAACAACTATAATATTTTTAACTTTCTATCGTTAAATTATATAATCAAAATTCTAATCAGCATCTGTCTTTTTAAAGAATTGATTACTTTAAAGAATAAAATTATGACCGGTTCTCTTCGCTGAAGAAACTGGTCGCCTTTTTAAGAGATACTGACTAAAACTAACAGAAAACGCAATTCGCTTTTATATATTTAAATACAATTAGCATGGGTAATTCAGTAATTAACAGAGCTGCAGACAATATTCGTATTCTTTCTGCCGCCATGGTTGAAAAGGCAAACTCCGGACATCCTGGTGGAGCAATGGGTGGAGCCGATTTTGCCAATATTCTTTATACAGAATTTCTAAATTATGATCCGAGTGATATGACCTGGCCTTTTCGTGATCGGTTTTTCCTTGATCCAGGACATATGTCTCCAATGCTTTATTCTACTTTAACGCTTTGCGGTAAGTACTCTTTAGATGATCTAAAAAAATTTCGTCAATGGGGTTCAGTCACGCCAGGCCATCCTGAAGTTGATCCTGATCGGGGAGTGGAAAACACTTCTGGTCCTCTGGGACAGGGACATAGTATGGCTGTAGGAGCCGCTATTGCCGAACGTTTTTTAGTTGCACGATTTGGTGAATGGATGGCTCACAAGACCTATACTTTTATTTCTGACGGAGGAATACAAGAGGAGATATCCCAAGGTGCAGGGCGTCTGGCAGGTTATTTGGGTTTAAATAACCTAATTATGTTTTATGACTCTAACGATATTCAACTCTCAACTAATACTGATGCCGTTACCTCAGAAGATACTGAGATGAAATATCGGGCATGGGGTTGGAATGTTCTTACCATTGCAGGGAATGACCCGGATGCTATCCGCAAGGCAATTCGAAGTGCAATAGATGAGAAAGCTAAACCAACATTGATTATTGGTAAAACGATAATGGGTAAAGGTGCTGTAAAAGAAGATGGCTCAAATTTTGAAAGGCAATGTTCCACACACGGACAACCATTAACACATGCTGGGGCCTCCTTTAAGAAAACAATTGCAAATTTAGGTGGTGATCCTGAGAATCCATTTGTTATTTTTCCTGATGTTGCAGAACTTTATGCAAAACGGATTGAGGCATTAAAAGAATGGGCTAATAAAAAGAATGACGAAGAAGATGCTTGGTCTGCAATAAATCCAGAGCTCTCTGCAAAACTTGAGAAGTTCCTATCTGGTGAGATTCCAGATTTTGATTACGATAAGATTGTTCAGAAAGCAGGAGCTGCAACACGTAATGCCTCTGCAACAGTGCTCGCCGCATTCGCAAAGGAGATTGAGAATATGATTGTCTCTTCAGCCGATTTGTCAAATTCGGATAAGACCGATGGTTTCCTCAATAATACCAAGGCATTTAAAAATGGTGATTTCTCTGGAGCATTCTTGCAAGCAGGAGTTTGTGAGCTAACTATGGCTTCAGTAATGAATGGTATTGCCCTTCATGGAGGGATCATAGCTGCATGCGGGACATTTTTTGTTTTCTCTGATTACATGAAGCCGGCCTTACGTATGGCTGCGTTGATGGAGCTTCCTGTAAAGTATATCTGGACTCACGATGCCTTTAGGGTAGGAGAGGACGGGCCAACGCATCAGCCGGTAGAGCATGAGGCGCAACTGCGTTTAATGGAGCATCTGAAAAACCACCATGGAGAAAACTCAACTTTGGTATTACGCCCGGCTGACGCGAATGAAACTACTGTTGCATGGCAATTGGCTATTGAAAATATAAGTACACCAACAGCACTTATCTTTTCACGACAAAATATTAAAGATCTTCCATCAGTATCCAATCGTTATGAGGAGGCTAAACAAGCTGCCAGGGGTGCATACACTGTCGAGCAGTGTGAAAATCCAGCGGTTATTCTTGTGGCATCAGGATCTGAAGTAGCTTCTCTTATTGAAGGAGCAGCATTACTTCGGCAACGTGATGGACTAAAAGTTCGGGTGGTCTCTGCACCTTCAGAAGGACTGTTTAGAAATCAGGATAAAGGATATCAGGAGAGTGTTTTACCGGTAGCTATTCCAAAATTTGGACTTACAGCCGGACTTCCTATAACTCTTCGCGGACTTGTTGGTGATTCAGGTGCAGTATGGGGGCTCAGTTCATTTGGATTCTCTGCTCCATACGATGTCCTAGATCAGCAACTTGGGTTTACTTCCGAGAATATTTATCAGCAGGTTAAAGCATTACTCGCATAGATTTAATGACTGTAACTAAGCATAAAAAAGGGCGCCATCAGGTGCCCTTTTTTATGCTTAGTTGAAGAGTATTACAGTGCAGTAAAAAACAACTTTTAATTAAGAAATAATTCATCGATAAAAATCCATGCTGGTTTACCTTTTCGATCTTTCCTCCATGCCGGCATTTTTTTGACATTTGATACGCTAAACTTGTAGTATTTATAGGTAGTCCCCTCGGGGAATTTACAGGTAAATATCTTGGCAATTAAAGAGGGATCATCCTTCTTTGGCATCGGAAAAGTTGTCTCTGCAATTTTCTTAAATAGTTTGCCATCATTACTTCCCTGGGCAGTTATGGCTGCAATAGGAAATATTTCTGCACCAAATTCAATAAAAGCATTTAAATAAACAGAATGCAAGGTTTTTAACTCATTAAAACCAATAAGAAAATCTAAGGTCGAATTTTGGTACCCAAGCCATTTGTCTGTATATTTATTTGTCTCTCCTAAATCATAATCTATTAATGTTTTTGCACCATTCCCTTTATGCTTGGGATCAGGTTGCGTTAACAAGAGTATTGAATCGGGATGAATTTCAGATTTATAATAGGTTCGAGAAACAATATCACTGCTTTGCCATCCGGTCCTGTATGCTTTGATTTTCAAAACAGTATTATCAAAGAGTCTAAAGGGTTCTTTATAATCCATGCTTTTTAAACTGTCGGGATCCGTGCCGTCTGTGGTATATTTAATCACAACACCTTTTAGTAAATGCTTTAATTTTATATCAACATGTGTCGGAATAATCAATGAATCTTGTTCAATAGAAGGATTACTGATTTTCATGACTTGATCTTGCATATTGTCACCTACGGTTATTTTAACAGAAGGATATTTAACCATTATTTTCTCAAATGACTTTTCAGTTCCCTTTACAGTCCAAATATTAAGCTCCTTAAATTTAGCATTATCAAGAAATTTCTCAAGAGAACTGTCTTCAAATTCAATACCGCAAATGGAGACCGATTTAAGCTTCGGTAACGTTTTTAGCACTTCAAGAGCACTAATCTCGAGTTGGGTATTATTAAGATTTAAAATTTGTAAATTCTTAAATTGAACAATAATATCAAGATCTTCCTTCTTTAATGGCATACCCGACATATTTAAATTGATAATTCCATCCTTAATCTTTTCCAACTTCTTGAGATTTTCAGAATTGTAAAAAGTTCCTTGGAAAAAATTTACCTCTATCTCATCCGATCCGTTAAACAAATAGTTTGTAGTGCAGTAGTTAGAGTTAAATTCTTTTAAATCTGGAAGATTACTCTTGAATTCAAATTTTGGTGTGCTTACTGATTCTACTTTAGAGACAAAAAGTTTTAAGCTATCGTCTTTATTTAGTTCACTTCCTTTAATCGTGAAATTGGCACCTCCCTTGATCCAGTTATTTAAGATACTTATTTCACGGGCAGTAAGTTGGATTTTACCATCAGGTGGCATATGCATTTCATTTGCCATTGGGAAATGTATAACCTCGATTAGCATAGCTATATTATTCTTCTCCCCTTTAATAATCAAACCATCTTTGCCGCCCTTTATAATATATTCAGGCGTATCTAACCTCAGATCGCCCTTCATCTTATCGACACCATGGCAGCCGATACACTTTTGTGTAAATATTGGAGCTACAATAGATTTATATACTGTTTCTTCTGCAACTGTTTCACCATTACCGGCAACGGAAGCTTCAGCCTTTTCAGGAAAACTTAATGCATTAACTCCATGAGTTAGCTGAGCCCCTTTATGAGTTGAGAAAATAAGAACGATGCCGAAGAAAATAGCAAAATATTTTTTTAGTTCAACTTTAATTTCAAGCAAATAAATTGATAGCCAACTCAATAATGCAATTAGGATACCGCCCCATTTATGCAAATTAATTAGGTCGCCATCGTATGAATTTTGTTTCGATAATAGCAAACCACAAATAACTACACCGCTGGCAATAACAGCATTTGTAACTAAAACTAATTTTTCAATTGCAATGGGAACCCTTCGATTATTAAAAAAGAGGAGATACATTGCTATCAGGATTCCAAATACGATAGGGAAATGCAATACTAAGGGGTGAAGTTTACCAATCCACTGAAGAAAGAGCCCAGGTTGAATAACTTGATTGTAAACTGCCAGCACCAAAAGTAAAGGGTTTAAAACCCATAAACTCATTTCAAGTATCTGGTAAATTTTTTTCTCACTCATAATTTAACTAATTATATCATGGACCACATTACCAGCGACATCCGTCAATCGGTATCTTCTTCCCTGATGTTTAAAGGTGAATTTTTCATGATCAATACCCATTAAATGCATTACCGTTGCATGGAAATCATGCACATGGACTGGCATTTGGGTAATATTATATCCAAATTCATCAGTTTCTCCAAACACTCCGGGTTTTACTCCACCACCTGCCATCCAAATTGTAAAGCATCTCGGGTGGTGGTCACGACCATAATTATCTTTACTTAATGCGCCCTGGCAATAGTTTGTTCTTCCAAATTCACCTCCCCAGATTACGAGTGTTTCATCAAGTAAACCACGTTGTTTTAAATCTTTTATTAGTGCTGCTGAAGATTGATCAATATCCCTGCATTGTCCTTCAATTTCTTTAGGGAGATTACCATGGGTATCCCATCCTTGATGGTATAACTGTACAAAACGGACTCCATTTTCAGAAAGTTTACGAGCTAACAGGCAATTTGCCGCATAAGTCCCCGGAATTAAACACTCCGGACCATACATTTTAATTATTGACTCCGGCTCATTCTGTAATGATGTTAATTCAGGTACAGCCATCTGCATCCGGTAGGCTAACTCATACTGTTGAATCTTGGTTACAATTTCCGGATCACCGATGTTTTTGTAAGCTGCGTCGTTCAATGCAGAAATTTCATCCAGCATAACCCTTTTATCGACGCGATTTATGAAACTAGGATCGGTGAGGTATTTAACCGGTTCTTCACCACTGCTAAATTGTACACCTTGGTGGATGGAATCGAGGAATCCGTTATTCCATAATTTAGAATATACTCCCTGTCCATTACCTTTTCCTTTGCTGAGTAATACGCAAAAAGCGGGTAGATTTTTATTTTCACTCCCTAAACCATAGCTAATCCATGATCCCATACTTGGACGATTTCCAACTTGAGCACCAGTTTGAAAGAACGTTAAAGCCGGATCATGATTAATCGCTTCAGTATAAATAGAGCGTACGAAGCACATCTCATCGCTCATACTTGCTAAATGAGGTAAAGCTTCTGTAAACCAGGCACCGGTATTTCCGTGTTGAGCAAAATTAAATTTCGTTCCGGCAAGCGGAAACTTAGCCTGGTTGGCCGTCATCCCAGTAAGCCGTTGACCATTTCTAATGCTAGCAGGTAATTCTTCGCCGTGCATCTTCTGTAGCATTGGCTTATAATCAAATAGATCCAATTGAGATGGAGCTCCATTCTGAAATAAATAAATTACCCTTTTGGCTTTAGGCGCGAAGTGGGGGAGTACATTTGAAAAAAGTTCATCCTCATTTGAACCATCAAACATACCCGGAACCATCAAGGATCCCAATGCTAAACCACCTATTCCAAGACTTAATTTGGATAAGAACTTGCGTCTGTTTTGATTTAAACCGTGTTCTAAAAATTCTTTCATAGTTTATAGGTTAAGATTTCGTAATGGCTTCTTCTAAATTATACATGATTAAGATTGTCTTCATCAATGCCCCAGCTTCCAGATCATTGTACGAATCCATTACATGTTTATACTCTCCAACTTTAAGTGTTAATTTTAATAATTCAGGATTTTCTTTGAAATATTCCTGCTGTTTTTTGCAATATGCAATAAGCTTCTCCCGCTCAAATTTCGTGGGTTTACGAACCAAAATAGATTGGAATGCCTGTTCGATTTTTTCGTCCAACCCTTTGGGCAATATCGAGATATTTTCGGCTAAAACACGTGATGCTTCAAGGACTGTAGGATCATTAAGCATCGTTAAGGCCTGAAGTGGGGTATTGGTACTCGATCGTTTTGCTTCACACTGATCTCGGCTGCTGGCATCAAAAATCATAAGACTCGGCGGCGGCGCAGTTAATTTAAAAATCGTATATAATCCTCTGCGATAAATCGATGGTCCGTGATCTTGTTTATAACTCGCCAAAACACCTCGTCCTGATGTTGTGCTCTCCCAAACTCCCTTGGGCTGATATGGTTTTACACTCGGTCCTCCAATCTGCTGATTTAATAATCCACTGCTGCTAAGTACCCAATCACGAATTATCTCAGCCTTATATCTCATTCGGGGAGCTCTGGAATAATAGATGTTTTCAGGATCTTGTTCCAACTGTTTTTTACTAACCTCGCTAGATTGACAATAAGTATTACTGGTTAGAATTTTTTTGATTAAATATTTAATATCCCAATTATGATCCATAAAATCGACCGCCAACCAATCTAATAATTCAGGATGCGAAGGAAGTTCACCTTGTAATCCATAATCACTTGAGGTTTTAACAATTCCCTTGCCAAATATCTCCTGCCAAATGAAATTTACAAATACACGGGCTGTCAACGGATTTTTTTTGTTAATCGTCCATTGTGCTAACCCTAAGCGGTTACGGGGATATACTAGTGTATCATAAGGCATAATCGATTCAAGACCCGTTGGTTTTACTTCGACCGATGTGGGGGCATCATAACGTCCTCTACTAAGCATAAATGTAGGTTTCTTAATCGAATCATCTGCCATTACCGAAATCTGAATTGCACTTGTATCGACAACATTGATATACGGCATAAACTTGTTCACCTCTTCATGATTGATAAATAGTTTAGGTGCTTTTGCAGGCGTTGAAGTGCTTACATCCCCTTCGAATCCTTTCTCTTTGCTTATATTGAAAAAAGCATACAACTGATAATAATCCTTATTTGAGAATGGATCATATTTATGATCATGGCATTGCGCACATTCTATGGTCACACCCAAAATAGCCTTGCCGTAGGTTCGTGTTTTATCAATGTTATAAGATACCCGGTATTCTTCTTCTATAATACCCCCTTCTTCGGTATACTTGTGATTACGGAAAAAAGCGGTCGCTAAAATATTTTCCTTTGATGCATTTGGTAATAAATCACCTGCTATCTGATCGGTAAGAAATTTATCATAGGAAAGATTTTTGTTAAATGCATTAATTACCCAATCTCTCCAGGGCCATTGTGATCTTATATTATCGTCCTGGAATCCAAACGAGTCTGCATAACGAGCTAAATCACACCATAATATGGCCATCTTCTCACCGTAAGAGGGTTTTTGCAATAGTGTATCTATAAGTTGACTATACCAATCCTTTGCTGGATTTTCATTCCATTGGGAAACCTCTTTAAATGTTGGAGCAAGACCGGTAATATCGGCAAATGCTCTCTTGATCAAGACTTCCTTGCTTGCTTCGCTATTTGGGCTGAAGGTAACATCGGCAAATACTCTCTTGATCATAACTTCCTTACTTGCTTCGCTGTTTGGGCTAAACCCTTTATTCTCCATTTTTCGGAGAATAAAGGCATCAATTTCGTTGTTTGTCCAACTCTTATCGCTTACCGCAGGTAGTGGAGCTTTTACAGGAGGTACAAATGCCCAATGCTTCTCATATTTAGCGCCATCTTTAATCCAATGTCTGAAAAGGTTAATTTCATCATGGGTTAGTTTGGTCAGATGGCTCTCTGGCATAGGCATCATTACTGCAGGATCTGTTGATTCAATGCGTCTTATTAACTCACTCTTTTCTGGCGATCCCGGTACAATAGCATAATGACCTTTGGTTTTTTGTAATTCAGCATAAGCTCCGGACTGTAAATCCAAACGTAAACCGGCTTTTCTCTTGTTTGCATCAGGGCCATGACATGAGAAGCACTTATCAGAAAGTAATGGTCTGATATTGCGGTTGTAAGTGATCTCATTTTCTCCACTGCCTTGGTAATACTTTAATTTATAAAATAGACCAAAAACCAAAACTGCCACTACAACGGCACCAATCGTGAAACGAATCTGTTTGTTTTGCATTTGATTTCTTAAACTTTTGTAAATTTATACGGATAAACCTTATCTGAAGCCCATTGAGCAACGTAAATACTACCCTCGTCATCAACACAAACGTCATGAGGGTGAATGAAAATCTTCTCAGTTTGAAAGAGCGGTTTTAATTCATTATTCTCATAGATCGGTTCAGAACCACCTAAATTGGAAATTACCTTATTCTCTTTATTTAAGATAGTCACAAAACCAGATTTGCTATTGTCTAAATTAGGCGATCTAAGCACGGCAGCATATAAATAATCACCTTTAATTACCGGCCGACACACACATGCCCCAGGTAAATGAATTATTTCCAACAACTTGCCATCTAATGAGAAACGTTTAAATGCGTTCCTTGTTCTGTCAGTTATAATTAAGGTAGGTGTTGGATTTCTATAATCGATACAAATACCATGTGCATTATCGAAAAATTCATCTCCTGTTCCACGTCCGCCAAATGAATTTTTCAAACGGCCATCAGCCTCATAATGTAGTATATGCTGTGCCCCATAGCCGTCGGCAATATAAAATTCTCCATTCTCGAGCACAGCAGTCTCCGTAGGGACAAATGCATCCTTTTTTTGATAAGCAGGAAGATCTGCAGGAGCATCAATGGTAAGAAGAATCTTACCGTCTATGGTAGTCTTATATACCTGATGCTTTGCGGTATCAGTGATAAATAAAAAATCTTCACTGCCATTATGTTGTACCGTAAGCCCATGGGCACCTGGAAATTCCTTACCCCATGTATCAATTAGTCTTCCACTCTTATTGTAAATTATTATATTATTCCGCGTTTCATTTGTTAACAATAAAATACGCCCTTTTCTGTCCTGAATCATCTCATGACAGTCGTTTACAGGTGTTTTCTCCGGATTTAAAGTACCCCACTGGGTATTCAATTTATAGGTCATTTCGTTATGACCATAAACAATACCGCTTGATTTACTAAACAGATCTTTAGTAATTAATAAACCGGCTGTAGAAAGCGCAGTATCTCTAAGAAAGTTTCTTCTTTTCATTTCAAGTTATAAATAGTTGTAACTATATATAATAGTCACAATGGTTAGTAATCAAATAAATATAAAATAGTTAGTCGTTTGGGTTTTTGAGAATTAATAAATACGCTTTGTCTGCCTACCCATCAATAAGAGATCTAGTCTAATTTTACATAAAAACTATATCTATTCAACACGTAAAAGATGTTATGTACTAATTCTAATAAAACAGGTGCAAAATAAGTAATATTAATCTAAAACAGCTATAAAATATGAAATATTTTAGCCGGTTAAGTATCAAATTAAAAGAATTAAATAAAATTTGATTAGGAGTAATTATCCATTTAAAAGTTATTTACAGGTAACAAATAAACCAACTCAGATTAATCACCTAGTATGCCAATGAAAAATAAAATAGTAATTTACTACTGAGCAGATCTAAAGTATAATTTCCATAAAAAAAAACATCGATTAATCTTATTATAGGTGATTTAATAGTTGTTTCTTGATAAAGTCCAATAAATACAGCTTCACATTTATACACAGTTCGATTTTTAATATATGAATCTGTTGATATCTCGTTTTGTTGAAAATGGTTATGCAAATTAATTGATTCTCTTTCAGAAAATAAAGGGCAATCTCTATTTGCGCAGGTTCAATTTCATTTACTAAATTTGTAGCTTAAGTAATAAAACCTAATATGTCAGGACATAGTAAATGGTCAAAAATTAAGCGAAAGAAAGGTGCCCTTGATGCAAAACGATCAAATATATTCTCCAGATTGGCCAAAGAGATCACCGTTGCCGTAAAGGAAGGTGGCATAAGCGATCCTGCGATGAATGCCAGATTGAGAATTGCGGTACTGAATGCGAAAGGTCAAAATATGCCTAAAGATAACATTGATAGAGCAATTTCAAAAGGGGAGAAGGATGGAAATGATTTGGAGGAGATCTTTCTTGAGGGATATGGCATTGGTAGGGTTGCTGTATTTGTCGAATGCCTTAGCGATAATAATAACAGAACAGTTGCTGATATACGACATATTTTCACAAAACGAGGTGGGTCTCTAACTACTAAAGGATCATTGAACTTTATTTTTGATCGCAAAGGAGTTTTTTCAATCTCTATTCAACCGGGGATTAACTTAGATGATTTAGAACTCGAATTAATAGAATCAGGAGCAGAAGAGATTGAAATAGAAGAGGATTTGATTATTGTAACTACTGCAACTGAAGACTTCGGTAAATTCAATAAAAAACTTGAGGATCTTAAAATTGAGCCACAAAAGGCTGAATTACAAAGACTTTCGCGTGTCGATAAACGACTCCAGGTTTCGGAGGCTAAGATTATCTTACGTATGATTGAAGAATTAGAAGATAATGAGGATGTCCAAAATGTTTACCACAACCTCGAAATGACAGATGAATTGGAAATGGCTCTAGAGGAGCAATAAATCTAGGATTTTGTAAAATAATAGACCATTGAATAATGATAAAACGTAAGCTATTTATTTTTATAGTAATTATTTTGGGATTGATAATTATTGCTGCTTCGCAATATCCAAAACTCTATATTGCGACCGGCTATGGCGCAAAAACATGGCTACTGCATTATTTAAATTAAACAGGGATCCGCAGCTTACACAATCTATTGATCTTCGGTATTCGATCATGAAATATACATCAAGTAAAATCGATTACTTGAATAAATCTGTTATTACCTCCTTTTTTGGACTGGCAAAACAAACTGCCGTGTATCGCGAAGGGTATGGAGCGTGCCTAATTGGCGAACATTCGCTTGAAGATTTACAGCGCTTAAGCTTCAATCCCCCAATTGTTAAACGGCCAACTGTTTGGCACACACCATGGCCGGTTGGTGATCTCGTTAAAGATACAACCTTTGAAGAAGTAGATACCGTAAAACTTAAAAATGCTGTTAATACAGCATTTGGTTCTCCAGATACTGATCTGCGACTTACTGCCGCAGTTGTGGTGCTCTACAAAGGTGAATTAATTGCTGAGCAATATTCATCAAAGATGGGAATCACTGCAGAGAGTCAACTTTGGGGTTGGTCCATGACAAAAAGCTTAATTAATGCGATGGCTGGAATTCTGACGAAGCAACATCGGCTGAATGTGCATGCTACGGCGCCCATTAAAGAGTGGCTTAATGACCGTCGACGTGATATTACCATCAGTGATTTGATGCATATGAGTAGTGGATTAAAATGGGATGAGAACTACGAGGATGTCTCATCGGTGACTACAATGCTTTATCGTTCAGGTGATTGTTATCAAAAAGCCATAGGCGAACCCTACGAAAAAACACCTGGCACGGAATGGAAATATTCATCAGGCACTACTAATATCTTATCGGGAATTCTTCGCACTTCAATAGGAAACGACCAGGAATATCATAATTTCCCCTATAAAGAGCTATTTAATAAGATTGGAATGTCATCTGCATTTATAGAGACCGATGCAGCAGGAAATTTCGTCGGCTCATCTTATGGCTATGCTACTGCACGCGACTGGGCCCGATTTGGACTACTCTATTACAACGATGGTGTTTGGAAAGGCGATACAATTCTTCCAGCCGGCTGGGTGAACTATACGCGAACTCCTGCTAAAGGGTCAGGGGGAAAGTATGGAGCTCAGTTCTACCTTAATGCTTCAAAGAGATTTAATGATGCCCCCGAAGATATGTATTTCTGCAGCGGTCATCGGGGACAAAAAATATTCATAATCCCTTCGCGAAAAATTGTCTTAGTTCGTCTAGGCTTTATGGACGATGGCTTTGACTTCAATGGCTTTTTGAGAGATGTCTTAGGTTCAATAAAACAAAATTAAAGGTCTAACTGACCTTCGAATTATGAATAAAAAACATATTATCTTACCACCTGAATGGGCGCTACAGAGTGGAGTATTGCTGACATGGCCACACGAAAAGACAGATTGGGCAGATATGCTCGAGGAGGTTGAAGATTGTTTCAGTCAGATCACTGAGGTAATTTCAAAATATGAGAAGGTGCTAATTGTGTGCCCGGATCAAAAGGAACTGCTTAAAAAATTGGCGCATTGCAACCTTAAAAATATCCTATTTCAAGAGATCTCTTCTGATGATACCTGGGCACGCGATCATGGACCAATCACCATAAGTATCGATGGGAAAATGGTTATTTGTGATTTCACATTCAATGGATGGGGATTAAAATTTACTTCTGATCTTGATAACCAGCTCACTGCATCATTGTTTAACAAAGGTGTTTTTCAGGAAGAGTGCAGATATGAGAATCATCAAGATCTGATACTCGAGGGAGGAAGTATTGAATCTGATGGCGAAGGAACCCTGCTGACAACCAAAGAATGCTTATTCTCAGAAAATAGAAATAATGATCTCTCTGAAGAACAACTTGAGCAGCAACTAATTGAATTGTTTGGGTTAAAACGGATTCTCTGGCTTAGCTCAGGTTATCTAGCCGGAGATGATACTGATAGTCATATAGATACACTTGCACGTTTCTGCGATGCAAAGACCATCGCCTATGTTAAATGCGACGATCCAACTGATGAACATTTCATCGCTTTACACCAGATGGAACAGGAAATAAAGTCGTTTAGGACCTTAGCAAATGAACCCTATAAACTTATTGAACTTCCTATGGCTCAAGCTGAATTCGATAATGAACAAAGATTACCAGCAACTTATGCAAATTTCTTAATTATTAATGGAGCAGTTTTAGTCCCTATTTATAACTCACCCCGCGATAACATAGCAATGAGTCAATTAAAAATAGCCTTTCCTGATAGGGAAATAATTGGAATCGATTGTCGGTCGTTGATCAAACAACATGGATCTCTGCATTGTATAACGATGCAATTCCCGGTAGGTGTGATCTAAACAATCCATTAAATTATATTGCTAATTTTACAACTGCGAAATGCATGTAATAAATCGAGCATTTCATTAAATAGATTTTAATATGCTGATAACTGGATTGATACAACAAGCAAATAGCTCAGATACTTCTGCGAACAGGAAAAAATTAGAAGAAAGTATTGCCTATTCGGCATCGAATGGAGCAAAATTAATTGTTCTCCAGGAGCTTCACGATACCTTATATTTCTGTCAGACAGAAAATACAGCACTATTTGACTTTGCCGAATCTATTCCCGGAAATGCCACTGAATTTTATGGACAATTGGCCCGGAAGCATCAAGTAGTATTGGTAACATCTCTTTTTGAAAAGCGATCGGCAGGTCTTTATCATAATACGGTTGTTGTATTTGAAACAGATGGGACTATAGCTGGTAAATATAGAAAAATGCATATCCCCGACGATCCTGCGTATTATGAGAAATTTTACTTTACTCCCGGTGATCTTGGTTTTAAACCGATAACTACCTCAATAGGTAAGATTGGAGTATTAATCTGTTGGGATCAATGGTATCCTGAGGCTGCCAGACTTATGGCCCTGGCAGGTGCAGAATTGTTAATATATCCCACTGCAATAGGCTATGAATCAACAGATAAAGAAGATGAAAAGCAAAGACAGCTAGAAGCGTGGATGATTTCACAACGTGGGCATGCCGTTGCAAATGGAATTCCTGTTATTTCGGTTAACAGAACAGGTTTCGAGCCTGATCCTTCAGGCCAAACCAATGGAATTACGTTCTGGGGAAATAGCTTTGTTGCAGGACCTCAGGGTGAATTACTTGCACTTGCCCCTGAAAATAAGGAGATTAATTTGCTCGTAAATATTGATCTTCAAAGGTCCGAATCGGTAAGACGATGGTGGCCTTTTCTTCGCGATCGTCGAATTGACGCATATCAAGATTTGACAAGGCGATTTATTGATTAACTCAAAGATTGTGGATGTAAATTAATCCATCACAAATGTTATTTTACCTGTACAATTTTCACACTGCCCAAAATACCTGATGCTTCTGGTTTCCATTTAGATGCATCAAATGGCTTATACGTAATATCCACAATATTCGCATCGTAAAATTTTTTCCATTTTACCCCCTTTGTATCTAGAAAACGTGCTTCATTTGCCGACAAATTACGAACAGATAAGGTTATGCTATTTTCAGTGCCAAATCGGAATTTATCAATCGGAATATATAACTGATATGGGACAGACCAAATCGTTCCAATATCCTGATTATTAATCGTTACTTTAGCTGTTTCACGAAGATTATTGAATTGCACATAAAAACCTTTAGAGCTTTTCCAGTTCTCGGGTAATTTAAAAGTAGCATAATAGTTGCCATAGCCATTAAACCATTCCAAGGTAGAGTCAGGCCATAACGTCCAACTTGTCAAAGGGTTAGAAGGATGAAAGATTTTGTCAGGAAGTTGTGGTGACCCTATGCTGAATTTAACTTCCCAATTATCAATTAATAAAGAATTTTCTGAAGGAATTTTAAAATTCCAGTATTCTTTATTGGAACGATGATTTGAACTTATTAAAAAACAGGAACTTCCCGGTGGAAGATAGAGTTGTGTCTGCATTGAATGACTATTTTTCGTAAAATGCAGTTTTCCATAGTCATTATTTATTGGATTATAATATTCAAGCGATTGCCCATCTTGAGGAAGATCAATTAGATCGTAAGAGAATTTATTGGAGAGATTCGTTAAAAACCAAATAGTCTCATCTCCCGATCTCTTTCTAATATATTTTAATCCCTTAGAAACCAAAGTCTCACACCTGATATTAAGCGATTTTAATGCAGAATCTACTGACCCGATATTCACATTCCTATTCAGAATTAACTCATGAATTGATTGGTTGAATGCCCCAATTTGATAATCGCGACCATTACCAGGTAGCGAGACAGGAAGCGACTGATCAAAAATCAGTTTAACACCTTTTTTTGCTAGTAAATTAAGATTCTTTATCGTCTCAAAAGGGATATTTACAGTCTTAGGAATTACAATAGCCCGATAGTGACATTTGTCAATTGATACGCTGCTGTCGCTATTTATATGTAACTGACTGATTTGCAAATCTGAAATATAGTCAAATCCATAACCGGTCTCCCAGAGATGGGTTGCTAACTTTCCAAAGGGGGTATTTGTAAACCATTTTTCGGGATGGTGTACCGAAAAAAGGTTTAGAACAGGAGCGTCAGTATCAGCCCACATGTCAAAAATGGGCATATATAGGAGCAGATCATTATCTGGAATAGAATTTTGAAGTATTTTTTGACAATTGGCGATATAAAAGTTAAGCAATGGGAATTCATTGTAAAAATGACCATTTATTCCATAATTTGTTGAAGCATAAAAAAGCCAGCCGGGAAAAGGCTCATCAGGCGGCGAATAGGTTGTGCCATGAAAGAAAAGATGGTTTATTCCCGAAGTGAAAATCTCATCCAGCTGCGGCTTGATCTGAGAAAGTGATACTTTAAAGTGATTTCCCAGCCAGGTTGTAGATTCTGAACCAACTAATTTTTTACCGAGTAGATTAGCAGGGGAGGAGGCGAATTTCATGATTAAGGGATTAGGTCTCCCAAATCGTTTTTCTTCATAATCATCATCCACACGCACAAACGGAATCGAAAATTTGCTGCTTCCAAATGATTCTGTCTCAGGAATATCAGCTAAAGCATACAAGTCAAGTAAGTTTCCCGGTGATCCGTGAGCTTGATAACGAGTTAACATATTATGAGATCTGGCCCAATCAGTCCAGCTTCTTTCGGCACTGTAAAGCAGCGAAGAGAGTGTTTCACGGTAATCTGACATAGTCTTCTGCTTATCCAAATCATCAGGATAATCAGAGGTCAATACAAACAATCGATCTCTCAACTCATAATTGTGCTGTTTTTTAAAAGTTCGAAAGAATTCTATTGTCCAATTCGCATTGTAAACCTCATAGGAGTCATTATACATCGAACGAGGAATCAAAGCAGTTGAAGATTTAAATAATGTTGAATCAAAAATAGATAGGTATTGCTTAACAGAAGAGGCGTCAAAGTGGTCTATGACTAGCCCTTCACCACCAGGGGCCGCCCTTTTTACCCGTTGATTAGTAGGTTCATAAGTGATTATCACTAATTTTCTACTCTTGGCCGAATCGAAGTGATCTAGAATATAATCAAGGCTAATCTTCTCATATTTATGTTCTTGGTTAATTATAAAAATATCTGGCTCAAGATAAATACTTTTTTGAATCAATTTCTTGAGATTTAACGTGTCCCCAATATCCATTTGTGTAAACACCATCTGTTTGGCGCTATTATCAATCGGTACAGCTGGACCGCCAAAAGGCCAGCCTGTTCCGGTTGATAAATCAATTCCTATTCCCAGACGCTTAGCCTCGGTTAGGGTATACTTAAAGGTCTCTACCCACGCAGGCGATAAAAATGGGATAAATGAGGGCTCTTCGCCTTGAACGCCATAGATAGGAATAATGTGAGCACCACCGATTCCACTCTTTTTGAAATTTTCTAGTTGATAAGATATGCCGGGATGGTCAACAGCGCTTCCAGGCCACCACCAATAGGTCCAAGGTTTTGTGGTAGTGTAATTTGTGTTGATATTATTTTGGGAAAACAACACAGAACTTATAAATAGTAGAAAAGAGAATACCAGAATATGTCTCACAAATTTTATAATTAATTGACTAAATGATAGATAATTCAATTGGGTCAAGTAACACTATACAGCAAAATTACCTTGCTTAAAGCTCAAAGAGGATTAAAAATACAAAATAATTCTATTTTCCCAGTAATAATCAGTAAAGCAATTGAAAAATATGGTTATTTTGCATATCGTTTAGTTCAAAGTGAGATTCATAAAACAGATACAATGGGAAAAGTTTTGATTATTGGTGCCGGAGGTGTTGGAACTGTTGTTGCATATAAAATGGCAGGTTTACCTGAAGTTTTTACAACGATTATGCTTGCAAGCCGAACGAAATCTAAATGTGATGCAATAGCGGCTCGAATAGGTGGAGACAGAATTCAAACAGCACAAGTGGATGCAGATGATGTTCCACAGCTTGTAGCCTTGATTCATGCTTTTAAACCCGATCTAATTGTTAATGTAGCTTTGCCTTATCAGGATTTAACCATTATGGATGCTTGTCTCGAAACCGGAGTCTCGTATTTGGATACCGCGAATTATGAACCTAAAGATGAGGCCAAATTTGAGTACAGCTGGCAATGGGCATATCAGGAAAGGTTTACAAAGGCTGGTTTAACCGCTATTTTAGGTTGCGGATTTGATCCAGGAGTAACCAGTATTTTCACAGCATGGGCAGCCAAATATGTGTTTGATGAGATTCATTATCTGGATATCGTGGATTGTAATGCCGGTGATCATGGCAAACCATTCGCAACGAATTTTAACCCTGAAATAAATATCAGAGAGGTTACGCAAAAGGGGAAATACTATGAAAATGGAACCTGGGTAGTTACTGAACCTCACGAAATTCACAAACCAATTACCTATCCACGTATTGGTGAGCGAGAATCGTATGTTATTTATCATGAAGAGTTAGAGTCACTTGTAAAAAACTTTCCAACCCTTAAGAAAGCGCGGTTCTGGATGACCTTCGGACAAGAATACCTAACACATCTGCGTGTGATACAAAATATTGGAATGGCAGGTATTAAGCCTATTCTCTATGAGGGCAAAGAGATTGTTCCGATACAGTTTCTGAAAGCTGTTCTGCCAGCCCCCGAAGATCTGGGTAAAAATTATGTAGGTGAGACTTCTATTGGATGTAGAATCAAGGGAATTAAAGACAAAAAGAAAAAGACCTATTATATTTATAACAATTGCAGTCATGAAGCTGCCTATGCCGAGACTGGAACACAGGCTGTTAGCTATACCACAGGCGTTCCGGCAATGATCGGTGCGATGATGTTTTTAACCGGACAATGGAAAAGGGCTGGAGTTTATAATGTTGAAGAGTTCAATCCGGATCCGTTTATGGAACAACTTAATATCCATGGACTTCCTTGGCGAGAACTTCATGATGTTAGACTTGAAATGGATTAAATAGGCAATTGCACCAATATCCTGTTTAATTCATTTCATCTCTTGGGTCTACCTGTCTCTTCAGGGCAAATAATATGGTAGATTTCTCCCCATCCGGGAAATCCTCCAATATTTCGATCATCAATAAATAAATCTGCATGAATTTTTCGGCTTATAGTGTGATCGTATTTCTCCTCTGGATAGCTTTTATTCACAGCATAAAATTCGACGCCACCTTTTCTGCAATATTCAACTGCTTCGTCAAGCATCTTTCCCGATCTAAAAGTCCATAAGATGATTTGATGCTGTTTCTTTATCAATGCTTTTATGGTCTCCAAAGCAAATGGAAGTTCCTTTCCAATAGCTGGATAGCGGTGTTCTACAATTGTACCGTCAAAATCGATAGCTATAATCATACGGGAAATTTTAAAGTAGGGGAGATTCTGAATTATAATCGTGCATGAACCAGCTCACGCGGTAAGATTCCTTTAACATCATATAAAATGGAACCATTATCTTTAAACGCCTGTAAATTAATCTCATGAAACTCTTTATGTGCAACGGCAAGAATTACTGCGCTATAATTTACAGATTCGATAAGTTTACTGATAATTGAAATACCATATTCTTTATTAACTTCTTCAGCTGATGCCCAAGGATCGTAAACATCGACTGATATTCCAAAACTAATTAACTCGTGGTAAATATCTGTAGCTTTGGTGTTTCTGATATCAGGACAATTTTCCTTAAAGGTAATTCCCAACATCAAGACCTTCGATTTTTTTACAGGCTTCTCATTTTTTATCATTAGCTTAACAACCTCTGCTGCAATGTATTTACCCATACTGTCGTTTAATCTGCGACCGGCAAGGATAATCTCCGGGTGGTATCCTGCTTCCTGCGATTTCTGAGCAAGGTAATACGGATCAACACCAATGCAGTGGCCTCCGACTAAACCAGGTTTGAAAGCGAGAAAATTCCATTTCGTACCTGCAGCCTCTAACACATCTTGAGTATCGATATTCATCGCATTGAAAATCTTAGCCAATTCATTAACAAAGGCTATATTAATATCGCGCTGAGAGTTTTCGATAACTTTAGCCGCTTCGGCGACCCGAATGGAGGATGCTTTAAATGTTCCTGCCTCAATAACTGATTTATAAACCTTATCTATAACCTCGGCAATCTCAGCGTTGCTCCCTGAGGTGATTTTCAGTATTTTCTCAACGGTATGCTCTTTGTCTCCGGGATTAATCCTTTCAGGACTATATCCAGCAAAAAAATCACTATTGTATTTTAACCCCGAAAAACGCTCAATAACCGGAATGCAGTCATCTTCTGTGGCACCAGGAAACACAGTTGATTCATAGACAATAATATCACCTTTAGATATAACATCCCCAACTGTCTTTGACGCTTTTAATAATGGAGAAAGATCTGGTCGATTATTCTTATCGACAGGTGTAGGTACAGTAACAATATAAAAATTGCACTCTTTAATATCCTCGGAACGAAAGGAACAATAAAGACCATTTAACCCTGATTTTATCGGATTGTCAGGTACTAAAACAGATTCAAGAACCGACTTTTCAACCTCCAATGTCTGATCTATTCCATGAATAAGTTCATCAACTCGTTGTTGATTAAGATCAAATCCAACTACCGGATACTTGGTGGCAAATAGACGGGCTAAAGGAAGCCCAACATAACCTAAACCAATGACAGCAATACGAATAGAAGTCATAGAATAATTTTAAATATTAATATATTTCAAACCAAATAAGTCAACTGAAAATAACAAAAGTCACTGCCAAATTAACTCCATTAAGGATTAGAATAGTAACATATAAAGGTAATTAATTTAGTTTATAAGCATCCTATTGAGCGCGAATAAACCCGTGCTTGATTTTTTATACCATATCGTTTTATTTTCCCTAACACTATTTTTTTATTACAGACTCAAAGGGCTAATATATAGAGTCTTTTGAGCCTGTAGTATTGACACTTCGAGATTTTCAAAAAATCGAAATTATTTATTATAAATACGAATAGGTTGAATTTTTTAACCGAGAATTAAAAACTTGAATAAGCATCAACCAAACCAGGTTTGAGGAATCTTAAAAAGAACATAAATAGCAAAAGTTAAACAGTTTGTCAATCTATTTCACCAACTTAAGGCATATGACTGAACCAAAACGAGTTTAGTTTAAACTAAATGATAATTTATAATGAATTTCAAAAAATCATTAATCGTATTGTTGTGTTGGTAATTATGAATTCCTTATTTAGAATCAATAAAGATAATTAAGATTATTGCATTTAAAAATACTACAATAACTTGTTTATTAAGGTGGTGTTTAATACCTTTGAAGAGTCGTTTGATAATTGAAAACCTTTATTTGATCAATTAATTCTTGTTAATTTAATTATGACACAAATACAATTTCAGGATTCCTTGACAAGTCTCCATAGTAAACTTTATTATTTCGCCTTAAGTTTAACAAGCGATTCAGATAAGGCTCATGATCTTGTGCAAGAGACTTATTTGAAAGCATTAATTTACCGTGATAAATTTTCAGCCGATACAAATCTGATGGCTTGGGTTTATACCATCATGAAAAATACCTTTATCAATGATTACCGCAGAAATGTAAAAGCGAAGACGACTCTGGAAAGTTCCTCTCATAAACTTCAGATCTCTTTTTCAAAAGATGATTATTCTCCAGCGGCAGATTCAATACATGCAGAGAAGGAGATATACAAAAAAATAGATATGCTTGAGCCTGAGTTCAGAGAACCTTTTCAGCTTTTTCTGAGCGGATTTAAATACAAAGAGATTGCTGAAAAACTTGATTTACCCCTTGGAACTGTTAAAAGCAGAATATTTTTTACCCGTAAAAAATTGGGAAAATGGCTTAGTGAATATATCAACTAATCAAAGTTTTTCAGTTCTAAATACAACTTAACAGGTCGCTAAGTCACAACTAAAAAATCTCCTTGTAATTCGTTACAAGGAGATTTTTTAGTTAAAACGACAATAGCACTTGCTTGCAATAAGAAAATCCGATGTAAATACCTGAAATACATCGGATTATGCGTTTTTAAAGTGACCCCGGAGGGGTTCGAACCCTCGACCCATTGATTAAGAGTCAATTGCTCTACCAGCTGAGCTACAGAGTCTCTTGAATTCACTTTTTAAAAGCAATGCAAAGATAATCCCTTATTCTTAAAGACAAACTGATTTGTTGGAAAAAGAGCTATATTAATTACAGATACAACCTAAAGTGCTATTGATTAAAGTGTTCAACTATGTACATTATTTTTATCTTACAAGCTAAGGTTCAACTAGAATTTTCACAATGCTTTATAAGTCAATGAATTGAATTTAAACTCTATGAGTAATACTGAAAATTAATTTGTCCATATAATTAATATATTCACTTTTTTAATGGTGAATCTGGTTCTTGAGCCATATGATTGTATGTTAGTCTATCTAATAGAGAAGGAAAAAACTTTCCCAGGAAGACCGAAAACTTGCCCTCCCAGAAGGTTAGTGTTATGCTTCTCCTCCTATTTTTTATTGCTTCGGCAATAAGGTATGCACAAGTCTTGGCACTCATCATTGATCCTTCATTGCGTGGAGTCTCGCCTTGAATGGATCCATCAGCAGTCAATGCGGATTTACGAACTTCAGATGCTGTAAAACCAGGTGCTGCAACCAGAACATGCAGTTCACTATGTAAATGTTCAATACGAATAGTATCTAAAAAACCCCTGATAGCAAATTTGGATGCCGAGTAGGCTGTTCTTCCGGGTAAACCAATGTACCCAGCAATTGAAATTATCCCAGCCAAAGATCCTTTACTTTGAAGTAGATAAGGCAGAGCATATTTTGTACAATAAACAGTTCCATAAAAATTTACATTCATTACCCGATGTATTACTTCAAGGTCTGTATCTTTAAATAAGGAACGCATTGATATTCCTGCATTATTAATCAATACATCTATTCTTCCAAATTTTTTGATTGTCCGTTCTATTAAATTTTTACAATCACTCTCTGAAGAAACATCTGTTTGAATGCATAAAATATCAGAGCTATGCAGCGTATCCCTAAATTCCTCAAGCTGATCTATTCTACGTGCTCCCAAAGCTAATTTAGCGCCCCGCGAAAAGAATTCTAATGCCAAGGCCTTTCCAATTCCAGAAGAAGCTCCTGTGATAATAATAACTTTACCGGTCATAAATAATATTTTAGTGCCCGATATTCCTGTGCTCTAATGAGATGTCAGTAAATACCGCAACAAAACTACAAATAAAACCAATCTTTCTGAAAATTTGTCGATTTGGTATTTGTATAAATTAAAAACAAGGCTATCTTTGCAGCGCCTTTGAAAAACAAAGGTAAACGAAGGATGACTCAGTAGCTCAGTTGGTAGAGCACATCCCTTTTAAGGATGGGGTCCTGGGTCCGAGCCCCAGCTGGGTCACTTAAAAGCTTCTTAATCATCGATTAAGAAGCTTTTTTCATTTATATGATTGAGAATAAACGCTATGGTAGTAAGGCATAGAGCATAGTGACCATAATTTATTTAATTAATCTGGTTATTTAATCCAAATCTTTTTGATTAATATTCAAGAATAACCATACTTGGAGCTTAATGTGTCATTTAAACCCTTAATGCGATAGGGCCTGATTTATCTAAATTTTAAACCATTCATTCGAGAAAGTACCCTTTATGCTGATAAAACGGGATACCCAATGATCCACCAATGAAGGTTACAATGCAAACAATTCTTCGTTTCTTAGATTTAGGCTTAACTTTGTAAATCATCAAAACTATTTAATTTCAATACCGATGCTGACTTTTGATTCAAAATATAGGGTATGTTATGGAGATACAGACAAGATGGGAGTAATGTATTATGGCAATTACCCAAGGCTTTATGAAATTGGCCGTACCGAAATGATTCGTAAGATATGGAAATCGTATCGCGAAGTAGAGGAGAGCGGTATAATACTCCCCGTTCGATCACTAAATGCTCAATATCATAAACCTGCAGTATACGATGAAATACTAACCATTCGAACCATTATTAAGGAGATTCCAATGGTTAAATTTCGGATGATTTCAAAAATCTACAATGAGAGAGGAGAATTAATCAACGAAGGTGATGTTGTTTTAGGATTTATTGATGCCGCAACAGGTAGGGCTCGCAGAGCTCCGGATGAATTCCGGTTAATTTTAGAAGAGACTAAATTATTCGAATAAGTATTTATAAATTCGAATAGCAGATTTGATCAACAAGTACGATGGTCACTAAATTTCATTCAATACGAGTAACAAAAATAAGCTTATTGATATCACAACCACAACAAGTCCAATAATTTTATTTGCCCACCATATTGTGTCAATTGAAAGCTTATGTTTAAAAAGATAAGCAAGTCCTGTCAGAATAAACCACCACATCGCACCACCCATAAATATTCCACCCACAACTAACATAGCCTCAAATAAATGAGATAATTTTAGAACGAGGCTATAACTGGTAAAGATTGCAATAAAAACGAAGACTGAAAGGGGATTTGTGAAGGTAAGAAGAAAGGCAGTTATGAAATCCTGAAGATACGAATTCCCTTTTTGTTTATACTTCTGTATCTCCTTCGCTGGATTTGATAAGAAAATATAGAGTCCCAATAAGAAAACCATACTCGCTCCTAGAATCTTGAAATAGAGTTCATATTGATTGATGAAATCAATAATAATGGTAAGGCTAAAACCAGCAATAATGGCATAAATCGCATCAGAAGAGGCAATGCCTAAGCCGGATAGAAAACCCGATTTCCAGTTTTTATTAACCGTACGCCTGATGCATAACATTCCTAAAGGACCTAAAGGGACAGAAACTGCAGTACCAATAACAAAACCTTCCCATAGTAACTTAAAACTCATGCAAGTAAATATAGCTGAAATTAATTTTAACTAAATCTTCTAATTCAAAGCACAAAGTTAAAATTAGCAGGGATATTTTCTACTTTTATCCCTGTGAAATTTATTAATAATAATCCAAATGTACAAAATAATAGTGCTTATCTTAATCTCAATGGCAAATAATCAATTAAGTATAGGACAGAAAGTTATGAAACTTTGGCCCGATGGTGCCGTAGGAAATAATGAATGTCCTAAACCTGAAGAGACCTTTAATGGTAAAATGGTTCGGTTTGTTTCTGAAGCTACATTAACAATCTATTTGCCTGAAAAAGAAAAGAATACAGGAGTGGCCGTAATCATTTGCCCTGGTGGAGGCTATGGTATTGAAGCAATGGACTATGAGGGGTATGATTTTGGTATATTTTTACAGCAACAAGGTATTGCAGGGATTGTTTTGAAATACCGGCTCCCGTATGGTCATCACGAGATACCCTTAATTGATGCTCAGTATGCTTTACGTACAGTTAGGTATAATGCGGCACAATGGGGGATTGACTCTACTAAAATAGGGATTTCTGGTTTTTCTGCAGGAGGCCATTTAGCCTCTACTGCTGCGACTCATTTTGATCAAGGTAATGTCGGAACAACTAATCCAATCCTTCAGCAAAGTTGTCGTCCAGATTTCGCCGTACTTGTTTATCCGGTAATTACCCTTAATGAAAAATGGGGTCATATGGGTTCGAGAGAAAACTTATTAGGTAAGAGTTCCAATCCGAAACTAATTCGGAACTATTCAAACGAACTGCAAGTAACCAAAGAGACTCCACCTTCATTTATTGTCTTGGCCGATGACGACAAATCAGTATCCCCAAGGAATAGCACTGAATTTTACAATGCCCTTAAAGAGAATGGTATAGCTGCAGAACTTCATATTTTTAGAGAAGGTGGGCACGGATTCGGAATCAAAAAACTTGGGAAGCCTCACGATCAATGGCCTTCAATGTTGATTGATTGGATGAAGGCAGAGCAAATAATTAAAACAAAGAAAGATAGGGTAAGAAAAATACTGAAACCAGAAGATTTATTTGATAAATTGAGAAAATGATACTTCAAACGCATCCCAAAGATGTTCTAAAATACTGTCCTAAATGTGGAAGTAATAAATTCAAATCCACTGATATAGGAAAATCATTCAAATGCGAAGAGTGTAAGTTTATCTACTTCATTAATAGTTCGGCAGCTGTTGCGTGTCTGATTATTTCTCCGGAAGGTAAATTGTTATTAACACGCCGTGCAATTGAACCGGCAAAAGGAATGCTTGACTTACCGGGTGGTTTTGTCGAGCCTATGGAGCGGGTCGAAGATGCTATTGGAAGGGAAATCAGAGAAGAGTTAGGTGTTAGGATTACAAACATCAAATTTTTAGTCTCCTTTCCAAATGAATACATCTATTCTGCCTTTTCAGTCTTTACCCTTGATTTAGCATTTATTTGTACTGTCGACGATATATCTAAGGTTAGGCCGGCAGATGATGTATCTGGAATTGAATTTATTTTTCCTGATAAAATAACGAGGGAAACTATCTGTTCAGAAAGCATTTATAATATTATAAAATTCTATATAAATAGCATTAGATGAATGTAATAAATAAACTTATCTTACTTAGAGATCAAATGAAATCACATGCTGTAGATGCAGTGATTTTAACTGGTACTGACCCTCACTTAAGCGAATACACCACCCCGGAATGGAAAGATATCTTATGGATAAGTGGATTTACTGGATCCTATTGTAAAATGGTAATAACCATGAATAAAGCATTACTATGGACCGATTCCAGGTATTTTATCCAGGCGGAATCACAACTGCAAGGAAGCGGCATAATAATGATAAAGGACAAACAACCGAATACAATATCCATTGAAAATTGGCTTCTAACAGAACTTAATGCCGGATCTATAGTTGCGATTGACGGATATACAATTCCGAGCAGTTATCACACTAAATTAAAAGAGAAATTATCTGCGAAGGGTATCACTTTATGCTTAAACATAACTATGGTTCATTCCATTTGGGAGAATAGACCTATTACGTCACAAACAAAAATAATTGATTATCCAATTCGTTTTTCAGGTAAATCGCGTACCGAAAAGGTATTAGAGATTAGAAATAGACTCCTCAATCTAAAAGCAGAGGCCACTTTAATTTCACAATTAGATGATCTGGCTTGGACCTTTAACCTCAGAGGAAATGAAATAGAATACAATCCACTATTTACCGGATATGGATATGTAGATACAAAGCAAGCCATTCTTTTTGTAAAGCAGGGGAGGGTAACGCCAGAACTGACATCTATTTTACTAAATGATGGAATACAAGTTGAACCCTACGATTCACTTTTTTCCGTATTAGCCAAATGTAATCCAGCAATAATATACCTCGATCCAGACCGCACAAATTCAATAATACATAATTTCTTGGCAGAAAAATCAACTGTGATACAAGGCATTGCAATCCCAACTCGGTTAAAGTCAATAAAAAATAGCACCGAAATAGCTGGAATAAAAGCAGCTCATCGAAGAGACGGTATAGCGATGGTAAACTTTTTTCAATGGTTTGAAGAAGATAAAAGTATAAAATCTGAACTCTGTATAGCTGATAAATTAAAAGAATTTAGATCGGCGCAACGCTTTTATAAGGGTGAAAGCTTTTGTTCAATTGTAGGATTCGGATCGCATGGAGCAATTGTGCATTATAGTGCCTCTAAAGAAACAAATGCAATTATTGAATCTAATGGAATACTATTAATTGATTCCGGAGGTCAATACCTTGATGGAACTACTGATATAACAAGAACTATCGGAGTAGGAAAAATCACAACCAGACAAAAAAAAGATTTTACATTAATATTAAAAGGGATGATTAATCTGACGAATATGGTGTTTCCAGAAGGTACTAAGGGGCATTCGCTAGATGTGATAGCACGTAAATACCTATGGAAAAACAACTTAAACTATAATCATGGTACGGGGCATGGAATTGGGCATTTCCTCTCAGTGCATGAAGGACCAATGTCAATTCGAAGTGAATCTACAAATGAATCCATACTTGAAGGTCAGATTTTATCAAATGAACCCGGAATTTACAGGGAAGGCGAATACGGAATTAGAATAGAAAATGTTGTATTCTGCAAAAAAAAGGGAATTTCATCCTATGGTACCTTTAATTCTTTTCAAACCCTTACACTCTGTCCTATAGATAAAAAAATGATCATCAGTAGTTTACTTAATGACAATGAGGTACTATGGATAAATAATTACCACCAAAAAATATTCAAAACCTTAAAACCATATCTGAAACCCACTGTTATAAAATGGCTATCAAAATCTTGTTCTCCGATTAAAACTTAATCTTAATTTATTTCCAGATGCGTAGACTACTACTTCTCGCTCTTTTTTTCATTCCCTTATTACTTTCGGCCCAATATTATTCTACCGGAGAAGATCCATCCGCAATTAAATGGAAGCAGATTAACACCGAAAGGTTTCAAATCATATTTCCCTCGACCTTTGAAGCTAAAGCGATAAGAATGGCGAATATATTGACAAGATCAATACCCTTCGCGTCATTTTCACTACAACATACTCCACGAAAAATATCAATTGTACTTCATACAAGCACAGTAAATTCGAATGGTTTGGTAGCATGGGCACCAGCAAGAATGGAACTATTTACGATACCGCATCAGGAGATTTATGCACAAGATTGGCTCGAACAGCTTGCTATTCATGAATATCGACATGTTGTTCAGATAGATAAAATTGAAAGTGAAATGCCGTCGATATTAAAGGTACTACTAGGAGAACAAGGAGCTGCCCTTGTAATAGGATTGCATTTACCATTTTGGTTTCTTGAAGGGGATGCTGTTGCAACAGAAACAGCATTAAGCCAAACAGGACGGGGGAGAGTACCATCATTTGAAATGGAACTAAGGGCACAAAGTGTCGAAAAGGGAAAATACAGCTATGACAAAGCGTACCTTGGATCTTACAAAGATTTTATCCCAGATCATTATCAGCTTGGATATCAATTTGTAGCAGGTATCAGAAGTGAATATGGAGCTGATAGTTGGGTGAAAATTTTGCATCAAGTTGCTAAGAAACCATTATCATTTAATACATTATCTGGCGGATTAAAATCTGTTACCGGGAAAAAGCTTCCTGCCTTATACGATACTCTATTTTCATCACTTCGAAATAAATGGATTTTGGAGGATAAATTATTAGAATTAAGCCCCTTTACGAACCTTACGAAACGGAATAAGGCTTATACTAGTTATCGCTATTGTTACCAGGTTAATGATTCAACCTATTTTTCGGTCAAATATTCATTAGATGATTTAACGAAGTTTATATTAATCGATTCCAAAGGTGGAGAGCGGGTTATTTTTACTCCCGGAAATTTAGTTGAAGAGTCTATAACCTATGGTAAGGGGAAAGTTTTTTGGATTGAATCGAAGCCAGATATCAGATGGGCGCATCGCGAATATTCGCAATTACGTATTCTTACGATTAAAACTAATAAAGTACATAAAATCAACTATTTAGAAAGAATATTTTCCCCTTGTTTATCAGCCGATGGGAAACAACTTGCTGCGGTTAAAATAAATGAGGATAATCGTTGTTCTATTGTATTAATTTCACCAGAAACAGGTAAGATTGAGAAAGAGACAAATTTAAAAAGCGACGTTTTTATCTTGACTCCTTCATGGAGCGAGGATGATAAACTGTTATTTGCAATTGTCCTAGGCCCAAAAGGAAAGACAATTGCAACTATTGATCCATATACAGGATCAGTTAATCCACTTCGGCCTTATACCTTCAATGAAGCTAAAAGACCAATTCAAGTGGGTAATTTTGTATTTTACACCAGCACTGAAGAGGGTAAGGACGATGTTTATGCGTATGACCTGATTAAGAATAAGAATTATCGCATTACAAATTCCAGATTTGGGGTTAGGGATGCTCAGCCAAACTATTCCAAGGATAGTATAGTATACTCAAATTACACCGCACAGGGATTTAAATTAGTAAAATCCAAGAGCTTACCCATAACTCAAGACTATAATAATGATGCACAAGTGCATCATTATTTATTAGCAGATCGCTTAACATCTCAAGAAAAAGGAGTAGTCGAATTCAAAGTAATAGATACCATAAGCTATTCTTCGCAGTCATACAATAAACTAAAGCATCTTTTTAACTTCCACAGTTGGGCTCCTGTACATGTGGATATGTCTACCCAAGAGATTCGTCCTGGATTATCATTAATGTCGCAAAATAAATTAAGTACAGCCACAACACAATTAGGGTATGACTATTCAACGATCAATAAAACAGGTAAATGGATTGCCGAATTTGGTTATACTGGGCTATTCCCTGCATTTAAGCTTCGAGGAGATTATGGACATGAAAATTCTAAATACTTTCAAATAAATACGTATACAAATGCACATAACAATACGGTTAGAACAGATACACAGCAAATTAATTTTTCCTATAACATATTAAATTTAAATTCAATACTAAATATACCATTACAAATCTCCCATGGTAAATGGAACAGGTTAGTACAGCCAGAATATCAGTTCGGGTATAAGAAAGTATTTCATAAAACGACAACACCACTTCATAACCAGTCAAGCACCTGGTTAACCTTTAGATTATATGCTCATAATTTATTACAAACACGGTATCGGGACCTTCAGCCTGCGATCGGCCAAATTATTGATATTAACTACCATTATTCGCCCAATAAATTCACAGAAGAGAAAGTTTTAACCACAGAAGGGATAATTTATTTTCCAGGAATAATACGACATCATGGAATAAAAATATATGGAGGAATTCAGGAAAAACAGGGGAATGGCATTAATTTAAACGACTATATTTCCTATCCTAGAGGTTATGCGAATCTCCAAAATAATTCCTTGTATACCCTTAAAGCAGATTATGCCTTTCCGATTGTATATCCGGATTGGAGTATTGGTCCATTAAGTTACATTAAAAGGGTTTCATTGAGGTTATTTTATGACAGAGGCTGGGCTAAAGTTCCAATCTACAATCAAAGCAAAGAGATGAAATTGAGTTTGCAATCTTTGGGATGTGAATGGGTGGCAGATTGTAATTTCCTAAGGTTGTATGTACCTGCAAAAATAGGGGTGAGGACTACATTTTTAACAGGATCGAATAATTTTAATTTAGAGTTTCTCCTAGCGATAAATTTTGGTGCACTTTAGTTTAAATATGATGAGAGACCGCATATTTATGATATCCTTAACCCCCTCTAACGAGAATAAGCTGTATCATCGTTCAAGTCTGCTGAAGATAGACCATTCTCATTTTTGAATTTCTTTCCTGATTAATTTAGAATAACTTATAAATCAAGATATTTGATTGTAATTACCACAAATTAAAGTAATCTAAATTTAGGTTGAAATATCTTTTTTTTACTTTTTCTGGTTGGATAATTATTCCTTAAAATGAAAAAGTACGTTCTGATACCGTTCTGATTTCAATCGCATATATATTTCGCCCTATTTATCTCTATACTAACAGCTGATAATAATTTAGAGCCCC
>CAIVMQ010000101.1 GCA_903907075.1 uncultured Bacteroidia bacterium
CAAGGTAAATAATTTCATTTTTAATAAAATTTCATTTGTGCCCACTTTGAGACTGGACATCACATTACGTTTTTTTTTCATACATTTGTTTGTTTTTTATTAAACACTGATTTAATACTTAATAAAGCTGGGAGGTTAGCCGACTTCCCGGCTTTTTAATTTGAAACTGGTTCTAATTTCGCATAGGCAGTTCTGTTTTAGTTTAGTAAGTCAAAAATTATTTGGTCAAAATAGGAGGAGTGAAGCAGGTGCTCCAAACACCATCCTATTTTTTATACTGCAATGGACTAATATTCTTCTCAACATAGATTTTATTGCCGTTTATCCGATATCTTAGCTTGGCAACAACCTCCATTGTCAACATAACCTGTTCGATTGAATCCCTCAGATATAATTTTCCAGTTATCAGATCTTCAGTAGCAAATCCTGAGTTATATTCAAACTCAACATTGTAATACCGTTGCAATTTGCTTAGAACATCATTTAAACTCTGTCGCTGAAATTTAAACCATCCTTCTGTCCAGGCAACAGCAAAAGCCACATTAGGTTCGTCCCGAACAATGATAGAACCATTATTTCTGTTATAACTGGCCTTTTGATTAGGTTTTAAAATAGATTGGTCCTTCATAAATGGGAACGCTGTTTGTTCTCTGATCGCTACACTTCCTTCCAAAAGAATAACTTCTATTAGTTTATCCGAAATGTATGCAGAAATATCAAACCGGGTTCCAAGGACTTTAATTGAAATCTCACCGGCATTCACATAAAACGGGACTTTATCATTATGAGCCACTTCGAAATAACCTTCACCTTGTAAAAACACTTCCCGTTTGCCACCTTTGAATTTGGTAGGAAATTCCATCCTGCTACCCGCATTTAGCCATACTTTAGTACCGTCTTCAAGAGTCAATTGAGATTTCTTCCCAAAAGGGACAACCAGCTCGTTCATTTGTAAATTATCAGCCTGGCTGCCATTCGTTAAATCGATCACTTTTTCGTTATCAATCGTAATCTTCTGATCACTACTAAGGGCAATTTTTGAGTCATCCTTTTCGAGATCAATTCTGGTTCCGTTGGAAAGGTGAAGTTGTAACTTACCATTAAAATTTGATTCGATTATTGAAGTATAAACATGTGATCTATGATTCTGATAATAACCCCAAAAGCCAATTGCGCCAATAGAGAAAGCTATAACCAAGATTGCAGCATATTTTAAAATTGAGTTACTGAATAATTGATGTGTTTTCGGTTTCCGGTTGAGTTGTTTTTTGAAATTGAAGTACAGATTTTCCACCTGGTATTCTGACATCTCCTTTGTTGATGATGCAAGGGCCCAGGCATTTTTGATTTTCCGGTATTCCTCTCTTGCCTCCTCATCGTTATTTATTAGTGATATAAGGTCGTCCCTTTGACTACCTTTAAGGCTGCCTGTCACAATTTGTAATATCTCGTTTGTGTATTTCATCGTTATATAGATAAAGCACGAATAGGTATCTACCCTAGTCGCGTTTTGAAATTATTTGCAATAAAAATCACTACTTTCCGGCGAAAAATCAAAGATTCTTCGCTACGCTCAGAATGACAGCAAGTTATGGTATTGGAGAGGGAAGGGGGTTGGAAGTGGCGGAGCCACATCCAACCCCCATCCCACACCAAAACCAAAAAATTCTGTCATTCTGAGCGTAGCGGAGAATCGTTGATTTTTCGCCGGAAAGTAGTGATTTTTATTGCAAATAAATTAAAAA
>CAIVMQ010000102.1 GCA_903907075.1 uncultured Bacteroidia bacterium
CAACAAGGGCTATATCTGAAATGGTATGGTGAGGGCTGCGAAAGGGACGTAATGTCATTAAAGAGGTATGTTGTTCTATTTTACCTGCTACCGAATGTATCTTAGTTGTCTCGAGAGCCTCTTTAAGGGTGAATGGCGGTAGTATCGTCGGGATTCTTTTGGCTAACATTGTTTTCCCAGCCCCTGGCGGTCCGATCATAATTAGGTTATGCCCTCCTGCTGCTGCGATTTCGAGTGCACGTTTTACATTCTCTTGACCCTTGACATCCGCAAAGTCAAGGTCATAATTGCTAACTTTTGATTTGAATTCCTCCCGGGTATCTATGATAGTCTGGACAAGGCCTATCCGTCCACCCAGGAAATCGATTACCTCCTTGATATTTTCTACCCCAAAAATCTTTAGCTTATCGACAACGGCAGCTTCTCGCGCGTTTTGTTTAGGGACGATAAACCCATCAAAACCCTCTTCGCGCGCTTTAATAGCAATAGGCAGAATCCCTCTTACGGTTTGTAGTCCACCATCAAGGGAGAGTTCTCCCATCATCATATATTTATGTAATTCAGGTGCTGTGATTTGCTCTGAAGCTGCAAGAATGCCAATGGCTATGGGTAAGTCGTAGGCTGAACCCTCCTTGCGAATATCTGCCGGAGCCATATTTATTACTACCTTTTTCCCGGGGAGTTTATACCCATTGAAACGTAATGCAGAGTCTATGCGCTGCTGACTCTCTTTAACCGCATTATCTGGTAATCCTACAAGATTAAACTTAATTCCTCGGGATACATCCGTTTCAACCGTTATTGTTGTCGCGTCAATCCCATGTACTGCACTGCCAAATGTTTTTACTAGCATCTTAAAGGGAGATTCTGGAATTAATTAAAGTTACGCTATTTGAAGATTTGAATACGATTATCTTCTAAACCATTTTTAGGTTCTATTCACCTTGATAAATAGAGATTATTCTTAAAAAAACGCTGCAATAAATTCTATTGAAGGATGCGATTAAAATCTTATTTTTAGTTTAATTGCAGGTATAACAGGGTGAAAGGCATAATTAATCTGATCATCATAAAATATATTAGTGCCTAGATTTATGGATGTTGCAATTCGTTTTTTGTGAGCCGCACTTATAAAGAATGGAATACTGACTATATCGGCTACCACACCGGTCAGTATAATGTATGCTGCAACATCAGTCCCATTTTTAGTGGGATCTTGCAGCGTTGCCAAGGAGAGTATTGCGGCTCCCGTAAAGAAAACCGCACCTCCAATGATTAATGTTGTGCCGCCACCGACTAAAATCCATCCTGCGGTTTTCTGATTCTTACTTTTTTTAAGATAATAATCTCTTTTATTGATTTGATCGAGAGTGCTTTGTCCAAATATCTCAGTAGAGGAAGAAGTACTTAAAAATACGTGAGGCTTATTCGGGTGGGTGCTTGTTATATAAGATCCATCCTCATTATTGCTTTCTTTCTGAGCATAGAGCGGGTTGCATATAACAAATATGAAGCCTATTGCAATTAGAATTAAGTGAATATTCAATTTAAGGCTCATGGTAATCTTGTTTTAGAAGTGTTTCAATTTTTCCGATTCCTCTTTTAAACCTGTAACGCCTTATTCGTGATGTTTATTACTATGAATTTAACGAAAATTAGCGATATATCAAAAAATAGTTGACTGCGGTTTTGATTAGAGTATCGGTATGGTTGAAGATTAAATTAACGTATAGCATAATTTTAAAGCCGTTTTTTGGTATATTCCTATTCAAAGTGTGATGAATTATAAGTTATATTTGTGTTCCGATGAAAAAGTAAATCGGAAGCTTAAATAGGAAGTAGTTTTATATAGCAATTCAAGATTTTCACGTGCCCGATATTATTCAACTTTTACCCGATTCAGTTGCCAATCAGATTGCTGCAGGCGAGGTTATTCAGCGCCCAGCCTCTGTGGTGAAAGAGTTGGTAGAAAATTCAATTGACGCGGGTGCTACCGCTGTTACCATAAATATTAAAGATTCGGGAAGAACTTTAATTCAGGTGATTGATAACGGCAAAGGGATGTCACCTACCGATGCCCGGATGTCCTTTGAACGACATGCCACCTCGAAGATCCGGGAGGCTAATGACCTGTTTGCCATTCGGACAATGGGTTTTCGGGGAGAGGCTCTTGCTTCGATAGCTGGAGTTGCCGATGTAGAGCTGCGATCGCGTCAGCATGGGGAGGAATTAGGAACCTTTATCCATATACTAGGCTCTTTAATCCAGAAACAGGAGGCTGATCATTGCGCTGAAGGGACAAATTTTTCGGTTAAAAATTTGTTTTTTAATATTCCAGCCCGACGAAAATTTTTGAAATCAAATAGTTCAGAATTAAAATATATTATAACAGAAGTTCAGCGTGTCGCCTTAGCTAATCCTGAATTAGCGATCTCGCTGTATCATAATAATTCGGTCATCTTTAATCTTCCTTCTGAAAATGTCCGTAAACGGATTGGTTCACTATTTGGAAAGGGAATTAACCAAAATCTAATTCCTGTTGACACCTCTACCTCTCTGATTACCATCTCCGGGTTTATCGGGCAACCACAGAGCGCACGGAAGACCCTTGGGGAGCAGTTTTTTTTCGTGAACGGACGATTTATGAAGCATCCGTTCTTTAACCGAGCCATTCAGCAAGCCTATGACAGAATACTTCCACCTGAGACTTATCCTTCGTATTTCCTCTATTTTGAAGTCGATCCTTCAACAATAGATATTAATATTCATCCGACAAAGACAGAAATAAAGTTTGAAGATGAACGTTCGTCGTGGCATATTATTCACGCTTCGGTGCGTGAGGCGATGGGCAAGTTTAACTTGATGCCATCCATCGACTTTGATCAGGCGGGATCCATTGATATACCTATCGGTCCATTGCGTGGATCGCATATTCCTGAACCTGAAATTCGTATTAATCCCAATTTTAACCCTTTCGATAGCGAGCGATCACCTGATCGATCATTCTCAGGCACAAGCTCCTACCGGGAGAACCAAAACAGCGATAACTGGCAGGCCCTTTATCGGGGTTTTGAACGTGAAGAGGTTGTCGATCAGGTACAGTCTGTAACTCAGTGGGGAGGGGAGGAGGCAGTTCAGCAAGAGATCCGTAATGCGGGTCTCACGGCTGAAAATCATAATTTTCTTCAGTTTAAGAATAAATATATCCTAACCCCGGTAAAATCGGGGATGATGGTTATTGATCAACGTAGAGCCCATGAACGGATCTTATATGAGAATTTTCTGCAGATTATTGAAAACCATTTAACCATTAGCCAGCGCCAGTTATTTCCTGCCAGGCTGGAATTGAATGCTGTAGATCAGGAGATTCTTCTTATTCTTGATGAGGAACTTAAAGCACTTGGATTTGAGATCCGAAAGGAAGAGGGGGATGTGTTCTATGTAGAAGGGGTTCCTGCCTTGTTAAGTCATTTGAATGCCACGGATCTTGTTGAGAAAGTAATCGAAGATTTTAAGAATCGGCCCGTTGATGTAAAGGAAGAGCTTAAGTCACATCTTGCGTTGCTTCTTTCGAACTCTTCAGCTATAAACTATGGGGTAGCCTTAAAGAGTGAGGAGATATTGGAACTTTTTAATAATCTCTTTGCCTGTAGTAATCCGATCTATTCCCCTTCTGGGAAATCAATTATCACGATCGTTTCGTTGTCTGATTTTGAAAGATTAGTGAAGTAAAGGACAATCCAAACCGAAATGTTATTTTTACACTGTTTCAAGAACTTTAAATTATGAATCAATATCAGACATCACCTTTTTCGATGCCACCGGTAGTTAAAAACCTTATCCTAATTAATATTGTGATGTGGTTTGCTAAATATGCACTCATCAATGTTGGGATAGATCTAACCGAACTTTTTGGATTGCATTATCCCGGTTCTCCCCAATTCAGGCCTTATCAGTTTGTTACCCATTTATTTATGCATGGTGATTTTTTTCACCTCCTATTTAATATGTTAGCCTTGTATATGTTTGGTAAGGTACTTGAAATGGTGTGGG
>CAIVMQ010000103.1 GCA_903907075.1 uncultured Bacteroidia bacterium
CCCGATGTAAAATCGGGATGCATTGAAACAACTAAGCCAAAGCAAAATCCATTAAAAACAAAAAAGAGTCACAACCTGCGTTGCAACTCTCTGATTTTCTGTGGGAACTGATGGGTTCGAACCATCGACCCTCTGCTTGTAAGGCAGATGCTCTGAACCAACTGAGCTAAGCTCCCTTTTAGTTAATCGAAACCCAAAGGCTTCTTTTAAAGTGATGCAAAGATAGCCCTTTTTTCAATTACTCCAAATAATAGGTCAGAAAAAACCATTATTTCGTGTCCCTGTTATTTGGAAACAAAAACTGCCCCGTGTCCGGAGCAGTTAAAATAGTTATAGTGAGCGATAAAGTTATTTTCCTTCAAGTATTTCATGAGCTTTTTCCAGGATCGTTGTGTCATCGAGAAGGATAATACCACCTTGAGGACCTTGCTCGATATGCATCCCTACACTGGTACCGGTATCGTAATGGGTACCTCCAAAATAATTCCTCACAGTTTCAACTTCCATCCCTAGCTCCTGGGCAATCCGTTGCATCGAACCGTGAGGCAAATGATCTTTGATGTCCCGAAGCTCATTGAAGGTAATTTTTTGAGTCATAATGAAAAGTTTTAAGAGTTAATAATAAATTATCAGCAAACTAAATATGAATCAATCTTGAATACTCCGAAAATTAATAAGAAATATCCAATATTGGCATCAAATTCCGATATCTTTTTACGACAGATTTCAAAATTTAGAATTATTAACAATTCCAGCAAACAATCATTTGAATATCTATTTGTTTTTCAAACCTTTAAAGATACGAAAGAGGAAATAAAAATAAAGAACTAAAAAGATGTTTTACAACAGTTAGGAGGATTAATTTGGGGATTTGGGATGGAGCAAAATCTGATAGGTCATTTGCTGCAGTGCCTCCCGAAGATTTAACTTATTTAGCAGATGATTGTCGCGGTTAGGATATATCCGGTTTGAGAAAAACAGAAATAAAATGCCCGTTACTGGATCGGCCCAGGCGTAGGTTCCAGTAAATCCGGTATGACCAAAACTGGCATCACTGCAAAGGGGTGCAGGATAGGATTTTTCACCACTACTTAGGCTATTTCCAACCTGTGGTTTATCAAAGCCGTATCCGCGACGGTTATGGAGATTTTCAAAATGGCGCCGTGTCCAATCTTTTAAGATCGCATCAGATAAATAACGATCACCCCCATAGGTTCCGTAATTGAGGTACATCTGCATCATCTTCGCTGCATCGTTGATGGTTCCAAAGAGTCCTGCATTTCCAGACACACCGCCTAATACGGCAGCACTCTCGTCGTGCACATACCCTTGAATTTGCCCTTTCCTAAAAGTCTGGTCATCCTCGGTAGGGATCATACTTTCGATGGAATGATACAGATAGGGCTTATAGGTCAACGTATAGGCGCCTAACCTAGTGTAAAAATTAGATTTCAGGTAACTCTCATAGTCCTGATGAGTCAAGGAAGAGATGATTTTAGGAAAAATAATAAACCCTAAATCAGAGTAAACAAATCGTTTGCGTTTTAATAAAGCAGACTTACGAATGGTGGCATAAACCGAATCTGGAAAGCTTGTAAGTAAAAAAAAGTCCTTGTTCATCCGAAGACCAAATGTTGATGTTGAGTCTTTGGAGTAATAGTCAGGTCTAAAGTTACCATTCGAATCGACAGTCTTAAGCCAAAAGGGAATTCCTGTTTTTAGGCGAGCTTGATGCGAGAGAACATCTTCAATCAAAAGATCTTGCTTATTAGACCCTTTCCAGTCGGGCCAATAATCACCCATTTTCTTCTTTACATTAAAAAGATGCTCTTGGGATAGCTTCATCAGCGCAGGCACGGGTGCCAGAATCTTCGTGAGTGAAGCAAAATCAAAGAGGTCGTCTTCTTGCACCAAGCGATCCTTGCTATACGTCTGATATCCATAGACTTGATTTAGAAGAACCTTCCCATTCTTTGCAATAAATACCTCACAACCTGGAAACGCCCTGGCATTTATACCTACATAGACTAGGGAGTCAATTTTTTTTTTAGATAAGTCGAATCTACACCAACCTCCTCGGGCAGGGTATATTTAAAACGGTCAAGAGGCATTGTCAGGAGGCCATCACCTGAACCATACTGTTTATTTACTGTAACCGGAAGCTTTCCGGATGATCCAAAGGCACCAAAGAGCAGCTGACCAGCAAGATCTTCTGCTTCAGCGCTCTCCTGATAGGCCACAACAAGAGCGGTCGCTTTCTCGATTCCTTTCAGATAATCGAGTACATAGGGATTTCCGAAAAGCACTACCACAGATCTCACTTCATTCGTAACGCGCTCGATCACCTCTTGCTGAGTCTCAGTAAGGCGGTAATCAGAGCTCACAAAATTGCCCAGGTTATTGATTTGGGCGATCACCAGATTGTATTTTTTCAATTGAGTCAAGAGCTTATTGATTGTCGCTGCATCAGCATCTTTAGAGATCGTGTAGTTTTCGATGCGGGTATAACGATCGATTGAGTGCTGAAATGGAGTGATAGCCCCACGCCCAATGCTCACGGAGGCAACTTTCAAGGTGTCGAGACGAAGAAGAGGAAGGAGTTGTCCGTGGTTCTGCAGAACGGTAAGTGAGTATTGCGCAGCATTTCTCAGTGTCATACGGTAAGCTGACTGATTCAAATCAGCATATAAACCTGCTGTCTTAAGAGGCTCTAACTGATTAAGTCCGGCCCATCTTTTTAGCATAAGAATTTTACGGCATTTGCGGTCGATATCCTCTCCCGAGAGCTCTCCTGTGGCGATAGCTCGTTTAACCGCTTCAATAACTTTAGCTGGATTAATCACAAATTCTAGCAGGTCATTTCCGGCGACAAGCGCCCTTACCGCTGCACCCACAGCGTCGGTCTGGCTATCATCATCGACAGCTCCCTCCATATTCATCGCATCCGTAACTACCAGCCCTTCAAATCCAAGATCAGAAATTAAGATATTTTGAATGATAGATTTAGAAAGTGTGGCAGGTGTTCCGGTGCTGTCTAAGGCTGGAACATTCAAAAAACCGGTCATCACACCACCGATTCCCATTGCGATTGAATTGCGAAATGGGTAGAGCTCAACAGAATCAAGCTGAGCTTTAGTATGTCCGATTAGAGGAAGGGAAAAATGGGAATCTTTTTGTGCATCGCCATGACCCGGAAAATGCTTTAATGTTGCCAGCACATGTTGCGATTGCAGTCCAAGGCCAAAATTAGCCGCTTTATGAAAAACACGCTCCGGATTATCGCCATATGACCGAAAGCCAATAACCGGATTCCGGGGATTACTATTTACATCCGAAACCGGAGCAAAATTAATGTGAATACCTAACCTTTGACATTGTTTTCCAAGATCAGATCCCAAATCAAAAAGCAACGAATCCTTTTCAATAGCCCCCAGCGTAAAGCCATAGGGATATTTGATGCAGCTATCCAGACGCATCGACAATCCATATTCAGCATCGATGGCGACTAATAGGGGAGTTTTTGAAACTGACTGCAGCTGATTCACCATGTTTACGTGACGCATCGGCCCACCTTGCATAGTTATTATTCCTCCAATTTTATTCTCCTTAACCATCTTCAGCAGATTAAGACGATGTTTAACCCCTTTTTTAGAATAGGCAGGCACCATAATTAACTGACCTATCTTTTCATCTGCCGAGAGGGAATTAAAAACAGAATCAACCCATTGATCAGCATGATATTCCAAAAAATGCGGACGTATTCTGGACTGAGCAGACAAGAGAGAACTTAGTAGAAGAAAAAGTATAAATAAGGTTATTTTGGGCATAGCTAATTAATCATTGAGCGCTTCAAACGAATTTGTCAAAAATAGCTAAAACAGACCAAAAGGAGACCGTTATTCGTTTTTAAACAAAAAAGAACCGTAAAATTTCCAATTTTAAAAATCATATCAATACATTCGCAACGGAAAAAGATCGACAGAGAAGCGACATTGGAAAAATGTGCTGCTTTGAATTCTAAGGGATGATACCATTACTAATAATTTCTAAATTTTGAACGAATACCAGAGGATGAAATTTTCAAAAATCACACTAAATAGAGTTATTAATTCAGCGTTTGACCGGATCTATTTTTTCTCGATCAGTTTTCTTTTACTCTTCTTTGTCTCTATCCAAGTGAACGGTTCCGATCGGATACTTCCAGGAGCAGATCAGCCTCAGGAGTATCTTCAACTCTTAAAGGATAAGAAATTGGCACTGGTTGTTAATCAGACTTCCCGCATTGGGGATCAGCATCTGGTTGATTTTCTGGTGGAAAATGGAATTTCCATTCAACGAATTTTTGCCCCTGAGCATGGGTTTCGAGGTGAGGCTGGTGCAGGCGAAAAGGTTAGCAATACCCAGGACTCTAAGACTGGCATTCCAATAGTTTCGCTTTACGGTAAAAACCGCAAACCAACAGTTGACCAACTCGAGGATATAGACCTATTAATTTTTGACATACAAGATGTTGGATGCCGTTTTTACACCTACATAAGCACCCTTCATTATGTCATGGAAGCATGTGCGGAGCAGCATAAGAGACTTCTAATTCTCGATAGGCCAAATCCAAATGGGGATTATTTTGATGGTCCACTGCTTCAGCCTGCGTTCACTTCATTCGTAGGGATCGACCCAATACCGGTTGTCCATGGCTGCACTATTGGAGAGTTGGCACAAATGATCAATGGTGAAAAATGGTTGAACAATGGTGTTCAAACAGAGCTAAAGATTATCAAAATTGCCAATTACACCCATGCCTCGAGCTATGAACCACTCGTAAAGCCTTCGCCAAACCTGCCCAATCTTTTAAGCATAAGGCTCTATCCGTCTTTATGTTTCTTTGAAGCTACAAGTGTTAGTATTGGTCGGGGAACACAATTCCCTTTTCAAGTGATAGGCTATCCCAATGCTACATTTGGAAACTTTCAATTCACACCTGTTAGTCTTCCCGGAATGGAGTTAAATCCAATTCAGAGAGATCAGATCTGTTTTGGCGACGACCTGCGCGAATTAGTCAATCCTCCACATTTCACCATCTCATTTTTTATTAACTGGCTGAATAAATTTAAAACCAGCGAGGAGTTTATCACCCGAAGCCAATGGTTTAATAAACTGATGGGCAATGATCTGGTTCTGAAACTTATTCTGGAAGGTAAGAGTGAGGCGGAGATCCGTAAAAGCTGGTCTGAAGAGCTAGTTAGATACGGATCGATGCGGAAAAAATATTTGTTGTATCCCGATACTAAACTAACCGAATGAATCCATTACTCGTAGCTCTGCTTTTAGGCGGATATTTTATAATGCTTATCTTGATTGCCCATTTTACAGGTAAATCAGCAACGACAGACAGCTTTTTTACGGCCAACAGAAAATCTCCGTGGTTTGTTGTTGCCTTTGGAATGATTGGAACGACCATATCGGGGGTGACCTTTATCTCTGTCCCGGGTGAAGTAGGAAACTCCGCAAGTACCTATTTCCAATTTATCATGGGTAACCTGGTCGGATTCTGGGTTGTAGCACTCGTTCTATTGCCTGTTTACTATAAACTTAATCTCATCTCGATCTATACCTATCTGGAACAACGCTTTGGATATTATGCCTACAAAACTGGATCATTCTTTTTCCTGCTCTCCAGAACGATTGGAGCAGCATTTCGGATGTATCTGGTTGCCGAGGTTTTACAATTAGCCCTCTTCGATGCGTTAGGGATTCCTTTTGCCTTTACGGTGCTAATAAGTATTTTTCTAATCTGGGTCTACACGTATAAAGGGGGAGTTAAAACAATTATATGGACCGACTCTCTCCAGACGATCTTTCTTTTAACGGCAGTCATTCTAACTATTTACTATATATTTAATAGTTTCGGGTGGTCTTATGGTGAAACGCTTACCCGAATTAGTAATCATCCTTTTTCAAGAATTTTTGAATGGAATATGATGTCAGGGAAATATTTTTACAAACAGTTTATTGCCGGTATTTTTGTCACAATCGTTATGGTAGGTCTCGATCAGGATATGATGCAGAAAAATCTCACGTGCAAAAGTCTTAAGGAGGCTCAGAAAAACATGCTCACATTCAGCGCTATCTTTGTCGTTGTGGTGGGGATGTTCTTATTGCTCGGTGTTTTACTCTACCTCTTTGCATCAGTAAATGGCATTGCATTACCCGAGAAATCAGATTTTCTATTCCCGATGCTTGCCCTTAATCACATGAATCTTCTAATCGGTATTTTCTTCCTGCTTGGAATTACTGCGGCCAACTATGCAAGTGCCGACTCTGCCCTTACCTCTTTGACAACTGCATTTTGCATAGATTTCCTCTCCATTAACAATGTTCCACAAGAACACAAACAAGTACTACTACGAAAAACACATGTCGCCTTTTCGCTGCTGCTCTTTGTAGTAATTATGATTTTTAAAATTATCAATGATCAAAGTGTCGTCGTGGCTGTATTTAAGGCTGCAGGTTATACCTATGGACCTTTATTAGGTTTGTTTGCTTTTGGATTACTGACTAAAAAACAGGTTAAAGATCGGTGGGTACCTTTAGTAGCC
This sequence comes from uncultured Bacteroidia bacterium, assembly GCA_903907075.1. Taxonomy (GTDB): domain Bacteria; phylum Bacteroidota; class Bacteroidia; order Bacteroidales; family Prolixibacteraceae; genus JAAFHB01. The sequence goes on from CAIVMQ010000103.1 coordinate 6,597, forward strand.
TTATGTTCGCCATTTATTGCATGGTTCCTCGATGCAAACTCGATGCAGCTGCTTAATGGATATAAGATTGGCTTCGAATTAATTATTATCAATGGAGCCATCACATTTATCGGCCTTTTATTGATCGAAAAACATACAACTCTAGTTAATAAAGGTTAATAATTTCGTCAGAATTGTTGTATCTTTGAATTGTTAGCTCGAGGGTATCGTTCTTTTCTAACTTAAACCAATAAAAAAAACGATTCGCAATGAGGTGTTTAAGCGTCATATTACCCTTTATCTCTGCATGTATATTATTTTGTGCGTGCCAAAAAGAGAAGATTAACACCTCTACAGATTTGGTACTCCACTTTTCGGATAGCACAATAACCTTCGACACCCTACTTACTACAATTAGTTCCCCGACTAAAAATCTGCGCGTAAGCAACCTATCCAACGAGAATATCAATATCTCCTCGATTAAACTTGCGGGTGGCAATCGAAATGGTTTTCGGTTAAACATCAATGGGGAGGTCGCTAATGAATTAATAAACATTCAGATTCAACCCAAAGACAGTATCTTTATTTTCATTGAAGCGACGCTGGAAAAAACCGGTTTTGGCAAACCACTCATAACGGAAGACTCTATAATCTTCAAGGTTAATTCGGTGGAGCAAAAAGTAAAGCTTAAAGCCTGGGGACAGGATTTTGTGATGATCCAAGGGACCAAAATAAAGACCGCTACCTGGACCAACGACCGTCCCTATCTGATATACAATCAATCGCTTGTAGATTCAGACCAGACCTTAACTATAGAGGCTGGCGCACAGATTTATTTCCATAAAAAAGCAGGGTTGGTAGTCAAAGGGACTTTAATTGTAAATGGAACCGAAGATGCCAATGTTATTTTCGAAGGAGATCGGCTAGAGTCTGCGTACAGTGAAATTCCGGATCAGTGGAATGGTATCGTTCTTTGCTCAGGGAGTCATTTGAATAGTATCGACCATGCGATGATTCGAAATGCAAATATTGGATTACAAGTTGGGACTATAGAGCTCAATGGGAATGCTTCGTTGGAGCTCTCAAATACCCGAATTGAAAATATGAGTTGGGCCGGAATCTGGGCTATGAAATCAAAAATAAAGGCTTATAACTGCTTAGTATCTAATGTTCGGTATTACAATACGGCCCTTCTCTTAGGGGGTGACTACCAATTTTACCATACTACTTTTGCCAATTATTACAATGATCTTTCTAACGGAAATCGCACTACAGAAACTTTAGTCCTCTCCAATTACCTTATCGACTCAAAGAGCGGAAATAGGTATGTTGGTGATTTACAAGCTGCAACTTTTGGCAACTGCATAATAACCGGTAATCGGGCCAACGAATTATTAATCTCTATGGATAAACAAGGATTGGCAAATTATATGTTTGACCGCTCTCTGATTCAAATCTCGGACACTTTTAAGCTCGCAGATCAAAGCCATTTTACTGGGGTGATACGAAATGTAAACCCACGTTTTAAATCTCCTTATCATGGTAATTATGAGCTCGATACCCTTTCAATTGCAAAAGATTATGGGCGGGCAGAATATGGAAAACGGTTCCCTGTTGACCTTAAAAATATGAGCCGAATTTCCGACAGTGGGCCGGACCTAGGCACTTTCGAGCGGATAGAAAAAAAGAACTAATAAAAAAAATAGTCATGCCAGAAGTTTTAAAGTGGCTGATAATCTTCACACTGGTCCAAGGCATAACCCACACTACGGTCCAAGCACAACAAAAATATACCGTCGTATTTTACAATGTCGAGAATCTCTTTGATACATGGGATGATCCCGATACCGCGGATGAAGAATTTACACCTCAAAGTATGCGTCATTGGACCAAACAACGGTTTGAGGAAAAATTAAAAATGATTTACAAAGCCTTAATAAACGCCGGAGAAGGTGAATTTCCCGACATCATAGGACTGGCCGAAATTGAAAACCTTTGGGTTGTCGAGCAGCTGATTCAAAAAACACCATTAAACAGATTTCAATATGGAATAATCCATAAAGAATCTCCAGACCCACGTGGCATCGATGTAGCTTTACTCTATCGCAAGGATCGTATTAAACCAATAGATTATCAATTTATTCCTGTAACTGCAACAGGAAAACATGGATTTAAATCAAGAGACATTCTCCTGTTTACTGGTGAACTTGGAGGTGAAAAGGTTCACTTTATTGTTAATCATTGGCCTTCGCGAAGTGGCGGTTACATTGAAACAAAGGGAAAACGGAATTTTACGGCGAACCTACTTCGACAAAATGTAGAATACCTATTTCAAGTTGACCAACAAGCCAGCATTGTAATCATGGGTGATTTTAATGCCACACCTCTGGAGAGTTGTTTTACAGCTATACTTAAGGCACTCCCCTATCCTGGTAATGGGAATCCTAAATACCTTATTAATCTGTCAATCTTGTGGAGTAGTAAGGCAGAAGGGACGATCAGAAACGCGGGTCAATGGGAAACTTTTGATCAGATGATCTGTTCACAAAAGCTTATTGAGAATAAAAAACTACGAATTACACCCGAGTCAAGTGGGATATGCAAATTTGATTTTCTGCTGGAAAACGACGCAAGTTATCTGGGCAAGAAACCATTTAGGACCTATCTAGGACCAGCTTACCACGGAGGAACAAGCGATCACCTGCCTATTAGGCTTCATATTTTGTCGGAAAACTAAAAAAGAGATCTCATTTAGAAATAACAAATACCCAATCGAGCAATTAGCACTTACCCAAAGCGGTATCCTAATTCAGAAAAGATAAGGTTTTAAACAGACTTATCTTAACGAATAAAGGAGAATCGAATAGATTAACTATCCCCTAAAATTTCCTTTAAAAGGCTAGATCCAAAACCTACGGATATAATTTACCTCAAAAATAAAAAATAAAATACTGATTGTCAATAAATTAATATAATACCTAAAATATGCACTATTTATCACAATTAGTTACGAATTAACGAGTTTAAAATTTGTTAGTATGGATAAGAACAAATACCTTTAGCACTCAATTTACGAACCATCAAACTTTTAAAGATTAAATTATCATTATGGAAGAAAACAACAAAGTTTCAAGAAGGGGATTTCTAGGAACTGGTGCAGCAGCAGCCGCAGCTATTTCTATCGTCCCTTCAAACACTATTGCGGGTCTTGGTCACAAGGCTCCAAGCGATAAACTAAACATTGCAGGAGTTGGTATTGGTGGAATGGGCCACGGTAATATCAAAAATCTAAAATCGGAGAACATTGTAGGTTTATGCGATGTTGACTGGAAATATTCCGAAAAGACCTTTAAGGAATTTCCTGATGCTAAGAAGTACAAGGACTGGAGAGTTATGTACGATGAGATCGGAAAATCTATTGATGGTGTTGTGGTAGCTACTGCCGACCACACCCACGCAATTATTGCCTCACATGCCATTACCTTAGGGAAGCATGTATATTGCCAAAAACCACTCACCCATACTGTTTACGAATCACGGTTATTAACCAAGCTGGCAGCAAAATATCAGGTTGCAACGCAGATGGGTAATCAGGGATCGTCACAGGAAGGTGTTAACTTAACCTGCGAATGGATTGCAAATGGCGAGATTGGTGAGATCACCAAAGTTGAGGCGTTTACCGACCGTCCTATTTGGCCACAAGGTCAGAATACACCAAAAAATGGACAATGGGTACCTGAGACATTAGATTGGGATCTATTCATTGGTCCGGCAAAAAAACGGATGTACAACGAACTGTATCATCCATGGAACTGGCGTGGATGGTGGGATTTTGGAACCGGAGCATTGGGAGATATGGCCTGCCATATTTTACATCCGGTATTCGCGGGTCTTAAACTAGGCTATCCTATTCATGCGCAAGGAAATTCAACCATGCTATTAACTGATAGTGCACCAACAGCTCAATCAGTTTGCCTTACCTTCCCTGAGCGAGTAAAACCAAAAGATTTCAAAGTTAAGCTTCCTCAAGTTGAAGTTTTCTGGTATGATGGTGGTATCAAACCGATGCTTCCTGCCGGATGGCCAGATGGCAGAGATCCTAACGATTCTGGTGGATGTGTAATATTCCACGGAACAAAAGATAAATTAATCTGTGGTTGCTACGGTGTTAATCCTTGGCTGTTATCAGGTCGTAAACCTGAAGCTCCAAAATTCCGTCGTCGTGTAGAATTATCACACGAAATGGATTGGGTACGTGCAGCAAAAGAATCTCCTGCAACACGTCAGAAAACAGCTTCCGACTTCAGCGAATCAGGACCATTCAACGAAATGGTTGTGATGGGAGTATTGGCTGTTCGTCTTCAAAGCCTTGATAAAATTCTGAATTGGGATGGACAAAAAATGGAATTCACTAACCTTAAAGATTCGGAAACAATCAAAACCGTTCTTGAAGATAAATTCGAAATCCATGATGGTCACCCAACATTCAACAAGACCTATACCGATCCTATCAATGCAAAGGAATATGCAGCTGAATTGATCAAACACACCTATCGTGCGCCTTGGTCATTACCTGAAATGCCGGTATAAACTGGAATACAATAAAAAAGGTGGATTAATCTCCACCTTTTTTATTACCCTTAAATTGTGAATCTATCCGATCCAAACCCAATATATTATTTCTTTGAATCGTCTTTAATTTCAGCTTTTACCGTGATCTCCTTTTTTTGATGAGGCTCTTCATGTTTTTTCCGAACTATGGTGATCCGCTCCATTCCATTACCTATATCCTTTTTCTTGTACGACACCACCGATTCATCTTTAGTATCGAAATCAAAAGGGTTAATTTCACATCGTTGTTTGATCACAACTGGAGGATGACCCGGCATTGGAAACGGCATCATCTCATTGTCATCCATTACCTTAAAATCTGGCGATCTTCTAATCCTCACAACTTTGGGCTTTTCACACCTCGGGCCTGAATCGCTATTTTGAATTAAAATATCAAAATTGTCATCTAATGGCTCCAGCATATCCGCATCTTGTTTTGATTTATCTCGAATCAAAAAGAACTTATCCAAATTATTAGCAGCACTACCTTCAATCTTATATTTATGTAAAAGCGAATCTACTTTTTCATCGACGCGTTTATCATCAGAGATAGTAAACGCAGTATCAATTTTTGTCTCATTACCATCGACGGTAACAATCACTTTAACTCGTTTTTCTTTTTTATCTTTTGATAAACCCAAGAGAGGCGCATCACCTACGCCAAAAGATAAAGAGGTGGCTGATAGGAATAATCCCAAAAAAACAGCCCCGAATACTACTGATTTTTCCTGATCTACAAATCGTTTCATGAGAATGAATGTTAAAGTTAAACGAATAGTTTTTTTTGTTTGACAATCCAAAAGTAGCCAGATTTTCGATTTACTAGGTTCTATTTACTATAAAATTAATGCCTGAAAATTAAAATGTCTTTCTAGTATTGCCCCATTATGATAAATTATGGAGACCAACTTATCTCCCTTACCTTGCTTCTTACCATTTCGCAAATGGATGGATAACCGCTAATTTACCTCATTAAGTCTGGATCTTTTTTACCTGGAACCTAAAATACCCATTCGAGGAGGAATCCTCTGTTAGAATCACAGATATTCAGTGCTGTGGATTTATTTTGACTTATGGTTTTGATAAGTTACTTTGATTAATATAATACATAACTATGCTTTTCTAAGGTGGAAATGTTACTTTTGTCGCTCGTTAATCCGGAAGTATCGTATCAATTGATGAAAACCCTTAATTTTGATTTTATTGTAGTGGGCAGTGGTCTTGCCGGTTTACTTGCCGCTTATCACGCTGCAGATTATGGAACTGTTGCCTTGATCTCAAAATCGGAACTCGACATCAGCAATTCATACCATGCTCAGGGGGGCATTGCTGCTGCTATTGGAGCTGACGACCATCCAAGCGAACATTTTAATGACACATTAGTTGCAGGAAGAAATCTTTGCGATCAAGATGCGGTACATCTATTGGTCCATGAAGGTCTGGAGCGGGTTAAAGAGTTTATAGCAGAAGGGATGAATTTTGACAAAGATCAGAATGATCATCTTATTCTTGGTCTCGAAGGGGGCCATTCAAAACGGCGTATTCTTCATGCCGGTGGAGATGCTACAGGCAAGATGATGACTAGTTTTATGCTTCAAAAAGTGTTGAACAAAGCTCAGATTACCACCTTCGAATATTGCGCTGCACTAAAAATAATCGTAGAAGATAATATTTGTAAAGGGATTCAATCTCTTCAATATACCAATGGTGAAAATATTGTCTTTCTGGGCAAGGCAACCATTTTAGCCACAGGAGGGCTCTCGCGCCTCTATTCACGCTCTACAAATCCATATACCGCTACTGGCGATGGCATTGCTCTTGCTTGGCAGGCAGGAGCCAGACTGGCAGACATGGAATTTATTCAGTTCCATCCTACTGCACTCTCCATTCCCGGTGAGGATGCCTACTTGATCAGTGAGGCAGTGAGAGGTGAAGGGGCACATTTACTCGATATTAACGGGGTCCGCTTTATGACTGATATTCATCCATTGGCTGAGTTAGCCCCTAGGGATATTGTGGCCTCATCGATATTCAGAAAGATGCAAGAAACGGGAGCAAACGTATTTTTAAGCCTTAAACATCTGAACAATAGCTCACTTGCACAACGTTTTAATTCAATCTTTGCACACTTAAAACCTTACGGAATTAATCTTCTCGAAGATTTAATCCCCATTGCTCCTGCCGCACATTATATGGTTGGTGGTATCCGAACTGACATCTGGGGACAAACAAATATTGAGTCTCTCTTTGCATGCGGTGAAGTAGCTGCAACAGGTGTTATGGGCGCCAACAGATTGGCAAGTAATTCACTACTCGAATGTTTGGTTTATGGGAAAAGAGCTGTCGAAAAAGCGCGTCACTTTAGTGTTCATAAACCATTGAAAGAACCACTGACATTAATCAGCTTAAATCCGCAGACCGATCAACTATATCTTGAAATAAAGAACGAACTTGCAAATATAATGAGCGACAAGGTGGGAATTGTTCGTGATCAAGCTGGTCTTGAATTTGCACTTACCCGCATAAATGCTATTGCAGAGCAATTCAATGTACCATCAACAGACTACAACCACCATAAGATAAATAACTTAACCGATATTTGCAGGATAATTACCGTCTCTGCCATAGAGCGAAAAGAGAGCAGAGGAGGTCATGAGAGAATAGATTATCCGATTGAAATAGAGCAGCAGTTGCATCATATTATTCAAGAAAAAGGTAAGGAGATTCAATATGAAGCGGTCAGAACATCCTAAATGGAACTTAAACATTGATTCCCTTAAGCCGGTTATTGATTATGCTCTTCAAGAAGACATTGGAAGCGGCGATCTAACGACTAATTCACTTATCCCTGTTGAGCTGATGGCCCGGGCAACGATGGTTGCAAAATCTTCGGGAATAATCTCCGGACTTTCGGTGGCAGAATATATTTTTCGTACTTTAAGCGGTGATATCGAATGGAAAACATTTGTTCATGATGGCGATCACCTAAAAACAGGTGATCTGATTCTTGAGATATCAGGGTCATATCGCACATTACTTACCGGTGAGCGACTGGCGTTAAACTTTCTGCAGCGCATGAGTGGAATAGCGACTTTGACCCATCGATGTGTAGAGGAGATTTCCAATTACCCGGCCAAGATCCTGGATACCCGGAAAACAGCTCCCGGACTGCGTCTTTTTGATAAATATGCGGTATTAACTGGGGGTGGTGAAAATCACCGAATAGGACTCTACGATATGGTTCTAATAAAAGATAATCACATTAAAATAGCAGGTGGGATAACACGTGCAATAGAAGAGATAAAAAAAACGATTCCCCCCACTATTAAATTAGAGGTTGAAGTTACCAATGAAAACGAGGTCAGAGAAGCTATCACTGCAGGTGCAGACATTATCATGCTTGACAATATGACTCTTGAGGCCATGGCGGAAAGTGTTAAGCTTATCAATGGTCGTGCAAAAGTTGAAGCCTCCGGGAATATGACCATTGAACGACTTAAAGCAGTGGCGGCAACGGGGGTAGATTTTATCTCCATCGGGGCACTCACCCACTCAGTTACGGCATTTGACATCAGCATGAATATAACATCCTAAGGTTAATGAATTTAATTATAGACATAGGAAATACGCAAACGAAGGTCGCCATTTTTGATGCCTTCGGAATTGTGCATACTGTGATCGGAAGTTCATTCAATGCTGCTCAATTTAAAAATTTAAAACAGCACTATCCTTTAATAAACCAAGCTATCCTCTCTTCGGTAAAGGATGTTGATCCGGAGCTTGCAGATATGTTGAGCCAAGAATGTACTTTTTTTATTGAACTTAATTCCAATACCCCAATCCCGATAGGCAATAAGTATGAATCAAAAGCGACTCTTGGGCTTGACAGGCTAGCAGCTGCCGCAGGGGCAACTACACTATTTCCAGGCACTGATCTCCTGGTTATCGACGCAGGAACAGCCATAACCTATGACCTGATTGACAATTGCGCTAATTTTCTGGGGGGAAATATCTCACCTGGACTTAAAATGAGGTTTAAAGCACTGCATGAATTTACTAGTAAACTACCCGAAATAGCACCTTCCGATACATGGCCTTCTTATGGCAAGAATACTCAAGAAGCTATACAAGCGGGTGTTCTTCAAGGGATAATCTTTGAAATCGATGGTGTAATTGACAGTTTTAAAAATGAATTACCCGCAATAAAAATCATTGTAACGGGCGGTGACTCTCTCTTTTTTGAGAAAAAATTAAAAAACACCATCTTTGTAAAATTCGATTTAACCTTGATTGGGCTTAACCGAATATTAGAATACAACTCAAATAATAATTAGTGGTTAAACAAAGAGTTACTATGAAAACTGAAAACAGTATCAATCGCAAATCGGCAGAAAGATCAAGACCATTGGTCCTTTTAAGTCAAGTTGTTCTGATTCTCAGTATTGCTATTCTTTTATTTGCCTGCAGCTCAAAAGTAGCCTCAGATATCCCTTCTGATCTTATAACCTTGAAAAAAATACCATCTGTTGAAGCATTTAATTTCGAGACCTATTATACCGATTCCAGCATTGTAAGATACTTTTTAAAAACACCCAGGTTGTTAATTTTCGATCAGGAGAAATCTCCCTACAAAGAGTTTCCTGATGGCTTTCATTTGCAGCAATTTGATAATCATAAAAAGATAATCTCTGAGTTATCAGCCAACTACGGGAAGAATTTTGAGATAGAACAAAAATGGCTTGCTACAGGTAACGTCGTAATGGTAAATGTTAAAGGTGACACGCTACGTACCGAAGAGTTGATCTATCTGATTAAAGAAGATAAGATCTATTCCGAAAAATTTGTCAATATTAAGCAAGGAGACCAAGATATAAATGGAACTGGCGGTTTTGAATCTGATTCTCAGATGAAAAAATGGGCATTCAAAAAAACCTCCGGACATATCTACGTAATTGAGAAATAGTCTCCTAATGTAAGGTAATTCTTAGCCTTTCAACAATCAACCAGAAGAAAAATCGTCAGGAAAAGTGATCAACAAAATTACAAAATGGCATATGCTACTACTATTTCTGGGGCTTAAGAGGTCAAATTCCACCAAAGGATTTAAAATTCCTACGATCAGCTCTAATTAAAAGCCGAAAATTACTATCTTCGCACACTAAATAAAAATTGATAATAAATCTAAAGTTACGAAATATCGATGGCAACATTACAGAAAATCAGGAACCGTGCCGGAATTGCAATTGCAATATTTATTGGTATGGCGCTCGCAGCATTCATTTTAGGCGACTTGTTCAAATCATCAAGTTCGATAATGCGCGGAAAGCAAATGGAAATCGCAGAGATTAAGGGACAGAGTGTTACCTATCCTGAATTCCAGGCTAAAGTGGATGAACTTTCAGAGATTTACAAAATGAACTCAGGAAAAACATCGCTTGATCAGAAGATCACCGAACAGATTAAAGAACAAACCTGGCAGAGTATGGTAAGAAATCTTACCATGAAAGATGTTTACGAAGAGCTTGGAATTGGAGTAAGCTCAGGTGAACTCTTCGATCAGGTTCAAGGAAAGAATCCTCATGCCATCATACAGAATATCTTTCGCGATCCGAATACAGGAGGTATTAATCGCAGTGCACTAATCCAATTCTTAAAATACCAACAGACCAATAATGGAGGGAAAGAACACAACTATTGGTTGTTTATTGAAAACCAAATCATCGAAGAACGCTCTTTTTCTAAATACAACAACTTACTTTCAAAAGGGGTTTATGTAACTTCGGAAGAAGCGAAGAATAATCTTAGCGGACTTAATCACAAAGCAAATATTCAGATTGCGTCAAAACAATATTCTTCAGTTTCTGATAGTACCTTAAAGGTTTCTGAATCTGAAATCAAAGCCTATTACGACAAGAATAAGGATAAGTTCAAACAAGAAGAGAGCAGAACTATTGAGTATGTTACTTTTCCTGTTGTAGCCTCTAAAATGGATGAAGATAAGTTAATCAAGTGGTCCAACGACATAAAAGCAGAGTTTGCTACTGTTGTAGATCCAGGTGCATTTGTAAATATCAATTCGGATGTTCCATTCGACCCTTCATTCTATAAAGAAAGCGAGCTCTCTTCACAGATTGGAGGTTTTGCCTTCTCGGGTAAAGTTGGAGATATTTATGGACCATACAAAGAGAAGAATAGCTGGAAGCTTACAAAAATACAACGATTTGAAGAACTTCCAGATTCTGTTGAGGCTCGTCATATCTTAATAAAAGTCAACACTGCTCCAGAGCTTGCAAAAGCAACATCAGAAATTGACAGCATCAAGAATCTAATTGTTGTTAAGGGTCAAAAATTTGAAGACCTTGCACGGGCGAAATCTCAGGATAATGGCTCTGCAATTAAAGGTGGTGGCTTAGGATGGGTAAGGCGAGGAGTAATGGTTAAACCATTTGACGAGGCAATATTCTTTGGTAAACTAAATGAACTTCAGGTTGTGAAGACACAATTTGGAATTCACCTTGTTCAGGTAACCTCGAGAGGAAAAACAGCTCATAATGTTCAGCTGGCTACTATTGACCGCATTATTGAGCCAAGTAGCCAGACCTATCAGGCAACTTATACTACTGCATCAAAATTTGCAAGTTCAAATCAGGATCTTAAAAAATTCAAGGAGTCGGTTATTGCTCAAAGATTAAATAAAAGAACTGCCAACATCCGTGAAAATGACAAAGATATTACCGGATTAGAAAATTCCCGTTTATTAATCAGAGCCGCCTATAAAGCTAAATCAGGTTCTATAATCACAGGAGCAGAAGGGACCCCAATTTTTGAACTTGGAAATCAATTTATTATTGCCACCCTTACAGGAGAACAAGAAAAAGGATTTGCCTCTATAAGCTCAATTAAAGCGCGTATTGAATATGAGGTACGCAAAGAGAAAAAGACTCAAATACTTACCGATAAATTAGCTGGGAAATCGGACCTGAACCTCCTTGTATCTTCATCAGGGGCTTCCTTAGTTGAGGCGAAAGAGATTAATTTTGATTCGAATTCAATTCCGGGTGTTGGCTATGAGCCAGCAATCGCAGGTGCATCAACAGCTTTAGAGAGCAATCAGGTATCCAAACCGGTAGCAGGGAATAATGGGGTATATGTGATTAAAGCCACCAACGTAACAAAAGGTACAGACCAGGATGTTGCATCAGCCAAAATGAAGTTAGCCACTTCAGTAAGCTACCGCACCACTATGTATGCCTTTGAGGCACTGCGTGAAAATGCAAAAATTGTAGACAAACGTGCTAAGTTCTATTAATAAATAGCACAGATAAAATAAAAAAAGGCCGCTTAATAAGCGGCCTTTTTTATACGAATATTGACTTAACCTGAAATATCTAAATGAGTTCCTCCTAAATTGGTATAAATATTGTGCAGTTAAAACTATAAATCAACGTATACAAACATCAATGTTCTAATAAAACTAAATTTACGGATTATGAGAACACTTGTAATACTCGTTTTTTGCACAATTTTATTTTTTGCCGCTTGCACCTGGCATGCAGCAGAATTTAGTGTCGATCCTGTAATTACAGATCCCAAGGAAGTAAACATGAAACTAACACCATCCAGCCCAACAGTTTTGGATGATATTAGTTTGGTAGTTTATGATGATTGCAATTACAATACATTGGTTGGAGTTACTCGAAGTGGCAAAACAATAAACATTGTAAAGCAATTCAACAGCATGATGAAGTGGCCTTGTATCATGAAAAACGATACCATTGAAATTGGGAAGCTGACTATTGGAACCTATGTATTAAACTACAAGCTAATAGACATTGCCCAATCAATCCCTAAGATTGACCGCTCCTATTATTTTAATCTTATAGTCACTCCATAACCTATTTTTATCAGAAAATCTGCTCTCGCTAGCCTAGTCACGTAGCATCAAAATGGAAAAATAATTGCACTTTTGATACCACTAAAGGGCATCAGGAATAGGTAACTGTAAATTAATTAGCCCTCCTTCGTTTATATATTTTATAACACATTATTTATGAGGTATTTGCTTTTACTTATCCTATTTGCGAGTTCTCTCTCCATAAAATCGCAACCGTATAAAAATCCTAAATTGCCAATTGAAGATCGGGTTTCCGATCTTTTATCCAGGATGACTCCTGAGGAGAAATTTTGGCAACTCTTTATGATACCAGGAGATTTTAATGAAGATCTCGAAAAATATAAAACCGGAATCTTTGGTTTCCAAGTGAGTACATCCGGGCAAAGCACCAATGCCTCAGGACAAATGCTCAGTTATGCACCGGGAGCTGCTGCCATTGAAACAGCACAAGGAATTAATAAAATGCAACATTATTTTATTGAGAAAAGTAGGCTTGGCATTCCTATTATCGCTTATGACGAAGCGTTGCACGGGTTGGTCCGTCAGGGTGCAACTGCCTTTCCACAGTCAATAGCACTTGCTGCCACATGGAATCCAGCATTGATGCAGCGTGTATCGAAAGCCATTGCAACCGAATCTAAAACCAGAGGGATCAGGCAAATATTATCTCCCGTTGTAAATATTGCCAGCGATGTGCGTTGGGGAAGAACGGAGGAGACCTATGGGGAGGATCCTTTTCTCTCGTCCGAGATGGGGGTTGCCTTTGTCTCTGAATTTGAAAAGATGGGGGTGATCACTACGCCCAAACATTATGTCGCTAATTCTGGAGATGGCGGACGCGACAGCTACCCGATCCACTGGAATGAACGATTAATGCGCGAAATCTACCTCCCTCCGTTCGAGGCGTGTTTCAAAAGAGGAGGATCTCGATCGGTGATGACCTCCTACAACTCTTATGACGGCAGCCCATGTACTGCCAATGATTTTACACTCAACCAAATCTTAAAAAAGGAGTGGGGATTTAAAGGATTTGTGATTTCGGATGCTGGTGCAACAGGAGGAGCTAACGTTTTACATTTCACAGCTAAAGATTATCCCGAATCTACAGCAAACTCCATCAGAAACGGACTAGATGTTATCTTTCAGACGAGTTATGATCATTACAAACTTTTCTCACCTCCGTTTTACGATGGCCGAATCAATCCAAAGGTTATAGATCAAGCTGTAGTCCGTGTACTTCGCAATAAATTTGAACTTGGCTTTTTTGACGATCCATATATTGATGCGAAAGAGGCCGGAAAATGGAATGGACACCTCTCCCACCGCCAACGAACCAAAGAGGCCGCAAAAGAATCGATCGTACTACTGAAAAATGAAAAACAACTACTTCCAATCTCCAACGCCATCAGGTCAATTGCCGTGATTGGTTCCGATGCAACAGAAGCCAGATTGGGTGGATATAGCGGACCAGGAATTAACCGAGTGAGTATTTTAGATGGGATCAAAAACAAGGCTGAAAATAAGGTAGTGGTAAATTTCGCAATGGGTTGCGACCGAAGCAATACCGAATATATCACAATACCCTCAGAATCATTGTCGTGTACTGTTAATGGGAAAACAGAAAATGGATTAATAGGTGAATATTTCGATAATGTAACTTTAGCCGGGAAGCCGCTCTTTTCTCGAATTGATCCGATGATTCAGTTTGGATGGACCCTATTCTCCCCCGATCCGGAAAAATTATCCTATGACTTTTATTCTATCCGATGGACGGGCAAGCTCAAAGCTTCAGCCGGGGGTAAATTAAAGATTGGGGTAGACGGGAATGATGGTTACAGATTATACCTGAATGATAAATTAGTGATTGATAACTGGAAAAAGCTCAGTCGACAAACACTCGTTGCTGATTACACTTTTGAAAAAAATAAAGTTTATGATCTGCGAATCGAATATTTCGAGCCAGCAGGTAACGCTGTATTCCGACTACTTTGGAATGCCAATGTGATCAATGACCAAACTGAAGAGATTGACAAAGCAGTAGAACTGGCGAAAAAGAGTGATATCGCAATTGTAGCAGTCGGAATAAATGAAGGTGAATTTAGCGATCGGGCATATCTCAACTTACCAGGTAGACAAGAAGAGTTGATCAATAAAGTTGCAGCAACAGGCAAACCCATGGTGGTTATCCTTGTTGGTGGAAGTGCCATCACGATGAATAACTGGCTAAACAATGTCTCAGCTATTCTCGATATCTGGTATCCGGGAGAGGATGGCGGAAGCGCGGTAGCAGACATTTTATTTGGCGATTACAATCCGGCTGGTCGTCTGCCAATCACTTTCCCTCTCTTCGAAGGACAACTCCCCTTGGTCTATAATCATAAACCAACAGGTCGTGGTGACGATTACAACAACCTCACCGGGCAGCCACTCTTTCCTTTTGGTTACGGACTTAGCTATACAACCTTTGAGTATTCAGAGTTGAGCTTTTCAACGAATAATATTACAGCAAATGACTCAACAATATTAAGCTGTAAGATAACCAATACCGGAAAAGTTGCAGGCGATGAGGTTGTACAATTGTATATGCATGATGAACTGGCCTCGGTGGTCAGGCCGGTCACTGAGTTAAAAGGATTCGAGCGAATATACCTACTGTCAGGTGAAAGCAAAATAGTGAAATTTGCAATAAATCCTGAGATGCTCTCGATGCTTGATATAAATCTTAAAAAAGTGGTCGAACCCGGAGATTCCAGAATGATGATCGGGGCCTTGTGTAAGGATATCAAGTTGAGAGGAATCCTTACCGTATTAAAATAATCATTTAACATACTAATAATGAATATTTTAAAAAATATCGGCGTATTCATATTTTTAATCCTGAATGTTCATAGCTATGGACAGGATAATCTTTTAATACCAACGGCTCCAACGCAGAACCGAATACCGAAAAATTATACACGAAAAAATTATACGAATTCTCTGGAAAGTTTAAAAGATAACTATTCACAGGATTTGATGAAAAAAGCGGCTAAGCAATATAAGAATGTGACAGATGTAAATCGACAAGGAAAATGGAAGCCAACCACTGAATCCATTGACAGTCATAAAACTCCTGAATGGCTAAGAGATGCCAAATTTGGGATGTTTATTGACTGGGGGCTTTGGTCGGTTGCTGGCTATGCTCCCAAAAAAGGCACCGGTGCCATGTATCCAGATTGGTATGAGGATAATATGTATACTGATTCTGCTACTGTAAAGTATCATGAAAAGAATTGGGGAAAAGAATTTGAAAGGGACGATTTCTTCCCTTTATTTACTGCAAGTGCCTATAATCCTGCATCTTTAGTAAAAATGGCTAGTGAGGCCGGCATGAAGTATATCATCCCATTTTGCAAACACCATTCAGGATTTTGCTTATGGCCTTCCTCCTTTACACAAAGAGATGCAGGTGACATGGGGCCCCAAAAGGATTTAATAAAACCGCTGGTAGAAAATTGCAGAAGACAGGGGATGAAATTTGGATTTTATTTCAGTGTTGAAGAATGGGAATACCCGATAATTAATGAAAATGGAGCGCTGGAAATTCGCTTATGGCGAGGCAAAACAAAGCCGTACACTAAAGACCTGGAAAAAAAATTAACCGGAAAAATTGCAGTAAAAAACTTCATTGAAAATTATATAGTACCCCAGGCCACCGAGTTTATTGATAAATATGATCCCGATATTCTTTGGTACGATGGAGAATGGGATGACACGGCAATAAATTTACAGAGTTATAACATTGCTGCCTATTTCTATAACCATGCTCAAGGAAGAAAAGATGTAGCTGTAAACGATCGCTATGGATTAGATGATGAGGGAAAAACACTCCGTTTTAAAAGAGGAGATATTTTCACCAGTGAATTTCATGAAAACGATGATAAATTAGATAAAATTAAAGATCATGCATGGGAAGCAAACAGGGGAATAAGCCAATCGTTTGGATTTAACTGGCAGGATACCAATGACAATGTTATCAGCACAAGTGAATTTGTGAAGATGTTTGTGAGTATCGTATCCAACGGTGGAAACTTGCTATTAATAGTTAATCTGGACGGACAGGGAGCTTTGCCAAAACTTCAGGAAAACAGGTTAATGGAGATCGGAAAATGGTTGCAAGTCAATGGCGAAGGGATATATGGTACCAGAACCTATTCCACCAAAACAGAAGGGCAAATAAGCTATACCCAAAGTAAAGACCATAAAACCGTGTTTGCACTTGCTACTGAGTGGCCCGGAAAAAAACTAAATCTCAAATCAGTTACTCCAAAAAAAGGATCTCAAATCAATCTGCTGGGGATAAAAGAGTCACTAAAATGGAATTACACACAAAAAGAGGGACTTACTATTGAGATACCCGATAATTTACAGAACGAATCAAACCGACCATGTAAAAATGCTTTTACATTCAAAATAACTATTTGATGGAATATCGAAAATTAGGGAATACCGGGTTGAAAATACCTCCTGTCATATTCGGAACAAGCGCCTTAGGAAACCTCTTTGCAGAGCTCCCATATAGCACTAAACATCTGATCGTGAGTGAGTGCATCAACAATCTTGACGGACCAGCACTCTTTGATTCAGCAGGTAAATATGGTGCAGGTCTAGCCCTTGAAGTTTTGGGCGAGAATCTTGAAGCACTGGAAGTATCTCCGAAGAATGTGATCATCAGCAATAAGCTAGGGTGGTTTAGAAAGCCGTTAACAACCAAAGAGCCAACGTTTGAACCCGGTGCCTGGATTGGATTAAAAAATGATGCAGAACAACGTATCAGCTACGATGGTATCATGGAGTGTTGGGAGCAAGGCAATAAACTCTTGGGAGGCAAATATCAACCCGATATGGTATCCGTTCATGACCCCGATGAATTCCTTGCAGCCGCCGAGGATGGAGTAGATTGGACTCAGCGGTTTGGCCAGATCATTGATGCATACAGGGCTTTAGCCGATTTAAAGAAGGCCGGAAAAGTTAAGGCAATCGGTGTGGGTGCCAAAAACTGGAAGATCATCCGTGCAGTGGCATCCGAAGTTGATCTGGATTGGGTTATGTTTGCTAATAGCATGACAATCATGAAACATCCGGATAAGCTACTTAACTTTATTTCTGAACTTCACCAGGATAATATCGGCATTATCAACTCCGCAGTTTTTCATGCCGGATTCTTAACCGGAGGGACATATTTCGATTACGTCGCTATTGACCCTGACACTGATGCAAACAGAGCTATCTTTGAATGGCGCAAAACCTTTTTTGCAATCTGTACGAAATTCGAAGTACTTCCAGCTCAGGCTTGTGTCAGTTTCGCGATGACACCCCCCGGAGTGATCAGCATCGCTTTGAACACTTCAGATCCCAAAAGGGTTAAGGAGAATATAAATGCAGTAATGGCAAAAATCCCAGTTCAATTTTGGGAAGAGATGGTGAATAGCAGGTTGATCAGTGAAAACTATCCATATCTTTAGCACGACTAAATAGAATACTACTGACCAATCTAAATAGCTTAATAAAATAGACCAATGAAACAAATAATCTGCCTTGAACCGGGAAAATTTGAACACCGCGAGGTTTCTAATCCAATCGCTGAGGCCGGTATGGTAATCTTAAAGATTAAACGCATTGGAATCTGCGGAACAGATCTGCATGCATTCGAAGGGACTCAGCCCTTTTTCAGCTACCCTCGGGTTTTAGGACATGAATTAGCATGTGAGATAGCCGAAATAGGGAGTACCGACACACACTATAAAACAGGAGACCCGGTAACTATTATACCCTATTTCAACTGCGGTACTTGTATTGCCTGCAGAAATGGCAAGCCAAACTGTTGCACAACCATTGAAGTAGCAGGTGTGCATATTGATGGAGGAATGGGGGAATATATGAAGGTGCCGGCCTACTCTTTAATTGACGGTTTCGGATTAAACACTGACCAATTAGCGATGGTTGAACCAATGGCTATTGGCGCCCATGCAGTGCGGATATCTGAGATAAAAAAAAACGAATATGTTCTAATCACCGGTGCCGGCCCAATCGGCCTAGGTATAATGGCTATAGCAAAGCTACGTGGAGCCATTGTACTTGCCATGGACGTAAATAATGAACGTCTTGAATTTGCAAAGACTAATTTCAATGTCGATTACACACTCAATGCACTAGAGAATCCTGCAGAACAAATAAGTAAAATCACCAATGGAGAGATGGCAACTGTAGTTATTGATGCCACAGGAAACAAAAGGGCTATTGAAGGTGGATTAGAGTTTCTCGCTCATGGCGGGCGAATGACATTAGTGGGAATACAAAAGGAATCATTTAGTTTTAATCATCCTGAATTTCACAAGCGCGAAACAACACTTCGGAGTAGCAGAAATGCGACACGCGAGGATTTTGATCTGGTAGTCGAAAATATTCGAAATGGCAAACTAAACGTTTCTGCCTTGATTTCACATCGGGTCCCCTTTGATGCACTACTGGAGTTATTCCCGCAATTACTAAACCCTCAAATGGGCGTTATAAAGGCAATCGTTGAATTAGATTAAGCAATGAAACTCGACAGTCACCAACATTTCTGGAAATATGATCCTATCGAATATGGATGGATTGATAAGTCCATGCAATTGCTACAAAGGGATTTCCTCCCTCACGATCTTAAGGGAACCTTAACCGAAAATGGCTTTTCAGGAACTATTGCGGTGCAAGCCAGACAATCTATAGACGAGACGCGATGGCTACTTCAATTGGCAGAAAAGAACCCATTTATAAAAGGGGTTGTTGGCTGGGTTGACCTTTGTGCTAAAGAGATAGAGTTACAGCTAGCCGAGCTTTCAAAACACACAAAACTGGTAGGGGTAAGGCATGTGCTGCATGACGAATCGGATGATCAGTTTATGCTTCGAGCCGAATTTAAAAATGGGATCCGCTGTCTGAAAAAATATAACCTCACCTACGATCTTTTGCTATTTCCCAAACATCTTAAGATTGCCTGCGAACTGGTCGATGAATTCCCTGATCAGCCATTTGTCATCGATCATATTTCCAAACCGGCCATCAAAGAAGGAACTCATGAACCTTGGAAATCGGATATTGAAGAACTTGCAAAATTTAAAAATGTATATTGTAAACTTTCAGGAATGGTTACTGAAGCGGATTTAAATAAATGGAATCAATCAACCTTTGACACCTATCTGGAAATTATCTTTGATACCTTTGGTCCTGAAAGGTTGATGATTGGAAGCGACTGGCCTGTATGCTTACTCGGTGGAGATTATTCCGAAGTAATGGCTATCGTAACCAATTATATTTCTAAATTTGAATTAAGGATACAAAATAAAATTATGGGAGAGAATGCAATTCAATTTTACCATTTATCCGATTTATAAAAAACGAAGAGATCTAAAACAGTTTGAAACTAAATTAACCAACTAAGAAATGAAAAACAATCCGAAAATTTTTACCCTCACGTTACTGGCGTTAATGCTTGTACTGGTTCCTTCGAGTCAGCTGTTTTCCCAAACGTTCAAACCAACTGACGAGTCTTTTAAACACTATCAATATCCGGAATGGTTTCGTGATGCAAAATTCGGCATCTGGGCCCACTGGGGTCCTCAGGCAGTGCCACGCCAAGGTGATTGGTATGCACGACAAATGTATGAGGAAGGGGGCCCTGACTACAAGTACCATCTGGCGCACTATGGTCATCCATCCAAATTCGGCTACAAGGATATTATCCCCTTATGGAAGGCCGAGCGCTGGGATCCCGAGAAACTAATGGCTCTTTATAAAAAGACTGGAGCCAAATATTTTGTGAGCATGGGTACTCATCACGATAATTTCTTCCTGTGGAATTCAAAAATACACAAATGGAATGCCGCAAATATGGGTCCTAAGAAAGATGTTCTGGGAACCTGGCAGAAAGCAGCAAAAAAAGAAGGCTTGCGATTCGGTGTATCAGAGCATCTTGGAGCAAGCTATACCTGGTTTCAAATGAGTCATAAATCAGATACGATAGGCTCAATGGCCGGAGTACCCTACGATGGAACAGATACCAAAAATGAAGATCTTTATCATAAAAAAGCGGCTGCCGACGATAAGGATTGGCTTACCACTGACCCCGGAAACCAGCAGGAGTGGCTAAATTCAATCAAAGAACTGATAGACAATTATCATCCCGATCTCCTGTATTCAGACAGTAATTTTCCTTTCGGTGATGTCGGAAGAGAGTTGGTATCCCATTTTTATAACGAGGATATCAAGAAAAACGGTGGTAAACTCGAAGCCGTATATAACTGTAAGCAACCCTCACAGGGGATGTGGGTCGAAGATCTAGAACGCGGGGTAAAAGACACCATCAATAAATTTCCGTGGCAAACAGACACCTCTATTGGCGACTGGTATTACCGGACCGGACAGAAATACAAGAGCTCGACAGAGGTGATTCAGATGCTTACCGATATTGTAAGTAAAAATGGAAACCTTTTAATCAATGTTGTACAAACCCCTGAAGGTGATCTTGAACCCGATATGCTAAAGATCCTTGATGGGATTGGTAAGTGGACCGCAGTAAATGGCGAAGGGATTTATGGAACCCGTCCATGGAAAGTTTATGGTGAAAAGCCTTTGAACGCAAAAGTTGTGAAATCGGGAAACTTTAACGAAGAGCAGGTCAAATACAGTGCACAGGACATCCGGTTTACTCAAAAAGGGGAGGTTTTATATGCCTTCTGTCTTGGAGCTCCTGTGGCAGATATTAAGATAAGTTCGTTGGGTAAAAACTCTAAATACACAACCAAAGCCGTTGAGTCTATAACCTTATTGGGCAGTGATGAAAAACTGAACTGGAAACAGGAAGCCTCTGATCTGGTAATCAGCAAACCTGCGAAACTACCCGACTGGCAAGTTGTCACATTTAAGATCCAATTTAAGAAATAATCTATTGATATACCATTAAAAATCCCTAGGCAGGATTACAGGTTATTAATGTTATACCCAACTTTATATAAAATGCAATACAGTCTGAACCGGATCCTTCTTGTTTTTTTAGTCATACTTTATTTCTGTTTCTCATCGATTGGTCAAACAATTTACGTTTCACCTAATGGGGATGATAAGAATCCGGGGACAAAAGAGCAACCGGTTGCCACTTTTGAAATGGCACAAATTCTGGCACGTAAAATCCCGAGAGATCAATCATCATCCGTAATTTTTACCAGTGGAACATACTATCTCAATCAGCCAATACTATTTTCTGATGCTGATACTAAAAATCCAGGCGCAATAGTTACCTATTCAGCAGAAGTAGAGGGACAAACAATCATTAGCGGTGGCAGTAAATTAAGGCTCAAGTGGGAACCTTACAAAAAAGGAATTTTTGTTGCCTCGGTGCCCGAAAACACCATCATCGATCAACTTTACATCAATGGCATCCGTCAACGGATGGCCCGTTTTCCGAATGCTATTCGCGGTAAAAACGTCTTTGACACGTGGGAATTAAATCACAATGCAACTCCCGATAGTACGAATGATCCGCTGACAAATCAACGAATAGCCAAATGGGAAAACCCAACCGGAGGGTATATTCATGCCATGCATTCTGCTTTATGGGGCGATATGCATTGGATCATAAAGGGTAAAAATGGGGATGGGACTCTCGACTACCAGGGCGGGTGGCAAAATAACCGTCCTTCAAAAATGCACCCTGTTTACCGGATGGTTGAAAATATCTTTGAGGAGCTGGATGCTCCGGGTGAATGGTTTTTTAATTCCAAAGATAGGATGCTCTATTTTATTCCGGAACCTTCAATAGATTTAAAAACTGCTTCAGTTGAGATCGTGCGGCTCAGAGAACTCATAGAGTTTAAAGGTTCTGAGTCAAACCCGGTAAAATCCGTTAATCTAAACGGCTTTGTATTCAGACACACAGCCCGAACATTTATGGACAATAAAGAACCACTCTTGCGTTCTGACTGGACCGTATATCGCGGAGGAGCAATTATATATTCCGGTGCTGAGGATTGTTCAATTTCGGATTGCGAATTCGATCAGGTTGGAGGCAATACAATTTTTATAAATAATTACAACCGCAGAATTACCATCAGGGGTTGCTATATCCACGGAAGTGGAGCAAATGGAATTGCGTTTGTAGGAGATCCCGCAACGGTACGAGATCCAATATTTACGTACGGTCCCCAGGATTACCAAAAAATTGATCGTACCCCCGGCCCCATAGGAAATAACTTCCCTGAAGATTGTCTTGTCGAAGATTGCCTGATTACCCTTACCGGAAGGGATGAAAAGCAGACTGCACCAATCCACATCTCTATGTCGCATAAGATCAGGGTAAACCACTGTTCTATTTACGATGTGCCGCGTGCGGGAATCAATATCAATGAAGGAACCTTTGGCGGACATATCATCGAGAATTGCGATGTCTTTAATACCGTATTAGAAACAGGCGATCATGGAAGTTTTAACTCATGGGGTCGCGATAGGTATTGGACACCCGATGCAAAGGAAACCGTAGCAGCCGTTTTAAAAGATCCGGGCTTACCATTTCTGGATATGCTTGACCCAAATATTATACGGAACAACCGATGGAGATGTGATCATGGATGGGATATTGACCTCGATGACGGATCATCACACTATCAACTAACCAATAACCTGCTACTTAACGGGGGACTAAAAATGCGTGAAGGATATAACCGTACTGCAATAAACAATGTAATCATCAATAATGGGTTACATCCGCATGTATGGTTTAATACTAGTGGAGATATATTTAAGAATAACATCGTATTTCTACCCTATCAACCAGCCTTAATGAATGCCACAATTACAGACCATGGTAAATGGGGCAAGGAATTGGATTATAATTTCTACGTCACGGACAAGGAGACTATGACCCTTTTTGCCCAAAATGGATGTGACTTAAATTCTCGTAACGGCAATCCCCTATTTTTAGATGCTCAAAATGGTGATTTCCGAATTTCAAAAGACTCTCCTGCAGGAAAAATAGGCTTCAATAATTTCCCTATGGATCACTTTGGAGTGAGGAAAATCAAATTAAAAGCTTTTGCCAAGACACCAGTAATACCTGAAATCAAAATTAGTTTAAACAAATCACAAGCCTCAAAATTAATATTCACCTGGATGGATATGAATTTAAATGAACCCACAGGAGACGAAATGTCGGCCTTTGGAGTCAGTCTTAATTCTGGCGGAGTTTCATTAGGTCAAATTCCGCAAAACTCACGGGCAGCAAAACTTGGGTTTAGAACCGGCGATCTGATTCAGGAGATAAACGGATTCAAAATAAAAAATATTCAGGACCTTAAATTTTATATTCAAAAATACAACAAGATTTCTAAAAAAAATACGTTTGTCCTTGTACGAAATCAGGCAAAACAGTTAGTTTTAGTAAGTCAACCTTTAATTGAAATCTTGCAATTACACTGATAACTAATTTTCTAAATAACTATGCCATGAAAAAATTATTTTGGTTAACCTCACTCTTTATTTGTTCTTTTTTAACCGGATTGGCTCAGTCAAGCAAGGTCTTCGATAACCTTTCAATACCAAGTAAAATTCTCAAAAGCGATCGCAAATATGCGATCTATCTGCCTGCTGGATATGAAACATCACAGAGAAGCTATCCCGTCCTGTACTTGTTGCATGGAGCAACAGATAATCAGAATGGGTGGATTCAATTCGGAGAGATTCAACACATTGCCGACAAGGCAATTGAAGATGGAACAGCCACGTCGATGATTATCGTGATGCCCGATGCCGATACCGGTTAGATGGGCTATTTTAACAGCATTGCAGGAAACTGGAATTACGAGGACTTTTTCTTCCAAGAGTTTATCCCAACCATTGAAAAGAACTACCGGATTAGAACAAATAAACAATATCGTGCAGTCGCCGGATTGTCGATGGGCGGTGGAGGCTCATTTATGTATGCCCTACATCACCCTGAGTTATTCTCTTCAGCTTGTCCATTAAGCGCTTATGTGGGGCCATTAACAATAGAGGAGGCCAAGTCTCGGGTAAAGAAGAGTAATCCGGAGATCACTGATGAAGCTCAGATCAAAGCGTACTTCGAGAATCACAACGCGATAGCATTGGTAAACAAAATGACAGAAGATCAAAAAAAAGAAGTTCGTTGGTATATCGATTGTGGCGACGATGACTTCCTGTATGAGGGAAATTCCCTTATTCACATTGCAATGCGTAAGAAAATATTGCTCATGAATTCAGAACTCGTGATGGGGAGCATAACTGGACATACTGGCGTGCAGCCCTACCCAAAGTTCTGGAGTTTATCTCAACTGAGTTTCATGAAGATTAAAACACTTAGAATCATTGGATAAATCTAAAAGCTTAATGTATCACTTAAATTTAATAGTGAAGGAATAAGAAGACAAGTCAGAAATAAATTTTAGCTTATGCTTAACAAG
>CAIVMQ010000104.1 GCA_903907075.1 uncultured Bacteroidia bacterium
CACATTAGAAAAACACACTAGAAAAAAACCTATGTGTCCTATTGTGCCTATTGTGTTTCTCTTTTTCACCACATAGGCACATCGAACACATTAGAAAGCACACTAGAAACCTATGTGTCCTATTGTGTCTATTGTGTTTCTCTTTTTTCACCACATAGGCACATAGAACACATTAGAAAAACACACTAGAAAAAAACCTATGTGTCCTATTGTGCCTATTGTGTTTCTCTTTTTCACCACATAGGCACATCGAACACATTAGAAAGGCACACTAAAAAAATCTATGTGCCCTATTGTGTCTATTGTGTTTTTTTTTCACCTTACTTAGTTACTTGAGTCAGTAGGCTATCATAACGACTACCCCAGCTCTTTGAGACCTGGAATATCGTCTAATCGTACAGGTCGTCCATTTTTTAATCCAACGCCAATTACTTTAGCATGAGCCACCAGCCTGTTTTCGGGCAATTTGAAAATATCCTGTTCAAAAATAAGTTTTAGCAAACCCTCCTTATGGATATTTAGCCTGACAACGAATTCGTCTGCGCTCGTAAGGGATAGTTTGTAGTCGACCTCAATGCGCGAGACTACCAGGTCAATTCCTTCCGTATGGAGCTTTGCAAAATCGATATTTTCACCAATCAAAAAGGCGTGCCTGGCGTGTTCAAAATAGTTGAGGTAGACTGAATTGTTTACAATCCCTTGCAGGTCGCACTCATAATCGCGGACCGAAAAGCCAAGTTCATATTTGTAATCAGAAGTTTGTTGTTGCATAAGTATTAAATTATTTAGTGATTTTTTGATGATTCAATAGGTAGTTTTGTATACCAACGTTGATAGTCTGAAAGCTTGAAAGGCGCCTTCCCATTTAAATAGTGATTGAAGTGATGCTCTTTAGCGATTGTATAGTCGATAAGCCACATTGCTTGAAAGGGTGAATCTGGAATTGTACCAATGTCAACCTTCCCATTTGCCGGGATAACAAAAGGACCTTCAAACAGGATCGCGCCACTATCGGCATCTCTGATAACCACATTCCCCGATTTGTCGCTTCTCGAATCGTTAACAGCAATAATAGGATGTTTATCTTCCACCGCATCACCGATCATGACGCAACCATCAGGTTGTACTTGCTTGATATAGTAATAGGCAAGTTTCTTGCTGTTGTAAAAATCTACAACTGCATCCGAGATTATTGGCCATCCATCGCGCAGGTTCCACCAGATAATCCCTGTTTTACGGAACTTATCCATTCTCCATAGTTCGATAAAGAATTTCATCGCTTCGGCTTGAACCACTTGTGAGGCGAATATGAATTGATCAAGCTCTTTGGGCGATTCTCCGAATAGTGCTTTTACTTGCTTAACCATTAGCTCATTGCGAGTAATGGTGAATTTTGAATCCGGATGGGCCCGCACCGCTTTTGTTTGCCATTGATCATTCCATTCCCCCACCTTGGTCCATGGATAAACAAAGTCAGGATCGAACATTTTTTCAAGACTGCTTCGATTGGGACAACCATGGTATCCGATCTCACTCACAAAATGGGCATTTGAATGGGTGTAAAATGGATCTTTATAATAGCCTCGAGGGCCCCATAAGTGCACTTCTGGGAGTAAAGACCCTTTCCCTCCCAGTTTGTAATATTCATCACTCGAATAGGGAGAACTGGGCAGATAGGACCTTAAAGGATCGAATTCCCAGATTATTCGGGGTAAGATCTCTCGGCTAATCCTGTCGAGTGCAGGATCTGGATGCTTTCGAAAGGTCCATTCCAGCGAAGAATCATTCTCATTATTCCCTGACCATACTACTAATGATGGGTGTTGTCTAAGTTTTAGGACAACGCTGATAGCCTCCTTTGTAATCATGTCGGCAAAATCATTATCCTGTGGATAGGTGGTGCACCCCATGGCAAAATCCTGCCACACCATAATGCCGTTCTGATCGCATAACTCGAAAAAATCATGATCCTCATAAACATTCCCTCCCCAGCAGCGGATCATATTGCAGTTTAAATCAGTAATCATTGCAATGGCATCTTTTAAATGATCCTTGTCGCGGCTGTGAAGAGCATCGAGTGGAACCCAATTGGTTCCTCGAACATATATCTTCTCCCCATTTATTTTAAAGACAAACTCTCCGGGATTCTCTTTTGTAGTGATCTCTGAATGGACTAACTCGGCAGTTCGGATACCAATTCTTGTCCTCTTTTCATCCAGGATATGGTTTTGATTATCCATAATTCGTACTGTGGCGTCATAGAGTGCTGGATCTCCGGAGCCTTTAGGCCACCAGAAATCTACATTCTCTACAACTATCCGCTGACGTGAGCTATTCGTATAAAGGGGGTATGAATTGGTATAGCATACTTTGGAATCCCTCTTCAGCGACACTTCCATAGTTAGTCCATCGATGGTGGGGTATCCGGATATAAAATCCCAATCGAGGATTAATTGGGCCTCCTTCTTTGCCAAATCTATTGAGTTTGTCATCCAATAGACTTGCTTCAGACGGGTAGGCTTTATGATTTCTAATCTAACCTCTCTCCACAGGCCCGCACTTATCAGGCGTGGCATAATATCCCAGCCATACATGTGTGGAGCCTTGCGCACATGAACAGCCTCGCCACCCATGTCCATGCGTGTTCCAATAACGCCGTTCGTATACTTCAGTCCTTCGGCCACTGCAGGATCGATGCGAATCGATAAGGTGTTGATGGTGCCGACCTTTAAAAAGTCTGTTATATCGAACCGGTGGGCGATAAGCATATTAGCAGTTTTGCCAACAAGGTGGTTGTTAATCCATAGTGTTCCAAAGCAGTCGATCCCTTCCAATACAAGCTCAATGCGCTCGTCACCATTTTTATTCGGTGTCTTAAATGTTGTGGTGTACCACCATTGGTAAGCTTCATATTTACGCAGATGGTAGATGTTATTTCCAATCTCCGGATTTTTAATTATACCGGCACTCAATAAATCAAGTTCAACATTCCCGGGAACGACAGCGGGAATTTGGCGCCAGTATTTGGTTTTTAATTCTTCGGGATTTGCTGGTGAATTCTTATCTGCTAGGCCATACGAAAGCTTCCAGGGACTAAATAAGGAATCTTCAGGGTTGCTATATCCTATAAGACCATTAGTTAATAGGAAAATGATTAGGAGAAATCTATACATGCAGGATTAATTATAGTCGATTTTGAAGAGTTCAAGATGAAATTGTTATCCGTTCGTTGAAGCAAAGTTAACTATTCTGAAAAACTTACCTTAAGTAGACCTAAACTATTTTATACATTATGCTCTATGAATGATAGTATAAAAAATAGTGAATTGTATAGTAATTCTGCTGAGGATAAAACAAATTTAGTTTTAACGTGTTACATTTGCACAGCTCAATATTATATAATGAATACACTTGATCAGGTTAAGAATAAATTAGGAAAATCGTATGATGATCTTGAATTTCTTTTGAATTGTTTGAAGGAGGTGATGATAGAATCTGGTGAGATTGAATTGGCGCTGGATATTCCATGGATCACCCCAATCTTAAGTTTTGACAAAAAAGCCTTTTCGGGTAAACATTTGCAATTATACTCCACGTGCTTTCAGCTACTCAATATAGTGGAGGTGAATGGAGCGGTTCAAAATCGAAGGAAGAAAGAGGATCAAGATTCGCTTTCTGGTATTGATGGGTTGTGGTGCTTTAATTTGAAGCTTTTAAAGGAGAGGGGTTTTAGTGGTCAAGAGATTGCAGAAAATCTTTCCGAGATCTCTGTTGAGCCTGTATTAACGGCGCATCCTACTGAAGCAAAACCCACCATTATGCTGGAGCATTTGCGCAACTTATATCTTTTAGTTGTGAAGCGGGAGAATAAGATGTATAGCACCTATGAGCAGAATGAAAATCGGAAAAGCATTAAAATTGCTCTTCACCGTATCTGGCGAATATCGGATGTTTATACTGAAAAGCCCGATATTGATTCCGAACTTGACAATATTATTCACTATTTAACACAAGTCTTTCCAGAGGTTATCTCGCTTCACGATAGGCGTTTGTCCCAAGCTTGGAACGAGGCCGGATTCGATATGTCACTGATTCGTGATATCTCACAATATCCAAAAATAACATTTGGCAATTGGGTAGGTGGTGACCGGGATGGTCATCCTCTTGTGACTGCTTCTGTGACGCAAAAAACATTACTCAGGTTAAGGATTAAAGCATTTGAGGTCATTAAAATAGAGCTGCTAGCTCTGCAAAAGAATCTCAGTTTTTATTGTGGTGAGAAACAATTGGATCGTAATTTTCAGCAAAATTTAACTCGTTTATTTATTGAGATTAGAGACTTCTCGGGTCGATTTAAAATTGATTATCCGAATGAGGCTTTTAAACAATATGTTTCTTATTTATTAGCAAAGCTTCCGGTTTATCATCTTGATAAGAATGAGATGCGAGAGGAGCGTATAAGCTATAAATACCCATCTGATCTGATCAAGGACCTAGCAATTTTACAAAATGGATTAAAGGCATTCGGTGCAGATGAAATCGCATTTACTGATGTAAACGAGATAATTCGTATCGTAAAAACGTTTGGCTTTCATCTCGCAAAACTGGATATCCGACAAAACAGTCGCTATCACGAGCAGGTCATTTCTCAATTGATGCAGTCCGCTCAATTGGATGGAGATGGTTTTTTGGATTGGGATGAGGGTGAACGAATTTCGTTTATCAACACGGAATTAAATTCATCGCGCCCCTTTACCCATCCTATCATCGCAATCGGAAATGAGGCCCGACTTTTGGTCGATACGTATCGGGTTATAAGTGACCATGTAGGTAAATACGGAGAGGAGGGTTTGGGCTCATTAATTGTGAGTATGACACGCACCGTATCCGATTTGCTGGTTGTCTATTTATTGGAAAGAGAGGTGGGCTTAATGGTTAATACTCCAGATGGGATGGCGTCGAGATTACCTGTGGTGCCACTTTTTGAGACCATCGAAGATCTAATTCGCTCCCCTCAGATTCTGGATCAGTTTTTATCCCATCCAGTTACAAAAAACAGTCTGGTTTTACAGCAGCAAATGAATTCACTCAACACACCTGTTCAACAGGTGATGATTGGGTACAGTGACAGCAATAAAGATGGAGGGATTCTTGCTAGTCAATGGTATTTGTATGAAGCGCAATCAAAGCTTGCTGAAATAGGCATTAAGCATAACGTTAGGATTCGTTTTTTCCATGGAAAGGGAGGCTCAATCAGTCGGGGTGCAGGACCTACGCATTGGTTTTTACGTGCATTGCCTCCGGGAACGATCAATGGCGATATTCGTCTTACCGAACAAGGTGAGACCATTGAACGTAAATACGCTAATAAAAATAATGCGGTCTATAATCTGGAATTACTCACCGCAGGAACATTATCGGCTACGATGCTACAACGTCGTAATCCAATAAAGGAATATGAGCTTGCTTCCGAGTTTGGCTTTATGGTCTCAAAAAGTATGACGGTTTATAAGGAGCTCATTGAAAAACCTGGGTTTATCCAGTTTTATGAGAAAGCAACTCCTATTGATGCTATTGAGCAAAGTAAAATTGGAAGTCGACCTTCTCGCCGTTCAGGGGCTAGGTCACTGAACGATCTAAGAGCTATCCCATGGGTATTTAGCTGGAGCCAATGCCGGTTTAATATTACGAGTTGGTATGGAGTAGGCACGACACTTGAAGCGATGCAGCAGCAAAATCCAAGTCAGTTTGAAAGGTTTAGAAATTCAGTTAAGTCAGATCCTTTTATCCGGTATGTTTTAACAAATATCGATTCAAGTCTCGCTTCTTCAGATGAGATTATCTTCAGGCAATATGCTGCTCTTGCGGCCGATGTACCCGAAAGCAAAGAGATTGTAGAGCTTATGCTTAGTGAGTTAACTCGTACCAAGCAAATGATTGATTTTATTTTAAATATCCCCCTTTCAAAACGAAGGCTAAATCATTATTATTCGACACTCTTGCGTGCAGAGGCGATGGAACCATTACATAAGCATCAGATAAATCTGCTTAAGGAATGGCGCGAGAATACCTTGGCTGGTCCAACAGAAAAAAGTGATCTACTTCTATTTGAACTTTTACGTTGTATTAATGCTATTGCCGGGGCAATCGGATTTACAGGTTAAGTATTCTATCCTTATTTTAAGGTTTTGGGGTTCTAATTTCTTCGGCTTAACCTATATTTGGTAAGATATCCCATGGAATTTTGCAGCGGAATTTCAACTAGGTTTTACGCTTAAATCCTTCACTAGTTTATCCTTTTTAGTGTGCATATTGCTTTAGTCGTGAAGATATTCGCGGATGAACCATTGCTCAAATACTGGATCCAACAGCACATATACGTCACGATTTTTTTCTATCAGATCGCGCTTTTGAAGTAACGCTTTATTCTTTGATACATTCTGCGGAGTCCCCAATTCATATTTAATCATTACTGCACCAGCTGTAAGACTCTTCTCATTATTTGCAATTGCAATCAACAAATTAATTTGGCTCGCGGTCAGGGCCTCGCACTCACGTTTAAAGATTGGTAAATTTGTTATTATTAATTCATTAAATGCTTCATTATATATAATATCGGATACATTATTTGAAGTTAAGATCCATATAATATGTGAAAATTGCTGAACATACCATGAGTGGTTTTTTACCTTTTGTACTATCTTAGAGGCGAGTATTTTAGAGATGAATTTTCCTGTTCTTTTAAAGGAATCGATGATATATTGGACCCAATCTTCTTCCTCTATTTTTTGAAGTCTTATTAATTCACCCTCTAAGAATAGAGGACTTGTAAGTGATTGGAATATTTCTTGCATCATATAGCTTTTGCTGGCACAAATGCAGAAGCATATTTTTTGTTGGTTTTGCCAACTATGATGCATATTTTTTTCGAGGGCACTATATCCCTTTAACTTGACAAGATTTTGAAATTCATCCATGCAAATTATAATCTTGATCCCTTGCTCCTGTGCAACTTTTTCAGGAAGACTCAGAATTACATGCTCATTACCGATTAGATTCTTTACCTCGATTCCAATTGAAAAATCGTTGTGCGGATCTGATCCGATAGAAATTCGAGGTGATAATGGCTTTAAAAACTCAGTTGCAGTTGTTATCCATGACTCCCAACTGGTACTACTTGATTTAATAACCTCTTTAGCAAACTGCAAATA
>CAIVMQ010000105.1 GCA_903907075.1 uncultured Bacteroidia bacterium
CCATACTAAATGCATCAAAGCTTTCTATGGAACTAAGTCTGCGCCGGCTTTGCCTTATCGATTAGATGAGATGGAAAAACTCGCGAAGAAAGCTGTAGAATTGTCGGTTACAGTTCCGGGCGTTCAACCAAAATTATCTCTTGGTTGGATAAAAAACACGTTGGAAGAAGGACATTATGGACGTTTAACCATCATGGATACATTGGAAGGATTATATATTTTAAAACCACAAAATATACATTACGAACAGATGCCAGAAAATGAGCATTTATCCATGAAATTAGCAGCACTCTTTAAAATAGAGGTCGTCCCTTCCAACATGATTCGCTTGGCCTCAGGTGAATTGTGTTACATTACCAAACGTATCGACCGAAAAAAAGACAATGCCAAAATACATATGATTGACTTTTTGCAAATCCTCGAATTAGAAGACAAGTATTTAGGAACAATGGAAAATCTGGGTAAAACCATAGGAGAATTATCCGTAAATACCCTCATGGATAAGCTGCGCTTTTTCGAACTCGCCTTATTTAACTTTATAATAGGAAATAACGATATGCACCTAAAAAACTTCTCTATGTGGCTCTCAGAAATGGGTTGGGTGCTATCGCCAGCGTATGATTTGTTAAATGTAAAAATTATCTTGCCAAGTGACAAAGATGATACGGCACTTTTATTAGGAGGTAAAAAGAAAAATTTCAATAAAGGCTATTTCGATCGGTTTGGGGAACTGTTGGAATTGAATAACAAACAAATCAACTCCACATACAAAATGCTGGATTCCTGGTTGCCAAAAGCCATTCAGCTCATTGAGGAGTCTTTTTTAAATGAGCTGAATAAACTTCATTACAAAGAACTAATTACACAGCGTGCAAACTTATTTATAGAATAACCCAACAAGAGCTAGAAAAATTGCTCAGTGGAATGCCTCCGCAAGGTTGTGCTATTTAAGCCTTTCAGCAACACACCCAAAAAAGCTTGAACGATAAAAATGGTAGTTCAGTTGTGCTTTGGCCTAATGGAGTTCTCTTTCGTGATTCTCAGAAAGAAATGCGTAAAAAATGATTGAAGAAGATTTGGTAGAGTGTTTTATTTCTCTGGGTAAAAATCTATTTTACAATTCAATAATTTATTTGTTGCAAATCTTCGATTCTGAATCTCTGAATTCAAGCTACAAATGAATCTGTTGGGGCAAACAAAATTTGTGAGTACCAGATACAACTACTCCTTAGTGATTCCGGAAGGGTGGTATTCAAAAGACAAAATCTACAATCCGGATGTGATGCAAAAATTGTCGCTGGAAAAGGAAATTCATTGATCGTATCGGTCAAATCTTTCCCCACCTCCACCAAATTAACCGCCAGGTAGCAGATTGAGTATACTCCTACCAGGCTATGGAGGTACAATTTAATGCGGTTTACAACGAGACCAAAATCGTAAAACGAGGAGTCGTTTCTGCGAGTTTAAAAGAGTTTTATCACATCCACCTGAGGACTCCCTACACAGATGGGTATAAGCGGTATAACAAGCTGTTCTACTACAGCGAGGGGTACGAAATGTTGACGATTGATGCCTGTTCCATCGAAACCTATTTGGATGAAACCAGCCAGACTGTTGGCATCATGATCGCTACATTCAAATTTTTCAACCTAATCTTACGATAGGTAACAAATTTGTTACTATATTTGTATTGAAACAAATAATTGAAAACACTATGCCGGAAGTTTTCAGAATATTTGGAATGCGCTTTTTCTTTTTTGCCAATGAGCATTTGCCCATACATATACACGTTCAGAATGCAGATGGAAGAGCCAAATTTCAGGTATCGCCAAAGGTGAAATTGTTGTCAAACAAAGGATTAAAGTCCTCTGATTTAAAATTGGCAGAAGCTGTTATTGAAGAAAACGAAACAATCCTTATTAAAGCATGGGAGGCATTTCATGGAAAAGCAGAGTAATTTGAAAATAGAAAAAGTTTGGTTTGATGACGAAAACATCTACATCCTTACAAATGATGGGACACAAAAAAGCCATCCACTGCGCTGGTTCGATAGTTTATGGAACGCAACAACTGAACAACGTGAACGATATGAGCTAAGTAATTGGGGTGATTCTATCCATTGGCCTGAATTGGACGAGGATTTAAGTATTGAAGGTTTTTACACCTACAACAAAGACGAAATAGAAAAGCAAGAAAACGAGGTAGCGCGTGTATTCAGTCAATTTCCTGCAATAAACATTACCAGATTTGCCGAACGGGTTAAAATTAATCGAAGTTTGCTGGCAAGTTATGTATGCAATGAAAAGAAGCCGGGATCCAAAAATAAAAAGCAAATTGAAGTAGCCTTGCACCAACTAGGGAAAGATCTTCTGGCAGTAAAATTATAGATTGTCCTTCTGAACTATTAGATTAAAAACGTTTTTAAAAAAAAAGTAATCCAAACCGGGTTACTTTTTTTTTGTGCCGACATTAAATAAAAAAATATACTTTATCTGTTTATGAATAATTTGTGCAACTTTGGCTTAATATCCCATTTTAGATTTATAGGACTGATTATATCAGGCCTATAAACGAGTTATTAAATAAAATCTCCTTCTCCTACCCCCTCCTCTTCGCAAACAAATTCACCAAACTACCCAATACCAAATAGATCACATGAAACACGATAAACACCTGGTACCACCAATCGACACGATATGGACCTACGATGTGGTAAATAGCGATTATATAGACCGTGCTAAACACGATTAGCATATACCCCAAAAACTTAGCACGATCCTCTAATAAGCCCCAATCTTTCGTGTTCCAGATTAGACGGGTGATGCCATAGGTGGCATAGAAATACAATAACACAATGGCAAAACTCCACGCCAACGAATTTAATTTCTTGTTCATAGCTTACTTTGTTTTAGTTAAATTTTTCCAGTGCTCCCAGATGATCACCATCGCCATCGTGTCGAGCTTGCAATATTCCAATAATCGTTTTTTTAATTCTTCCTTTTGTGCCGTACTTAGTGAGCTGTCAAACCGGATGCGCTGATACGCACGCATAGCTGCAGTGCCACCCTTAACGGGATCGACACCATACGTGATTACCTCTTCCTGATCATCCTCAGCCACTAGCTCTGAGAGCTTGTCGTAGGGATCAATAACCAAATTATTGAGGTCGGTGGATGAATATTTGGCAAACCACGGAATCTCATGAAGCGTTCTGAAGTTATTCCAAATGGCCGGCAACACCTTCTTGATCGAGGTCTTACCTTTCATATCGGGATGGAAATAATAATCCAATGTAAGCTTGTTCATATTCACAAACCGACCTCCAGTTTTTGCATCCTTCTCCCGAACAATCTCGTTTAGCCATTGGGTAAGCTGCAGATTATCGTGATCAAAGATCTCCTGCTGATTGCGAATCGTTCGTAACACAGAATTCTCATGAGTAGCCCACATCAACGGCGTTCCTGTGGAGCCAATCTGATGCATCAGCGATTCGGCAAACCTGAAATTTGGAAAGTCTGCCTCCGTATCGATATATTCGCTATGCTCCGGCTCAGCACCCGGATAGCGCACCGTATGACAACTCCATTGAAAGGCAATCAGCTCATAGGGACGCATCCCTTTGTGAAAGGGTATCGCGCCAGTGAAGGTTTCAAAATCGATAAAATGCAGCGGATAAACCAGATCCTGTAAGGCTCCAGCTAACTGTGAGGAGAACCACTCCTTATTAGCTAACGTATTTTCATACTGCGTGATCCAACGCATGGCTCGGGCACCCACCTCCCCTTTTACAGTTTTAAATAAAGTAGGATCGAGATCTTCAAACGCATACTTTTTCTGCTGAATCAACTCATTCCAATGCGATGTTTCCACCGCTCCCCTCACCTCGCCACCATAGTATAAGTCGAAGATCGAGGGAAATTCGGTAGCGTCATTCCAGCACTCAAAAAATCCACATTTTAGATCACCGGCAATATGGTATTCACACGCCTTGCAGGCCTTGCTAATCTGGTAGTCTTCCTGTTCCGTCTCTAACTGATTACTTAGAATTCGCAGAAACTGAGTCGATTTTTCCCGAATAGCCTCCTCCAGCTTCAACACCACAGCGGTAACATCCTTGTAGTTGAGAATTCCATGTTGTTTAATCTGATCGAGATAATCCTGGACCTGCTCTGAATGGGCATGGATAAACTCAACCTCCGGCTTTTTAAACCGACTTCGCTCTTGGGTAATAATCTCCTCAGGTGCATCGTGGATAGCCAGTTCCGACGGTTCGGACTCAATAACCTTAAACCATCCCGCATAACCATCAATAGCAGTCCGCATTGACTTGTCGGGCAAAAGCAATTTGCAGGTAATTGAATATTCAGGATAGCAATCCTTTAAGATGGTGTATTGGTAGGCAACATCCTGAATGTATTTCTTCAGGTTGTTGTTTTTCTCAGCCGAATCAAAGGAGGCCGACTTGACTTCGATCAGATCCAGCAGATTGCCATTTTTTACTAAGATGTCGATACGAGCTAATCGATTGTTGTTTTCGATTGCAGGCTCAAAGAGGACGATAGAATCATTGGCCTCAAGAAGTCTTTTGGTAGTCTCCAAAGCCTCTTGAGTAGTTCCTGTGACTTCGATACCTTCCGGATATAGCAGGGTAGCCATCTTGCCCACCACATAACCACCTTGAGCCAACATCTCCATATACTCATTGGTGTCGTTACTTGTGGCATAGCGCTTCTTTTTATAAACCAGTTTCTTCGCACAACCACTGGCAAGCTGAAAATCAGATTTGGATAGATACATAATTGCAAATTTTAATTGCACAATGATAATCTACATTTTGGCAAAGACTTTGCCAAAATGCATACTATACTTGCAGTCAATTTAAATCATATCCTATGACACTAAAAATTGTTGTTCGTGAAATCGCCTCCCAAATCGGTGGCGGTGAGATCCTTGAGAGATGCTTCAAATCTGAGAATTTCCTGTGGTGGGATTTTCTAGCAGATAATCCCTATCCACGCATCTTGTACTACCCTTCTGCAGGGACCGACTTCCGACCGCTGCTGTATGCCAATGATCATTTTGTTAAGTCTGTGGCAGATTACGATCCAGAATCGCGATTTCTGCAGCCAAACCTATTTGTCTTTTCCGACTACTATCCCTGGCATGATGTGGACTTCTGGCAAAACAAGGTCCTTTATGATCAGCCGGATGGCCTGATTGAGGTACTTGATCGTTGTGAGATAAAACCTGAGCCACGTGAATACCAGCTGTATCTAAATCCCGATTATATCGATCTGGATCCATCGGTGATGACGGGCAAAGCATACCTATTGAAAGTGAACGTGCATCTGCGTGAACTTGGCTATAGCTATGAGACCAATGTGCTCTATTTCTTTTACGAGAATGTAAACCTAATCCATGAACTTTTTGTCAGACATCATTTAAATATTCATGCCCTTGTTTGGCAGCGTGATGGCTATAGTCTGTGTGGCGGTGGACGCTTGCAACATAATTTTATGCTTCCCCTTTCAATTAAACTTCGGGCTCGATGGTTTTTTATCTGGGATGCCTATTTAGATAAGGATCAGGAAACTATCGACCTTGATAATTTTCCTATCGAGAATTATCCACCCGAAATTGGTCGATTCAACTATAGGTACAACTTGCAAAAGTTAACTAAGTTTGAATGGCCCAATCTCGACAAACTAAATCTCTATAAACGCGTACAATAATTTTAAGCCATGAAGAAAACTCTACACGAAGTCTACCTTGAACGTGCTGATAATCCTGAATTAGTTGAGTTAGCCCGAATGGCAGACAAATACTCCGATGATTGGGATTCGAAAACCAACCATTTTTACTTTTTGTATTACGATACTGCTCAGGGTCCTAAATTTATTTTAATCCTCCAAGATTCAACTCCCCTTTATAAATCGAAGGTTAGTTTAAAGTCTAGCATCGAAAACTTGGATCATTACACCCACGAGTCGTTATGCTTTCTGATCATGCAATTTTACCTGGATGAGTACTTGAAGGGATTTTCCATTAATACGCCAAATCCGAGAACTCAAGGAGCTGTTCTTCCACTAGAGGTTCAGAAAATACTAGAACAGACCAATGGGTATCTAGTCTACACCGAGCAATTAGCTGCGCTTTATCAATTAGCCACTGGGTGTGATGGTCCAATTGCGGTTAAATGGGTCAGAGATTTCAATTTAAAATTAGGAAGTGTTTTGGACAGAGTAGCCGATCTTAAACTGAATGGTGTGCCCTTCACTTATTTCTACGATTTATTTATGCCTGATCAAGATGGTTATTTTGTGTTGCATAAACCAGTAGCAGAGGCTGATGCTTTAATCGAATACCTGGAATCTTAAACTATTAATTAAAAATTTAATTCTAAAATATACCAGATGAAACAGTTAATGATGAGTGGAAAAATCATAGTAAGTTATCTTGATGACAATGATCCTTCCTTTCGCGAGACACTTATTACTCCAGCTGATCTCTTTCTTGAAGATAACTTAAAATGTCAATTAGTTTTTAATATAAGCTTTCCCAAATTGAATTTCCATAAGCATATTGAGACTTATCTATGGTTAGACTATGAAGAATTCCCAATTTTCAAATCATGGAATGATTATGGGGTTAAACTATCACCCGATAATCTGTTAATTCAATTTTGTTTATACGATCAATTTGATGATTATAATTTCTTTGGAGTTGCAAGATTAGAGGGAGAAATCCCATCTATAATTCCCGATAATGCAATTTATGACTTGTCAGAATTTCGTAATCCACAAAAAATTTAAATCAATTTA